>JAYVLK010000001.1:0-194684 GCA_043759515.1 Methylotenera sp.
TAAGCTCGCCACCGTCCTCTTCGACGGCCTGCATGGTGGCTCCGGGTGGCTCGTGTTTGAAGGCGTATTAAAAGCATCAATACCGCAGTCTTCTAACGAAACCAGCAATTTTGGCGGCGTTAAAAATCCTTGGGATTTTGATCGTGTGCCAGGTGGCAGTTCGGGCGGTTCAGCGGCGGCTGTAGCGGCTAGATTGTGTGCAGCAGCCACTGGAACTGACACAGGCGGCTCAATTCGTCAGCCAGCCAGTTTATGTGGCTTTACTGGTTTAAAACCCACTTACGGCTTAGTTTCACGTTACGGCATGATTGCGTTTGCTTCAAGCCTAGATCAAGCGGGGCCAATGGCGAAAAGTGCGGAAGACTGTGCCTTAATGATGAATGTGATGACAGGCTTTGATGAGCGCGATTCCACGAGCTTGAATCGCCCTAAAGAAGATTACATGCGCGGCCTAGATAAAATTGCAGGTAGCCAGCCGCTTAAAGGCTTGCGTATTGGCTTGCCAAAAGAATATTTTGCCGATGGTTTGGACGCCAGCGTGGCAAAAGTGGTGCAAGAGGCGATTGCCGAATACCGCAAGCTAGGGGCAGAAACGGTGGATATTTCGCTACCAAATAGCCAATTATCCATCCCAGTCTATTATGTATTGGCACCAGCGGAAGCCAGCTCTAATCTTTCACGCTATGACGGTGTACGCTATGGGCACCGTGCAGCGGAATATGATGACTTGATGGATATGTATATGAAAAGCCGCGCAGAAGGCTTTGGTGCAGAAGTGAAACGGCGTATTTTGATTGGTACTTATGTGTTAAGCGCGGGTTATTACGATGCCTATTATTTAAAAGCCCAGCAGATTCGCCGCCTGATTGCCGATGATTTTACACAAGCATTTAAACAATGTGATGTGATTATGGGCCCAACCGCGCCTTCTACAGCATTTAAAGCGGGCGAAAAAGCGGATGACCCAGTGGCGATGTATCTGCAAGACGTTTATACCATCGCCACCAATTTGGCTGGTTTGCCAGGTATGAGCATTCCTGCTGGATTTAGTCCAAGCAGTGATGGAAAGTCTTTGCCAGTAGGCTTGCAAATTATGGGTAATTACTTTGATGAAGCGCGCATGTTAGATGTGGCGCATGCTTATCAACAAGTGACAGATTGGCATACGCAAATGCCAGAGGGTATTTAAAATGGAATGGGAAGTTGTAATTGGGCTTGAAACCCACACGCAGTTAAGAACCAAAAGCAAACAATTTAGTGGTGCTTCTATCACTTACGGCGCAGAGCCTAATACGCAAGCTGATGAAGTAAGCACTGCTTTACCAGGCGTGTTGCCCGTTTTAAACAAGCAAGCGGTTGAATGCGCCATTAAATTTGGCTTGGCGATTAACGCGGATATTCCAGCGCGCTCAGTTTTTAGCCGTAAAAATTATTTCTACCCAGATTTACCCAAAGGCTACCAAATTAGTCAATTTGAATTGCCAGTAGTGGGCAAAGGCGCGGTGACGATTCAAGTGCCAGCAGTGGGCAAAAATGCAGCCTATGAAAAAGTAATCAATATCACTCGCGCGCATTTGGAAGAAGATGCTGGTAAATCTGTTCACGGTGCAGTAGAAGGAATGTCTGGCATTGATTTAAATCGTGCAGGTACGCCCTTGCTAGAAATTGTCACAGAGCCAGATATGCGTAGCGCAGCGGAGGCGGTGGCTTATGCCAAAAAACTGCATGAGCTGGTGCAGTGGATTGATATCTGTGACGGCAATATGCAAGAAGGTAGCTTTAGATGCGATGTCAACGTATCGGTACGCCCAAAAGGCCAAGAGAAGTTTGGCATACGCCGTGAGATTAAAAATCTAAATTCATTTAAATTTATGACGCAGGCGATTGAATATGAAACACGCTGGCAAATAGAAACGCTAGAAGATGGCGGCACTATCCATCAAGCCACTGTTTTGTTTAACCCAGATACGGGTGAGACGAAAGCCATGCGTTCAAAAGAAGAAGCCAACGATTACCGCTACTTTCCAGACCCCGATTTATTGCCTTTAGAAGTCACAGCTGCCGATAAAGCGCGCGTGCAAGCCACTATGCCAGAATTGCCAGAGGCCATGAAAGCGCGTTTTGAAGCTGATTATGGGTTAAGTAGTTATGATGCGGCTGCATTAACTACCAGTCGCGAATTGGCGGATTATTTTGTTATATCAGTAAAAATGGGCATTGGTGCAAAACAAATTGCCAATGCGATTATGGGTATGCTCTCTGCTCAACTAAACGCTGAAGGTAAGTCGATCGAAGAATCTCATGTAAATGCTTTGAGCTTGGCTGCAATATTGAAGAAAGTTGAAGATAAAATAATTTCTAACAATTCGGCAAAGCTAGTATTTGAAGCTATGTGGGCTGGCGAAATCGAATCTGCATTTTTCGATAAAAGCGAAGCAAATAATAATGATTATATGCAGATGTACTATAACAATGCAGTGGAAAAAGTAGCAAATGCGATTGAAAGGCTTGGCTTAAAACAAGAATCTGATAGCGGCGCGATTGAAGCGATTATTGATGAAGTCTTAAAAGCCAACCCAGCCATGGTAGAAGAATTTAAAGCGGGTAAAGAAAAAGCCTTTAATGCGCTAGTGGGTCAAGCCATGAAAGCGTCAAAAGGTAAGGCTAACCCTACGCAAGTAAATGCGCTACTAAAGAAAAAGTTATTAGCTTAGTAATTGCTTAACGCTACTTAGCAACATTGTTGGTAGAAGTAGCGGGTATTGCTTCGCCATTAAGTGATGCAGCCGATAAATTGGCTATTGGCGTTGTAGCAACTGTAGAATCTGTGGCATTAACAATTGGCTGCTTTAAAGCAATAAATCGTAATTTTTCTTCTGCATAACGTTTGCGAGTCACTTCCATATTGGCTTTTCGCTGAGCAATTTGTTTGTTAATACTGTCAGATTCAAGTTGAGATTGTTTTAATTCTTCACTTAAATAAGCGGGTAATGGTTTATTTTTTGTTTTAAATCCTTGCGCAGTTTTGTTATTGCGCAATGTTCTATTTGCTGTATTTTGTTTTTGCTGAGTTAATGCTTGTACAGCGGCAAAATCTGTTTCTAAATTTCTATCGCGCGCTAAATCAATTTCTTCTGGCTTGGTATATGAAGCCAGCAATACTTTATCTTTGCGGTCTTGATCTAATTTTTGCTGCTGCTTCTGCAGATCTAAGACTTCTGTTTTCTGATCGGCTTTAATGTTACGCTTAATGACTATGCCGCTATCGCGCATTTCAGTGTTATTGCGGCCAAGCTCTTGTGAGGGCAATTTGTCACCATAATGCGTTACGCCGCTACTATCTACCCACTTAACAATTTTTTTGGTATCAGCGGTGGCATAGCCAGATATAAAAATTAGGCTTAGCAGTAAAATAAAAGTAATTTTTTGCATAAAATTCATTCAATCACCATAATCACGCCATATTGTTGGCGGTACGTTTGAACTTTAAGCAAATGGTGTGCCAAATCTTGTTTTTCATTAATGTATTGTAATAAATCTGTCAAATTTGCAATGGCACACACGGGTAAATTGTGCTGTGCTTGCACTTCTTGCACGGCAGATAAATCGCCTAAACCTTTTTCTTGGCGATCTAGAGCAATCGCTACGCCACAGGGTGTTGCGCCATGTTTTGTAATTAAATCAACCGATTCTCGCACTGAAGTACCTGCCGAAATGACATCGTCAATAATTAAAACGCGACCGCTTAAAGGGCTGCCGACAATAATGCCGCCTTCGCCATGGTCTTTTGCTTCTTTGCGATTGTACGCATAGGGCAGATTATGACCATTTTTGGCAAAAGCAATCGCGATGCTGGCGGCTAGTGTGATGCCTTTATAAGCTGGGCCATACAACATATCAAATTGAATACCAGATTTTTGAATACACTGGTAGTAAAATTCACCCAACTTAAGTAAGCTTTCGCCATCGTTAAATAAGCCAGCATTAAAAAAATAAGGGCTTAAGCGGCCAGCTTTAGTTGTAAATTCGCCAAATTTGAGCACATTTTTTTGAATCGCAAAAGCGATAAAAGCCTGGCTTAAATCGGCATTGGCTATATTTGTAGGACTTGGCTTAAGTTGGGTTTTGGGTTGGGTTATAGTCATCATCAATTAATCGAAAGTGAATAATGCGCATTATAACTGCGAATTTGAATGGAATACGCTCTGCCACAAACAAGGGTTTTTTTGCTTGGCTACAAACCCAGCAGGCTGATGTCATTTGCTTGCAAGAGCTAAAAGCGCAAGCTGCAGATATGACAGCGGAGATGCTTGCAGCATTGCCCAACGGCATGCCTGTATCACATGGCTACTATGGCTATTTTCACTATGCAGAGAAAAAAGGTTACAGTGGCGTAGGCATTTACAGCAAACAAAAGGCAGATGCGGTAATGGTAGGATTAAGCCATGTGCATCCACACATGGCAGATATTGATGCAGAAGGACGCTACATTGAAGCCAGCTTTGGCAATTTAAGTGTAATTTCTTTGTATTTACCTAGCGGCTCTAGCGGCGAAGAGCGGCAAGCGTTCAAATTTAGTGTATTGGCACGCATTATGCCTCATTTAGAAGCCTTAAGAAAAAGTGGCCGCGATGTAGTGGTATGTGGTGATTGGAATATTGCGCATCAAGAAATTGATTTAAAAAACTATAAAGGCAATAAAAAGAATTCTGGCTTTTTGCCAGAAGAGCGTGCTTGGCTAAGCGATTTGTTCAACCGGGTGGGGTGGGTAGATGTGTACCGCACGCTGCATCCCAATGCCACTGAAGAGTGTTATACCTGGTGGAGTAACCGTGGTGCGGCGTATGAAAAAAACGTGGGTTGGCGGCTCGATTATCAAATAGCAACGCCTGCGTTAGCGTTAAAAGCTGCGGCGTCATCTATTTACAAGGCTGAGCGTTTTAGTGATCATGCCCCTTTAATTATCGATTATCAATATTCAAGCTGAAAGCCTTAACCTTCTATTTTGCCTATTCAATTGCCTTATAAAATCATTGTTACAGCGGTATTAGCAACGCAAATTTTGTGTGCTAATGCAGCGCAAGATGACATGACAATTGTGCCAGATGGCATTAGTAATATCATGTCTGATATTGATATGAACGTACGCTTGGCCATTAAATCGAGTGTGGCAGCCTGTGTGGCTGAGCATTGTTCAAATAACCAAGAGTTTAACGACAGAGTGCAGCAACTAGGCTTGCAACTTAGCACTACTGCCTATGAGTTATACCCAGCATTGCAAAAGCGCGTGCCAAAATTTAGCTTTAGCGTGATTGATAAAGCAGAGTTGGGTGCGGCTTCAAATGGGGCTGGTAAGGTGCTGCTATTTCGCGGCTTGCAAGCGTTAGAGTTAGATGATGAATCACTCAATTTTATTATCGCCCGCGAGATGGGGCATGTGATTGGTCGCCATCACAGTAAAAACACATCCACCAAGTTAATTATTTCAGCCTTGGCTAGCGTATTGTTTCCAGCAGTTGCCATTATAGGCGCATCATCCGCCGCGGCGCAGGCTACTACTGCCACCACCTTGCTAACCAGTGCCGCTTCTACCGCTACATCAATGGTTGGTAGTGAGGTAGCTATTTCTAAAATGAAGCCTACGCAATTGGTCGAATCAGATTTAATTGCGGTTGAGCTGCTTAATCAGCAAAATTGGCATATGCGTTCTGTGATGAGTATTTTGCAGCTAGAAAATGTTGAACAAACTGGCTGGGTAAAAGATTTGCAAACCAGCACAGCTTATTTGCAGACCATGTTAGATAAAGAAGAAGCTTCAATTATTGCCCTTGCAGAAGATTGCCCAAGCGGTGCTTTGGGGGACAGTTTGGGCGACAATTTGAGTGCTAATTGCATTGAAATGACAGCTGATAAAGCACAGTAGTATTTCACAGTAGTTTTTAAAGTAGTCGCAAATATACGCCACCAAATTAACGCCATCAAAAATTTGTAAGGATTCAAAATAGCATACGACTAAAGCTAGTGTGGTGCGAGATGAATCTACTTTGTCCTGACTCACGTATCTATATAACTACCTTGCATACTTTAATAAGGTAGATTTTTATAACAACTAGAAAGGATTTATTATGTCTATTCAAACATCATCAAAATTTAGTAAAGGCGCAATGTTAGCAGTAGGTGCAGCGGCTTTAATCTTAGCTGGCTGTGCTGGTTCTGGCGCAAAAACAGCAAGTAGCGGCTCTGCGGTATCTTGCGTAGGCGTTAATTCATGCAAAGGCACTAGCGATTGTAAAACCGCAGCTAGCTCTTGCAAGGGTCAAAATGCTTGTAAAACAGCAAAAAATGCCTGTAAAGGCCAAGGTTCTTGCGCCATTGCTGCAAATGCATGCAAAGGTCAAAACGCGTGTGCTGGTATTGGTCATTTAGCCTTAACAGGCGCAGAATGCGATGCTAAAGGTGGTCACGCAGTTTAGTATTACGCGTAATCTTATTCCATTCTCACGCAATTACTTTCCCCAATTGCGTCAGAATGGATATTTAGCAAAAAGCTATTTAATACGTTTAAATATAAAAAAATGTCTAAAAACTCTTCATATCTAGGTTTTGGTTTAGGCTTACGCACAGAGCATTACAACGCAATTTTAGAAACAAAACCCAATATCGATTGGTTTGAAGTGCTTTCTGAAAACTATATGATTGCTGGCGGTAAACCGCTGCATTATTTAGATTGCATTCGCGCTGATTATCCAGTGGTAATGCATGGTGTATCGTTATCAATTGGCTCAACAGCACCTGTTGATGAAAATTATTTGCGTGATTTACGTAAATTGGCTGATCGAATTCAGCCCGAATGGATTTCTGATCACTTATGCTGGACAGGGGTGCATGGGCAAAACATGCATGATTTATTGCCGCTACCCTATACAGAAGAAACGGCCAAGCACGTGGCAGAGCGGGTTGAAATTGTGCAAGATTACTTAGGCCGCCAAATTTTGCTTGAAAACGTATCTAGTTATGCCAGCTATGTCGATTCGACCATGACAGAATGGGAATTTATTGCGCTGATTAGCGAAAAAGCCGATTGTAAGCTTTTGCTAGATGTAAATAATATTTATGTTAGTAGCTATAACCACCAATTTAACGCAAAAACGTTTATCGATGGTATTCCGCAAAACCGCGTACAACAAATACATTTGGCTGGGCACCATAATCATGGCGATTACATTATTGATACCCATGATGCGCCAGTAATTGACCCTGTTTGGGATTTATATAGCCATGCTTTACAACGTTTTGGCGCGATTTCTACCATGATAGAGCGCGATGACAACATGCCAGAACTAGCAGAATTAGTAGCAGAACTGCAAATTGCGCGCAATATCGCAGCCAAACAACTAGCGGTGGCTAAGTGAGCAACGTTAATAAAAGCCAACTAGCGCAATTGCAATCAGATTTTCAGGCCTATTTAATCGATACCGCTAAAGGCGCAGCCTTCACCAAAAGTATGGTGAACGACAATAAAGTAGGTGTTAAAAAGCGTTTAAGCATTTATGCAGATGCTTATCGATTACGCATTATTGAAGCCTTGGCAAATAGCTACCCTAAGCTTAAAGCCTTGCTGGGTGACCATTTATTTGATCAAACTGCGCGCAGTTATATTGATTGTTATCCCTCAAAGTATCGAAATATGCGTTGGGTAGGCGATATGATGCAACTGCATTTAATTAAAACCTTGCCGCAACACCCTATTGCCGCTGAAATGGCTGCTTTTGAGTGGGCATTAGGTTTAGCGTTTGATGCGGCAGATACACCAGTGCTGCAATTACAAGATTTAGCAGAGCTTGCGCCAGAAGCATGGGCAGATTTGCAGTTAGTATTTCATCCATCGGTGCAGTTGCTTCCCTTAAAATGGAATGTGTTGGTGGTATGGCAAGCCCTAGATGCAGAAGAAACACCGCCACCAGCAAAGCAATTAAATGAGCCTTGCTTGGTTTGGCGTGCAGATATGACCGCGCACTATCAATCGCTAGACCTGTTAGAAGATAAAGCAATAAAGCTAGTGGCTACAGGTGCTAGCTTTGGCGGCCTGTGCGAATGTTTGCAGGATATGTACACAGAAAAAGATGCCACCATGAAGGCCGCTCAATATTTATCAGGCTGGCTGAATAATGGCCTTCTAATAGCTACTACCGCTTAATCGTTTTGCGCGCGAAGGCGAAAATTGATTGAAGATCTTTAGCAAATTCGTTTAAAACAAACGCATGTAAAATAATTTTTTGCTTTTTTAGACTTTTCTTAAAGTACTGCGTGCTACAGCGTTTTAAAGGGTGTTATTGATTTATTTGCTATCAGATTTCTTTACAAAATTTCTTTACAAAACTTTAAGGCTAAACTTTGTAAAATTTCCCCATTTTGGCTGTTTTGCACAAACACTACTGCGCCCATGTTTTCAAATTGATAACCTTTATTTTTCAAATCGGCTTTTAAGGTAAAGTTTTTGGTCAATTCATTTTGATTATTAATTTGATAAGCACCAAAAAGCTCCCGCACTACATAATCATGCTTTAATTCGCGGCCACTATTTTCGCCAGCATTTACTTTACTTGCTAATTTATTTTCATAAATCGCTACAAAAACATCACTATTTTTAATATCTGCGGGCCTAGTTGCGGCTGCGGTTACGTTTAATACAATGTCACCATTGGCCGCTGTACTGGCATTTAAGGCTAAATTAGCACGTGAGGCCAGCTTTTGGCTGCTAGCTACCATGCTATTTAAACGTGATCCATCCGAACCTTTAAAATCACGGCCATTCATTACAAATTGCGGCGTATATACAAAGCCTGCGCTATTAAAAGCCGCTACTTTACGCTGCCTATCTGAATATTCTGCTTTAGAAAACTTATCTTTCCAGCCTATGTAATCCCAATAATCCACATGAAACGCAAGGGGAATCAACTGACTAGAATCTTGTTTTAAGTTGCTTAGCCACTTATCGGCAGGCGGGCAACTGCTGCACCCTTCGGATGTGTAGAGTTCTAGCAGTGGTACAGTAGATGCGCCGCTTTTGGCAGAACATTCTGCGGCAATGACAGGCTGAGTGGCGATATTAAGCAGGCTTAAGGCAAAAAAAGCAGAGGTGACAATGCGCATGATAAAACTCCTGTAAGGTTAAGAGTTAGTCGCGCTTATTGCTATAGCCTTACAAAAAAACTCCCTCACCTTTAAGGGGGAAGGTTGGCATGGGGGTACTGCACTTTCAACCACCTCCCTAGCCATTCCCCTAAAATAGGCAGGGAATTTGGGTGAGAGAATTTAAAGTGGTATTTCGTTTTCTTTAATCGTGTTCCAAGGCGCCACTCTAAACAGCAACAACATACCAGGTATTGCCAATATAAAACACAGCATAAAAAATTTAAACCAGCCTAAATTTTCTACCATGTAGCCAGTAGCTGCATTTGCAAAAGTGCGTGGCACTGCAGCTAGGCTTGTAAATAATGCAAATTGAGTAGCGGTATACAGCGGGTGTGTGGTTTGCGCAATGTAGGCCACAAAAGCTGCTGTGCCCAAGCCAACGCCAAAAGCCTCTACACCAATGACAATACCTAACCACAACAAACTGTGTCCAACAGTAGCTAAAAAAGCAAAGCCCAAAATGGCAATCATCTGCACAAAACCAAATACCCACAGCGCGCGATTAATACCAAGTTTAAACATCCACACACCGCCCAATAAACCACCAATAACGCTAGGCCACAAGCCTGCATTTTTAGCAATTAAACCAATTTCTGTTTTGCTAAAGCCCATATCTAAATAAAACGGTGTGGCTAAAGCTGTTGCCATACTATCGCCCAATTTATAAAAGAAAATAAACGCTAAAATAAGTGTGGCGGTTTTTAAGCCATTGCGTGACATAAACTCTTTAAAAGGCTCTACCACCGCGGCTTTTAGTGTTTTTGGTCTACCTTGTTTTAGCGCAGGTTCGGCCACAAAAATGGTCATTAAAATACCGGGCAACATAAATAGAGAAGTAATCATAAATACACTGCTCCAAGCCATGTGGTCGGCTAAAATGAGTGACAGTGAGCCTGGAATTAAACCCGCAATTTTGTACGCATTAACATGTACCGCATTGCCCAAGCCTAGTTCTGCATCAATTAATAATTCGCGTCTGTAAGCATCTAATACAATATCTTGGCTAGCACTAAAAAAAGCGACAACCGTGGCAAGGTAGGCAATAGCCCAAATATCCAACGTAGGGTTAAATGCGCCAAAAATGGGAATAGATAAAAGCAATAAAACCTGTGAAATAATCAACCAGCCGCGACGGCGACCTAAGCTAAGCCTGCCTAATGATGGAATGTAGCGATCAAAAAAAGGTGCCCACAAAAATTTCCATGTAAATGGCAGATTAATTAAAGCAAATAAGCCAATCGCTTTAAGATTTACGCCTTCACTACGTAGCCATGCGGGCAAAAGGCTGATGAGAATGTATAACGGCAAGCCAGAGCTAAAACCAGTAAAAATACAAATGAGCATTTTTTTGCTCATAAGCGATTGCCAGATAGATGGATTGCTAACAGATAAGTGATTAGGCACTATTAAGCTTTAAACCGAATTTTTCAAACGATACATAGCTAAATTGCCCAGCAAATTTGGCATAAAACTAATTTCTTCTGCCTCGGTAATCACTTTGCGCTCAATCACCGTAATGTTGTGATTTTTACAAAATTTATCAAAATCATTAATCGTACAAAGGTGAACATTGGGTGTGTTGTACCACTGATAAGGCAATGTTTTAGATACAGGCATGTTGCCTGTAGTAATTTGTAATCGATTGCGCCAGTAGCCAAAGTTAGGAAAAGTCACAATAATTTCGCGCCCTACGCGCAGCATTTCTTGCACAATGGCTTCTGTATTATGCATGGCTTGTAGTGTTTGCGACAGAATGACAGTGTCAAAAGACTGGTCTTCAAAGCCCGATAAACCTGCCTCTAAGTCCATTTGAATCACATTTGTGCCATTTTGCAAGCATGCTAGCCAGTTAGCATCATCTTTTTCTACGCCATAACCTTTGGTTTCCAAGCTGGTGCGTAAAAACTGCAACAGCGTGCCATCACCGCAGCCTAAATCGAGTACTTTTGAGCCAAAACCAATCCAGCCAGCAATAATGGCAAAATCTTGGCGATATTTTGTAAAGTTATCATTAACACTACCGGTTAAATTTGTAGAATTTACATTATTTTGAGATGTCATTGCCATTACTAACCCTACACCTTCATTCCCGCTAAGGCGGGAATCCAATTGTATGCCAAAGCTTCAATTGGGCACGCAGACTTAAAATCAAAATGGATACCCGCCTGCGCGGGTATGAAGAAAGTGGTGGGTAATTTTAAAAATATATGTAGATGCAGGCCCATCTTACACCTCAATCTTTTGTAAGTAAGTACGCAAAATCGCATGGTAATGCGCATCAGGCATTAAAAAAGCATCGTGGCCGTGTGCGGCGGTTACTTCGGCATAGCTTACTGTTAATTCATTATCTAAAAGTGCTTTTACAATTTCGCGTGAGCGTGCGGGCGAAAAACGCCAATCGCTAGTAAAAGAGAGCACTAAAAATTGAGCTTTAACATGTTTTAACGCAGCACTTAAATCGCCATTAAATGCCAGCGCAGGGTCGTAATAATCAAGCGCGCGCGTCATACGTAAATAAGTATTCGCATCAAATTCGCCTGCAAACTTATCACCTTGGTATCGTAAATACGATTCCATTTCAAATTCCACATCAAAGCTATATTTAATTGTATCTTTAAGCTTGCGACCAAATTTTTCGCCCATGGCATCGTCAGATAAATAAGTAATATGCCCTAGCATTCTGGCAATTCTTAAGCCACGGCGCGGCACAGCATTGTGTGCGTAATAATCGCCTGCATAAAACTCAGGGTCCGTCATAATCGCTTGCCGCGCTACTTCGTTAAAGGCAATATTTTGGGCGGTTAAATTGGGGGCAGATGCAATAACAAGCGCATGTCGAACGCGCTCTGGGTAGGCAATTGCCCACTGCAAGGCTTGCATGCCACCAAGGCTACCGCCTATCACTGCGGCAAGTTGCTTAATGCCCAAATAATCTAGTAATAATGCTTGAGAATTAACCCAGTCTTCAACCGTTACAATTGGAAAGCTTGCACCAAATGGTTGGTTATTTGCAGGGTTAATGCTAGATGGGCCAGTGCTACCATGACAGCCGCCTAAATTATTAAGGCCAATTACAAAAAAGCGATTTGTATCTAAAGGCTTATTTGGTCCAATTAAGTTATCCCACCAACCTGCATTTTTATCGGTTTCTGCATATTTGCCAGCCACATGATGATTGCCAGAAAGCGCATGGCAGATAATCACAGCATTACTTTTATCGGCATTTAAGTTGCCGTAAGTCTCATATACCAAAGAAAACTGCGGCAGTACTTCACCACTTTTTAAAGTAAGTGGTGAGCTAAAATGCGCGGTTTGGGCTTTAACATTGCCAACAGAATTATTTTCAGA
The DNA here is from genome assembly GCA_043759515.1 of Methylotenera sp. GTDB lineage: Bacteria > Pseudomonadota > Gammaproteobacteria > Burkholderiales > Methylophilaceae > Methylotenera_A. Next base: position 12,544 of record JAYVLK010000001.1, read on the forward strand.
CATGGCATTATTATACTATTGAAAGGCCTTTAAATAATCGCCTAGCAAGGCCAGTCATTCTTAGCGAGAGCGAAGAATCAAGCTGTAAAACGCTATTCACCATAATAAACTTAGCTATCTTTAGCAAATCAGTTTTCATAATTGCAGCTATCAGAATGAAAATCCAGAAAATTGACCAATTGTCACACGCACAATGCCAGCTAAATCTTTCACATGGCTAATTTGGCTAAAGCCGTTCTTAGCTAGCAGTTCGGCCACATATTTGGCTTGGTTATAACCATGCTCAAACATTAGCCAGCCATTTTTGTTTAGATACTGAGGTGAATTACTAATAATGCGTCGAATATCTTCAAACCCATCTGCGCCAGAGGCCAGTGCAGAAAGCGGCTCAAAACGTAAATCGCCCTGACTTAAATGTATATCATTGGCTTCAATATAAGGCGGGTTGCTCACAATCACATCAAATAGTTGATTATTTAACGCGCTAAACCAATCGCTTAATATAAAGCCAATATTTGTTATGTTTAAATTTTGCGCGTTTTCAATCGCAACATTTAAGGCGGCTTGGCTAGCATCTACTGCAATTAGCTGCGTTTTTGGGCGATGCTTGGCAATGGCTAACGCGATTGCGCCTGAGCCAGTGCCAAGATCTAAAATACTTAATCGTTGATGATCATTTTCGACATACCTTAATTCGTCATTCTCGCAAAATCGGGAATCCATTTTTTCTTTTAACTTTAATATGGATTCCCGCTTTTGCGAGAATGACGGATGTGATGAGGTATGGCTATGGCTTATTTTAGCTAAAGCCGCATCCACCAATGTTTCGGTATCTGGGCGTGGAATCAGCGTATCGGCAGTTACTTTAACTGTAAGCCCATAAAATTCGCGATAACCTAATATATAAGCAATTGGCTCGCCCTGTAAACGGCGATTAAGTAACGCTTCAAAAAGCTTATGGGTATTGGCTTGCAAAGAATCATTTTCGTGTGCAATTAACCACGCACGGTTTACTTTTAAAATGTGCTGCAGTAAAAGTTGCGCTTCAAATTTGGCAGTATTTTCATTCAGTGGAATTACACGCGCGATTTTATTTGATGCTTTAAGTAGTACGTATGTGATATTCATTAAAAATGATTAAGTTTTAACTTAATTTAAAAGTAGATAACGTCCTTAGGTATTAGCCGATAGTGGTAGATTTATCATAAAGTGTTTCTGGTGAAATATCCAAATTACCTGGCCAGCATACAGTGTCATACGCTACATAAGCCTGCTTAAATAATTGCTCATCCTTAAGTCTTTTGAAAACGCCTTTTTCTAAATATGGTGCTGCATCAAATAAGCGTAATTCACCAGTGTTAAATTTAAGTTGCAGCTTAAAATTTTCTTTTGGATATACCTCAATTACTAATTCCATTCGTTTATCCTTAACGTAAAGGTTCTATTTGAAAAGGCGTTTCACCGTTTACAGCTAAATCCCAATCTGCTAATAAGGCGTCATGATGAATTTCTACCCACGCTTGCACAAGCTTGATTTTTGCTTTTGGTAAATCACCTGCTAAAAGCTCACCATCTTTAATCGAAAAAGAAGCTTCATATCCTTGATATCTGGCATGAATGTGAGGAAGCTTGTGTCTTTCATCGTCAAAAAAATATAGATATATAACAATCCCATAAAACATGCTGATGGTAGGCATTAATAAACTCCATTTAAGTGATGTACCTCGATTTATATGATACAACAAAATGTCTAGCAGGCGTTTAAGCATAAAAAACGGCAACCTAAGTTGCCGTTTTTAGTTTATTACTTTTAATTTAAACAGGCTAAGCCTGCATTAAACTAGAAGAATAAGATTGCGCCTAAAGAGATAGTTTTTGATTTACCTTCTAAGCTAGCTGTTGTTGTATCAAACTCTGATTTAGCACTTGAGTATTCAGCTACAAGGTTTAGATGTTTTGTAAGCGGATGGTAAGCACCAACTGTCCACATAGAATCTTGTACTTCATCAAAAACTTCACCACTGTTGCCTTCTAAAGTAGATTTACCATAGCTTAAACCTAGTTTAGTACCAACACCTGGAAGTGTATATGTACCTTGAACATAGTAACCATCAGAATCACGTGATTTACCATTTAAGTCAAAACCATGATTTAGTTGTACTGTTTGACCAATACCATCACCGTTGTAGTAGTAACCAGTTAAGCCAAAACCAGCCACGTTTACAGTAGCACCGATATCGTATGCAGTAGCACGGTCATCAGTTAAAGTTGCACCAACTCTTAAATCTTCAACTTTTTGTGTCATACCTGAAACCCAAACTTTACCACCGAAATCACCAGCCCACTCATATGAAGCTTTACCTTCAAATGCTGGTGATGAACCGCCACGGCCAGTACTTGTAGCTGAGCCTGAGCCTGCTACCAAACCATTGATGTCACCAACAGCTACTGCATTCCAAGCTTGTGTTACGCCTGCAGTGAAGCTAAAACCATTGAAGTTTGGTGATGAGTAAGCAACTTGTGATTTCCAGTCAGCATAAATGAAACCAGTACCGATACGACCTAAAGTTGTTGTGTTACCAGCTAAAGCACCAGCACCAGAACCAACACCTAATAATGTCATGTCGTTTAAGATAGCGTCAGAAGCGAAAATGCCTAAATCTTTACCTAGTTTGATAGAACCCCATGATTTGTCACCAAATGTTACGAACGCTTGACGATTTTCTTGGTTAGAAACTCCACCAACTGTACCACCTTGTTGGCCAGCAGATTTTGTTGAAGAGCCAGGTTGAATGCTGATTGTAAAACCAACGTCTAAATCGTTTTGACGAGTTTTGCCAGATACTGATAGGTAGTTTGGTAACAAACCTGTTGTGATATTGCTTTGTGAATCATCACGACCAGCTTCGTTGCTACCGCCTACAAATACGCCGCCGTAACCAGCAGCTTGTTGGTCACCACTGAAATTTGTGTGTGTGTAGTAAGTATTTACAACGCCACCGATGTCCAATGTCCAATCGCCAGCTGGAATCATGATGCCAGCGTTTGCGCTTGAAGCTACAGCTAATAAAGCTGATGCAACTGCTAAACTTAATTTTGTTTTCATATGAATCTCCAAAAATTTGTTTCTTAAAGTTTTTTACTAAAATACCCTCATTTTTATTGCTAAGGCTTTGATATAAAATCATTTCTGATAAAGCATCAAATCAACTACAAAAACGAGAAAGTTCGCGAACTCTCTCAGATTTTTTAATAAATTTGAATAAACAAACTTATATTTATTTACTAAGAAGGTTTAACTAGTATGCCAAAGATGCTGTTTTAACAGCAAGTAATTTGTGGCTTTTTAAGCTAGTAATACTTAAGTGTTGTTTTAACGCAACATGATTTGGGATATTAACTACTTTAAAGTAGTCACTTGTTATAAATATTCTTCTACCGTAAATAGCCTGCGGTGTTCACGAATAGCAAAACGGTCTGTCATGCCAGCAATATAATCTGCTACGGCGCGCGCTTTATCTTGTTGCATTTTATATTTAAGTGCATTGGCTTGATGCTCTGGAGGCATCAGCGCAATGTCGTCGAAAAATACTTGAAACAACTCGCGGATAATGCGCATGGCTTTTGCACTCATGCGGTTTACTTTGTAGTGATGATATAAGTTTTTGCGCAAAAACTGTTTTAAGGCCAAATTTTGCTGAGTGATATCGGCACTAAAGCTAATGAGATAGGGTGCTTGGCGAATATCTTGTATGGTTTTGGGTTGGATTTGGCTAATATTTTGCGCGCTGGTCTTACATAAATCGACCACTAAAATATTAATCATGCGGCGAACGGTTTCGTGAATGAGCCGTTTTTGTTCTAATTTTGGATATTTGGTTTTAACTATATCTAATTGCGATGCAAATAAATCGACACTTTGTAGTTGCTCTATTGTAATTAAGCCAGAGCGCAGGCCGTCGTCAATATCATGGTTGTTGTAGGCAATTTCATCGGCAAAGTTGGTGAGTTGCGCTTCTAAACTGGGGTTAGTTTTATCAATAAAACGTTGCCCTACATCGCCTAATTCTTTGGCGTTTTTAAGTGAGCAGTGCTTTAGTATGCCTTCGCGTAGCTCAAAAGTGAGGTTAAGGCCATCAAATTCCGCATAGCGTTGCTCTAGCTTATCTACCACACGCAGCGACTGTAAATTATGCTCAAAACCACCATAATCGCGCATGCAATCATTTAATGCGTCTTGCCCGGCATGTCCAAACGGTGTGTGGCCTAAATCGTGCGCAAGGGCAATAGCTTCTGTTAAGTCTTCATGCAAGTGCAGGGTGCGCGCAATGCCACGTGCAATTTGGGCGACTTCTAAGCTATGCGTTAAGCGTGTGCGAAATAAATCACCTTCGTGATTCACAAATACTTGGGTTTTATATTCTAGGCGGCGAAAAGCGGTAGAGTGAATAATGCGATCGCGATCGCGCTGAAAGGCATTGCGTAGCGGTGATGCGGCTTCAACAAAGTGCCTGCCAAGGCTTGCCTGTGGATTAGCAGCGTATGTGGCTAATATATTGGTGCTAAGTGTGGTCATTTATAGATTGACGATAGTGTTTCTTTTAATTTATTGGCATCGTAATCGCCAGTAATGACTGCTTTGCCTATACCTTGTTGCAGTACTAATCTAATTTTGCTGTTTTCTACTTTTTTGTCACCCGCCATTAAATCTAGATATTTTTGCACGCCTAAATTAGGTGCTTGTAAAGGCAAGCTGGAGGCAGTTAGTAGGGCATGTATGCGCGCGACTTCTTTTGAATTTAGCCATCCCATGCGTTGGGATAAATCTGCCGCTAGCATGGTACCAGCCGCAACCGCTTCACCATGCAGCCATACGCCATAACCCATTGCATTTTCAATAGCGTGCCCAAATGTGTGGCCTAAATTTAACAGCGCGCGCTCACCCGTTTCGTGCTCATCTAGCGCAACTACTTCGGCTTTATTTTGGCAAGATCTATAAATAGCGTAGCTAATGGCAGCAGCATCTAAATGAATTAATTTGCTGATATTGGTTTCTAGCCAATCAAAGAAATCCACATCTCGTATCAAGCCGTATTTAATCACTTCTGCCAGCCCTGCAGATAGTTCGCGCGGTGGTAATGTTTGTAAGGTATCGATATCGGCTAACACTAATTTAGGCTGATAAAACGCGCCTATCATGTTTTTACCTAAGGGATGATTAATGCCCGTTTTGCCACCAACGCTAGAATCAACTTGCGATAATAATGTGGTGGGAATTTGAATAAATGGCACGCCGCGCAAATAAGTGGCAGCTGCATAGCCTGTTAAATCACCAATAACACCGCCGCCTAATGCAATTAATGTGGTGCTGCGCTCACAGCGGTTTTCTAATAAGGCATTATAAATAAGGCTAAGCGTATCTGTGTTTTTGTAAGCTTCGCCATCTGGCAGAATAATTTCAATGACAGTTACCCCAGCATCGCGCAGTGATTTGGTTAGTTTTTGTAAATATAGCGGCGCAACAGTTGTGTTGGTAACAATCGCTACATTTTTACGCTTAAGATGCGGCATAATCAAATCTGCCTGCCCTAGTAGCTGGCTGCCAATGTGAATTGGGTAGCTGCGGTTATCGAGTGCTACGGTTAAGGTTTGCATAGTTTTGTAGTTGTTTGTGTGATTTTATTTGTAGATATTTTATTTAAGCACAGATTCTATTTTTGCAATGATGGTATTCACTGGCTGATTGCCAGTATCAATAATGTGTGTTGCTACCTCAGTATACAAAGGATTGCGCTCTGCATAAAGCTGCTCTAGCTTAGTGCGGATATCGACATTTTGCAAAAGAGGCCGATGCTTATCGTTGCGTGTTCTATGCCATAGCTCGTTTACATTAGCGCGCAAATAAATCACAGTGCCATTTGATTTAAGTAGCTCACGATTTTCTGCTGCAACTACCGCACCGCCACCTGTGGCCATTACTATGTCGCTTAAGCCTACAAGCTCTTCAATAACCGCGGTTTCACGTTTACGAAACCCAGCTTCACCTTCAAGCTCAAAAATAACAGGAATTTTAACGCCAGTACGTTTTTCAATTTCTACATCCGTATCGTAAAAAATTCTACCTAAATGCTTAGCTAAAATTTTACCAATGGTCGTTTTACCAGCACCCATTAAGCCTATAAAAAAAACATTGTTACTTTCTATCGCCATGCTTTCACCAGATTTACCACACTATTCGACATAGTACTTTACTTATGACAACACTTTGGTTGTTGCCGTACTATATTTTTAATAGTAATTTTAATAGTAATTGAGCATTAAAAAAATCGTCACTATAAAAAATGCCTATCACGCTAATGATAGGCATTTTAAGGTATAGCAAGCTTTCTGTCAGTATCGACTTATCTTAAGCCTAAACTTTCATCCATTATTCTAGGTGTGATAAAAATCAGCAGCTCGGTTTTGTCGTCTTGCTTAACTTTACGTTTAAATGCATTTCCTAAAATTGGTATATCACCGAAAAATGGTACTTTGTCAACATTTGTACGTTCGGTTTGTTCATAAATGCCACCCAATACTGCAGTCTCACCATTTGACACTAGCACCTGAGTAGTAACACGCTGCGTATCAATTGATGGTGTACCGAAGAATATTTGACCTACCCTATCTTTTTTAACTAATAAATCCATGATGATTTTTTCGTCAGGAGTTATTTGAGGAGTTACCTCTAAACTGAGTGTTGCATCAATAAATGCTACGTTGGCAGCACCGCTACTACTTGCTTGTAGATAAGGTATTTTAGTGCCTTGCTCTATAATTGCCTTTTGTTGATTCGCTGTAGTAACGCGCGGACTGGACACTACTTTACCTTTTTGATCAGATTCTAAAGCAGATAGCTCTAAATTAAGTAAAAGCCCAGCAGGCAATCTAAACAAGCTGAATGCAATACTGCCAAAAGCATTATTTACTGGCAAATTCGACATTAAATCTTGAGCACCATCTGTGCTAAGGCCTGGAGTTACAGGACTATTTGGCCCTCCGATTTGCGTTGTAGCTAAGGTACTAGAGCCATTTCTACTTACCAATGTTTCTGTCGTACCAGTAACTGAACCAGTTCTTTGTGAGATTTGATTGCCAAGTGAGCCACTTACACCTATTCTCGTATCGCCACTAACTTGTTGTTTTTGAACGCCGAATCTAGCACCTAAACTCCTGCCAAATTTGTCATCAGCAATTACAAGTCTTGATTCAATCATTACTTGTTTTACGGGAATATCAGTTTTATTAATAATAGATTGAATTTCTTCTAGCTTTTTTGCAGTATCTTGCACGAATAATGTATTAGTACGTGGATCCCACACTGCACTGCCGCGTTTAGATAAAATACTCTTATTCTGGCCACTGGAGCCACCAGAATCGCTTCCGCCAGTAAGTATATTTTTAAATGCCTCTGCTTTTTGATATTTAAGGGTAAATACTTCGGTGCGTAAGGGCTCCAAATCTTCAATAGCTTGACTAGCCTCTAACTGCGCTTTTTCTTTCGCAGATACTTCTTCTGCTGGGGCAACCATAATAACGTTGCCAGTTTTACGCATTGTTAAGCCTTTGTTTTTCATGATGATGTCCATGGCTTGATCCCAAGGCACATCTTTTAATCTTAAGGTTAAGTTGCCAGTGACGGTATCGCTGGTAATGATGTTTAAGCCTGTAAAATCGGCAATCACTTGTAGCACTGATCGTACTTCAATATTTTGGAAGTTAAGCGATAGTTTTTCGCCGGCATAACCAGGCTTAGAGCCACGCACCAATTTATCTGGGTCTTCAATCACTTGACGCACATCAATGATGAATTTCTTATCCGCCTGATAGGCTGATTGTTCCCAGTTACCTTTTGGTTCAATTGATATACGACCATTCTTACCTTGTTTCATCGTATCAACATATAAAACTGGAGTATTAAAGTTGATTACATTTAATCTGCGTTGTAAGTCAGCTGGTACGTCAGTATTAACAAAATCAACTACAATCAATTTGCCTTTTTGCTTGATGTTAATGCCAGAGTTAGCATCTGATAAATCGACAATAATACGGCCTTCACCATTTTTGCCACGAGCAAAATCTACGTTGGTAATAGTATGCTCTTGGCTAGTGGCACGTGCTTCTGCAAAACGCGTTTCTGTACCAACGTTTCCAGCATTTGCTTCATTGCCTTGCAAAGTAATAATGACATCTTTACCACTTAAAACGGTGTTGTAACCCACGTTTTTGGATAAATTTAGCACAACCCGTGTGCGGTCTTTGGCTTGAGCAAATGAAACACTTTTAAGCGCACCTTGTTCACTAGAAATGTTGTTTTTATTAAGACCGTTGGCCGTATTAGGAAAATCTAATGCAATGCGAGCAGGATTGTTAAGCGTAAATCCTGCGGGAGGGTTTGCAAGTGCTTCTTTCATTTTTAAGCGAATGCTCACGCGTCCACCAGAAAGTGCAGAGAAGTCGATGCTTTCGATTTTGTTAGCTAAATTAGCGTCATCACTTGCTGCAAGTGCATTACTTGAAAAGCCCAGTGCAAGGCTGGTTGTTGCTATCAAAGTAATCGCGAAAATTTTTGTCATTATTTTAAACATGTTCATTCCCATCATTTATTCTTGCAAATTAATACTTGCGGTACGTTCTATCCAGTCGCCTGTTAGGTCGTCTTGTACTATTTCTTTAAGTGATATGTCAGTCTCATTTATAGCGGTTACTAAACCATAATTAGGACCTAAATAATTACCGACTTTTACCTGTTGTACTGTGTTATCGGGCGTTTTGATAAGTGCGTAAGTCAGTTTATTTTTGCTCATCGACCCCACATACTTCAAGCTTTCTAGCGGGTAAGCCTCTAGTGCTTCTTTTGGGCGATTGGTATTAGGCTGTAAAGAACCACTTTTACTGGATGCTTTACGCGGTTTAAAAGGGTCGCTTAAAGTGCCATCTGCGTTGTATTGAAGGGGCGAATAAGGTAGTACTTCGGGTAGCGGCTCTACACCTTTACCCATGTCGTTTGCAGAGCTCAACATAAACTTGTCTAAATCATCACCTTCGCCCTCACTGCAAGCAAAAAGAGATAAGCACAACGCTGAAACAGAAATTGCTTTTAACAAAAGATTAAAACGTGTCATTTATTTTACGTCTTTCTTTTCAGATGCTTTTTTAGCAGCAATTTCTGAGGAGTCTAAATAACGATATGTTTTTGCTATTGCTTCTAGTACTAGCTGGCTATCTTTGCTGTCTTTATTTAACGGTGCAATGACCATATCGTTTAACGTAACAATTCGCGATAATTTAGAGATGTCTGTCGCAAATGCGCCCACATCATGATAACTGCCTTTAATTTTAATTTGTATGGGCATTTCAGCGTAGAAATCTGCAATACTTTCTTGGCCTGGTTTAAATAGCTCAAACTCTAAACCACGTCCAAGACCTGCTTGGTTAATATCGGTTAATAAACCATCCATTTGTGATTTATCTGGTAGCTGTTTTAAAAGCGCGCCAAAAGTTTTTTCAATATCAATCATCTGCTGCTTGTAGGCATCAATTTTAACAGCTTGGCCTTTTTTAGTGAGAAACACTTGGCGCAATTCTTGTTCTTTTGATTCTGCTTGATCAAACTCATCAATTTGCGGGCTCCACAAAAACCAGTAACCCAAGCCAATTAAAATTAAAAACAAAACTCCAAGCAATACCAATTTAACTGGCATAGGCAAGCTACCAGCGTTTTTAAAATCAATATTATTAAAATCATCTAATTTCATGTTTTAAGTCCCTTTGATTTTATTTTTGTTGGGGGCTTCTTCAGCTTTTTGAACTTTTAACGATACATTCATCGTAAATTCATTTTGTTTAATGCCGTTTAATGTCATGGCTTTAATCTCTATTAGATTGGGCGACTCCATCCAATTTGAAACACTTAAATTACGCACTAATGTGGCAACACGGGCGTTGGTATCTGCAACACCTTCTAGTGTGATTAAGTTACCTTGTTGTTTGATGCTTTTTAAATACAAGCCTTCTGGCAATTGTCTTGAAAGCTCATCTAAGATAACAACAGATTGACTGCGATTAGTTTGTAGATTCTCAACAATTTGTTTGCGTTCTAGCACGTTACTAATTTGATCTTTAAGATCTTTAATATCAGCAATTTCTTTATCTAGCTGGCCTATTGCCAGCTCTAAACGACCATTTCGTTCAATTTGAGAATCTTTTTTAGCACCTAGATATGTCCAGCCAGCAAATACAACAGCACCTGCTGCAACCGCCGCCATCAGTGCCATCAAGCCAAACTGACGTTGACGTTCGGCACGTTTTATTTGGCGATGCGGTAATAAGTTAATGCGCATCATATTAATGTATCCCGCGCATGGCTAAACCGCATGCAATTAATAATGCGGGCGCATCAATTGTTGCTTGCTGTTGCTTAACTTTGGTGGCAAGTGACATTGATTGAAATGGATTTGCTACGATTGTATTAACTTGTGTGCGGTCTTGAACCAATACATCAATCGCAGGAATCGCTGCGCAACCGCCAGCTAATACTAAATGATCGACCCGATTATATTGTGTAGAACTGGTAAAAAACTGTAAAGCGCGCGCTACTTCAGTTGAAAGAGATTGCATAAATGGCTGCAAAACTTCGTTTTCATAGCTTTCTGGCAAGCCACCTTTACGTTTTGCAATTTCTGCTTCTTCTGCAGATAAGCCAAAGCGGCGTTGAATTTCTTGCGTCAATTGCGTGCCACCAAAAGCTTGTTCACGTACGTAAATGGATTTATTGTCGTGCAGTACATTAATGTGCATCATGCCTGCGCCAATATCCATAATCATCACTGTTTGGTCTTTACCTTTATTCGGTATTTGATTTGCTACAAGGCTATAAGCTGCTTCTGTTGCATAAGTATCTACATCCATTACAGTGACTTTTAAGCCAGCGTCTTCTGCTGCTGCTACGCGGTCTTCAATTTTTTCTTTTCTGGCCGCTGCAATCAATACTTCTACTTCGTCAGGGCTATTAGCCGCTGGGCCAATCACTTGAAAATCGATATTTACTTCTTCTAGCGGGAAAGGAATGTACTGATTGGCTTCAGCTTCGACTTGTACTTCCATATCTTCTTCGCGCAAATCGGCCGACATCATCACTTTTTTTGTAATGACTGCGGCAGAAGGCAAGGCGAGTGCGGCACGCTTTTCGCGAGAGCCCAGTAATTTCCAAGCTAGCTTAACGGCATCAGATACTTGCTCTAGGCCAGAAATATTGCCATCTACAATAGCATCTTTAGGAATAGCAGCAATTGAGTAAGCTTCTAAACGATAAGAATCCTTGCCCGTAGAAGAAAGTTCTACCATTTTGACAGCCGAAGTGCTGATGTCCACACCAATAAGTGGAGGAGTACTTTCATTGAAAAAATCGAATTTCAAATTAAAATTCTCTTTCTATATTCATGGGTTACGTACATTAGTTATAATTTACATTAAATGCTAGCAACAAGTTATATTCCTGTAAAGCTTAATCTTTACAATAGTTTGTTTAAGTAAACGGTTTTGCAAAGGCTGTCTCATTTTCAACACAAGTTTTTTAAACCGTTAGCTTAAGCTTGTAAATGTCTGTTAATTCTTTACGGCTAATTTTGGTTAAACTACATAAGCTCATATAATACAAAGGTGTTTTTTTGGTAATGATTTGTTTCATTGATAATTTTTTATGATCACAAAAAATATGGCCCCAAAGAAATGGTGGCATTTTCTAATCTTGTTTGTCGTTGTAGGCGTTTTAACCATTGCTGCCATGGCAGCTTTAGCGGTTACGCTTATTTACCCAGCGCTGCCCTCTCTTGAGGCGTTAACCGATTATCGCCCCAAACTCCCATTACGTGTTTATTCGGCTGAAGGCTTTTTGATTAGCGAGTTTGGTGAAGAGCGTCGCGCCTTTGTTAGCATATCCAATGTGCCAAAAAACTTAATAGACGCAGTTTTAGCGATTGAAGATAGGCGCTTTTATAAGCACGGCGGCATTGATACCAAAGGTGTGATGCGTGCAATTAAGAATAATGTAACAGGCAAAAGCCACGAAGGTGCTAGCACGATTACCATGCAAGTGGCCAAAAATTTTTTTAGTACGCCTGGGGCTAAACGTACTGTTTTTACTAAAATTAAAGAATCATTGTTGGCGATTAAAATAGAAAAAGCACTAGAAAAAGACCAAATTTTAGAGTTATATTTAAACCAAATATATCTGGGTCAACGCTCTTATGGTTTTGCGGCTGCATCGCAAGTTTATTTTGGAAAACCGCTGACCAAGTTAACACTAGCAGAATCTGCATTGCTCGCTGGCTTACCTAAGGCACCGTCTGGCTACAATCCATTTATTCATCCCGATAAAGCAATTGCCAGACAACATGAAGTGTTACGCGATATGCATCGATTTGGCTTTATTAACGAAGCTAAATTTGATTTAGCTTTTAAACAAACTTTAAAGTTCAAAACAGCAAAACAATCACGTGATCTAGCGGCTGATTATGTGGGTGAAATCGTTAGACAAACTTTATATGAGCAGTATCAAGATGATATTTATAGTAGCGGTTTAAAGGTTTACACCACGATTAAAAAGACGAACCAAGAAGCTGCTAACAGCGCAGTATTGCAAGGAATTTTAGAATATCAGCGTAGGCAAGGTTATCAAAAGCCAGAAAAAAACATTGATTTAAGCAAATATAGTGATGGAAATATAGAGGCTAGCTTAAAACTAGCGTTAGAAGATTTTGAAGAATTTAACGGATTTGTGCCAGTAGTTGTAATGGATGTAACGGCAAAGCTTGTTAAAGTAATGAATAAAAAAGGAGAAATTTTAGAAATAAGCGGCGCTGGCTTAAGTCTTTTAAGCAAAAATTTAGCCGAGAAAGATGTTACAAAACATAAGATCAAGCTTGGCTCTGTTTTGCGAATCATTAAAAGCCAGCAAATTTGGCATATTGTACAATTACCATCTGTAGAAGCTGCATTGGTAGCACTTGATCCAGAAGATGGGGCAATAACTGCGCTGGTTGGCGGATTTGATTTTAACAAAAATAAATTCAACCATGTTACACAAGCTTGGCGCCAGCCTGGATCTAGCTTTAAACCGTTCGTTTACTCTGCTGGCTTAGAAAAAGGTGTTACGCCCTCTAGCATGTTTAACGATGCGCCATTATTTATGACGGCAGAAGAGGTGGGCGGGAATAAGGCATGGGAGCCGAAAAACTTCGATGGCAAATATTCAGGTTACATTCGATTGCGTACCGCCCTAACAAAATCTAAAAACATGGTTTCTATCCGTTTGTTAGAAAAAATTGGTCCGCGATATGCACAAGATTACATCACTAAATTTGGTTTTTCGCGTAAAGATCACCCTGCTTATTTAACCATGGCTTTAGGCGCTGGCGCGGTTACACCTTGGGGCATGGCAAATGCTTATGCTATTTTTGCTAATGGCGGTTATCGCGTTAATGCGCATTTGATTACCAAAATTACAAATAATAAAGGTGAAGTAATTGAACAAACTAATTACCCGCGTGCTAAACAAGATGCGCCAAAAGTCATTGATAGCCGTAATGCGTTTATCATGACATCCATGATGCATGATGTGGTTATGAAAGGCACGGCTACTAAAGCCAAAGTGCTTGGTCGCAAAGATTTGGCTGGTAAAACGGGTACTACTAATAATCAAATTGATGCTTGGTTTGCAGGCTATAACCCTAAACAAGTAGCTATTGCTTGGATAGGATATGATCAGCCGAAATCGTTAGGTAAAGACGAAACGGGTGGCAAGGCTGCACTCCCAATGTGGATAAGCTATATGGCAACTGCATTGAAGGGAGTGCCTGATGTGGCTTATAAAACACCAGAAGGGGTTATGGTTGTAAAAATTGATCCTGCTACAGGCGCAGTTGCACACAGTTATGATGAAGGTATTAACGAGTATTTTTATCAGGAAAACCCACCGCGTACTATCGAAATAGTATTGCCTCCATTAGAAGATGGTGAATATGTATTTCCTGACAGCATGACTGATAACCCATTGCAAATGCCGCCACAAAAACCAAATGCACCTTCCGATACAAGTCCTTTGCAGCCTAATAATAGTGGCGTTGATATTAAACATGACCAACCTGCATCAGCTGCAAAACTTAAAGCGGCAAATGTCACTCCTAAAAGTGGCATGGATGCTGCAAAAGGCATCATGAACCCAGCAGGTAATTGAGTGGAAACTATCAAAGATAAATTAAAAATTAGAAGCCAAGCCAAGTCAAGTCAATTAAATCAAATTAAATTAGTGCTTGCTCACAATGAACCGCGAAAACATAGATCAACTAAGGCAATTAATCGCCCAAAACGCTGCCCGCATGATGGCAGAAGATGGTATTAACGATTTTGCCTACGCCAAAAAAAAAGCGGGCAAACAATTAGGCGCTAGTGAGGCAAGTGTGATGCCAACTAACGCTGAGGTAGAAGAAGAAATAAGGCTTTATCACAATATTTATAATGCTGATGAACAATCGCTTGAGCTAGCAAAACTGCGCAAAGCTGCATTAATGACTATGCAACTTTTTGAGCGATTTAATCCACATTTAACAGGTAGCGTGTTAGATGGTAGCGCTGGAAAGTTTTCACAAACCAACATTCATTTATTTGCCGATAGTGCAAAAGACGTAGAGATGTTTTTGTTAAACCAACAAATTCCCTTTGAAAGCAGCGAAAAATCGTACCGCGTATCGGATAAACCGAGCAAAGATAAAAAAGAAAAAGTACGCAAAACCGTACCTGTATTTACTCTGGAAACCGAACTAGGGCTGCAAAAGTTAAGCGTGTTTGATGTGGATGATATGCGCGTGGCGGTTAAAAGAACGGTTGATGGTAGCAATGCGGAACGTGCAGATATTAACGATGTGCAAGTGCTATTAAATATTTAACAAGAAATTACTGGAATAAATCATTTTAATGCAAGCCTGCAAGGTCCATGGATATTGGCTTGCAGGGCATCGATTATTTATCGTTACTTACGTCTTAATTAAAACTAAAAGTTCGTTCAAGCTAAGCATTCTGCACTGCCGTCATTCTGAGCGCAGTGAAGAATCCAGTTTTTAAGGCCTCAACAAATCTAACTTAATCGTCAAATCCTCCCACCTCAAATTTTCAGATTCGATTAAAGCGATTTTCTTGGCTCTTGTGATACCTTTAAGCGCTTTCTCTCTCGCAATTGCACTCAACATATCATCACATAATTCAAAATACACCAGCAATTTTACGCCATACTTTTTGCTAAACCCTTCAACCTTTTCTTCACGATGCTCAAACATTCGTTGCGGCAAATTGCTGGTAACGCCGATGTATAAAGTACCGTTGTATTTACTAACAAGAATGTAAACAGCTGGTTGCTTGGGCATGTGGCAAAAACTTTAAAATCTAATCCAAAACATTATAATCCAGTCACAAACGCATTAACTATCCAATAAATCACCACTGTCATTCTGAGCGCAGCGAAGAATCCAGTTTTAAGGTTTTTGCCACACCGCAAACTGCTGGATTCTTCGTTACGCTCAGAATGACGAAATTTGAAAAATTATTTCGGTAAAAATACACCCGCGTTTGCATGAATTTGGGGATTTGGTATTTGGTATTTGGTATTTGGTATTTGGGATTTGGGATTTGGTATTTGGGATTTGGGATTTGGGATTTGGGATTTGGGATTTGGTTTTTGGTTTTTGGTTTTTGGTTTTTGGTTTTTGGTTTTTGGTTTTTGGCTTTTGGCTTTTGGCTTTTAGTTTTCGATTTAGCTTTGGATTTTGACTTACATTCCCCTTGCTACCGCGCCTGTGATGATTTAAAAAGCTGGGAGATTTTGAGCGAGGACCTGTTTGAGCACCGCGACAAGCCATGTTTTGTGTGGCTTGTTAGGGCGAGTTCCACAGCGCCCAACTTTTTAAAGCAGCGCAGGAAACAAGCGGTAGGGGGTGCTCTTTTCTTTGGTTACTTATCTTTTGAGCAAGCAAAAGAAAGTAACTCGCCTAGGGGCGGAAAGAAAATCTTAACAGTGCTATTTTTTAACCAAACTTCTTAGAACAAACCAAATATGATGTCATCCAAAAAACCAACGGTATTGATATGCACAATGTGTTTATCTTAAATAGATTGTCTGTATAAGGCCAGTCTTGCGTTATATACCAAGGAATTGCAGCACCAACCAAGTATGCAATAAAAACTATTCCTTTAGCTTTTTGGTTTAATTTCCCTATAAAAATTGAACCTATCACCAATACAAAAACCGCAAATTCCAACCAAAACAGAATAATTAAATCGGAGCCACTAGCAAAAGCCCAGGACGGATAAAAACAAGTTGAGCATGCAAAAAGTCTTAAATTAATTTCTTTCATTCAACCACCGCGCCACATCCATCGCAAAATAAGTCAACACCCCATCCGCTCCCGCCCGTTTAAAAGCCAATAAACTTTCCATCACACAAGCCTTCTCATCAAGCCAGCCATTTTGCGCTGCAGCTTTTAGCATGGCATATTCACCACTAACCTGATAAGCAAACGTCGGCACACCAAATTCATCTTTAACACGCCGCACAATATCTAAATACGGCATGCCAGGTTTTACCATGACCATATCTGCGCCTTCTTCAATATCTAGCGCCACTTCTTTAAGTGCCTCATTTGAATTGGCTGGATCCATTTGGTAGGAATATTTGTTGCCGCCTCCTAAATTTCCAGCCGAACCCACGGCATCGCGAAATGGCCCGTAAAACGCACTGGCGTATTTGGCTGAATAGGCCAAAATTTTTGTATGAATATTACCTGTGCTTTCTAGTGCTTCACGAATCTGGCCAATTCGGCCATCCATCATGTCAGATGGCGCAACAATATCGGCACCTGCGTTGGCATGTGAAACGGCTTGCCTCACCAGCACTTCAATCGTGTCGTCATTTAACACGTAGCCTGCAGCATCAATCAAACCATCTTGACCGTGCGTGGTGTAAGGGTCAAGTGCCACATCGGTAATAATACCCAGTTGTGGATGCGCAGATTTGAGCGCTGCAACTGCGCGCTGCACAAGTCCGTCTGGGTTAAAAGCTTCTGCAGCATCTAAGCTTTTAAATTTTGCATCAATGACAGGGAATATGGCCAACGCGGGTATGCCAAGTTGCACACATTCAGCTGCGGTTTCTAGTAACACATCAATGCTTTGGCATTTTACACCCGGCATAGACGCAACTTCTTCTATGCGGTTTTCACCATCTAATACAAAAACTGGGTAGATCAAATCGTTGGTTGTTAATACGTTTTCACGCATTAATCGGCGTGAGAATTCTTCTTTACGCATGCGGCGTGGGCGGGTGTAGGGGTAGCTCATTTTAAATCCTTTAAAAGCATTTTAGCCACAGAGATCACAGAGAAGAGCATGACGTCTAATTAAAGCCTATTATGATTAACTTAAATGGTTTTATAAATAATCGTCATCGTCTCTATGGCATACGATTAGAACAAGTTTTAAAAAAGGTTACGGCATAAACAAACACCAAGGCAAGTTGTAAAAGGTATTTGATTTTCTCTGTGTACTCTGTGTTCTCTGTGGCTAACTAAAAAACACTTTCGCCAACTCCGCACCCGGCTCAGGCTTACGCATAAACGCTTCGCCCACCAAAAACGTATTTACGTTGTTATCCCGCATTAATTTCACATCTTCACTGTTAAAAATGCCGCTTTCGGTGACGATGATTTTGTCTTTCGGAATGCGCGGCAATAAGTCCAGCGTGGTTTGCAAAGTCACTTCAAAAGTACGCAAATTGCGGTTATTAATGCCCAATAATGGCGTTTTAAGCTGCAAAGCCAACTCTAATTCTTCGCCATTATGCACTTCTACCAACACGGCCATGCCTAACTCATGTGCAATATTTTCCAACTCACGCATTTTGGCCAAATCAATCGCTGCAGCGATTAACAAAATACAATCAGCACCCATCGCGCGCGCTTCATACACTTGGTAGGCATCGATCATAAAATCTTTACGCAACACAGGTAAATTACACGCCGCACGCGCTTGTTTTAAATAGTCATTACTTCCTTGAAAATATTCAACGTCAGTGAGTACTGACAAACACGCCGCGCCGCCTACTTCATAGCTTTTGGCGATTTCTGCTGGATTAAAATTTTCACGAATAACGCCTTTTGAAGGGCTGGCTTTTTTTATTTCAGCAATTACCGCTGGTTTGCCAGCAGCGATCTTTGCTTTAATTGCGCCTGTAAAATCTCTTGGGGTAAAATCATGTGACTTTGCCACGTTTTCTGCCGATACTCTAAGCGCCAATAAAGGTGTGGCTTGCATAGCATCATGTATCTCTCGACGTTTTGTTTCTAAGATTTTATTTAAAATATCACTCATTTTTTGCCTATTTTTTAATCTGCAATAACCTATTTAACTGCTGCAATTAACCTATTATTCATACCTTTTTCCATTGTGCAAAATCCAGCCTGCATAGTGTTTACCCCTTGGGTCCTTGTGCGTCCAATGCACAACACCTCCTTTAGGGTTGTATTCATATTCGCCTCTAAATTCAATGGTGTCGCCTACATTAATAGCATCAACACGCGGCGCTAAATCGATATTGTGGGCAAATAATAAGGTTTGGCCAGTGGCTACTTTGACTAAAAACTTTTGATGGCGCGAGCCGCGATTATCATCTGCCAGTATTTTTGCAACCGTACCACTATCTTCAATTTGCGCATTACTTTTTTTGGCCGCGTATAAAACGGCAGCTGTTCTTAGTTTTGGCTGATCAAGTGTTGGTGTTGATTGTTTTAAAGCTTTATCAGCAGGCTCGCTTAAACGATCAAATCGATTGATTTGCGTCTGCGATTTAACTTCAATCGCCGATTGTTTGCCAGAGGTTTCAGCTGGCGGCTCTGCTTGAAAGCAAGCACTTACCAACAAAGTAAAAATTAAAATTATATGTTTCATTTAAAAGCGCTTAATGCGTCTAATTTTGCTAAAGCCTGGCCACTATCAATCACACTCTCCGCAAGCGCGCAACCCGCTTTTATATTGGCTGCCAGGCCAGCTACATAAATCGCTGCGCCTGCGTTCATTAAAACAATCTCGCGTGAGGCATTTGAATTATTTTCACTAGCTTTTCCCTTTAGCACACCCAAAATCATGGCTTTAGAGGCTTGTGCATTTTCTACACGAATGCTTTTAAGATCGTGAATTGCAAACCCAAATTGCGCGGGGTTAAACGTGTATTCACTTATTTTTCCGTCTTTTAATTCAGCCACAAACGTGTCACCCGTAAACGAAATCTCATCCATGCCATCTGCGCCATGCACCACCATTACATGTTCACTGCCCAAATTTTGCAGTACTTTGGCTAATTTAAGCGTTAAATCTTTGCTAAACACGCCCATTAATTGGCGCTTAGCGCCAGCTGGATTAGTTAATGGCCCTAATAAGTTAAATAATGTGCGCACACCTAACTCGCGTCGCACAGGCGCGGCATGCTTCATGGCGCTGTGATGATTTGGCGCAAACATAAAACCTATGCCAATTGACTCCACACAACTGGCCACTTGCGCGGGGCCTAAATTCACATTAACGCCTAGCGCTTCCAGCACATCAGCGCTACCGCAAGTGGACGACACAGATCTGCCCCCATGTTTGGCTACTTTCGCCCCTGCCGCAGCCGCTACAAAAGCAGCGCAGGTAGATACATTAAAGGTTTGAATACCATCGCCACCTGTGCCGCATGTGTCAATTAAATGCGTTTTGTCTGCAATTTCTACTTTGGTAGAAAGGCTACGCATCACACTGGCCGCGGCCGATATTTCATCGACACTTTCACCTTTAACACGCAAAGCAATTAACAAACCTGCAATTTGTGCGCTCGATAATTCACCAGCCATCACTTGCTGCATGATACTTAGCATTTCAGCATAGCTTAAATCGTTGCCAACTAATACTTGTTCTAAGGCTTTTTTATAAAGCATTTAATAAGCTTTTAAAAAGTTATCTAAAAGCGCATGGCCATGCTCAGTCAACACCGATTCTGGGTGAAATTGCACACCTTCAATGGGCAACGTTTTATGTTTAACGCCCATAATTTCGCCAAATTCACCGTTTTCGTCGAGCGTCCAAGCCGTAATTTCTAAACAATCTGGCAGGCTTTCGCGCTCGATTACCAAAGAATGGTAGCGTGTGGCCGTGTATGGATTAGGCAAATCTTTAAAAACGCCTTTATTGGTATGATAGATAAGCGAAGTTTTGCCGTGCATCAGTGTTTTGGCTTTAACGATTTTGCCGCCAAACGCTTGGCCAATACTTTGGTGACCTAAACACACGCCAAGTAACGGTATCTTGCCCGCGAATTCGTTAATTAACGGCACACTAATGCCCGCTTCATTCGGCGTACATGGGCCTGGGGATATCACAATGTGCTCAGGATTAAGTTTTTCGACTTGCGCTAAATCAATTTCGTCATTGCGATAAACTTCGACTTCTTGCCCAAGTTCGCCCAAATATTGCACCAGGTTATAAGTAAAAGAATCGTAATTATCAATCATTAATAACATTTAAAATTCTCCATTACTATCTAGCCCAGCCTGCACTAATTCAACGGCTCTAAGCACCGCTTTAGCTTTATTTTGGGTTTCAACCCATTCGCTTTCGGGAATCGAATCAGCCACGATGCCCGCCCCTGCTTGCACGTAGAGCTTATTATCTTTAATGACGCCCGATCTAATCGCAATAGCCACATCCATATCGCCATTAAAACCTAAATAGCCCACAGCACCTGCGTAAATGCCGCGTTTAGTGGGTTCTAGCTCATTGATAATTTCCATTGCGCGTACTTTTGGTGCGCCTGAAACGGTGCCTGCGGGAAAAGTGGCTTTTAAGACATCTATCGCATCTAGCCCAGGCTTTAATTTACCTTCTACATTACTTACAATATGCATCACGTGTGAGTAACGCTCAATCATCATATTATCCGTCACTTTAACAGAGCCAATTTGCGCCACACGGCCTACGTCATTACGGCCTAAATCCATTAATTGCACATGTTCGGCACGCTCTTTTGGGTCGGCCAATAATTCATCTGCCAAAGCTAGATCTACCTCACGCGTGGCGCCTCTTGGGCGCGTACCAGCAATTGGGCGCGATGTGACAATGCCATCTTCTAGCCGCACTAAAATTTCAGGCGATGCGCCAACCACGTGGTGATCACCCATATCGTAATAAAACATATAGGGTGACGGATTTAAACTGCGTAATGCGCGGTAAAGCGACAGTGGTGATGAAGTGAAATCTTGACTAATGCGCTGGCTTAACACCACTTGCATAATATCGCCATCAAGTATGTAATTTTGGGCTTTTTTAACTGCTGCTTTAAAGTTATCTTGGCCAAATTCTGATTTTGCTAGCGTTTTTTCACAGGCTAAAGCTTGTGGAATAGCAACTGATTTACGCAACATTTGCACCAGCGCGTTCAAACGTGCCAGCCCATTTTCGTAAGCGTTTGCATCAGCTGGATTAGCATAAACAATAAAATAAAGCTTGCCACTTAAATTATCAATGACTGCAATCTCTTCAGACACCATTAACAATATGTCTGGCACCCTCAAAACGTCTGGTTTACTAGTATTTGCCAAACGTTTTTCAATATAACGAATGGTTTCATACCCAAAATAACCAGCTAAACCGCCAGTAAAACGGGGCAAGCCAATATATGGAAGTAAATTTGAAGGTGGCGTTTTAAAACGAGCTTGAAAGGTTTTAACAAAATCTAGCGGGTTGATATTGTCGTGCGATTCTATTACTTGATTATTTTCAAGCACTTGCAATTCAAAACCATGCGCAACAATACGCGTTTTTGCAGGCAGACCAATAATCGAATATCGGCCAAAGCGCTCACCACCTTGCACACTTTCTAGCAAATAAGAAAACGGTTGATTGGCTAGTTTCAGATAAAGTGATAGTGGTGTATCAAGATCTGCAAAAGTTTGTAAAACCAGTGGTACGCGGTTGTAGCCAAGCTTGGCAAGCGCGTTAAATTCGGTAAGGTTTATGGTGGTAAACATGGGGTTTTCCTAAATATTCTCTTCAGTTTGCGCCTATTATTGGCCTTTGATATTGGCAAGCACTGAAATTGTTATCAGTGCCTGCAATGGCTAGCTTTGCAAAAAGCCACGCCAACTTAAAGAATTTTTGTTTAGGATATTCATATTGTTAATTGTATGACTTGTTAACTAATTATTCTGTTACATTTGAATGGTTAACTAAGCTCAACACAAAACCTTGCTGCATAAAAAAACGATAAAATCAAACAGTGGCAAGAGATGCCCGTAATTCACTCACAATCGTGTTGTAACGGTTCGCATCGGTATCTTTGCCTTGGGTAAATATGGCGTTACCTGCCACAAAAGTATCTGCACCCGCGCGGGCAATCTCGGCAATATTCATGGCATTAACACCACCATCTACCTCTAAATAAATCTCGCGCCCTGTAGCTTTTGTATAAGCATCAATACGGGCACGGGCTAGGCGTAATTTATTAAGCGTTTCGGGAATAAATTTTTGACCGCCAAAACCTGGGTTAACTGACATTAACAAAATCATATCCACTTTATCCATCACATGATCTAAATAATGCAGTGGCGTGGCTGGATTAAATACTAAGCCAGATTTACAGCCTAAATCGCGCACCAAGCTTAAGCTACGATCAATATGATCAGACGCTTCAGGGTGAAACGTGATGATGTTTGCGCCCGCTTTTGCAAAATCAGGAATGATACGATCTACTGGTTTAACCATCAAATGCACATCAATAATACCGCCCACACGCGCTGCGGTTTCTTTAATCGCCTCGCAAACCAGCGGGCCGATAGTTAAGTTTGGCACGTAGTGATTATCCATCACATCAAAATGCACAAAATCGGTGCCTGACGTTATCACATCATCGATCTCTTGGCCTAATTTGGCAAAATTTGCCGATAAAATACTGGGTGCGATTCTATATGTTTTACTCATTTTTGGTGATCCTTGTGATTGTTCGTCAGCTAAAAGTTAATCAAAGCGTTATTTTAACGTACTTTTTTATGGATTTTACGCACAGCTTCTATGTTTTTATCGCAGTTTGCTAAAGAATTGGTAAAATAACGTCATGCAGCTTTATATCATTGGCGTTAATCATACCACCGCGCCCATTTCTGTTCGTGAACACGTCGCGTTTAATACCGAAAATCTGGCTTATGCGTTAAACGATTTAACAATCAATCATGCAAGTGAAGCGGCTATTTTATCAACTTGTAATCGCACTGAGATTTATGTGCAAAGTGAATCGCCCGAGCCTGTTATTAAATGGCTGGCAAATTATCACCGCTTAAATTTAAGCCAAATTACACCCTATATTTACACGCTTGATAATCAAGAAGCCGTAAAGCACGCTTTTCGTGTGGCTTGTGGGCTAGATAGCATGGTGCTGGGCGAGCCGCAAATTTTAGGCCAGTTTAAGCAATCAGTAAAAATCGCACAAGATGCTGGCACGCTTGGTACGCTGTTACACAAACTTTTTCAACGCACGTTTGAAGTGGCCAAAGAAGTGCGCACCAATACTGATATTGGCTGCAACTCTATATCAATGGCGGCTGCAGCAGTCAAACTAGCCCAGCGTATTTTTGGCGATATTAGCCAACAGCGTGTGTTATTAATTGGTGCAGGTGAGATGATTGGACTTTGTGCTGATCATTTTGCGGCGCAAAAAGTTAAATCTATTACCATCGCCAACCGCACATTAGAGCGCGGTAATTTACTGGCCGAAAAATTAATAGCACAGCGCATTAACGCCCAAGCCATTTTGCTAAACGATTTGCCCAACCGCTTTGCCGAATTCGATATCGTGATTACCAGCACCGCCAGCCAATTGCCGATTGTGGGTTTAGGCATGGTAGAACGTGCCATTAAAACCCGTCGCCACCGCCCTATTTTTATGGTCGATTTAGCCGTGCCGCGAGATATTGAGCCAGAAGTAGCCGCGCTTGACGATGTGTTTTTGTACACGGTGGATGATTTGGCACTGGTTGTTAATGACGGTATAGAAAATCGCCAATTGGCGGCCATTGACGCGCAAGCAATAGTGGATGCGCGGGTTGATGTGTTTATGCAGTGGCTAAAAAAACGCGATGCTGTGCCCACCATTAAAGCGTTACGCGATCAAGCCGAAACCATACGCTTAATTGAGCTGCAAAAAGCGCTTAAATTACTACAAAAAGGCGAAAATCCAGCGGTTGTCATGCACATGTTAAGTAATGCGCTTACCAATAAATTTTTGCATGCGCCCAGTCATGCGCTAAACCTTGCGCAAGGGGAAGAGCATGCGAAATTAGAAAATATGTTGAAGCAACTTTATCAGCTAAAAGCTTAATTATTTAAGATTAAGCTATTTAAAAAGCAAAACTTTATTCGTATGATTGACCACTTTTAAAATATCCTCAAGTTGAACGAATCTTTGCAAAGTATTCAACAAACTTAATTGCCATAAAAGAAATAGAAATTAGCCAAATATGAAACCCAGTATGTTAAGAAAACTTGCTACTTTAAGCGAGCGATTAGAAGAATTGAATCGCTTGATGAGTTCTGAGGGCGTGACTAATAATATGGATAATTATAGAAAAATCACCCAAGAACACGCCGAAATCACACCAATTGTTGTGCAATATCATGTATTCGAGCAGGCTGAAAAAGATATAAAAGAGGCGCAAAGCATGTTGAGCGACCCAGACATGAAAGAATTTGCGCAAGAAGAAATTGAAAACGGCAAAGCAACGCTTGAAAAAGTTGAGCTAGATTTACAGAAATTATTGTTGCCAAAAGACCCGAACGACGATAAAAATATCTTTCTAGAGATTCGTGCAGGCACTGGTGGCGACGAATCTGGCTTGTTTTGTGGTGATTTATACCGCATGTATAGCCGTTATGCCGATCGGCAAAAATGGAAAGTGGAGATTATGTCGGCTAGTGACTCTGAAGTGGGCGGTTACAAAGAAATTATCGCTAAAATTGAAGGTTACGGCGCGTATTCAAAAATGAAATTTGAAAGCGGCGTACACCGCGTGCAACGTGTGCCAGACACCGAAACGCAAGGCCGCATTCATACATCCGCCTGCACAGTAGCCGTGCTGGCCGAGGCAGATGAAATTAACGACACCATTATTAACCCCGCCGATATTCGCATAGATACGTATAGAGCCAGCGGCGCAGGTGGCCAACATATTAACAAAACCGATTCTGCCGTGCGCATAACCCACGCGCCCACTGGTATTGTGGTGGAATGTCAAGAAGGCCGCAGCCAACATGCCAACAAAGCGCAAGCGCTTGCGGTACTGGCTGCAAGAATTAAAAGTAAACAAGTAGATGCACAAAATAGCGCAATTGCCAGTGAGCGTAAAAGCTTGATTGGCAGCGGCGATAGAAGCGAGCGCATTAGAACCTACAACTACCCACAAGGGCGCATTACTGACCACCGAATTAACTTAACACTGTATAAAATTGATGCGATTACTGAGGGTGATATGGATGAATTAGTTGGTGCATTGATGGCGGAGCATCAGGCGGATTTATTGGCTAGTTTGGGTGAAGATAATTAATGCCAGCTCCTAAAATACAGGACTTACTATTAGCAATTTTTGTTTGCCTTGTAGTTGTCACATTAGTTTTATTAGCTGGCAATAGCTTATACATAGACATTTGGTACTATTTTGCAGTATTTTTCATCACGATTTGTATTGCTTCATTTTTTAAACCCACACCCTTTTTTCATACTGGGGCGGCAATCGGTATTGCAATTACTTTTCTTGCATACTTGTATATAAACTGGTCTAGTTCTCGCCCCGAGGGACTGCTTGGGCTTGGCCATTTATTTTCACTGCCAGGTGCAGCATCTGGTTTAGTAATTTCAGCTATTGCTCTTAAAAAAACTAGTACAAAATTGTTTAAAAGAGCCTTTTTATTTGGATTAATTGGGGTATTAATTGGCTTTTTCATTAACCAGTTATTAGTATGTAATACCTTAATGTGGTGTGGTTTTTTATCAATTGAATAATTAAATGATCTCTCATCCGCCTATAACTACCTTGCCGAGCCTGAGGCTTGAGCGAGCGAGGTAGGGTGTGCAAAATGACTTTATTTGCACACCAACGCACCTATCGGTGGGCAAACTGCGTTTGCGCCACCTTACAAAACCCTAACCATTAAATGACCAACGCACACTCTATTAAAACCTCGATTTTACTTGCAAGTACGCAGTTAAAATCGCAAGGTTTTGAAGCTGAAACTGCAAAACTAGAAGCGCAATTACTGTTGCAACACGTGATGAATGTAAATCACGCATGGCTAATCGCGCATGAACATGATGCCCTGCAAACTAATATCCATGGGGCTTACAGAACACTCATTGATCGTCGTGTGAACGGTGAGCCGATTGCTTATATTTTGGGATATCGAGAGTTTTATGGTTTGAAGCTTAAAGTCACGCCCGATACGTTGATTCCGCGACCTGATACAGAAACTTTGGTGGATGCGGCTTTGGCTAAGATTCCACAAAATAACTCCACAAAAAACTTGTCATTCCGACGAAAGTCGGAATCTAGTCATCATAAAAAAACAGATTCTGACTTTCGCCAGAATGACCATATAAAAATGGATTCCCATTTCCGCGAGAATGGCGAAATAAATAGCATTGCAAAAATCACGCAACCCTTATGTATTCTCGACCTTGGCACTGGCAGTGGCGCAATTGGATTAGCCATTGCCAAACATCGCCCACACACATTTGTAATAGCAGTAGATGCCTCGCAAGCCGCGTTGAATATAGCAAATGAAAACGCGCAAAACTTGAATATTAGCAACGTCAAATTTTTGTTAAGCAATTGGTTTGATGCACTTAAATCAAATAATGGTCATCAAAAATTTGACGTGATCGTTAGCAATCCGCCTTATATAGAATCATCTGACCAACACTTAAATCAAGGTGATTTACGTTTTGAACCTTTAAGCGCGTTGGAATCTGGTGCAGATGGTTTGGATGATATTCGTAAAATAATAACAAACGCGCCACAACATTTAAACCCGCAAGGTTGGTTAATGCTAGAGCATGGCTATAACCAAGCAGCTGCAGTGGCTTTGCTTTTAAAACAAGCGGAGTTTAGCGACATTGAACATGAAAAAGATTTGTCAGGCATTAACCGCGTAACGCTTGGCCGTTGGTAGGAGCGACGCCCTCGTCGCGATGTTTTTAACAATGTCTATTTGTGCTCGTACACCAATCGGGGCGGGTCGCCCCTCCTACATTGTCATTAAACTGTATCCGTCGAATACTGGTTTTTTAAATCAATATAATTTTGTGCAGAAATCATAAAAAATTCAATTTCGCCTTCCGTTAAAGCGCGTATTTGCTTAACTGGGCACCCCATATACAAATAGCCGCTTTGCAACACTTTGCCCTCTGGCACCAAGCTACCTGCGGCTACAAGCACGTGTTTTTGCACAACAGCTTTATCCATCACAATGCTGCCCATGCCAATTAGGCACTTATCTGCAATGGTGCAGCCATGCAAAATCACGTTGTGGCCGATGGTTACGTGCTCGCCGATGATTAATGGTGAGCCTAATTTGTCTTGTTCACTGGCATGGTTAACATGCAAAACAGCGCCATCTTGAATATTACTGCCCGCACCAATACGTATAAAATTAATATCGCCACGAATCACCGCGCATGGCCAAACAGATACATTTTCAGCCAAATTAACATGACCAATTACACTAGCGCTGTGATGAACGTAAACGTTTGCTGCCAACAACGGCGCATGATTTTGAAAGCTTTGTAATGCTGACAACATGTTAAATTTTGTTTGTGCCATATAAACCAAGTATAAACATTAAATTGGTATAATTAAACCATGCAAGAAAATAACGAACACGGCATTGTAGCCGCCCAAACTGCACATTTTAACGAGCCACTTATTTTAAAAAGTGGCCAAATTTTGCCGCATTATTCACTGGTTTATGAAACTTATGGCACGCTAAACGCCAGCAAAACCAATGCGGTCATTGTGTGTCATGCGCTTTCTGGCAATCATCATGTGGCTGGTAAATATACTGAATCTGACAAAAATACAGGCTGGTGGGACAATCTGATTGGGCCTAATAAACCACTAGATACTAATAAATTTTTTGTGATTGGCTTGAATAATTTGGGCGGCTGTCATGGGAGCAGTGGGCCAAGTAGCTTGGATGAAAAAACTAGCAAACCTTTTGGCGCAAGCTTTCCCGTTGTAACGGTTGAAGATTGGGTAAATTCACAAGCAAAGTTATTGGATTATCTAGGCATCGAAACGCTGGCTGCCGTCATTGGTGGCAGTTTAGGCGGCATGCAAGCGCTGCAATGGACAATTGCTTATCCTGAGCGCGTAAAGCATGCGCTGGTGATTGCATCTGCGCCCAATTTAACCGCGCAAAATATCGCCTTTAACGAGGTTGCCCGCCAAGCGATTATGACTGACCCTGAATTTTATGAGGGTGATTATTATGCACATAACGCCGTGCCAAGACGCGGGTTAAGAATCGCCAGAATGCTTGGCCACATTACGTATTTAAGTGATGACGCGATGGGTGCCAAATTTGGCCGCAAACTAAAAGACACCATCAAATATGGCTTTGATGTGGAATTTGAAATGGAATCATACTTGCGTTATCAAGGCGATAAATTTGCAGGTGAATTTGACGCCAACACCTATTTACGCATGACGCGCGCGCTGGATTATTATGACCCAGCTTATGCGTTTGATGGCGATTTAAGTGCCGCGCTAAAAAATGTTAAAGCGCAGTTTTTAGTGGTGTCGTTCACTAGCGATTGGCGATTTTCGCCTGCCCGCTCGCGCGAAATCGTCAAAGCTTTGTTGGATAATGAGCTGACAGTGAGCTATGCCGAAGTAACCGCTGCGCATGGCCATGATGCGTTTTTAATGCCAGATGCACATTATCACGCGATATTAAGCGCTTATTTTAATAAGATTGAGGTTTAAAATTGGCCAATTTAACTCAAAATAATGTAAATATTACAAATTTAGACAATAAATTCCGTCAAGATTTTGCAATAATCGCTGGCTGGGTTGGCTTTGGTAATAAAGTACTTGATTTAGGCTGTGGCGATGGTGAATTATTGACGTATTTGCGCAACTCTTTAGAAACAAAAGGTTATGGCGTAGAAAAAGACGATGCCAATTGGCTAGCCTGCATGCAAAACGGCACCAATGTCATTCAAACGGATTTAGAAGCTGGATTATCAGGCTTTGAAAATCAATCTTTTGATACGGTTATCCTCTCGCAAACGCTACAAGCCATGCACAATACTGAAGAAATCGTGCAAGAGATGTTACGCGTGGGCCGCGAAATCATCGTCACTTTTCCCAATTTTGGCTACTGGCGTAACCGCTTACAAATCGCGGGTGGCGGCCATATGCCAGTATCAAAAGATTTGCCATATCAATGGTTTAATACGCCAAATGTGCATTTATGTACCATTAACGATTTTGATAAATTTTGTAAAAATTACAAAATTACGGTCATTGAGCGAAAAGTGATTACTGATACGAATGAAGTGAGTTTTATGCCAAATTTGCTGGGTAATTTAGCCATGTATCGATTAAAAGCAGGTTAGTTAGTAACACATTGGATTTTAAGGACGCTGGCTTTGAGCTTCTTGATAACGTTCTTTCCAAAGAAGAATGTGCGGACTTAATTGCAACACTTAATCAACATCAATTAAAACCTCTTACTGGTGGTATTCGCCGTATTGATCAGTTAGTGCCAAAAGTTTCGAAACTTGCACATTCAAAGTTATTGATTACTATTGCCAACCGCTATTTAACAGGCAAACCTGCATTGGTAAGGGCAATTTATTTTGATAAATCACCTGAAAATAATTGGCTAGTATCTTGGCATCAAGATAGAACAGTTGCAGTATCTGAACAATTTGAGGCCGTTGGCTGGCGCTTATGGACACGCAAAGCGGATGCTTGGCATGTGCAACCACCTGTAGAAGTGTTGGAAAACGTGGTAACAATACGTTTGAGTTTAGACGCATCAGACAAAAATAATGGTTGCTTAAAGTTTTTGGCAGGCTCGCATAAAATGGGTATTATTAAATCAAATGATATGTTCGACTTTACTAAGAATAAAGCAGCTATTTATTGTGAAACAAGTGTTGGAAGTGCCTTGGTTATGCGGCCACACATCGTGCACGGTTCAGAAAAATCGTTAACCCAATTGCCACGAAGGGTTCTGCATTTTGAATATTCTGGTTACACACTTATAGATGGTATTGAGTGGGCTGTGTAGTTACATAAAAAATAAAATATGAGTATTGACACAATTTATAAATAGCTTTTAATAAACAAAAATTGTCTTTATTAACTATTGATTTTTATGCTTATTCTTTGCACCGATTCCTTCATCCACCACAGCATCACAATCCCAGGCACCGCCATTACTACCGAGAATAAAAAGAAGTTCGGCCAGCCTAAGCTTTCTGATAACACACCTGCCACTGGGCTTACATAAATACGCCCGACGGCTGCCAGCGCGGACAGCAGCGCGTAATGCGTGGCGCTAAATTGGTTATTGCATAGGCTCATTAATAAGGCCACAAATGCAGCGGTGCCCATGCCGCTGGTGATATTTTCTAGTGCGATTGCACTCATTAATAAATTATCAATTTGCGTAGGCTCTAACACCGACACAAAGCCTAAATCAAACGGCATGAGTATAAAACTGCCCCAGGCATTTTTGCCCAAAACAGCCAGTGCGTAAAAACCAAAGTTAGATAGCAATTGCAAGATGCCAAACGACATTAAGGCTTGAAATAAGCTTAGCCGAATCATCAATAAACCAGCCAAAAACGCGCCGATAATGGTGAGCCAGATGCCGATGATTTTATTGACGATGCCGACTTCTATTTGGCTAAACGCCATGCCTTTGAGCAAAAATGGCGTAAATAAACTGCCTGCAAATGCATCGCCCAATTTGTACAAAATAATTAATATTAAAAATGCCCAAGCGCCTTGTTGGCTAAAATAACTGGCTAGCGATTGATTGAGTGTGGCAAAACCAGCCTTTTGCGCGGCTTTTAAACCCAATGGCAGCGCCACTGCCAGGCTTGTCATCACATATACCAGTTGCACCCATTTATTGCTATCTTGCAGATTGATTCCAGCCAAATTGAACATAAAACGCACTAAAAATACGCCTGCCAATACGCCTAATAACATAGCTAGAAAACCAATTAATTCTTTTTTAGGATCACTTGCTAACGGTTTAATATCGCTTTTTACCGATGGTAAAAATAACAGTGAAAATGCGGCGATACCCAACATAATGGCTGCCATCACCGCATACACTTTGCCCCAACTTTGCCATTGCTCAGCCCAAATAAGTGCGATTCCGCCCGATGCAATCATGCCGATGCGGTAGCCTAGCACCGACATGGATGCGCCCATGCCGCGCTCATCTGCACGTAACAAATCGGTGCGATATGCATCGATGACGATATCTTGCGAGGCAGATAAAAAAGCGATTAATAGTGCGATTGCAGCAAATATGCCAGGGTTTAATTTGAAGGAAACTGTGGATAAATAATAAATAGCGGTAGCCAAAACCAATTGCGTTAAAACAAGCCAGCCGCGCCTGCGGCCAAAAAGCGGCAACTCAAAGCGATCCATAAGCGGCGCCCATAAAAATTTAAAGGTGTATGGCATGCCAACTAAAGCTAAAAAACCAATAGTGGCAATGGCCACGCCGTCCGTTGTTAACCACGCTTGCATTGCTTGGCCGGTTAATGCAAGCGGCAAGCCTGACGCAAAACCTAGTAATAAAATGGCGATTAAACGGTGGATGCGTTGAAGTTGTTGCATGTGAATTTATTGATTAATTTTTGTGGTTAAGATGACATTTTAACCAATGCAAACTTAAGGTGTAAAAAAGTTGTAAGTGATGTTTAATAAACGCGACTAAATTTTTTACACCTGAAAAGGATTTTATTATGCGCATTCATTCTAAGTTTAAGATTAAAACATGCATCGCTACCAGCCTTATTCTATGCGGCTTTCAGAGTATTTCTTATGCGGCAGAATGCGTAGCCAAAAGTGGCTCGGCAACTGTGCCATTATTAGAGCTTTATACCAGTGAAGGTTGTAGCAGCTGCCCGCCTGCAGATAAATGGTTGAGTGCGCAAAAAAATGATCCAACGCAATTTATACCCTTGGCTTTTCATGTGGATTATTGGGAT
Organism: Methylotenera sp.; assembly: GCA_043759515.1. Taxonomy (GTDB): domain Bacteria; phylum Pseudomonadota; class Gammaproteobacteria; order Burkholderiales; family Methylophilaceae; genus Methylotenera_A. The sequence goes on from JAYVLK010000001.1 coordinate 44,945, forward strand.
TATATTGGGTGGAAAGATAAGTTTAGCAAAGCAGAATATTCTGATCGTCAGCGTAAAATCGCATCATTTAACAGCGCTGGCTTTGTTTATACGCCACAATTTGTAATGAACGGGCGTGATTTTAAAGGCTGGGATAATTCGCGTTTAAAAGAGCAGATTGCGTCTCACCAAAAATTTGCATCACGCGCTAATTTAAGCCTTAAAAGTAGCGCGGCAGCCAGCGGTGAAATGTTGCTTAATGTGACTGCAGAAACGCTAAACCCAAAAGATGCTAAAAATGTGGATGTTTTTGTGGCGATTTATGAAAATAAGTTGAGTAGCACGGTAAAAGCTGGCGAAAATAGTGGCCGTGAATTAAGGCATGATTATGTAGTGCGTGAGTTTTTTGGGGCTTATCAATTAAGCAACACAAATATGTTTAACAAAGATTTTACGATTAAAAAATCTGTTAAAAATGGTGACTATAGATTTGAGAATATGGGTGCGGTGATTTTTGCACAAAATAGCCAAACAGGGGAAATTTTACAAAGCTTGGCGTTAAAATTTTGTAGCTAAATTAGCGCGTTATGATCTAATTTGATAAAAAATTGTTGTAAAAAAAGCACACGTTTGGTGTGCTTTTTTTATATTTCTATCAACAAAACAAATGATGATAAATTATTTTTTCATTTCCTCTTTTTTCATCATTTCCTCTTTTTTCATCATCTCTTCTTTTTTCATCATCTCTTCTTTTTTCATCATTTCCTCTTTCTTCATCATCTCTTCTTTTTTCATCATTTCTTCTTTGTCATTACTGCTGGCGCAGCCAGATAATGCTAATAAAGCAATCGATACGCCAACCATTGAAGCTAGTGTTTTTGTCATGTTAAATCTCCTTTTTTTTGCACAAGAAAACCCTTGCACTGAATTTAAGTCGTTTAAAAAAAGCAAACCTTACAAATATTTATGGATGAATTAACACACCATTTTCTAGCCAAGTTAATACAAACTGTGCTGCTTGCTCAGCGGCTTGGTTTTCAAGTGAATCTTTATTAACAGCGTTATCAGTTGCGTGCTTTTTAACTGCATTTTCTTGGCATTTTTCGCATAATTCACCAAAGCTCGCGCCTGCAATTACGGTTTTAATGGCTAGAAATTCTGCCAAATCAAGTGAGCGAAAATGCGAATTTAAATCTTTACGCCAAACCAAACATGGTTCATTTATTTGCGTTATTTTTGGCGGATTTTCTTCATTATTTAAAGCCTGCCAAACCTGCAGTACGTTGTATTTAAATTCAATAATTTGCACAGATGGATGAAATTTAAACTGTAATTGTGGCCAATTTTCTGGCGCAATACTGGCCAAATCTTGCATGCTTAAAATTGGCGCATCTCTCACATCAAACGCCAAACTTAGCGCCCATTCAAAAGTAGCCATCTCATAAGCAATTGGATAAAGAGGTAAGGTTTTTGTAATATGCGTGCACATTTGATCACCTACCCAACGCATATTGCGATGCGTTGATGGATAAAAATCAATATAGCTACGCGCGGTTTTATCAAATAAATCATCGCCCAGCAGGGCTTTTAAAATGGGATAAGTATTAGCAAGCGCCTCTATCATGCGCAGCCGATAAGCCTTGCAATAAATGCCCAAACGCGTGTTAACACCCACTTTTTTATCGTTGATTATTTGCTTGGTAAATGCCGTGTTGGTAATTGTATTAGGATTTGAATTGAGTAAATACGCTTGAAAATCGTTTTGAAGCTTGCTAAGCGTTAAACGTGTGTGCTTTTTTACTTGTTTATTCAATTTCAATGCCTTGTTAAAGATGCTCTGCAAGGCGCACAGATAACAGCTCGCAGGGCAGTGCTTGTTTAGTACTATTCGCAAATATTTCTCTTGCAAAATCAAGCTCATCAACTAATTCTTGCAATTCTGGCATTTTATCATCGCGCTCTATCATGGTAGAAACCGCGCCAAATCGTTTAATCGCGTAATCGTATAAATCCCACACTGGGTCAATCACTGGCGCATCGTGGGTATCGATAATATAATCGCCATTATTTTGATGCCCTGCTAAATGGATTTGTTGAACGCGGCTGGCTGGCACGCCATTAATAAATGCTTTGGCATCAAACTGGTGATTAAAGCTGCTTACATAAATATTGTTAACGTCTAATAACAGTAAACAATCGGCGCTTTCCGCAATTTGCGTAATAAATTCCCACTCTGTCATTTCGCTATCCACATAACTGGCATAGCTAGACACATTTTCAAGCAAAATTTGGCGGCCTAAAACATCTTGCACGGTCAATACCCGCTCAACCACATGTTTAATGGTTTCTTGCGTGTAAGGCAGTGGCAATAAATCGTGCAGGTTTTGCCCATGCACGCCAGTCCAACATAAGTGATCTGATATCCAAGCGGGTTCAATTCTGTTGGCCAGTTTTTTTAGTTCGCGCAAATAAACAAAATCAACATCTGCAGTAGAACCGATAGATAATGATACGCCGTGCAACACCACTGGATAATTTTCTCGAATTTTATCTAAGTAATTCAATGGCTTGCCGCCAGGGATCATATAATTTTCGGAAAGCGCTTCAAACCAATCAATATTTGGCTTAGATTCTAAAATGGTGTTGTAATGCTCGGTACGTAAACCTAAGCCAAAACCTAAAAATGGTGGGTTTGCAGACATTTATTTAACTTTTTTCACCTATTAGATAATGTGAGAAGCAGCAATTTTTGTGACCAAAATCTATTAAAAAATAACAGACATGCGTTTAACAGTGAATCGCCATGCCCGTTAATTTTTCATCCTTTTGATTTGGCAAAACCTTAAGCTGCGTGGCCACCTTTGGTTGCACATTCTGCGCCTGTTAGCGCTAAATGACCGATGCCAGCGCATGCATTTTGACCTTTACAGCTGTTAGCCGCTATTGCACAAGAACCTTGACCTTTACAAGCATTTTTGGCTGTTTTGCATGAGTTATGGCCTTTGCACTCGTTTCCAGCCGTTTTGCAATCGCTTGATCCTTTACAAGAGTTGACCCCAACGCAGGCTACTGTAGAACCGCTTGTAGCAACGCTATTTGATGTTGTACCGCCGCCACTGGCGCAACCAGCTAAAATAAGTGCTGCCGCACTAATGGCTAATAACGCGCCTTTGCTTGAACTTGATGTTTGAATAGACATTTGTAAATCCTCTCGATATTAATGGTTTTATAGGTACTAATTACTAGTAGCTAAACTTTGTCGCCACCATCAAATTAACCTTACAATTTTTTAAGAGAATTTATTGCCAGGTTTAAAGCGATGCTCTTTGAGGCACATTAATAGTAGCTTGCAGAACATTTATGTTTTTCGTGACTTTAATAAATTTTTAATAATTAAAAAACTTTGTAAATTTACGCATAATCAATAATAAGCGGGGCATGATCGCTAAAGTGCGTGGCTTTGTAAATTTGACATTGGTAAGCGGCTTTAGCGATTTCGGGTGTGGCTATTTGGTAATCTAACCGCCAGCCTACGTTTTTGTCATAAGCTGCACCGCGGTTACTCCACCAGGTATAGCATTCATCTGTGGTTGCAGGATGCAGGCTGCGATACACATCTACCCAGCCAACGCGGTTAACCAGATCGCTAAACCAAGCGCGCTCTTGGGGCAAAAACCCTGAATTCTTTTTATTGGCTTTAAAGTTTTTAAGGTCAATCTCTTGATGTGCAATATTCACATCGCCACACACAATCACTTGGCGTCCACACGATTTAAGCGCCTCTAAATGCGGCATAATGCGTGCCAGCATGCTAAATTTAAACGCTTGACGTTCTTCACCGCTTGATCCACTGGGTAAATAAAGCGAAATCACGCTTAAATTGTGACCATTTAGATGATTAAATTGGCATTCAATATAGCGGCCTTCGTTATCAATATCAACATAATCGCTATTAAAATGACATAAGCCTTCAATCACTAAATCTGGCTTTTGTCTGCAATAAATGCCCACGCCGCTATAGCCTTTTTTTTGCGCATAATGAAAGTACCCGTAATAGTTTTCAGGTGCTAGCATTTCAACACTTAAATCAGCGTGTTGCGCTTTTAATTCCTGCACACAAATCACATCGGCTTGTTGCGTTTGGAGCCAAGTAAAAAATCCTTTACTGGCAGCTGAACGTATTCCGTTTAAGTTAGCAGTTATAATGCGCATTATTCACTTTCAATTGATTATGTTCGTTATTAATTTATGTCTAACAATCACACAGGCCAATATTCTCAAGCTGACATAAGCCAAGCTTTTATCGCTTTCGCCATTGAAAAACAAGTACTTAAATTTGGTGAATTTACAACCAAAGCTGGTCGCTTAAGCCCTTATTTTTTTAACGCTGGTTTATTTAACGATGGAGCCAGCTTACTAAAACTAGGCGAATTTTACGCGCAAAGCATTCAAAAATCAGGTATTGAATTTGATATGTTATTTGGCCCAGCTTACAAAGGCATCACACTAGCTGCAGCAATTGCAATTGCATTTGCCAAAGACGGTCGAAATGTGGCTTTTGCTTACAATCGTAAAGAAGCCAAAGATCATGGCGAAGGCGGCACTATTGTTGGTGCGCCATTAACTGGGCGTGTATTAATTATTGATGATGTGATTTCAGCTGGTACGTCGGTTCGCGAATCGGTTGATTTGATTACAAAAAGCGGTGCAATTGCATGTGGAGTGGCGATTGCGCTAGATCGCCAAGAAAAAGGTTTAGGTGAATTATCAGCCGTGCAGGAGGTGCAAAAAAATCACCAAATGCCAGTGTGTGCTGTGGCTAATTTGACTAATTTATTATTTTATATGGAACATCAAGCCGACTTTTCGCAATATTTAAAAGCTATTCAAGAGTATCGCCAGCAATATGGTGTTATTGTCTAATGTTGTATGACTAAGTTATTCGGTTATTCGGTTATTAAGTTATTAAGTTTTACAAATCATTAATCTAAAATGCAACTTGATATGAAAAATATTTTTTTAAAACTCCTCATTAGCTTTTTTGCATTTACTAATCCTGCCAACGCTAAGATAGTTAAATGGGTGGATAGTAATGGCGTGACACATTATGGCGATAAACTGCCTTCGCAAGAAGCTGGGCGTGACAATAGCGTCTTGAGTAATCAAGGCATTGTTGTTAAAAAAAATGATCCCATTAGCAATAAAACAGAAACAGACAAACAATTGCTCGAGCAAAATAGGCGCGATAACGCACTTTTGGGTTCTTACAACTCAGAAGAAGAAATTGAGCTTTCGCGTAATCGCAATACTAAAACCGACGAAACTGCGATAGAAGCTTTAAAAAATCGGATAGCTTCGTTTAATTTAATGTTGAATAAAAATAAGCAAACGTCTGCTACTCTACTCAAGCAAAATAAAAAAATACCCGAAACTCTTGCACAAGACACTGCTTACAATCAAGCAGAAATCAAAAAAATGATTGCCCAAATTGCTGTCAGAGAAAAATCTATCAATGAGACCAGACTGCGGTTTGATGCAGACAAAAAACGTTATGCAGAATTAAAGCCACGTACACAATCATTAACAGACATAAAGTTTAAGAAAAAAAATTTAAGCGAGCTTGAAAGTTGGAGAGATCAAGCGCAAGCAAAATTAGCCAAATATCGCGAAGAAGCGGTTTATTACAAACGTGCCACAACGCAAACGCCTGCTGACTTGGTTGCAAGGATTCAACAAGCAACTGATGAATTGGCAAGATCTGAAGAAGAAATTACCGCGGCAAAATCGGCGATTAAGAATAAAGAACAGATTTTCAGTAAATAATCTGCATATCAGAACTAATGCATTTTTGTAGGTTTGTTACTTGTGAGCTTTAATTTAATGTGCTTTTTATTGAAAAGCTTTAGCTTAGTTTTTTCTTCAATATTTCATTCACTTGCATAGGGTTAGCTTTGCCTTTTGAAGCTTTCATGGCTTGACCCACTAGCGCATTAAAAGCTTTTTCTTTACCTGCTTTAAATTCTTCTATCATCGTAGGGTTAGCTTTTAAAACCTCATCAATAATTGTTTCAATCGCATCGCTATTCGATTCTTGTTTTAAGCCTTTATGATAAATAATCGCATCAACATCACCTTCATTTTCGCCCGCCCATAATGCTTCAAAAACTTGTTTGGCCGCGTTGTTAGAAACAGTGTTGTCTTGCACACGTCTAAGCAATGTAGCCAATTGGCCTGACGTCAAAGGGCTGTAAATTAGCTCTTTGTCTTCCGCATTTAATTTAGCAATAAGTGCGCCTAAAATCCAATTAGCCGCTGGCTTAGGCTCTGCTCCAGCAGTTACCGTTGCCTCAAAATAATCAGCCATAGCTCTATTAGCAGTTAAATTGGCCGCATCGTAACTTGTTAATCCCAAATTTGCCTCAAACCTTGCTTTCTTGGCATCTGGCAATTCTGGCATGGTAAGTTGCACACGCGCTTTATCAGCCGTGGTTACTTCTAGCGGCAATAAATCTGGGTCTGGAAAATATCTGTAGTCGTTGGCTTCTTCTTTAGAACGCATGGCTTTAGTTTCACCCGTATCTGGGTTAAATAAAACCGTTGCTTGATGTATTTTGCCGCCATCTTCAAGCGTTTCTATTTGCCAACGCGTTTCGTATTCAATGGCTTGCGTCATAAATTTAAACGAATTTAAATTTTTAATTTCGCGCCGTGTGCCTAACTTTTCGCTGCCTTTTGGGCGCACGGAAACGTTGACATCACACCTAAAACTGCCTTCTTGCATATTGCCATCACAAATATCAATCCACTGTACTAACTCATGCAATTTTTTAGCATAAGCCACTGCTTCAGCCGCACTTCGCATATCAGGCTCGGTTACAATTTCTAACAACGGCGTGCCTGCACGATTTAAATCAATTCCGCTCATGCCTTCAACAATGCCATGAGATGACTTGCCCGCATCTTCTTCTAAATGCGCGCGGGTAATGTTGATTACTTTTTCGTAAGCAGCGTTTTTGCCAACTGCTGGCACTTGAATCGTTACAGCGCCTTTGCCCACCACTGGCAATTCAAATTGGCTAATTTGGTAACCTTTTGGCAAATCGGGATAAAAGTAATTTTTGCGAGAAAATATCGAGCGTGCAGGAATATCTGCGTTAATAGCCAAGCCAAATTTAATCGCACATTCAACCGCTTGGCGGTTTAACACTGGCAACACGCCTGGTAGTGCAATACTTACTTCATCGGCCTGTGTATTAGGTGCAGCTCCATATTCAATAGATGCGCCGCTAAAAATCTTGGTATTGGTTTTTAATTGCGTATGGGTTTCTAAACCAATCACCACTTCCCAATTGCTATTGTTTTGATCCATCATTTTGCACCTTCGAAAGCCGTTAAATCAGGCATTTGCGTATGCCAATTGGTTGACAGTTGATACGCGTGCGCCACATCCAATATGCGTGCTTCATCAAAATAATTACCCATGATTTGCAAACCTACTGGAAGAGACTTTCCATCTAAACTTGTGCTAAAACCCGCAGGAATACTCATGCCAGGCAAACCAGCCAAATTAGTGGCAATTGTGTACACATCTTGTAAATACATGCTGACAGGATCATCGGCTTTTTCGCCCGCTTTGAAAGCGGTTGATGGTGCAGTTGGCCCCATGATCACATCACATTGTTTGAACGCTTGGGTAAAATCATCCGCGATCAAGCGCCTAATTTGCTGGGCTTTTAAATAATACGCATCGTAATAACCAGCACTTAACACATAGGTGCCAATTAAAATGCGGCGTTTGACTTCCGCACCAAAGCCCTCAGCACGGCTTTTCATGTACATATCCATCAAGTCATCATACTGCGCCGCGCGATGACCGTAACGTACGCCATCATAACGCGATAGATTAGAGCTGGCTTCGGCTGGGGCAAGCACATAATAAACAGGGATTGATAAATGGCTATTTGGCAGTGAAATATCCACTGTTTCTGCGCCCAGTTTGCGGTATTGATTAATGGCTTCTTGCACTACTTTTTCCACATTGGCGTCTAAGCCATGCGCAAAATATTCTTTAGGTAAGCCAATCCGTAAGCCTTTGAGCGGCAATTCACCTTGCATATTAGCCAAACCGCGCGTGTAATCCTCTTTTTCGCGATTTAAACTGGTGGAGTCCCGCGTATCAAAGCCTGTCATCACGTTCATCATCAACGCACAATCTTCTGCACTTTTAGCCATTGGGCCTGCTTGATCTAAACTAGATGCAAACGCGATCATGCCAAAACGGGAAACTAATCCATAAGTAGGTTTTAAACCTGTAAAACCACATAATGATGCTGGTTGACGTATTGACCCGCCAGTATCAGTGCCAGTGGCCGCTGCACATAATCTAGCCGCAACCGCCGCTGCACTGCCGCCGCTACTACCGCCTGGCACACGTTCACTATCCCACGGGTTTTTTACCCCACCAAAATAACTGGTTTCGTTAGATGACCCCATGGCAAATTCATCCATATTGGTTTTACCCAAATTTACCGCGCCTGCGTTATTAAATTGCGTGATCACGTGCGCGTCATAAGGCGCAATAAAATTAGCCAGCATTTTTGAGCCACAAGTGGTTCGCCAGCCCTTGGCACAAAAAATATCTTTTTGGGCAAAAGGTATGCCTGTTAACGGCTCGGCAGTGCCAGTGGCAATGCGCGCATCTGCCGCTTTGGCTTGCGCTAGCGTTTTAGCGTTATCAAGCGAAATAAAAGCGTTAATAATAGGATTGTATTGGTTAATACGCGCAAGAAAAGCTTGCGTCATTTCAACACTTGATATGGTTTTATCAGCCAGCATTTGGCTTAGTTGTTTTAGGCTGTTGTTAATCATGCTAGTTTTTAGTCATTTTATAAGTTTATTCAATTACTTTTGGAACGAGATATAAACCACTGGCAACCGCTTGCTCTTTAGAGCCGTTGCCTAGTAATGGCGCATTTGCTTGAAAAGCCTGGCGTTCATTAATGGCTGTGACTACGTCAGCGCGTAAACGCTGCGTTAAATCTTGCGAATGCGACATCGGTGTAATGCCTGTGGTATCAACGGCTTGCATTTGTTCGATCAAGCTTAAAATGCCTGATAATTTGGTCAGCGTTGTGGCTGCTTCTTGCTCGTTTATTTCAATGCGAGCCAGGTGCGCAATGCGTTTTATGTCCGTTATGTTAAGTGCCATGAAGTGGATTACATCTTATGTTGAGTTGTTTATTTTAACGAGATTTGATAGTTTAAAAAAACGGATTTAGTTACGCGCTAGATATTGCTAATGATCAACAAATAAAGCACATTTTTTTGTCACAATCTTAAAACAATCTACCTACTTGATTGTAATAAACTGTAAGCACATCTTAATTTAAAGTGCAATATGCGTTATTATACTCTTGATTCTATAACGCGCTATTTAGTTGCATCAGCAACTCGCGAAAAAGCTTGAGTTTGTACAGGATAAAACAATATGTTCGGTTTCATTAATAGTTATTTTTCAAATGATTTAGCCATTGATTTAGGCACCGCAAATACACTCATTTATGCACGCGGCAGAGGCATCGTTTTAGATGAGCCATCGGTTGTTGCCATTAGATTAGAGGGCGGCCCAAACGGTAAAAAAGTATTATTAGCTGTGGGTAAAGATGCTAAAGGTATGTTGGGGCGCGCCCCTGCCAATATTCAAGCCATTAGGCCTATGAAAGATGGCGTAATAGCCGACTTTACCATTACAGAACAAATGCTTAAATATTTTATTCGTAAAGTGCATGAAGGCCGTTGGTTATCACCCAGCCCGCGCATCATCATTTGCGTGCCAGTTGGGTCTACTCAAGTAGAACGCCGTGCGATTAAAGAATCGGCCGAGCGTGCAGGGGCTAAACAAGTATTTTTAATTGAAGAACCAATGGCAGCAGCTATTGGAGCTGATATGCCAGTGGCTGAAGCGACAGGTTCAATGGTGGTGGATATTGGTGGTGGCACGACTGAAGTAGGCGTTATTTCGTTAGGCGGTATCGTTTACGCTAAAAGTGAGCGTGTGGGCGGCGATAAATTCGATCAAGCAATCATTGATTATATTCGTCGCAATTACGGTATGCAGATATCTGAACCCACCGCTGAAGCCATTAAGAAAAAAATCGGCTCAGCTTTTCCAGGCTCTGAAGTGTTAGAAATGGAAGTAACTGGGCGTAACTTGGCAGAGGGTTTGCCGCGTAAATTTACAATTTCTAGCAATGAAATTTTAGAAGCGTTAACTGAACCCTTGAATTCTATTGTTGGCGCAGTTAAATCGGCGTTAGAGCAAACACCGCCAGAATTAGGCGCAGACATTGCCGAAAAAGGCATGGTATTAACTGGTGGTGGTGCGTTACTGCGCGATTTAGATCGTTTATTGGTAGAAGAAACAGGCTTGCCAGTGATCGTTGCTGAAGATCCATTAACTTGTGTAGCGCGCGGTTGTGGTCGCGCATTAGAAGAAATGGATAAATTGGGCAATGTATTTGCAAACGAATAAAACCGGTTGGGCGTTCTTGGCCTAATTGTTCTTTTGCACTAAATAGTTTTAGTTTTAAACATTAGTTTAAACAATAGTAAGGTTCAAACCGCTGTAGCATGCTTAAAGGTGTCCATCAAAAGTTAGATCCCCAATCTACTCCCTCTTTTTTCGTCCGTGGTGCAAGTGCATTCTCTCGCATGGTGTTTTTTTGTGCACTATCAATCACTATTATGGCGGTAGATGCACGATTAAATTACCTCTCGCATTTTAGGCAAGCATTTATCACGGCGTTACACCCACTTGAAATTGCAGCCAATGCGCCTAGCAATTGGATACGCGACCTTAGTAAATATTTTTCTGCCCACAACGCACTTTTGCAAGAAAATTACGCGTTAAAGCAACAAGCTTTTGAACACAAAGTAAGATTGCAACGCTTAAACACGATTGAACTAGAAAATAATCATTTTAGAAGTTTACTCAAAGCGAATTCGCCTATTCAACCTAAATCTATACTAGGCGAGATATCGCATATGGGACGTGACCCTTTTACACGTATTGTGGTGGTTAATCGCGGCGGCAAACATAATATTAAAGCTGGGCAAGCGGTGGTAGACTCTAAAGGCGTTATCGGGCAAGTGACGCGCGTGTATCCTTTTACCAGCGAAGTAACACTTATAACCGACAAAGATCTCTCAATTCCCATTCAAATTGAGCGTAACGGGTTACGCGCCATTGCTTTTGGTGAAGGCAACAATACGCTGGATGTGCCTTTTTTACCCACCAATGTGGATATCAAAGTGGGTGATAAATTAGTCACATCTGGTATCGACGGTATTTACCCGCCAGGGTTAGCTATTGCAGTGGTAGCCAAGATTTTGCAAAATACAGATTCTCCTTTTGCTAAAATAATTTGTACCCCAGTGGCAGAAGTCAGTAACCACTTACAATTATTAATTTTAGAACTTCCAGCGCCTACACCCGAAGAGTCTACGCTTGAACAAGAGTCTACGCTTGAACAAAATTCAACAATTAGTAGCGATTCTGGCATTAGTTTTAATGCTTCTCAATTAACAACAGCGCTTGCCAAGCCTGCAATAACGCCAACAAATCCAACAAAACCAAGCAAACCCAATGCGCCACACTAATCTAATCACGGTGTATTTTACCTTGCTGGTGGCATTGATCTGCCAACTATATCCATGGCAAGGTCAAGGCGTAATATTCAGACCAGATTTTATGCTGGTGGTATTGTTATACTGGGTGATGCGGGCTCCTAATCTATGCAGTGTAGGCACAGCATGGCTCGCAGGCTTATTAGTTGATTTAGCCACAGGCAGCCTGTTAGGTCAACATGCTTTAAGCTTTACAATCACTGCTTTTTTGGCATTAGCTTATCAACGCAGGCTGGTATTATTTAACCCTTGGCAACTTACCGCCTATGTAATCGTTTTGCTATTAATTGCACGTGTATTGATGTTGTTGCTAAAACTGTTTGAAGGCAATGATAACCTAGGCATGCATCATCTATGGCCTGTGGTTACTGGCCTAATATTATGGCAAATACTGATTGTAATTTTTGGCCAATTAACGCGCCCAAAAGCAAATTGATATTGGCATCAAAAACCTCATATAAATGCCAATCTACCCCAGCAAATTGACTTCGATCACCGAAGTTAGAAACCATCAAAATGAGCAATATCATTTTAAATTAAGGCTTGGCGTGCTTGGTTTGCTGGTTATTATTTGCTTTAGTTTATTGGCGGCCAGATTTTATTTTTTGCAAATTAAACGCTACGATTACTATCAAACATTGGCCGAAAGTAATCGTATATCCGTTGTGCCTATTACGCCAAACAGAGGCTTGATCACCGACCGAAACGGCGTTGTTTTAGCACATAACTTTTTTGTTTACACGCTTGAAATCACGCCTGCAAAAATAAAAAATCTAGAAGCAACCATCAATGAGATTTCGCAATTGGTTGATATCAGCAAAGTAGATTTAAAGCGGTTTAATAAACTCAAAGCGCAAAGCCATGCCTTTGAAAGCATTCCGCTTAGAACACACTTAAATGAAATAGAAGCGGCTAAATTTGCAGTCAATCGTTTTAGATTTTCAGGTGTTGAACTCAAATCGCGCTTGTTCAGGCATTATCCGCAAAAAAAACTAGGCGCACATACCATTGGCTACATTGGTCGCATTAACGATAAAGACCTTAAAAATCTTGCAAAAGACGAAGTGCTATCTAATTACAAAGGAACCGACCATATTGGCAAAAGCGGCATTGAGCAATCGTATGAAACTCAATTACATGGTGTAACCGGTTTTCAGCAGGTGGAAATTGATGCCGATGGCCGCGCGGTTAGAATATTATCGAGCCAGCCGCCAGTTTCTGGCAGCAACCTTACTTTATCCATTGATAGCAAATTACAAGAAATAGCCGAAACCGCTTTTGGTGAGCGTCGCGGTGCATTAGTGGCGATTCACCCTAGCACGGGCGAGGTACTAGCATTTGTGAGCATGCCAACCTTTGACTCTAATTTATTTGTTGACGGAATTGACATTGATAATTGGAAGCTACTTAACGATTCACTGGATAAGCCACTGATTAACCGCCCGCTCAGGGGAGTTTATCCACCAGGTTCCACCTTTAAACCGTTTACTGCATTGGCAGGCTTAGAGGCTGGCAAACGTCGCCCGCCTTTTAGTATCTCTGACAGTGGATATTTTATGTTGCCTAACAGCAAACATCGTTATCGTGATTGGAAACCAGGTGGGCACGGTTATGTAGATATGCGCCGCGCAATTACCATTTCTTGCGATACATTTTTTTATGGCTTGGCGATAGAATTAGGTATCGAGCGATTAACCAACTTTGTGCGTCACTTTGGTTTTGGGCTAAAAAGTGGTATCGATATCAATGGTGAAGTAAGTGGATTACTGCCCACGCCAGAATGGAAAAAAAGACGTTTTAAGCAACCTTGGTATATGGGCGAAACGGTTATTGTAGGCATTGGCCAAGGCTACACTTTAACCACGCCACTGCAATTGGCGCAAGCAACTGCAATTTTAGCCAATAATGGCACAGCCATGCGCCCGCGTTTGGTGCTTAGCGTAAGTGACGCTAAAACTGGCATTAACACGCTGACTCAAGCCATCGTTAGCGACAAAATCACACTGGATGCTAAAAATTTGGAAATTGTAAAACTAGGTATGATAGACGTAACCCTGCCAGGTGGCACCGCTGCAAGCGTGGGTGCAAATGCAGGTTATAGCATCGCGGCTAAAACGGGTACCGCACAAGTGATCGGTATTAAACAAAACGAAAAATATAACGAAAAAGCCATTAATGAGCGTCATCGCGATCACGCTCTATTTGTAGCCTATGCACCAGCCCAAGCGCCCACCATTGCACTGGCTGTTATTGTAGAAAACGGAGGGCACGGCGGATCGGCCGCTGGGCCCATTGCACGTAAGGTGATGGATTACTATTTATTAGGCAAGCTACCTGTAATAGCGCCAATTGAAGGCTCAATCAATGCTACAAAGCCAGCAACTAAGCCAGCAACCAAGCCAAATACAAATTCTGTAACACAAAACGGAAATTCTGCAAATGTAGCGCCCGCTAACGAATTACCTGCAAATGCAGCTGTGACCAATGCGCCAGAAGACCACTATGACTAGAAGACCACTATGACTAATAGACCACTATGACTAATAGATTTATTTGTTTAGTTATAAAATTGACCGCACTATAAAAATGATCATCGCCCAAATTTTAAAAAATCTATTCAAGCATATTGATTCATTTTTAATGGCTTGCCTGCTATTTACCTTAATGATCGGATTGTTTGTTTTATATAGCGCATCTGGCGAAAGTACTGATAGGATTTTGGCGCAAGCCATTAATATTGGCATAGCCGTCGGTCTTATGTTTTTAATCGCCAATGTTACACCGCAAAATTTAGAGCGTATCGCATTGCCGCTCTACGTATTTGGTGTCTTGTTATTGTTGGCAGTAGAGTTATTTGGTCACACTAGCCATGGTGCAACCCGCTGGCTTAATTTGGGCATCGTTAAAATCCAGCCATCAGAACTCATGCGAATAAGCTTGCCGATGATGCTGGCTTGGTTTTTTGCAAAGCGCGAGGCTAGTGCTAGCATCACTGATTTTATTGTGGCCGCATTATTACTAATCGTTCCAGTAGCCTTAATAATGAAGCAACCTGACTTAGGCACGGCTTTATTGATTTGTGCATCGGGCTTTTATGTATTGTTTTTAGCAGGATTAAGTTGGAAATTCTTAGTGGGCGGTGTTGTCACTATCGGCGGGTTAACGCCCGTTTTTTGGTCAATGTTGCATGATTATCAACGTAAACGCATTGAAATTTTGATAGACCCAACGCAAGATCCACTAGGCGCGGGTTATCACACCATTCAAGCGACTATAGCGCTAGGTTCTGGCGGTGTTACAGGCAAAGGTTGGCTTAATGGTACTCAATCTCAACTGGATTTTTTACCTGAGCGCACTACCGATTTTATATTTGCAGTGTTTGGTGAGGAGTTTGGCATGGCAGGCAATTTGATGTTGCTGGTTTTATTTACGCTAATCATCATTAGAGGTTTAATTATCGCAGGGCAAGCCAAAAGTACATTTACTCGCTTGCTAGCTGGCAGCATTACATTGACGTTTTTCACCTATGCGTTTGTTAATATTGGCATGGTTAGTGGCATACTGCCTGTGGTTGGTGTACCGTTGCCTTTGATCAGTTATGGCGGCACATCAATGGTGACATTGCTTATAAGTTTTGGTATCTTAATGAGCATACAAACGCATAAAAAACTGCTCGCATCTGGCTAATCGTTGCAAAAAATGCTTAAAATCAATGTTTATAATAGTCAAGATAATCAAAATAATTAAACTATTTTAGTTAAATAGTTACACGATTGATCGCTTTAAAGGTATAAAAATGATGAAAAAAATGAACTCAATGCTAAGTAATATTAGGGTTTTGTTGACTAGCATCACGTTAGCTAGTGTTTTTTTGAGTGGCTGTGCCACTACCCAAACACCTGCTCCAACACCGCCAACCGCTGTTAATAAGCCAGCTACTACACCAAGCAACAAGCAAGCAGGTACTATACAGCCAGATATTGCACAAACTGACAACACTGCTCAAAATGTCCCTAAAACACCTTCCAATTTAAAACTAGGCGATTATTATTTAGACGATGGTCCAGGGGATAATCCGCCACTAGACATTGATAAAATATCCGATGCAATACCAAAAACAGAACCTTTACTAACGCGTGCAAATAAACCTTATGTTGCTTTAGGCGCTACCTACAAGCCAATGACGAGTTACCAGCCATACAGTGCAACGGGCGTGGCTTCATGGTATGGCAAACGCTATCATGGTCGCAAAACATCCAGCGGCGAAGTCTACGATATGTACGCCATGACCGCTGCTCACCCAACATTACCGTTACCAAGCTATGTAAAAGTGACCAATCCTGTCAATGGTAAGAGCGTGATTGTGCGCATAAATGATAGAGGGCCTTTTAAAAAAGATCGCCTTATAGATTTATCTTATGCGGCTGCTTATAAATTGCGTTTTACTACTAGCGGCAGCAGCACGGTTAATGTGCAAGCCATTGATGCCAGCAATTTTACTAAAGACGTGCAAGCACAAATGCAGCCAAATGCAACAAGCCAAGTAAACGCTAGCACAAATCAAATAAATTCTACAAATGAAGCAGCCAAAAAAAGTGAACAATTATCAGCTTATTTTATACAAGCGGGTGCGTTTAAAAATATTGTGAATGCCGATGCATTAATAAAGAAGATCAACGGTTTGGATATTTCTCAAAATGCATTAATTAACAGTGTGTATAATAATGGATTGTATCGGGTAAAACTTGGCCCATTTCAGAACAAACAACAGGCAGACCTTGTGGCCGACCGAATTCGTAAGCAATTAAATACTGCTGCAGTCACGTTATTTCAATAACTGATCCTATTTCAATTAATTTATTCAATAGACTTTATATTCATCATGCGCCAATTTTTAAACTCTCTAATACTTTTAATGGCATTAATGCCACCGTTAAGTCAGGCAGCTGCAGTGGCACCGCCGCCATCATTAGCCGTTAAAGCCTACTTGCTAACCGATTTCAATAGTGGCACTGTGATCGCCATGCATAAAAAAGATGAGCAGGTTGAACCAGCTTCGTTAACTAAAATCATGACAGCGTATGTGACGTTTGATGCCATTCAGCAAGGTCATCTTAAGCTCGATCAAACACTTCCAGTGTCTGAGACAGCCTGGAAGATCGAAGGCTCAAAAATGTTTATTGAGCCTAATAAACCAGTCACTGTAGATGAACTATTACATGGCATGATTATTCAATCGGGTAATGATGCGTCAATTACGCTAGCTGAAGGCGTTGCAGGTAGTGAAGAGCAATTTGCGCAAATGATGAACAAACAAGCCGCCAAATTAGGCATGACAAACACACGTTACATGAACGCAACAGGCTTGCCTGATAAAGCGCACACTACTACCGCAAGCGATTTAGCATTGTTAGCTTCGGCCTTGATTCGTGATTTTCCACTAGAATACCGCCGTCTTTATTCAGTTAAAGAATACACTTATAACAAAATCACTCAGCCTAATCGTAACCGTTTGTTATGGCTAGATGCCAATGTGGACGGCATGAAAACGGGTCATACAGAGTCGGCTGGATATTGTTTAATATCCTCATCTAAACGTGGTGACACGCGCATGATCTCTGTGTTGCTAGGTGCGGTTTCTGAGGCGATGCGCGCAAGTGAGAGCCAAAAGCTACTTAATTATGGTTTTCAATTTTATGAATCTACATTGGTTTATAAACAAAACCAAACCATTAACACCATGCGCGTTTTTAAAGGCCAAGAGAAATTAGTTTCGGCAACCATCAAGAAAGATTTTTATTTAACCTTACCAAAAGGTGATTACGCACGCGTCAAAGCCAACATGATTAGCCAGCAGCCATTAATTGCGCCTATTAAAGCTGGTCAAGCCATCGGTAAGATCAGTTTCACTTTAAACGGCAAAGTTATTAACGAACAAAAACTAGTCGCAGCAAAATCTGTCGGTGAAGCTGGCTTTGTTGGGCGTATTGTCGATAGCGTTAAACTAATGTTGCAATAAACATTGTATGGCTGAAGATGAGATCAACAATAATGTAGATAAAAACGAGCCAGAAACTTTAATCGTGTTTCCATGCGATTTCCCCATCAAAGTAATGGGTGAAACGCATACAGAATTTAGCACTGAGATCATCAAAACCATTCGCTCTCAGTTACCTGATTTTAACGAATCTAACATTGAAATGCGCGGCAGTTCGGGTGGTAAATACATTAGTTTAACTTGCACTGTTCACGTTACCTCAAAACTGCAACTCGATGATATATATCGCGCCTTGACCACGCACCCGATGGTAAAAGTTACACTGTAAATGGCTACATTAGCAAACCAAAATCTGGCTATCAATCTTGTAAGTGCACATTATAAAACTAGCCATTTAGCTGCAAATCAGCAATCAATTAATCAATTAGTCATTAAAGACTTAGGACCAACTGATTACTTAACAACGTTAACTGCAATGCAGAACTTTACCCAAAACAGAATGGCTGAAACGCCAGATGAATTATGGTCCACTTCACATGCAAGTGTTTACACATTAGGTTTGAATCGAAAAGATGCGCGTTTGCCTGATAATGATATTCCACTTATTTTGACTGATAGAGGCGGAAAAATCACTTATCACGGCCCAGGCCAAGTCATCATTTATTTGCTCATTGATTTAAAACGCCGCAATCTAGCCATAAGCCAGCTTGTAAACATAATGGAATCGAGTATTATAAAATTGTTAACAAGCAATGACATTGATGGAAGTGTTAAAAAAGCTGCACCTGGTGTTTATGTTAATGTTGACGGGGTTGATAAAAAAATAGCTTCGCTTGGCTTGCGGGTAAAAAATCAATGTTGCTATCATGGTTTAAGTTTAAACGTGAATATGGATTTAAGCCCTTTTAGCGCGATTGACCCGTGTGGCTATGCGGGTCTTAGGATGACACAAACAAAAGATTTGGGAGTGAAGCACTCAACACAAGAAATGAGTGAGTGTTTGTTGAAACTTTTACAAGAGAAATTGCAATGATGTCTGAGCTTATGCAAAACACCAATCAAGCGACTGAATCGACAACTGAAAAAACATTGGCTGAAGCTAATTCAACATTTGCATCTAAACTGATGGAAACGACTGAAATTTCGAATTCTCGTAAAATCGCAGGCGTAAAACAAACAGATGCTGCCAAAACCTCACGTATTCCTATCAAAATAATACCGCAACCACTGTTACGAAAACCTGATTGGATACGCATGAAAGTGCCTGATTCGGCGCGTTTTCAAGAAATCAAACAGGTGTTGCGTGAAAATAATCTACATACCGTGTGTGAAGAAGCCAGTTGCCCAAATATTGGCGAATGCTTTAGCGCAGGCACGGCTACTTTTATGATTTTGGGCGATATTTGTACCCGTCGCTGCCCATTTTGCGATGTGGCGCACGGCAAACCATTACCAGTAGATGTGAATGAGCCTGCCAATTTAGCGCGCACCATCGCGCAAATGCAGCTTAAATATGTGGTGATTACCAGTGTAGACCGCGATGACTTAAAAGATGGCGGTGCGCAACATTTTGTGGATTGCATTCACGCAGTACGCTTGGCATCGCCCCACATTAGAATAGAAATTTTGGTGCCAGATTTTCGGGGTCGGCTAGATGTGGCATTGGCTATTTTACGTAATGCCCCGCCAGATGTAATGAATCATAATTTAGAAACCGTGCCACGACTTTATAAACAAGCACGCCCTGGCTCAGATTATCAAAACTCACTTGAGCTACTTAAAACTTTTAATAAAATGTATCCGCATATTCCCACTAAATCGGGGCTAATGTTAGGCCTTGGTGAAACTGATGATGAAATATTAGCGGTGATGAAAGACTTACGCGCCCATCAAGTTAGCATGTTAACGCTTGGCCAATATTTGCAGCCAAGTGTGCATCATTTACCAGTTATGCGCTATGTAGCGCCAGCCGTGTTCGATAGCCTAAAACTGGAAGCCGATGCGATGGGTTTTAATAATACCACTAGCGGCCCAATGGTTAGAAGTAGTTACCATGCCGACCTACAAGCTCAAACAAAAGTTTAAGCGTCGATTTCGACTATTAATCTTACCGCAAATTTTGCAATCAGTGCTGGCTTCAAAATAGCGTAAACAGCTAATGCTAGTTTAATTCTAAGCCAAGTTAATCAAACCTTATAATTCCCGTATGCCAGCCACTAAAAACGTTTATCATTAATCAATCGCTATATTATTAGGAAAAAAATGGTTCCACATTTAACCACCGCACTTAATGGCCCGCTGCATAGCTTAGAAAAAAGTATGTTACAAGCCATGCCAAAAATCGAGCATTGGATGAGATGCCAATGGCTGGAAGTAGCTGCGCCATTTTATGCCAGTGTGGATTTGCGTAATTCTGGCTTTAAATTAGCACCAGTGGACACTAATTTATTTCCTGGTGGTTTTAACAATCTAAACCCAGAATTTTTAAGTTTAAGCGTGCAAGCTGCACAAATAGCAGTTGAAAAAATATGCCCTGAGGCACATCGTTTACTTATCATTCCCGAAAATCATACCCGTAATACCTATTATTTGCGTAATGTGGTTGAGCTGGTTAATGTGATGAAAGCAGCTGGTTTAGATGTACGCGTAGGCAGCATTTCGCCTGAAATCACTGAGCCAACTACCCTCCTTACCCATGATGGGCATAGCTTATTGCTTGAGCCAGTGGTTAGAATAGCAAACCGCTTAACGCTTAAGAACGAAACTTTGGGCGATTTTGATAGTTGTGCGGTGCTGCTTAATAATGATTTATCTGGCGGTGTACCCGATATATTGCTGAATTTAGAGCAAAATTTAATACCGCCTTTGCATGCTGGCTGGCATGTTAGGCGCAAATCGCAACATTTCGCTGCTTATAATCAAGTTGCCACTGAGTTTTCGCAACTTTTAGATATTGACGAGTGGTTGTTGAATCCATACTTTGAAACTTGTGGTGAGATTGATTTTAATGCGCGCACTGGCGAAGAATGTTTGGCGCTAAAAGTTGAGCAATTGCTAACTAAAATACAACTTAAATACACACAATACGGCGTGACTCAAGAACCGTTTGTGATTGTAAAAGCCGATGCGGGCACTTACGGCATGGGCATTATGACGGTTAAATCACCTGACGATGTGCGCGATTTAAATCGCAAAGCGCGCAATAAAATGAGCGTGATTAAAGAAGGTCAACAAGTCACATCTGTCATCATTCAAGAAGGCGTTTATACCTTTGAAAGCATTAACGGTGCGGTGGCCGAGCCTGTGGTGTATATGATGGATCACTTTGTGATTGGAGGCTTTTACCGCGTGCATACAGGGCGCGGCATAGATGAAAACTTAAATGCCCCAGGCTCACATTTTGTGCCATTGGCTTTTGAAAAACCTTGTACCTTGCCCGATTGTGCGGGCGCGCCCGACACGGTGCCAAATCGCTTTTATGCGTATGGAGTAGTAGCACGCTTGGCATTGCTTGCCGCCGCCATTGAGCTGCAACAACAAGACCCGCTTAATCAATAATCAATAAAAAGTATGAAATTTCTATTTATTTTAGATCCGTTATCTAGCTTAAAAACCTACAAAGACACCAGCCTTGCCATCATGCGTGAAGCTGCAGCCAGCGGGCATACTTTGTATACGTGTGAACAGCATGACATTATTTTACGCTTTGATGTGATTAAAATAATCGCAAAACGCTTTGAGTTTAGCGATGTTATTGGCTGTAAACTAAATGATGCAATGGAGTTTGCAGCAACCTATTTCGATGCGATTTTAATGCGCAAAGACCCACCGTTCGATAACGAATATTTATACAGCACTTATCTTTTGGAAATCGCGGTTAACCAAGGTGCGCGCGTTTTAAACAACCCATCGGCGGTGAGAGGCTGGAACGAGAAATTATCAATCGCAAAATTTAGCCAGTTTGCACCCGAGTTTTTAGTAACTGCAAACAATGATTTGATACGTCAATTCTTAGGTGAACACAAAGATATCATAGTAAAACCACTAGACGGAATGGGTGGCGCAGGGATTTTTAGATTAACTGAAAATGATCCAAATATTGGCGCAATTTTGGAAACCAGTACCTTATTTGGCACCAAAACCATCATGGCGCAACGCTACTTGCCTGCCATTGCACAAGGCGATAAACGCATCATCGTCATCAATGGTGAGCCGCTACCCTACGCACTAGCGCGAATTCCAAAAGCAGGTGAAACGCGTGGTAACCTGGCTGCAGGCGGCACAGGTGTTGCTCAAGCGCTTACTAAGCGCGATTTAGAAATCGCCATAACCGTTGGAAACACGCTTAAACAACAGGGCTTGTTTTTAGTTGGGCTTGATGTGATTGGCGATTATTTAACCGAAATAAACGTGACTAGCCCAACAGGCATGGTAGAAATCGCTGCTCAAACGCCATGTAATGCGGCTAAGGTTTTTGTTGATGCGCTGGAAGATTTTTGCAAAAATAAAACTTAATCTGACTAAAATTTCAACGAAATTAAATCTAACTAGGTTAATTGTATTGCTATTGCATAAGCTACCTTTAATGAATTCACCGTTTAGCATAAACTTAAAAATAACATTTAACTACCAAATCTAATGTGGCCTACCAAATTGGCTTTACACAGCTAAAACGATCACCTAAAAGATGTGATGAACTTGAAATGTGATTAACTAGAAAATGCGATGAACTAGGGCAAACCAATCATATATATTTTTAAAAATCTTTAATAAAATACATAATAATTAATTAAATAAAAAAGCCACTGCAAAAGCTGTGGCTTTTTATAATAAAGCTTATCACCAACAACCCGCTGTAGTAGGTGTTTGTAATCCCGTATTTGATATTGTTAAATCACCGCATTTACTCTCATTAGTTTGGTTATTTGCGCGAGTAGCTTTAATAGTGTATTTTCCAGCATCAGGCGTAACAGAAAAAGTAATATTGTACTTAATAGCAGTACCACTTGCGCCCTTAGGGGAAACCGTATTAGGCAAAGTGGCATCTGTATATTTATTATAGGTCGTAAAATAACGCTCCATAAACTGCGCATATTCCATCAAAATAGCCTGTGCAGTTTGGCGATTAGCTTTCAGCACATATTGCTCATAAGAAGGTATTGCAATTGATGCAAGTATGCCGATAATCGCCACTGTAATCATTAGCTCGATTAAGGTAAAACCACTTATTCGCTTCAAATTACAAGCTAACGAACTGCGCTTGATTGTGTTTATTTTATCCATTATTAAAACCTTTATAGTGCTTAAGCAAGCTATTAATTATTAGTCAACTCACGCCAGTTAATACGGAATTCTGCGCCAGATGGAGTTTTGTTATCTTTATCATCCTTGTCATTTGGAGGAGTATCAGTACTAGAACTGGTAACAATATCAGCGCCAGTAACAGTAACAGTAATTGGAGTAGTGCCACTAACAGGATCAGTGCCAGTAACAGGAGGTGGAGCAGTTCCAGTAATAGGATCAGTAATAGTACCCACGTTAGTTACAGGATTAGGAACAACAGCGTCATTGCCAGGAAAAACGCCTCCAACAAGCACACCAGTGTCAGTTACAGTAGTGTTAGTAGTCGGTGTGTTGGTTATAACTTCACCAGTATTAGATATATTGGTACCTTTTGCATAAGTAGTCTCAACACCAGTAATTGTATAGGTACCAATAAGTGCTGGGTCAGTAGCATTAGCGGCGGTCACTAAGGTCGCTATTTTTCTGGTAACTGTGATTGTTCCGTCTGCGTTTGTAACAGGTGGATAAACTTTACCCGTAATGCCTGTATCAGCGATAAGTTTAGCCTCTGCAATCGCGGCGCGCGCTGCAATTGCGGCGGCGCTGTCTCCCACAAGTGCAGGATTGGCAATTACAGTATCGTAAGCCGTAGTATTAGCGGTGGCTGTTGAGGTGTAAGTGCCGTTGGCGTTTCTCACTGTAACTGTGGTAATGGTAGTCACACTGCCATTTGCATTGGTTACAGGCGCGCTTACTACAGTACCTACTGCAGGGGCTGTACCAGTAGCACCAACGGTATTGATGTCAATCTTAGTGGTGTATCCACCCAAACCATTATCAGAGATAGTGGTAGTGGTGGTGGTAATACTACCATCTGGATTAACCACTGGCACTCCAACATTAGTGCCTATTGTTTGTTTAGGCGGTACGGTCGTGATCGATGTAACGCTTGAATAACTACCATTTGACAGCAAGCTCACAACAGTAGTCGGTGTGCTCACACTGCCATCAGGGTTAGTTACTGGTGTACCTACAGTAGTGCCTAATGTTGGTGGAACAAATGCGCCTGCACTGTTTACAGCAAATCCACCAATTTTAGGATCCGATGAACCTGTGGCGGGTGTACCAGATGGCGTGCTAGATGATGGATCTTGCGGGGCAAGCTTAGTCCAGCCAACGCTGCCGTAACATTTACCGTTGGGGTGATGCCAAAAGGTTGTGTATTCTGCTAGCACTCTAGCATCGTGAAAAGCAGCTTTTACACGCCAGCCATATTCTGGCCTATTAGGCACCGTCATTTCTAGCTCGCTTTGTGGTGTAGCTGCTGCAATCACCTGTACTATCAATGCCCCATTGTGACGCACACCCTTGGCCGTTAATGGAGTAGTGGTGGTGCTGTAACCCAGCTTGCCATATTCAGGTATGCTGTTGGCAGCTAAACCAAAGTTAGTCTCTGTACCAGGTGGAATAACTGGCTGATACAGGTTGCCATCTGTAGTGCCAGCTGATTTATTCACACAACCCGTTACTGTGGGGTGCAAGCCTACGCGAATATCGGCTGGTAACGCATTATTAGGAGCTGTTCCCGTGTTCCACCAATCTTTTTGCGCAAAAGCATCGGTTGGCATGTTAATTGCCAAGCTTTTAACGGTGTCTCGCGTATAAGTTGGCAAACTACTGATATTAAACGTGCTAGATGTCGTGTAGTTTTTAATCGGTATATAGCCTTGATCTAAGTTAAAAACATAAGTAGGGCTGCCATTTACATGAATACTAACAGCTGGGTTTAAATACTGGTTTTGCACCAGCACTTTAAATTGTGTGCTGGTTGACAAAATCGCTTTAGATAGATTAAAACCACTATCACTTGCCGCCAGCATATTCACACCTGTTTTATCATAAGTATCGTCATATTCATGGTGGTGTAGTTTCCTGGTATAAGTCGTTACGCCCTTATTAAGCGTGTCAGGGCCATAATAAATATCTTCATCAAAGTGCCCACCTGCAACGCCAGAACCACTGCTTATAACTGGCGCACCAACGCTAGTATTTGTTTCAGTATTGGTAGAACTAGTAGTGCCAGTAGAAGAGTATACGACTGTTGTAGGAACACTATCTGCGGGCGTATTGACAGTAATAAATGGTGCCAGAGTAGTGCTTGCAGTTTGAACCACGGATGGATCTGGTGTTGTTGAATTATCTGGTGCAACAGGTGCGCCATTCTTGTCATAGCTGGCAATATAAATATCAAAACTAGTTGTAGTAAACGCTACTAATTGTGAGCGCACACCCCCACCAAGGTGGCGGCCAGCAGGGTTTTCTATAGTGGTAGTGCCAGCATTAGTCACTGAAACTTTATCAGCCGTGGTAAATCGAGAATCTGAATTTAAATCAAAGCGAATATCTGTATTATTACCACCCGTTAATGCATTTAATTGCATAAACCAGTTTTGGCCTGGCGGTAACGAATCTGGGTCTAAGGTGGGGTTAGAGCTTAAAAATATAAATTGCGCATCTGAAATTTGCGCACCGTCGCCAACTACGCGCTCGCCACCCACAGGTAATGCGGTTTTCCAGCCTTTATGATGTTTTTGGTCTGCAGCTTCACCCGCAAATGTTGCTCCCCAATAAGGTTGATTTTTAGTAGCAGTGCGTACTCTTATGGTTTTATTTACCCCTGAAAAAGTATAAGTGTAATTCGATTCAAATATAGATTGCTCAAGAATGTCTGCATTGTCAGCATAGGCTAATGGCCTATCCCAAATGCCATATGCATAATGGATAGCTTTATCGTCTTTATCTGCCACAGTAAAAATTCTACCTGTGACAAACGTCACCATATAGCCACCATCTGGGTGTGGTTTAAAGTTAGGGGCTGTGGTGATGGCTTGTGCTGGGCTAGTAGTGTGCAAAAGCGTAGGGGCTTGTGCCCTGGCTGTGGCAGTGCCAAGGTTAAATTTCCATAACTTTCCATCAATATCGCCCGCATAAGCATGATCAACTCGGCCATCAAAATCAGTATCAACTAGTGTGGGGCTAGATAAACCATTTGGGCTAGCTTTTGTGCCTATTCCAGTATCCATCGCCTTAATCAGTACGCCTGTTTTTGGGTTAATAATGTATAAATAGGCATGGCCATCATTTGTATTGTTGTAGCCATTTGCCATAATCAATGTTGGCGTGCCATCTTGTAAAGTCGCAAAAACAGGCTTGCCATAAGTATCGCCTAAGCTGGTAAAACCAGCGCTGGTGTTAGATATTTCCCACATGACTTTACTGGCCGCGTCTGCTTCTGTTATTGGCACTGCGGTGACGTTAAGGGCAAATATGCCTTTACCACCAGCACCTAAGCCGCCTGCTAAAATGCTTGTAAATGTGCTAGAAGCCGTCACAGTAGCGCTTGCACCGCTATCTAGTGCAGCGTCATTAAAAGTGGCAATTGCAAGTTGACCATCAACATAATATTTGTGGGTGTACGCTGCATCTTTTAGTGCGTTTAATTTTGGTATTAACATCGATGGAATATAAGCAAAACGTTCTGACCCAGTATCTGCATTAATGGCATGCAACATACCATCGTTAGCGCCTACAAAAACTGTTTTATTAGTGCCGTCATTCCAATATCTTGGTGTGGCGTGAATAATATCGCCCAACACTGTGCTACGAGTTGAATATCCTGCAACAGCAGGCGCTTCGTTTTTGCGATCACCGCGAATATAATCAAGCACTGGCGAATTGGTGGCTGTGTTTGCTGTACCAGGATCTATGAGGTTTTTTTGTGCTGTTGATAAATTTGACCACAAAAAGGGAACGCCAGTTGTGCCGCTTCTAGTGACAATTTTACGGCTATTGTTATAGCCTTCTCCTGCAGCTTGCGCATCTATTTTAGGCGCTGCACCGTATTTTGTAACCAAACCATCAACCGTAACCCAATTATCGGTAGTGTTTGTTGTACCGCTAGTATTAACGTTGTATGCATGCAAATTACCGCTCCAATCTTGCGAGCTGTAATCAATGGCATACATCACTCTATCAGTTCGTAAATTAAAACCAGAAGCTGCGGGTGACCCAACATAACCTGTAATAAAGGGATCATCTGGCACAAACGGCGCGGCTGCTTGCGCAAGGCCATTAATGCCGAAAGGTAGTAAGAATAATAATTTAATAAATTTATTGATATGTTTATTCATGGTGTTTTTCCTAATATTAGGTTTTATTGCATTGTTTAAATTAGTAGGTTTTTTTAAAATAAATTTTTATTTATCTAAGTTATTGTTTTAGGTGGCTATCTAACAATCAGCGTTCACATATTCAGATCTACTATCGATCTTATCTACCTGACGTCGAAAATTTGTTTGCAGTATGACGGTTGAAGAATCTGGCCCTACGCCACGTGCGGTAATGCGATACAACGCTTTTGGACATTTAGGTGTTTCTGCTTTGCTGATGTATTCAACATAATATCTAGGCTGGTTAGGCAAATTTTTAAGGGTTAAACCAGCTGCAAATGTAAGAGTTTCTGTTGAGTCATCATCCCAGTCAATATTTTTCCATTTTTGTGCATTTTCTTTACAAAATGCATTAACACAATCGGCGGTAAAACCTTCAATATACAAGGGGTCAACTGGGCTGGCAGTCACTGCGCCCAACAGCGTATTTTCAGCATCACGAATCACCGCCTCAGCTGCTTGCAGGGCAATTTGCCGATTACGGGCATTACTTGCCATGCGTTCTTCTAAAGTGGCACTGCGCATGATTGATAAAACCAATATGGTTAATACTATTAGGAATATGATGCCAGTGACTAAAACTGCACCTTTTTGATAAGCTGCATTTGATTTATAAACTAAACTAAACTGATTAGGCTTATATTGTTTTTGGCTATTTAGCATTGTATTATTTTGCATCATATTATTTACCATGATTGATTTCTAACATTTAGAGTTGCGCTATACACTTGGCGCAAATGACCATCTGTGTAAGTGTTGCTAGCGCCGTTGTAAATTAAAGTTTGGGTTTTATTGGTTGCAACGTTAAGTGTTGGGCCTTTGGTTAATAGCGTTATTTGCACCGCTGCCACCTGCTTAAATTGATCCGCTGTAGGCTCTGCCACCACGCTCTCTGGGCTACCATCTTTTTTAAAATTATCGCCCTCATCAATCACATAACGTAATTGCATATTTTCAATATTGTCTACCACTGGCACAGTAGTCGTGCCATTACTGCAGGTTAATGTACCTTTATCAATTGCAAAAGTGGCAGTGACTATTGTTGGCTTGTCGCTAGTTTTTTCAGCCACAACTGCACCAGTACAATCTACATCGCCACCTTCTTGTGCGTTGTATTTAACAGTGATGCTATCAGCCGCAGTGCCAACACCAAAAGAACCAGCCACTGGCTTGGGTGGGTTAGCAGGGTCTGGCGGATTATTACCACCAAACGCCTCATCAACTTTTATGCGATAACCTGCCTGGCGAATCGATCTACCCATTAGCTCTAGTGCGTTTCTACCGCTTTCTTGCATACGCGATACATCATCTGTTGTGCGGTTGATTTGGGTGCTGCTTAAAAAAAAGTAGCCTAGTGCCGCTAGTATGATCAAACCGATCGTTAAAGAGACCATGACCTCGATCAAGCTTAGGCCACTTTGATTATTGGCAACAAAGTAAGAAGTTCTGCGGTTTAATGAGGTATTAATCATAATATTGTCTCAATCGTAAAACTCTCATTTGATTTACCACCCTCGGCACGCGAATCGTCCCACTGCACCACCACGGTAACTAGCCTAGTAGTTGCATTAAGGCTAATGCTGCCAGTGCCAGATGTGAGGGTATTTGCTATGGCAGTGCGCCATGCGATAATATCGCTGTTTACAATAGTGACTGGAGATACAGCTGCTGGGGTAGTAGCTGCTAAAGTTAAGTTGTATGGCAGGGCTGCACTTTGCGCAACAATGTAATTGGCGCGCATACGGTCAGCAATATCATTAGCCAGCCAGCTTGCTTGTGATCGTGAATAAGAACTTTGATTGTTTTTTAACCCATTCATAATAATGCCAGCAATGCCTAGCAGCCCAAAGCTCACGATGATCATTGTCACCAGCACTTCTAACATCGTAAAACCAGTTTGTTTTTGCTTATCCATTTTCATCATTTTCACCAATCTAATCGTTTTCGTTTAATGCTTAATATGCCTAACTACAAGCTGCCTCGTCTGGAGCAACTGATGGCCTACCAGTTGCCGCTAATCCAATATCCCTACCAGCATATTTATCTGGTTTGTTACTACATAATCCGAATGTTGCGGCACTGGCTTGGCCGTTAGAACGGTAACTAAAAGCATTGACAGAGCCTGTAAGCGTGCTGCCACCTGTTAAAGCTGCATGCACTTTTAGAGGTATATCACTTCCATCAATCGTACCTACTGTTCCAGAATCAGTAAAAACGATCCAGCCCTGCGCCCAACCACCTGCTGCAGTACATGTTGCGCCATTTGCACTTTTACACATGGTTACCCGACCATTGCGTTTAACAGCTTCAGATCGCGTGAATTGGATCATGCTTAAAAATTCATTGGCTTGCGTGGTCATGCGTGTGCGAATGATTAACGATTCGTAACTAGGAATAGCAATGGTTGCAAGCACGGCGACTATCGCAACAACTATCATTAGCTCTATTAACGTAAAACCAGTTTGGTGGCGATTTTGCATGTTTAAAATTATCGTTTTTAAGTAGTTTTGATAATAATTGACAGCATTAGCCAGTTGCAAACCCTTTGCGATAAGTGGTTTTTATTGTCAGATAATCGGCAATCGGCTAATAAGGCTAATTGTGCTAACAAGCGTGTAAGGCTGTTTGTGTTAAACTATTTGCTTGATATTTTTAGGTGTCGGTAGCAATGGATTCGTCTTATTCAAGCAGATTTTTTTGGATGTTTTTGCTTTGTTGCAGCGGTTTAACCGCTTGTGGTACCAAAGGCCCTTTATACATTCCTGAGCAACGTTACCCGCAACAAGCGCTTGATCAAACGCATAAAAACCCGTTAGTACAAACGCATGCTTTATTAATTGCTCAAAAAACCAAGCGTTAATCAACCTTATTAATCAATCATAAGAAACCCGTTTAATCGTGAATGCATTTACATTAAAAAATGGCGAATTACATGCCGAAGAGATTTCGTTAATTAACATCGTCGAACAATTTGAAACGCCAGCTTATGTATATTCTAAAGCGGCCTTAACACAGGCTTTTAATGATTTTAAAGCGGGGTTAATCGGCACTGATCATTTGGTTTGCTTTGCCGTTAAAGCCAACCCCAATATTGCTATTTTGAATTTATTCGCACGCTTAGGCGCAGGCTTTGATATCGTTTCTGGTGGTGAATTAGCGCGGGTGTTGGCTGCAGGCGGAGACGCGCAAAAGATCGTATTTTCTGGTGTGGGTAAAAATGCGAATGAGATGCGTGCGGCATTAACGGCTGGTATTTTTTGTTTTAATGTAGAGTCAATGAGTGAATTAAAGCGGCTAAATCAAGTAGCCGCTGAAATGGGCAAAATCGCGCCAGTATCATTACGCGTAAACCCAAATGTAGATGCTAAAACGCACCCGTATATTTCTACAGGTTTAAAAAACAATAAATTTGGTGTAGCGTTTGATGAGGCAATTGCTGTTTATGAGCAAGCTGCTGCCATGCCCAATATTGCCGTGCATGGGGTTGATTGCCATATTGGCTCGCAAATCACTGAACTAGCGCCTTTTATTGAGGCGCTGGATTTAATATTGGGCCTAGTGGATGCGTTGGCAGCAAAAAATATTGTAATTAGCCATATTGATGTAGGTGGCGGCATTGGCATTACTTATAACGATGAAACGCCGCCCGATTTTGCGCAGTATGCACAAGCCATTTTAAATAAAATTGGTAATAGACAAGTCAAACTTTTATTTGAACCAGGCCGCGCATTAGTGGGTAACGCAGGTGTTTTGCTCACCAAAGTTGAGTACTTAAAAATGAGCGAAGCTAAAAACTTTTGTATTGTGGACGCTGCCATGAATGATTTAATGCGCCCTGCTTTGTATGATGCTTATCACGATATACAAGCCGTTAAGCCACGTATTGAAACTTCAGAAACCTACGAAATAGTTGGCCCTGTGTGCGAAAGTGGTGATTTTTTAGGTCACGACCGAACCTTAAATTTATGCGAGGGCGATTTGCTAGCCATTATGTCAGCAGGTGCTTATGGCATGAGCATGAGCAGCAATTACAACACGCGCGCCCGTGCGGCAGAGGTAATGATAGACGGTAACACCGCACACCTTATTCGTGCGCGGGAAAAAGTAATTGATTTATATGCGCTAGAAAAATTATTGCCCTAAATTTGTTAATTTTAGTACACAACCCGCTGCCTAACAGGCTGTTGCACTTTTTGCATATAGAGCGTAACTTACTGATTAAGAGCTTGCTCTTAAAATTAAAAATTAATCAATTTAACAGGGAGATGATATGAAGAATTTACTAGTATTAATATTAAGTGCCATGTTTTTTAGCGCGCTGCCAGTATTTGCCGATGAAGCCTTGCCAGAAATTGCACCAGTAGAGGAACAATTACCACCCGCACTAGATGCACCAGCAGCCGAATAGATTACGATTTTTAATTAAAAAAAGCGAGGGCATTAACACCTCGCTTTTTTTATGAACAATTTTTGTTCAATTAATCAAAAATAACCGTTTTATTGGCATATAGCAAAATACGGTTTTCAATATGCCAGCGCACAGCTTTACTTAATACCACACGCTCTAAATCACGCCCTTTTTGAATCAGATCTTCTACTTGATCGCGATGCGAAATACGGTCTATGCCTTGTTCGATTATTGGCCCTTCATCTAGCACTTCGGTTACATAATGGCTAGTGGCACCAATTAATTTAACGCCACGCTCAAATGCGCGATGGTGAGGCTTAGCCCCTATAAACGCGGGTAAAAACGAGTGATGAATATTAATGATTTGTTGTGGATAACGCGAAACAAAATCACCTGATAATATTTGCATATAGCGCGCCAACACGATCAAATCTATTTTATAGTCAGCAAAAAGCTTAAATTGCGCCGCTTCCACTGCTGGCTTATTGATTTTATTTACTTCAATATAATGAAAATCAATGCCATAAAATTTGGCCAAAGCCTCAGTATCATGATGATTACTGATAATTAACGGTATTTCGCAAGCCAATTCGCCACTTTTATGTCTGTGCAATAAATCAGCCAAGCAATGATCATATTGCGAAACCATAATGGCCACGCGGGTTTTATGCTGTGATAATTTAAGCTGCCAATGCATGTTAAATTTGTTGGCTATTGGCGCAAAGGCCTGTGCAAATACGGTTTCAGCTAAATTAGAATCAAGCGTTTCAGCATTAAATTCGCTAGAATCCCATTCAACCCGCATTAAAAATAGATTATTTTCTGAATCAAGATGTTGGTCTGCGTGTAAAATATTGGCATTATGCTGAACTAAAAAATCAGCGACTGCTGCGACAATGCCTTTTGTATCTGGGCAGGTGATTAATAAGGTTGCAGTATTTTTCATGTTGAATGTTCTAGCCGCTTGGGTGACATGTTTGAGTGGAAATTTGCGTCATTATACCCAATATTAATATTAACTAATTACACAAGCCGTTGAGCATTTAAAACCATGAGTGAAAACACACCTGATAATCTAAATACTAGTAATCCAAATGCTAGCCCAATTGATATTGTTTTAGCCAATCCGCGTGGCTTTTGCGCAGGCGTTGACCGCGCCATTATTATAGTTGAGCAAGCGCTGACAAAATTTGGTGCGCCAATTTATGTGCGTAACGAAGTGGTGCACAATAAATTCGTGGTGGATGGTTTACGTGCAAAAGGGGCTATTTTTGTGAATGAATTAGACAAAATACCCGCTGGTAGCACAGTGATCTTTAGTGCGCATGGTGTATCGAAAGCCGTAAGACGTGAGGCGCAATCGCGCGGCTTAACAGCGTTTGACGCCACCTGCCCGCTGGTTACCAAAGTGCATATTGAAGTTGGCAAAATGCGCCAAGCGGGTTTAGAAATTATTATGATTGGCCACAAAGGCCACCCAGAAGTAGAGGGGACCATGGGCCAAGTTGAAAGTAGTCAAGTTGAAAGTGACCAAATTACAAATGACCAAGTAGGAACTGGCCAAGCAGATGAGCCAGAAATGGATGCGCTAAGTTTGGGTATGTATTTAGTTGAAACGCCAGAGGATGTTTACAACTTAGTGGTTAAAAATCCCGAAAAACTAGCTTTTGTCACTCAAACTACGCTTTCTATGGATGATGCAGCTTTAGTAATTGATGCGCTAAAAATCAAATTTCCACTGATAAAAGCACCAAAAAGTGACGATATTTGTTATGCCACACAAAATCGCCAAGATGCAGTCAAAATCATGGCAAAAGATTGCGATTTAGTGATCGTAGTGGGCTCACCGAACAGTTCAAACTCTAACCGATTACGCGAAGTTGCCCAAAATCAAGGCGTTGAAGCTTACATGGTGGATAACGCCAGTTATTTACAAGCACAATGGTTGGTTGGTAAAAAGAAAATTGGCGTATCAGCAGGCGCATCAGCACCAGAAATTTTAGTGAAAGAAGTGATTACCAAACTACAATTGCTAGGCGCACAAAATGTGATCGAGCTACAAGGCGTGATTGAAAGCGTGGTGTTTCAATTGCCAAAAAATCTGGTTAATGCAACTTCACCAAATGCAACTTTAGCCACTAAAAAGTAATCAAGCCAATCATTAAATTAGTCTTTATAAATCATTGTGTTCAAAACCCCTGTTTCAACGCTAGTGCTTATTCATACTATTGATTTACAAGTGCTTATTATGGAGCGCGCCGATAAAGCAGGATTTTGGCAATCGGTAACTGGTAGTTTAGAGCTTAATGAAACGCCAAAACAAGCGGCGATTCGAGAAGTGTTTGAGGAAACTGGCCTTGATTGCGATCAATATAATTTGCAAGATTGGGAAATGAGCAACACTTACGAAATTTACCCACACTGGCGGCATCGTTACGCGCCAGGCGTTAGTCATAATGTGGAACATTTATTTGGTTTAGAATTGCCACTTACGCTGCCCATAAAACTGGCCGCAGATGAGCATACTAGATACGAATGGGTTAACTGGCGCGAGGCGTCTAAACGTGTGTTTTCTTGGACAAATGTTGACGCGCTTAAAACATTGGGTGAAAGGCACCATTTAAAGTTGTAATATAACTTTATTTGATTAATCGTGGCTAGGAATTTAGCCTTGAAATTTAGACAGATTCGTTGGATTATAGTCCGACCAAAGTGATGAAAAAACCAGTGATTTTTGTTTAGGATAATGAAAAGCATGCAAGTATCCCCTATAAAATTTGAGAAATATCAGGCTGTTGACGATGCCGATTGCCAGCGCCGCATTATTGCTGCCCGCAATAAGCTAGGCAAAAAATTAGTCATTTTAGGCCATCATTATCAAAACGAGGCCGTTTATCGCCATGCTGATTTTACGGGCGATTCGCTTAAATTATCACGTTATTGTGAAAATCTAGATGCGCAGTACATCGTTTTTTTAGGTGTGCATTTTATGGCCGAAGTAGCCGATATTTTAAGCCGCCCAGAGCAAATTGTGGTGTTGCCAGATTTAGCAGCGGGTTGCTCTATGGCCGATATGGCCAATTTGGCCAAAGTGGAACGTAGTTATCGCGAGTTAAGTAAAGTACTTAATTTTGATGAAACCATCACACCAGTTACCTACATAAACTCAGCCGCCGATTTAAAAGCGTTTTGTGGCGAACATGGCGGTATTGTGTGCACCAGCACCAATGCGCCTAAAATATTGGAATGGGGTTTTAACCAACGCGAAAAAGTATTGTTCTTTCCCGATCAAAATTTAGGTCGCTGGAGTGGTTATAAAATGGGTATTCCATTAGAGCAAATGCCCATTTGGGACCCTGATCAGCCGATGGGCGGTTTGACGGTGGAGGAAATTAAAAATGCCAAGATTTTATTATGGAAAGGCCACTGTGCCGTACACCAAATGTTTCGCTTGCAAAACATTACAAAATTTCGGGCCGATCACCCTGATGGAAATGTGATTTCACACCCTGAAGCACCGTTTGAAGTTTGTTTAAATTCTGATTATGTTGGTTCAACCGAGTATATTTTAAAAACCGTGAATGAAGCGCCACCGAATACTAAATGGCTAGTGGGCACCGAGCTTAACTTGGTTAACCGCCTGGCTAACCAAATGAAACCACAAGGCAAACTAGTGCAATTTATGAGCCATGTGGTGTGTGAATGCTCAACCATGGCCAGAATTGACCCGCAACATTTGGCTTGGACGTTAGAAAATTTGGCAGATGGTAATGTGGTTAATCAAATTAAAGTGCCAACGCATGATGCAAAACTAGCCAAGCTGACTCTAGATAGAATGTTAGCTGCTTCCTAAGTGAATAAATGCCCGCTTTGTTCGCCAAGTCCACATATTACAACATTGTGGGAAGACGATTTTTGCAGGGTTGTGCTGTTGCATGACCCCGATTACCCTGCGTATTGTCGAGTTGAATTGTTGGCGCATGTAAAAGAGATGACTGATTTATTACCCTTAGAACGCGCGCGAATGATGAGTTGCGTGTTTGCTGTTGAAACTGCCATACGCGAAATAGTTAAGCCAGACAAAATTAATTTGGCTAGTTTAGGCAATAAAACGCCACATTTGCATTGGCATGTTATTCCAAGATTTGAAAATGACAAGCATTTTCCAAACTCACATTGGGCAGAAGCGATGCGAGAAGGTGCGCGGTATTCGTTAACTCAATTCGCGCAAATTGCTTTGCAAGAAAAAATCAAATATCACATTGAATGTGCATTAAATAACGACTAAACGCTCAACCACTTTGCCATTAAGCAAATGGCTATCAATGATTTCATCAATATCTTCAAAATCAATAAACGTGTACCAAATAGCTTGCGGGTACACAATCATCAACGGACCTTTTTCGCAGCGATCAAAGCAACCTGCACGGTTAATACGCACTTTGCCTTCGCCATTTAAACCCAATTTCTTTACGCGTAATTTCATGTAATCAAAAGCTGCTTCTGCGCCTTTGTCTTGACAACAAGATTCACCATTTTCGCGCTGGTTCAAGCAAAAAAATACATGATATTGAAAAAAACTGGTCATTTTTGCTCATTCATTTTTTGCTAGTTTATTTATTGGTATTTCATTCTTCATTAATGTCAATTTTAACCATTTAGATTTTGCTTTTAGGCTAGGCGTTTTTGCGTAGACAGTACAAATAGTACGGCAAGCAAAAATAACAACGCATAAAAGCGAAAGATAATGGCTATTGCGTTGCTATCTCATCTTCTTGGCTAAAAGTCCAAGTGCGCGTTATGTCTAAAATATCGGTATTTTTTTTCATTTCATCCGAAAATTTAGCATAAGGCGCCGCTAAATTGAGTATATTTTTGGCTGCATCATCTAATACTTTTGAGCCTGATGGCCTATCAATCACGATTTTTTCGATGCTGCCATCTGAATTAATCGACACAGTTAATTGTAATCGCCCATATATTTTTTGATCTTTAGCAGCTGTTGGATAATTCATATTGCCAATACGTTCTACTTTTTGGCGCCAGGCTTCTAAATACAGGGCATCGCTTGCCTCTTTGGTACGCGCGCCTATAAATCTTCTTTTGGGACGTTTTTGATATTCATCTTGTTGCTTGGCAATTTGCGCTTCTAACCTATCCATTTCAAGCGCCACAGCGATTAAATCTGCACGATTAAATGATTTAACCACATTTTTTTGCTCTCCTTCTTCAGGTTCAGCCGCTGTTGCATCTTGATTAGGGTTTGATAACACGGTATTGCTGGCTTTAATTTGCGTTAATAGTTCTTGCGCTTGTTTTTCTAAAGTGGCTACCCGCTTTTGATCGCGCGCTTCTGTAGCTTGCAATTTGGCCGCTTTAGCTTGGCTAGATTTAGTTGATCTGGGTGCAGATGCGTTGGGTTGAAGTTTAACTTCAGTCGTTTTTTCAATAGGTGCAGGCAACATCGTTTTTAATTGCCTATTTTTATCGGTATTGCCACCGCGATCTAAATTAGCTTGTGCTAAAATTTCAGCTTTATCAGGTGCATTTTTGGTTTTTGCGTTTACTAACACCACATCTAGCGTTGGCAACTTGCTGGCTAGGACTCTCAATTCTGGCTCAAAATGGATTGATAGAATGATGGCATGCACAAACATTGAAACAATAATTGCAATGCTAAATACACTGAATTTTTTTGTAAAACCAGCCTTTGCAACGCGCGATGCGATTTCAGTTTGCTTTAATGATGATTGATTAAGCACGGCTTTTGAGCTTAGTTAATCTGCTTGACTAGTTGCAGAGGTCATATTTAACGCATCCAGAATTTTTTGATGAACATTGCCAAAACCGCCGTTACTCATCACCAAAATATGGTCATTTGGCTTAGCTACTTTGGCTATTGCAAAAACCATCGCATTTAAGTCATCAAATGTTTGCGCTTTATAAGCGATCGATTTTAACGCATATCCCGCATCCCAACCCAAATTTTCGCCATAGCAAAATACCAAATCAGCATCTTTTAAACTAGCGGGCAGCGCATCTTTCATTACGCCTAATTTCATGGTGTTACTGCGTGGTTCTAACACCGCTATTATTCTGGCATGGCTGGAAGCCGCATCTAGCTTGCCTCCTAGCTTGACTTTAAGCCCATCTAAAGTAGTCTCGATAGCAGTTGGGTGGTGCGCAAAATCGTCATATACAGTAATATTATTAACAACGCCCTTGGTTTCCATGCGGCGTTTTACGTTTTTAAATTCGCTTAACGCCTCTATCGCAATGCAAGGTGCTACACCCACATGCCGCGCGGCTGCAATACACGCTAATGCATTCATGCGATTATGCTCGCCTAATAAACCCCAGCTTAAATTACCTTGGCGCTCACCTTTAAACATAATGTCACATCTGCCTTGCGCATCAATATTTTCAATCGCCCAGGATTCTGGCGTGCCAAACATTTCAAGTGCGCTCCAGCAACCTTTGCCAATCACTCTTTTTAAACTATCTTCACGGCCATTTGCAACTACTAACCCAAGCTGCGGCACGGTTCTAACTAAATGGTGAAACTGTTTTTCAATCGCCGCCAAATCATCAAAAATATCCGCATGATCAAATTCAAGATTATTTAAAATAGCCGTGCGCGGGCGGTAATGCACAAATTTTGAGCGTTTATCGAAAAAAGCTGTATCGTATTCATCGGCTTCGATGACAAAAAAAGGCGACGAATCCCCCTCTCCCTTTGAGGGATAGGGCTGGGGATAGGGTGGCTGGTTGTTACCAATAACACCCCCACCCTGACCCTCCCCCTGCAATGGGGAGGGAATTATTTGCGCAGGCGGCACTTGCGGCAGCCTAGCCGAAACCCCAAAATTCTCAGGCACGCCACCAATCAAAAATCCAGGCGCTAGCCCTGCATATTCCAGTATCCAAGCCAACATAGAAGCAGTAGTGGTTTTACCATGCGTACCCGCCACAGCCAATACCCACTTGCCCTGCAATACATTCTCAGCCAACCATTGCGGGCCAGAAATATACGGTAAACCAAGATTTAAAATTTCCTCCATTAACGGATTTCCACGCGAAACCACATTGCCAATCACATAAATATCGGGGTCAAGTTTGGTTTGCGAAGGATCAAAACCTTCAATCAACTCAATGCCTTGCGCCATTAATTGCGTACTCATCGGCGGGTAAACGTTCGCATCACACCCCGTAACACGATGCCCTGCCTTTTGAGCTAACACTGCGATGCCGCCCATAAATGTACCGCAAATACCTAAGATGTGAATATGCATAGTGTTATAGTAAAGTATTGATTCTATCAATACTTACGATTCTTCCGTTTTTAAGTGTGATAAGACTTTAATAACTATACCCTAGCAGAGCAAAAACTTAGGATTTGTAGGGTGGGTCACTTGTTTACCCACGCAGTTGATAAAAATTCAAATACTGCAACGCGTGGGTCACAAGTGACCCACCCTACATGACTAACACACCATCATCTTTAACTAAATGCATTTGCCCAACGTATTTCTGGATCGTCAAACTTGACCTCTTGCGGGTCAAATTCTTCTGGTAAATAGGGGTAATAGTTTTTCGCATGATCCTTGAGCCATTGATTAAGTTCTTTTTTCTCACTGTCTTTGCCATGTTTTAGCGTTGCTAACAACTCCTCAAAACCTGGCACGCCTCCACAGTCTTCTGGCGGGCAAGCGCGCTCACCTGCAACGCATGCTGGGTAATGAAGAGCATTATCAAGCGGCAGAATCGCTTCAAGTAGAACCTCATGGTCCCACCCATCTCCAAAATCATAGGAGTATCGTGCGACAGTGCCCACTTTTTCAAAGTGCGTTTTTATGTTTACTTCCCAGCCTAATAATGTGTTGGATTCGTTAGACTCTTCATCTGGCATACCGATACGTATCAACGCGCTATCCCCAACAAAGTTGAATTCATGCAAGTGGCAATCCAGCCAGCCCATAGCATCCTGCATCGCTACGTGTAAATCCCAAAAACTGTAATGATCAGGCACTTGGATAATCCGCCATATTTCTGGCTGTGTATACAATAGCTTAATTTTAAATTGATAAATTTGTTTCACCATTTGCGCTCCCCTTCAACTCAAATTCGGACTCAACCAGCGTTCCAAATACTCTTTCGGTAAGCCTCTACGATTTACCATATCCTTTAACTGATCAACTCCAATTTTATCCACACTAAAATATTTGGCTTGTGGGTGAGCAAAGTAAAAGCCTGATACCGCGGCGGCTGGTAGCATGGCGAAAGATTCAGTTAGCGTCATGCCGATTTCTTCGCATTGCAGTAGATTAAACATATCGGGTTTTACGGTATGATCAGGGCAAGCGGGGTAGCCAGGAGCGGGGCGAATGCCTTGGTAGTTTTCTTTAATTAATGCTTCAATGCCCAACTTTTCACGCAAATCTTCATTGGATGCATAGCCCCAAAAATCGGTTCGCACTCGTTCGTGCATATATTCTGCAAAGGCTTCGGCAAATCGATCAGCCAGTGCTTTAAACATAATGCCGCTGTAATCGTCATTGGCGGTTTCAAATCTTGCGGCGATTTTTTCGATGCCTAAGCCGCCAGTGACTGCAAATAAGCCAATGTAATCGTCAATTTTTGCTGTATTTAGGCTCGCTTTTGGGGCAATAAAATCGCTTAAGCATTGATTTGGCCGCGCTACACCATCAATAACTGGCTTAACACTTTGCTGGCGCATGCCGTAATAGGTAAAAGCGATTTGGGTGCGTGTGTCATCGGTGTAGATTTCAATATCGTCATCATTTACCGTGTTGGCAGGCATTAACGCAATCACGCCATTGGCGGTTAGCCAGCGGCCATCGATGATTTTTTTGAGCATAGTTTGCGCTTCAGCAAATACTTTTGTTGCGGCTTCACCAACAATTTTATCGCTTAAAATCGCTGGGTAACTACCTGCTAAATCCCACGTTTGAAAAAATGGCGCCCAGTCGATATATTGTGCAATTAAACTTAAATCAATATTTTTAAATACGCGGCGGCCAATAAATTTCGGTTTTACGGGTGCAAATTCACCTGTAAATGAAAGTTGTAATTTATTTTTTCGTGCGTCTGAGATACTTAAAAGCGGTACACCTTTTTTATTGGCGTGTTGCTCGCGGGCTTTTTGATAGTCGGCTTGGATTTCAGCCAAATAGGCACCGCGTGTTTCCGGCGTGAGCAAGTTTTGCATAACCGAAACCGAGCGTGACGCATCTGGCACATACACTATTGGGCCATCATAAAAAGGAGCGATTTTTACCGCAGTATGCGCGCGTGAACAGGTTGCACCACCAATTAACAAGGGCGTTTGTGCATTAACAAAATACGGATCGCGCTGCATTTCTTTGGCAATATAAGTCATTTCTTCTAGGCTTGGCGTGATAAGCCCTGATAAACCAATAATGTCGGCATTTTCGCGCTTGGCCATGGCTAAAATCTCAGCCGCTGGCACCATTACGCCCATATTAACCACTTCAAAGTTATTGCATTGCAACACAACGCTCACAATATTTTTGCCAATATCATGAACATCGCCTTTAACGGTTGCAATCACCATTTTGCCTTTTGGCTTGGCTACAATACCAGTTCTGGCTTCGTCCGCCGCTTTTTCAGCTTCAATAAATGGGATTAAATGCGCCACTGCGGTTTTCATTACGCGGGCCGATTTAACCACTTGCGGTAAGAACATCTTGCCTTGGCCAAATAAATCGCCCACCACGTTCATGCCATCCATTAATGCGCCTTCAATCACGTGAATTGGGCGGCCGCCTTTTAACTCAGTTGCCGCACGCGCTTCTTCAGTGTCAATCACAATAAATTCAGTAATGCCATGCACCATAGCGTGGCTTAAGCGTTTTTCGACTGCTACGGGGCTTTCAGGCGTGCCGCGCCATTCTAGTGTTGCGGCTTCTTTTTTGCCGCCTGCCACTAAAGTACCTGCAATTTCAATCAAGCGTTCTGTGGGGGCAGTTAAATTATTTGCATCGGTCACGCGGTTCAACACCACATTTTCAACAGCCAATTTTAAATCAGGCGCAAGATCGTCATAAACACCCATCATGCCCGCGTTCACAATGCCCATAGTCATGCCCGCTTTTATCGCGTGATACAAAAATACGGTATGAATGGCCTCACGCGCGGGATCGTTACCGCGAAAACTAAAACTGACATTACTCACGCCGCCCGAAATTTTGGCGTGCGGCAAGTTTTGCTTGATCCAGCGCGTGGCTTCGATAAAATCGACCGCGTAGTTATTGTGTTCTTCAATGCCTGTGGCTATGGCGAACACGTTAGGGTCAAAGATAATATCTTCTGGCGGAAAATTTTCCGCTACCAATAAATCATAAGCGCGTTTGCAGATTTCGATTTTGCGCGCATAAGTATCCGCTTGGCCCTTTTCATCAAACGCCATCACAATCACCGCCGCGCCATAACGGCGGCATAACTTAGCTTGACGTAAAAATTCGGCCTCTCCTTCTTTCATGGATATTGAGTTTACGATCGCTTTGCCTTGCACACATTTTAAGCCAGCTTCAATCACGCTCCATTTGCTAGAATCGATCATGATCGGCACGCGCGCAATATCTGGCTCACTGGCGATTAGATTTAAAAAATGCGTCATGGCTTTTACGGCGTCCAGCATGCCTTCATCCATGTTTATATCGATTATTTGCGCGCCATTTTCTACTTGTTGGCGGGCTACTGTAAGCGCTTCATCATATTGCTCGTTGATAATCAGCCGTGCAAAAGCTTTTGAGCCAGTAACATTAGTGCGCTCACCCACGTTCACATAAAGCGAATTTTCATTAATGATAAATGGCTCTAAACCTGATAATTTGGTGACTGGTTCAAAATGCGGAATTTCACGCGGTGGCAAAGTTTTAATTGCGTTATAAATCGCATTAATATGCGCTGGCGTCGTCCCGCAGCAACCTCCCGCCATATTCAAAAAGCCACTTTTTGCAAATTCTTGCACTAAATTGGCGGTGATATCAGGCGTTTCATCAAAGCCCGTATCACTCATAGGGTTAGGCAAGCCTGCATTTGGGTAAATGCACACAAACGTATCAGCGATTTTTGATAATTCTTGCACGTAAGGGCGCATTAAAGTGGCCCCTAAAGCGCAATTTAAGCCGATAGTTAATGGCTTGGCATGACGCACCGAATGCCAGAATGCAGTCACCGTTTGGCCAGATAAAATGCGCCCAGATGCATCCGTTACCGTGCCTGAAATCATCAACGGCAAACGGTAGCCAATTTCATCAAAAAAAGTTTCAATAGCAAACAAGGCGGCTTTCGCGTTAAGCGTATCAAAAATGGTTTCTACCATTAAAACATCTGCGCCACCCTCAACCAATGCACGTGCTTGCTCTAAGTAAGCGTTTACTAACTGATCAAAGCCCACATTTCGTGCGGCTGGGTTATTTACATCGGGCGAAATGCTGGCTGTTTTTGGTGTTGGGCCTAGCGTGCCTGCAACAAAGCGGGGTTTATCGATTGTGCTGTATTTTAAACAAGCATCTTTGGCTAATTTGGCAGAGGCCAAGTTCATTTCATACACCAGATGCGCCATGTGGTAATCGTCTTGCGCAACACTGGTGGCACCAAAAGTATTGGTTTCAATAATATCGGCACCTGCGGCCAAATATTGCTCGTGAATCTCTTGAATCACATGTGGCTGCGTTAGACTTAATAGTTCGTTATTACCTTTTACAAACAGCTCACGCTCTCCAGCAGGGGCGGCAAAATCTTTGAATCTATCTCCACGATAATCAGCCTCTGTCAGCTTGTATTGCTGAATCATAGTACCCATCGCGCCATCTAAAATAAGAATGCGCTTGGCTAATATTTCTCGTAACAATTGCTCTGTGTCAGATTTTACTAATTGAGGTGAAGCATTTTTATTCATTAACATCTCTTAAAACTATTGAATTTACATTTTTTGATTATGCTATTTTAACACGCTAGCCTTTGCGCACTGACGCGGTTAATGAGATTAGGCGCGAAACGATTAGTGCCATATACATTAAGCCTAAAAACATTTGAATAGTGCCAATTACCTTAGCAACTGGATGAACGAGCATGATATCGCCATAGCCTGTGCTAGATAAAATGGAAAAGCTGACAAATATCAAATCTACCCAAGTGCGCGCTTGATCAGGGTTAACAGCACCTGTAATGCTGCCTGGGTAAATTTGCTGGCAAACCGAGTAAGCCAATGCAAAGCCCCAAGCCAACACGGTAAACGTGGCGGCGGATGCAAATAATTCGTCACGCGTAATAATGTAATCGTTAAACATATACAAAACCAAGCCAATGGCAGTATAAAAATACATAATACTTTCAAGCACTTGTGCCAAAATTAAATATTGATTATTTTCTTTTAACACATAAAGTATGGTTAATAGTATTGCAGGCACTGCCAATGCCCAAGCTACCCAATTAATAGCAGGGCTGCGGTTAATAACCCAAACAGCCAAAAGTAGCGTGATGATATTGAAACAGCTAA
The DNA here is from genome assembly GCA_043759515.1 of Methylotenera sp. Classification (GTDB taxonomy): domain Bacteria; phylum Pseudomonadota; class Gammaproteobacteria; order Burkholderiales; family Methylophilaceae; genus Methylotenera_A. Next base: position 89,074 of record JAYVLK010000001.1, read on the forward strand.
AAATGGCTTGATGATATTGCACAGCCTCTAAAAAAGGATGCAAAATGATGCTAAGTGTTTGCATTAACAATAAAAATGCAGCGGGATAATTGGCTAGTTTATTGATGATATGTTGCATGGTTTTTTTGCTTAGTTTTGTTAATTTAACGCGTAATTATAGCGTTTAATCGCCTATTCAATAGTTGCATTAGAATAGCTGCATTAATTAGATAGTTGGGTCATTGCCGCGCAATTACATTTATGGCTAATTTACCTCACCGCGCCTATATTGCACTGCCTCTGCTATGTGCGCTGGCTTTATAGCTTCTTCATTTGCAAGGTCTGCAATCGTTCTGGCCACTTTTAAAATACGGTGATAGGCACGGGCGGATAGGTTTAAGCGCGAAATAGCGGTTTTAAGTAGCGTTAAACCTGCATCATCGGGTTGGCAATATTGGTCTATTTCTAAACTACCCAATGCAAAATTAGCTTTGCCTTGGCGCTGCAATTGTTTGGTTCTGGCTAGCTCTACCCTTTCGCGAATTGCCGCACTATTTTCAGCCGCAAGTGTTGATGTCATTTCAGTTTCTTTTAACGCAGGCACTTCTATTAATAAATCAATGCGATCTAACAGTGGGCCAGAAATCTTACTTTTGTATCTACTTACCTGATCAGGCGTACAGCGGCATTTATTGTTGTAATGCCCCAAATACCCGCACGGGCAAGGGTTCATGGCGGCAAGCATTTGAAAGCTAGCTGGAAAATCAGCTTGCCTTGCCGCGCGGCTAATGGTTATTTTGCCGCTTTCCATTGGCTCGCGCAGCACTTCAAGCACTTTTCTGTCAAATTCTGGCAACTCATCTAAAAATAAAACACCATGATGCGCGAGTGAAATTTCACCTGGCCTTGGAATACCGCCTCCGCCCACCAATGCCACTCCAGATGCGGTATGGTGTGGGCTCCTAAAAGGTCGGCGCTTCCAGTTTTCTAACTTATAACCACCGTTTAGCGATTGTATGGCAGCACTCTCCAAAGCTTCATTTTCGGTCATGCTGGGCAAAATGCCAGCAAAACGGCTGGCCAACATGCTTTTACCAGTACCGGGTGGGCCGCTCATTAATACGCTATGCCCGCCAGCTGCAGCAATTTCTAACGCGCGTTTGGCTTGAGATTGGCCTTTTACTTCATTAAAATCAGCATAATCAATAGCTTGTGGTAACGCGCTTGAAACGTAAGGTTGTAACTCAACGCGCCCACTTAAATGCGCGCACACTTCAAGCAACGATTTTGCAGGGTAAATAACTGCATCTTTAACTAGGCTAGCCTCTAGCGCACTTAATTGCGGCAGTATAAAAGCGCGTTTATTTAACGTTTGAGATACTGCTTTTGTTTTGTGTTGCATTTGATACGTCATGGCAAGCGCGCCGCGAATGGGGCGTAGCTCGCCTGTAAGCGCGAGTTCACCTGCAATCTCATAACGGCTTAACGGCTCTTTTGGAATCTGGCCACTAGCGGCCAATATACCAAGCGCAATTGGTAAATCATAACGGCCGCTTTCTTTAGGTAAATCGGCTGGCGCTAAATTAACCGTGATGCGTCTGGCTGGAAATTCAAATTGTGCAGTTTGAATAGCGGCGCGCACACGATCTTTACTTTCTTTTACCTCTGCCTCGGGCAGCCCCACAATGGTAAACATGGGCAAGCCATTGGCAAGATGTACTTCTACCACCACTTCTGGCGCATCCATGCCGCTTAAGGCGCGGCTATATAAAACGGCTATGCTCATTGGCTACTTTTTTTCTTAGTATTTTCTTGTTGTGTGGGAATTACCAACAGTTTTACTTTGGCTTAAGACTTGCCTCTATCGCTTCTAATTTAGCTTCCAAATTAACTAGTTTTTCACGCGTGTTACGTAAAACTTCTGTTTGCACATCAAATTCTTCACGCGATATAAGCTCCATTTTGGTGAACGCGCCCTTAATTAGTGCGTTTACATTATGTTCAATATCAGCTAGCGGGCTAGATTTGATCATGTCGTTGATTTTGCTAGACATTTCATCAATAAATCGGTTATTTAGCATGTTAGATTCCTTTCAAATAAGGCTTAGTTTAACAGTTTTTTATTGCCCAGCTTGTAATTAAAGTGCTTAGATTAGCTATTAACTGTTTAAAATCAATTGCTTGTGAATTTTAACACTAATACTCTTAATTTTTTAAGTTAACTTATTGTTTTATAAGCCTAATTTATGTTGGCATATGTTTTGCTGTTAAACGATTTGTCGTATCAAGCGCAATAATAACTTTGTTCTAGCAATCATTTAGAGGAGAAAAGCATGAAATTTGTATCAGCGATCATCAAGCCATTTAAGCTTGACGAGGTGCGTGAAGCATTATCTGCCATTGGCGTACAAGGCATTACGGTGACTGAAGTTAAGGGATTTGGTCGCCAAAAAGGTCATACAGAGCTATACCGCGGCGCAGAATATGTGGTAGATTTTTTGCCAAAAGTGAAATTAGAAATCGCTATTAAAGACGATATGGTGGACCTTGTGGTTGATGCGATTGAAAAAGCAGCGGCTACAGGCAAAATTGGCGATGGCAAGATTTTTATTTTTAATCTAGAGCAAGTTTATCGCATACGTACGGGCGAAACTGGCGTAGAAGCACTTTAAGGGGATATAAAAATGAAGAAACTATGTTCAATTTTGTCGTTAATTGCGTTTGTTGGTTTAAATGCATTAAGCACGGCTAGTTTTGCAGAAGATTTGCCTGAAGCTGCACAGGTGACTTTAGAAGTAGCCGAAGACTCCCAATCGGGCGTAACAGAAATGGAAGCACCGCTAGAAGCAGCCACAGCGCTAGAAGTGGGTGCTGTAGCTGATGCACCTGTTGCAGTAGATGCTGTAGATGCAGCGCCTACAGTAACACAGGTGATTAATAAAGGTGATACCGCTTGGATGCTGGTTTCAACTGTGTTAGTCACGTTGATGGTGATACCTGGCTTAGGTTTATTTTATGGCGGCTTAGTGCGCCAAAAAAATATGTTAAGCGTATTAATGCAAACATTTGTCATCTTTTCGCTAATGGGCGTTTTATGGACAATTTATGGTTACAGCGTTGCCTTCACGGGTGGCAACCCATTTTTTGGTAGTTTTGCTAAAGTATTTTTATTAGGCATTACGCCAGATTCACCTGCGGCCACGTTTAGCAAAGGCGTTTATATTCCAGAGTACATTTTTGTAGCGTTTCAATTAACCTTTGCAGCCATTACACCCGCGCTAATCATCGGTGCATTTGCAGAGCGTATGAAGTTTTCAGCCATGCTGGCCTTTATGGTGATTTGGTTTACATTTGCCTATTTACCAATGGCGCACATGGTTTGGTATTGGGATGGACCAGATGCGATCACTACAGCTGAATCACTTAACACTGTATTAGCAAATGCTGGCTGGTTATGGGCAAAAGGCGCGCTAGATTTTGCAGGCGGCACGGTTGTTCACATTAACGCAGGCATTGCAGGTTTAGTGGCTTGTATCGTGTTGGGTAAGCGTATCGGTTATGGTCGCGAAGCCATGACACCACACAGCTTAACCTTAACCATGGTAGGCGCATCATTACTATGGGTTGGCTGGTTTGGTTTTAACGCAGGCTCTAATTTAGAAGCAAACGGTTACGCAGGCTTAGCCATGATCAACACATTAATAGCTGCAGGCGCTGCAACTATCGCATGGATGTCAGTTGAATGGTTTGGCAAATCAAAACCATCAATGTTAGGTGCTGCTTCAGGTGCTGTGGCAGGTTTAGTGGCCATTACACCAGCTTGTGGATTTGTAGGCCCAATGGGCGCAATTGTTATTGGCTTGCTTGTGTCACCAATCTGCTATATTTTTGTTGCAAAAGTTAAATACATGTTCGATTACGATGATGCACTAGATGTGTTTGGCATTCACGCAGTGGGCGGTATTTTTGGTGCGTTGGCAACTGGCGTATTTGTTAACCCAGCTTTAGGTGGCGCAGGTGTTGTTGATTACGTGGCAAATGGCGTTGCAGAATATAACTTTGCAACCCAAATGACCGCGCAATTATGGGCAGTTGGCACGGCGATTGTGTTGTCAGCAGTGGTGTCATACATCGCATTAAAAATAGTTGATGTGGTGATTGGTTTACGTGTATCAGAAGAATCAGAGCGTGAAGGCTTAGATACGACAGAACATGGTGAACGTGCTTATCATTCTTAAGTAATTCTCCCTGCTTGGTTTGATTGTTAAGCTTCAGCTTAAAGGCGCGCAAAGAAAGTTGCGCGCCTTTTTTTATTTCTAAATAGCTCACTAAATATCAAAAGATTTTGAATGCTCTATGAGCCAATATCCTTGGGGGGGTTGCAGAGCACCTAAACTAGTGCATGTTATAAAGTGTTGAATCGCATCCCGTTAATTCTTGTATTTTTGTAATCGTTCAATTACAATATTACAATGTTTATTATTAAACGCACACTCGAATTTGACAATTGGCTTGGTAGCCTTAAAGACAATTTAACCCGCATTCGCCTTGCTAGAAGAATTGATAAAGCACAACAAGGCAACTTAGGTGATACCAAACCTATTGGTAGTGGTGTAATCGAAATGCGTGAGCACTTTGGTACTGGCTGGCGCATGTATTTTGTTCAACATGGTGATGTGCTAATCATCATGTTAGGTGGTGGCAGTAAATCTGGGCAAAACAAAGATATTGCAAACGCAATTAAACTAGCCCAGCTACTTGAAAGCAAACAACAGGAGCTTAAACCATGACTAAAAAGATTGACATTAATAGCTTGCCAGAATTTGACATGGCAGAACACATTAAAACCGAGGCAGATATTGCCGCATATTTAAATATTGTGCTAGAAGATGGTGACGGGGCAGAACTTGCCCATGCACTAGGTGTGATAGCGCGCGCAAAAGGCATGGCAGATATTGCACAAAAAAGCGGCATCACGCGTGAAGCGCTATACAAAGCGCTACGTCCTAATGCACAACCACGGTTTGATACGGTGAACAAAGTGATGCAGGCATTAGGCGTAAAACTGCATGCCGCAGTTTAATGCTCTAGAAGGCGCATAGATATTAAGAGTTTCTTTTGTTCCAGTACTCGGCTTCAACCAATATTGCCTTATCGAAAAAATCTTTATCATCAGGTCGCTCATCCATTTCACTGGCTGCATAAATAAATCCATCAAGATCATGAAACTCATTACATTCATCAAAATTATAGACTCTTCTAGCATTACGAATTGATTGCCAAATTAAATTAGCACCATTTTTTGGAGAAATTTCAGAAGTTAGAATGGATGTAGAAATTTGATCAGCATAATTTCTTAAAGCATCAATCACCGTTATATTTCCACCACCAAGCTCTAGCAGTGTCAGCTTAAATAATCTGCGGATGTCGTCATTTTCATTAACAGAGCAAGCTGCAATCTCTAAAAGAGATTCAGACTTAAACCCTTGTGACATAAACTCAAGAGCAACATCTGGCAAATCTTCAACCCATACTAAGCTCAGTATCCGAAGAGATTCGAGCTGTTTCAGTGTTGCACTGCATACCAAAATTTTATTTACATTCACAACATAAACCTTCTGAAGTTTTTTAATTATATCAAAGCAAGAAACGATCAATTTTTGTACGCACAAAAATCCAAAATTTTAATGAGATCTGATATATGCTCTGCAGAGCGCGTGGATACTGCTTCGCAAAGCATATGTTTTGAGGTGTTTTATATTTAAATCAGTTTAGGTTTTAAATTTTATTTAAACAATTGCTTGACAAACAAAACTAAATAACTAATTATGTAGTTATGAAGTTAATCACTGACATTCCAACTGAATGGAAAAATATTTCTAGCTTGTTCATAGCCCTTGGTGATGAGCAGCGCCAGCGCATTTTATTGGCTTTTGATAAAGATGAGCGCTTGAATATTTTGCAAATTGTGGCTAATTCTAAACTTGGGCGCACAGCGGTTACGCATCATTTAAAGGTTCTGCATAATAGTGGCGCATTAAGTAGCGAAAAAGTGGGTAAGGAAGTGTTTTTTTGGGTGAACAGAGCGCATATTACTACTGAAATCAAAACAGTTTTAAATTATATAAATGATCAGATTTAATAAGCGTTTACTTTTCAAATTAGCACTTAAAATAAAGTTGAAAGTTAGCGTTAATAATTAAAAAAATTCTAATAATCAACTAGTATTAATAATTGCACAGGCTAAAAATCATAAAATAATTTTAAGAATATACCAAAAAAGTTAGGGGATTTAACCATGTTGGCAAGCATATTACGATTGATCTGCAAAATACTATTTAGGGTGCAAGTGCGCGGTTTAGAAAACGTGCCAGCTCAAAATGGCTTATTAATTGTCGCCAATCATGAATCGTTTTTAGATGGCTTTTTATTGGGGTTATTTTTACCAAAGCGCGCTACTTTTATTGTGCACACTACCGTATTAAAAAGTTGGTGGTTTAGGCAATTTTTGCGCTTAACGCCTTATTTGGCGGTTGATCCTAACTCGCCTTATGCCATGAAAAAAGTCATTCGTTTGTTAGATGCAAATCAAAACGTGGTGATATTTCCCGAAGGGCGCATTACCTTAACGGGCAATTTAATGAAAGTGTACGACGGCCCGGGCTTTGTGGCGGCCAAAACGGGCGCAACCATTTTGCCTATTCGCGTTGATGGCGCGGCAGAATCTTACTTTGGTCGATTATCAAGCGAGCATCCGCGGAAAATTTTGCCTAAAGTTAATTTGACGATTATGCCAGTTACGCAGATTAAACAGCCTGTAGAGTCTGCGCCAAACAAGTTTTTAACAGCCAAACAAAAACGCCGCATTGCAGGTGAAGGCATGCGTGGTGTTATGCAACAAATGTTATTTCAATCGCAAAAAAGCCGCACTTTGTTTGAAGCTTTTTTAGACGCGCATGACAAGTTTGGCGGCAGCTATCCACTCATTGAAGACATGAATGAGGTAGAAGAAACTTACCAAGATTTGCTCAAAAAAAGTTTAGCCTTGGGCAGAATAGCCAGCAAAGTGAGCGCGCCAAATGAGGCAATCGGCGTATTGATGCCCAATATTACCAATACAATCGCACTTATTTTAGGCATGAGCGCGTTTAATCGCCTGCCCGCATTACTCAATTACACAGCTGGCACTGCGGGCATGCAAAATGCCTGTGTTGCAGCTAATATTAAAACGGTCATCACCTCACGAAAATTTGTAGAAACGGCTAAGTTAGAAAGCGTATTGCAAAACTTAGCCAATTTAAATATCGTGTATTTAGAAGATTTACGTGCGCAGTTTGGCATGCTAGATCGCGCCTGGTTAATGGGTTTTGCACTGCATTATCCGCGCGCCGCTATGGAGCCCCAAAAGGCTGAAAATGCAGCAGTAATTTTGTTTACATCAGGCAGTGAGGGTAAACCTAAAGGCGTTGTGCACTCGCATAAAAGTATTCTGGCCAATATCGCGCAAATTAACGCGGTGCTAGATTTTAACCCTACCGATAAATTTATGATGGTGTTGCCAATATTTCACGCGTTTGGGTTTACGGGTTCGTTATTACCGTTATTAAACGGCATTAAAATGTTCTTATTCATTTCCCCTTTGCAATATAAAGTCATACCAGAAATTATTTACGACCGTGGTTGTACAGTGTTATTTTCTACCAGCACATTTTTAGGTAATTATGCTAAATATGCTCACCCATACGATTTTTATAAATTGCGTTTTGTGATTGCAGGGGCTGAAAAATTAAATGAAGAAGTACGAAAAACTTACACCGAAAAATTTGGTATTCGCATTTTAGAAGGCTATGGCACAACCGAATGCGCGCCTGTGTTATCTGCCAACACACCAATGGGCAATGTGAGTGGCAGCGTTGGCCAGTTTATGCCTGGTTTAGGTCACAAACTTGAAGCGGTACCAGGAATAGAAAGTGGTGGTTTATTGCATGTAAAAGGTGAAAATGTGATGATGGGCTATTATTTATATGATCAACCTGGGGTTCTTCAGCCGCCAGCTGAAGGCTGGTACAACACAGGCGATATTGTAGAAATCGACGCACAGGGTTTTATATTTATTAAAGGCCGCGTAAAGCGTTTTGCAAAAGTAGCGGGTGAAATGGTGTCATTAGAAGTGGTCGAAAAAATAGCCTGCGTGGCCGCGCCTGAATATGAACATGCTGCGAGCACCCAAATAGATGTTGGGCGTGGTGAGAATATTATTTTATTCACAACTGATGCATCGTTAAAGCGCGAAGATTTGCAAATGGTGGCCAAAAATTTAGGCTCGCCCGAAATTGCTATTGCACGCAAAATCGTATTTTTAGAGTCAATTCCAGTACTTGGCACGGGTAAAACCGATTATGTGACGCTTAAACAAATGGCTGAAACCGCGTAAATTTTGTAGCGTTAACCAGTTTTTTTAAATTTCAAAATAAACTTTTGAATTATTTAAGATAAAAAAATGAGTAAACAATTTCAACTACTTCAACAGCAACGTTTTAAGCCGTTTTTTTTAACGCAATTTTTAGGCGCGTTTAACGATAACGTGTTTAAAACCGCACTCATCACTTTGGTGGCTTTTAACGCCAGCAGCTTAAGTAGCATTAATGGCGCAACGCTGGCTACTTTATTGCCAGGTTTATTTATTTTGCCGTTCTTTTTATTCTCAGCCACCGCTGGCCAAATTGCCGATAAATTTGAGAAATCGCAAATTATTCGAATTGTTAAAGTGTTTGAGATCATTATTATGCTCTTTGCAAGCGCTGGCTTTTTTCTGCACAACATCGCGTTGTTATCCACCGCGCTGTTCATGATGGGCATGCACTCCACGATGTTTGGGCCTGTTAAATATTCATATTTGCCCCAGCATTTACGTGAAAACGAGCTAATTGGCGGCAACGGTTTAATAGAAATGGGCACGTTTGTGGCCATTTTATTAGGCCAAGTGCTAGGTGCTTGGCTGGCTACTTCTGCTAATTATCCATTATTCACCAGCATCGCTATTTTGCTGATCGCTATTTTAGGTTATGGCACAAGTCGTCAAATACCACATTCGCCCGCGGCAGATGCTGCTTTAAAAATCAACTGGAACCCGCTTACCGAAACCGTTAAAAATGTGCGCCTCATTTGGGGCAATCAAACGCTTTGGCTTGCCATTATCGCCATTTCTTGGTTTTGGTTCTTTGGGGCTACCGTATTAGCGCAATTTCCAAATTTAGCCAAAAACGTGTTGCACGGCACTGAAGGCGTGTTTATTCTACTGTTAAGCATATTTTCAATTGGTATCGGTTTAGGTTCGGTGCTTTGCGAAAAATTATCTAAAGGCAAAGTAGAGTTAGGCTTGGTGATGTTTGGCGCCATTGGCTTAACTTTATTTGGTGGCGATATTTACTTTGCTAGTTTGCAAGTTGTGCAAAACAGCGATAAAAGCTTATATACCGCTAGCTTGTTCATAAGCCGCCTTGTTCATTGGCGCTTGCTGGCAGATATTGGCTTAATGGGTTTATTTGGTGGATTTTATATTGTGCCACTTTATGTATTGCTTCAAACACGTGCAGAAAGTGGTTATCAATCGCGAGTAATTGCAGCTAATAATATAATTAACGCGTTTTTTATGGTGGTTTCGGCTGGGTTTTCTATTCTCATATTTAGTCTAGGCTTTAGCGTTATACAGTTAATCTTAGCCACTGCAGTGCTCAACATTATTGTAAGCATTTATTTATGTATTCGCCAGCCAGAATATTTGAGTAGCTTTCTTGGCTGGATTAAATTTAAGAATAATCGACCATAAGCCTAAGCTGCCAAATTAACCATTATTAAGCTTTAAAGTTATAATTCTATTTTAAGTTTAATAAATATCTAATGCGATCAACTCAAGTTTTGCCCTCAATTTTTAAATATTTTCAACATGCTATTTGGCGTATAAGCAACAAACTTGGCCCTTTTGCGCCGCTTGTCGCCATGTTGTTATTGGGTTTAATTCTTTTATCTTTATCGCGCATTGGGCTAACAATTTGGAAGTTTGATCGCGTAAATGCGACTGGTAAATTGGCTGAAATTTTATTGCAAGGTGTACGTGTCGATATCATTCAATTAAGTTTGCTGGCGTTAGTACCGCTGTTGTTGGCGCCACTGTTGGCCATAAAACGTTTTTTTAAAACCTGGCAAAATTTTACTTATTTTTGGGTGATTATCTCAATTGTATTACTAGTTTTTTTAGAAGCCTCTACCCCTGGCTTTATTAATGAATACGATGTGCGCCCAAACCGTTTATTTGTTGAATATTTAAAATATCCCAATGAAGTGGTTAGCATGTTGTGGGGTGGTTTTAAAGTGCATGTTTTTGCAGGCATTGGATTTACCTTACTAGCCATTTTTGCAATGCGCAAATTTATGCAGCCTTGGCTAAAATCTACTTCTAGCTGGTCAAATAAAAAATGTTGGCTAGTTTGGCCATTTATATTTTTATTAACGGCTTTTGCTATTCGTTCCTCTCTTGGTCACCGCCCTGCTAACCCAGCCTTATTTGCCATTACGCCAGATAGCATGGTAAATAGCTTGGTATTAAATTCAGGCTATTCGGTTTTTTATGCCATTTATGATTTGCAGCATGAAAGTAAATCTAGCCAAATTTACGGCAAAATGGACAGGGCAAAAATTTTTGAATTGACTGGCGCAAGTGATACTGAACTACCGACTTTAAAAACGCTTACGCCATCAGCCAAACGTGAAAAACCGCTTAATTTAGTGATTATTTTGCAAGAAAGTTTAGGCGCTGGTTTTGTAGAATCACTCGGCGGCAAGCCTGTAACGCCTAACTTAGAAAAATTAAAAGCTGAAGGTATTTGGTTTGAGCAACTTTACGCCACTGGCACTCGCTCTGTGCGCGGCATTGAGGCCGTTACGGCTGGCTTTCAACCAACCCCATCTGAGAGCACGGTCAAATTATCGCTTAGCCAAAAAAACTTTTTTACATTGGCTAGTTTGCTAAGCAAACAAGGCTATAACACCGAATTTATTTATGGCGGTGAATCGCATTTTGATAATATGCGTAGCTTTTTTATTGGCAATGGTTTTAACCAAATTACCGATCAAAAAGATTATAAAAAACCTGTGTTTATGGGTAGCTGGGGTGCGTCGGACGAAGATTTATTAAACAAAACACATGAGCAATTAGTAGCGCACCATGCCAGCGGCAAACCTTTTTTTACGTTAGCATTTTCATCATCTAACCACGCGCCGTTTGAATTTCCTGATGGGCGAATCGACCTTTTTGAGCAACCCAAAGCCACCGATAATAATGCGGTTAAATACGCCGATTATGCAATGGGGCAATTTTTTGAGAAAGCTAAAAAAAGTGCTTACTGGAAAGATACATTATTTTTAATTGTGGCCGATCACGATATTCGCGTGCGCGGCAATACGCTGGTGCCTATCAAACATTTTCATATACCTGGGTTGATTTTGGGCGCAGATATTAAATCACAATCAATCACAAGCATTACCAGCCAAATTGATTTACCAGTCACTGTGTTGTCATTAATGGGAATTAGCGGCCAACACCCGATGACAGGGCGCGATTTATCGAAAGAACCAGCTGATTTTCTTGGTCGCGCCATGATGCAATACAATGCTAATTTTGCTTGGATGCAACAAACGCCAACTGGCAATCAAATAGTAGTTTTACGTGAAGATAGAGCGCCTGCGCATGGCGTTTATGATGTAAAAACAAAAACTTTAAGCGAGGTTTTGCCACCAGCAAACGCCAAAATCTTAGAGGATTTGGCACTAGCTAATTCATTATTGCCCGCTTTGCTGTATAGCGAGCAACGCTACCATTTGCCTTAGATTGTTTAGGTAACGATGTCTACTCAACCCTCTATGTTAACTGGTCAAGTTATCCGCGATGGCCTTTTGTATTTTTTGCGCGGTGGAATGCACATTAAAAATGGCCATTTGCCCGCAAAAGGCCACACCGTGCCTGAAGATTTTATCGGCATTTGCGTGGCCAGTAATGCAAATCCTGCAACAGACCATTATGTGATCTCACAGCTTAACGAGCTAGGCATCAAGCAGGTAAGGCTAGATTTTAGTTATGACGATTTAACAAGCTTTAACGCACGATTTTTACAGCGCTTAATTACTGATGATTTTGTTATTACGCTACATTTAGTGCAGCCATTTGTAGCAGCAAAAGCCATGTTGCAGGTTGATGAACAAGCCATTTGGCGCAAATTCGTACAAGATGTAACTCAAACTTATGCAAACCAAATCAAGCAAATTGAAATTGGCACCACCATTAACCGCAAGCGTTGGGCGGGTTATAACATGGCTGGATTTCTTGCGGCATGGGATATTGCTTATACTGAAATAAAAAAACACAACATCACATTAGTTGGCCCAAATACTCAAGATTTTGAGCCTTTATACAATGTAAGTTTACTTAAAACACTTGCGGCTAAAAACCAATTACCCGATGTATTTAGTAATAATTTATTTTCTGAACGAGTGATTGAACCTGAACAGCCAGATTTTAGGGTATTTAAATACCAGTGGACGCGCATATTTAACATCAATTTAATTAAAAAAGCGTGTATCTTAAAAAAAATTACTAGCGATTTTGGCGTTAATCATTTCATCTCACCTGTAGCTTTTTGGGCCATTTATCGCATTAAACGCATTTTGCATAACGGCGCACAAAAACAAGCTGATTATGCTGCGCGCTATTTTATTTTGTTAGCCGCAAGCAATAGCCTAGCGCAAGCCAATTGGGGCGCGTTTATTTGCCAACGTGAGGGGCTAATAAATGATGGTTTAAGCGAAGCAGATTACCCTGGTTTAGAGCGCGTCACGCATTACAGACAAGCTGATGGAAGAATAGAAAATTATCGATTAAACCCCAGTTTTTATGCGGTCAAAACGGTTGCCAGGCTTATTCAAGGTGCACAATATATTGCGCCTATAGCCACAAGTGATGATTTAGAAATTCATCACTTTAAACAAGGTAATCAGCATTTCCACGTTGCTTGGGTTATCAACGGTCATGTCGAATTTTTAAGCGATATTTACAATGAAAGCGCACTTAAAGCTGCAACTATTTTGCACCGTGATGGTGAAACATTAACCGCTAACTTAGACTTAATCACGGAATCGCCAATTTATATTTTATGGGCTGATAAAAGTTCTGATTGGCTAAAAAAAGATGCTGCGGGCACAAATAAAAAGCTGACACAGCCATTCTCTAGCAAGCTTAGAATTGATGCGCACGTGAAAGATAAAAGTTATTTTAAATATGAACAAAATGGCTGGCAAGGCTTGGTGTTGGCTAAGAATAATGTTGAAGCTTTTGCAATAATGCGCGAACTTAATCCTGAAATCTTGCAAAGCCCACAAAAAGATCAAGCCTTGCGTCATGCCAGAAACGCGATTTGGGCAGTGGCTGACCCGCGCGACGACACGCGGCAATTAACCATCAAACAACCAATCAAAATGTATCCGCATAAAGCGTTTTTTGATCGCTTTAAGCCCAGCAAAGCCAAGCGTAGCTGGAACGGCGCAATGGAATTAATGCGTCGTAATATCGCCACCGCACAACCAGTCGCTTATTTTGAAAAAATGGGGGACACAAGCTTAAAACAAAATTTTTATGTTTGTGAGTTTGTAAAAGCTAATTGCTCTGTAGGCCAGATATTTAATGCTTTTGCGAGCGGTGAAACTTCTTTTCTAGGTTTAAACGCAGAAAATGTCATGATGCAACTGGCGCAATTTTGCAACAACATGCACAACCGCTTGGTTTATTTTAGAGATTTATCAGGCGGCAATATTTTGGTTAACATATTAGCCAATCAACAATTAGAATTTTCATTGATCGATACCGCGCGTTTACGCAGCTTTAATCATCCCCCATTTAAAATGCGTTACCGAATGGCCGATTTAACCCGTATTTGCCATAAGCTCGATTGGAAAAACAGAGAACGTTTTATGCAAATCTACATGGGTTTATCGGGCAAACAATTTGAATGGCATCATAAATTACATTTTGTTAGTTATGATTTTAAAATTGGCTTAAAACGGCGCTTTGGCAGAAAAGGAATTAAAAACTTAATAAAGCATTTTCAAAACCCAGCATCTAATGAAAATCATTAGTGTTAATTAAGTTGTTTCAATATGTATCAATTTTAAATGCAGTGTAATATTCACATTACGTTATGGAGTTGTTAAGCAATAATGCCAATCAAACCAAACGAATTAATTAACCAGGAGATTATTATGTGGACAACACCAGCAGCTACAGAAATGCGTTTTGGCTTTGAAGTTACAATGTACGTAATGAACAAGTAAGTTGAATAAATAAGTTGAACAAGTAATATTAGTTCTTCGTATGAAAAAGGGTGCTTTTAGCACCCTTTTTTGTTGGCTCAAATTTTAATACAATTTAATTTACACATTGCTTAGTTAAGACATTGGCTAATTAGTTAGTAACATCGTCTTTGAATTGTTTTACAACGCGTTTTGCTTATAGCTTTTAGGTAACAATACCCAAACTTTTCCTTGCTGCTTCATGGCTCCTGCTTTTGCGCCCGCATCATGACCTGCGCCCCAAAAATAATCAGCACGCACTCCGCCTTTAATGGCGCCACCTGTGTCTTGGGCTATCATTAGCTGTTTAAGCGGTTTGGCACTATTAGGCTGTGTGGTCGATAAAAACAATGGCGCACCAAGTGGTATGTATTTGGGGTCAATAGCCATGCTTCGCTCTGCAGTAATTGGCACTCCAAGGGCTCCAAGTGGGCCAGATAAACCAGCTGGTAATTCTCTAAAAAAAACATAACTTGGATTGGCGTTTAATAAATCCCGTAATTGGCTTAAATTATTTCGCGCCCAATTTTTGATGCCTTGCATTGACGCTTGATCGCTATTTAACTCGCCACGTTGAATCAATAGTTTGCCAATCGAGTTGTAAGCATGACCATTTTGATTGGCATAACCCACATGTAATTGGCCCCCATTATCCAAATCAACCAAACCAGAACCTTGAATTTGTAAGAAAAAAACATCAATAATATCGTCAATCCACACCAATTCTTGACCAGCCAATGGCGATGGATTTGTTTCGATTTCAGCTCTAGTTAGGTATGGGATTAATTTTTGACTAATAGTCTTTTGGTCTAATTCTTTTTGACCCATCTTATTATTAGCCAATTTACCACGCACGCGTTTGAATCTTAAATCTGGGTAAACATCTGCAAGCTCTACCGTTACTAAATCAGTAGGCTCGCGATATAACGGGTGCGGAAACTGGCTAGACTGTTTGCGACTGCCTTGAAGTTTGGGTACGTAATAACCTGTAATCAAACCAGTTTGGGTGCCATCGAGATTGGTTGCGCTATACACATTAAATTGATCGGTTAAATACGTGATGATGGTTGCATTGTTAGGGTTTTTAAGGTTATTTGCCTCAGCACACGCCGTTTGCCATTGTGGTTTGTTGTTTACTGGCTTTATGTTTGGCATGGATCTAGATTGATTTTTTTTATCAAAATCCAATTGAACTGTTGCTGGCTTTATAGCTGCTTGTTTAATTAAGGTACCACAGCTTTGTAACCAAGCTCCCCAGGCACTTATTAAATCATCTTCAAGCAGCCCATCTAACTCTTCCCATTTTGCTGGTTTTAACAAGCTAAAATCGGCTATGTCTGCGTTATTTATGGGCGCTGGTTCAATTATTTCATTGCTTGGTGGTAATTGAATAGGCGTATTTTGAGTGCCAATCCCATTACTAGTGCAATTGCAATCTTTTGTCGTAGCGTTTGTTTTTGCGGGTTTTGGTGTTGCAGGTTTAACATTAGTTTTTGCACAAGAGATAATCAATACTGCTATCGCAAATATTAGCAGCCACTTTGTCACACTTTTGCCCACTTAATGTAGAACTCTGGGTTGAGTTAGCATGAATGATTCAATAATCGCATCAAAAAACGTACCGTCAATGGCTACGATTTTATATGAACCGTGCATTTTACCCACTGGCGTATTTAATACAGTGCCACTGGTGTATTCAAATTTTTCATTTGGCTGCAATAAAGGTTGTGCGCCAATCACGCCCAAGCCTTTAACTTCTTGCACATTGTTATTGGCATCAGTGATCACCCAATGGCGGCTTATTAATTGCGCGGCAATGTTGCCTGTATTGGTAATCGTCACGGTGTAGGCAAACGCAAATCGGTTTTCAGCGATATTAGATTGATCTGCCAAAAATGCGGTTTGCACCTGTATTGAGAACGCATAATTGTTTAAAGTAGCCACGTTAAGCAATCATGCCAGTCACAGGTGAGCTTGGTGTTGCCGAATAAAGTTTTCTAGCCATGCGCCCTGCCAGAAAAGATTCGCGCCCCGCTTCAATGGCTTTTTTCATGGCTCCTGCCATCATCACGGGGTCACGCGCAGCTGCAATGGCGGTGTTCATTAACACACCAGCGCAACCTAGTTCCATGGCGATAGCAGCGTCACCTGCACAACCAACACCCGCATCAACCAAGACAGGAATGTTTGCATTATCAATAATAATTTGCAAATTCCAAGGGTTTAAAATACCCATGCCAGAGCCAATAAGTGAGGCCAATGGCATTACCGCACAACAACCTATATCTTCTAATTGTTTGGCTATTATCGGGTCGTCTGACGTATATACCATCACATCAAAACCATCTTTCACTAAAATTTTAGCAGCAGCAATGGTTTCAATCACGTTGGGGTATAGTGTTTTTGGGTCGCCCAACACTTCTAATTTTACTAGCTTGTGCCCATCTAATAACTCTCTTGCTAAACGCAATGTTCGCACTGCATCATCTGCGCTGTAACAGCCAGCGGTATTTGGTAAGTACGTATAATCTTCTGGTGGCAAGTAATCCAAAAGTGATGGCTCGCCCGCGGTTTGGCCAATATTAGTGCGTCTAATAGCAACAGTGACAATTTGCGCGCCGCTGGCGTCAATAGCCGCACGAGTTTGCTCAAAATCTTTGTATTTGCCTGTGCCAACTAGCAAGCGAGAGCTATAAGAAACGCCTGCAATAATTAAGTCATCATTCATATTTTTCCAACAAGTTTCAATTATTTATCCGCTATCTTTATCTCTTACCCGCCGCCAACAGCGCCCACTATTTCTAATGAATCGCCATCAATCAAGTTTACCAGCGCATATTGGCTACGTGGAACAATATCGCCATTGCACTCAATTGCGATACGTTTACCAGCTAATTCCAAAGCAATTACTAGCGAGGCAACTGTCATGTTGTCAAAATTAAATTGTTTAGTATGACCATTTATTAATATATTCATGGATTTAAATTTTATAAACTACAAAAAGTATCTTTAAAAAATCATTTTAATTTCACACAAGATTTTAGTTAAACAATTATTTAATCGTGAGCGAAAAATTAAATAAATAATCACCTTATGTAATCGGCGTTACATCACGTGCGTTGTAGAGCGCATAGTCTAATAATTTTAATTGCTAGTAGCTTTAATTTAACTAAAAATGAAATTATTTCACTGATTATTCGTCTAGTTAATGGGGAACAAAATTCCCTACCACCACAATCCCAAAAGGAAAACATAATGCAAGTAACAAGTTTTAACAAAAAGCCAGTAGTTGAATTGATTAGTGAGATTTACGAGCCACCTCTGTCACAAAAATCAGATAAAGTAAAAGTGCAAGAAGCCAACATATTGAATTTAAAAAAACCAAAAAGTTTAAAGTTAATGTTAGAAGCTTATGGCGATTGTGTTTAAAGCTTTTTGCCAATCATAATTGCATTAGTTAGTATCTATTTTAGCTAGTTTACTTGGCTTAAAATTTAAAAAAGAGGGCAATTTTAACTGCCCTCACAGTTCAAATTCTAAGCAATGATCAGTCAATGACCAATTGTGGTCTGCCAGCTTCTGGCCAATCTAAATGGTAAAACTGGCCACGCGGCTGATCTTTACGCTCATAAGTATGCGCGCCAAAGAAATCGCGTTGACCCTGCAATAAGTTAGCCGGTAAATCAGCGCTTCTATATCCATCGTAATAAGCCATTGCAGCACTAAAGCCTTGTGCGGGTATGCCATTGGTCACTGCCAGAGCAATTACTTTACGCCAACCTTCTTGGCCATCATTCATCGCTTTGGTGAAATATGGATCTAACATTAAGTTTTTAAGGCGAGAATTTAACGCATAAGCCATGGTGATTTTTTGCAAGAAACGCGCGCGAATAATACAACCGCCGCGCCAAATTTGTGCGATCTCGCCAAAATTTAATTTCCAGTTATACGCAACTTGCGCTTTATCGATCAATTGAAAACCTTGTGCGTAAGCACATATTTTTGAGCAATATAATGCGTTTTTAATGGCATCAATAATGGCCAATTTATCCGTTTCTTGCTTAATGGCTGGGCCTTTTAATATTTTGCTGGCTTCTACGCGCTCTTCTTTTAGGCTAGACAATGCACGTGCATACACAGCCGCTGCAATCGCGTTAGCTGGCGCGCCCAGTTCAAGCGCATTCGCCGCTGTCCATTGGCCAGTACCTTTTTGGCCTGCTGTATCAAGTATTTGGTCAACTAAAAAGCCTTTGGTCATCGGGTCTTTTTGTTGCAAGATATCGGCAGTGATTTCAATTAAAAAGCTTGATAGTTCGCCTTTGTTCCATTCTTCAAACACTTTGCCAATTTCATCTGCTGGCATACCGAGCAGGTTTTTCATTAGCCAATAAGCTTCGCAAATTAATTGCATATCAATATATTCTATGCCGTTATGCACCATTTTTACATAATGGCCTGCACCGTCTGGGCCAATGTATTCGGCACATGAAAAACCTCCTACAACGGGGTTACCAGGCGTGCCGCCTTCCATTGGCTCACCCGTTACAGGGTCAACTTTTGCTGCAATATCGCGCCAAATAGGCTCTAAACTAGCCCAGGCTTTACGCGTGCCAGATGGCATTAAGCTTGGGCCAAAACGCGCGCCAGTTTCACCACCAGATACGCCTGAACCGATGAAATCAATCCCTTTTACCGCTAGTTCTTTTTCGCGGCGGATAGTGTCAGTCCACAATGAATTACCGCCATCAATAATAATATCGCCTTGTTCTAAAAACGGCAGCAGCGCATTAATAGTCACATCGGTGGCGCTACCTGCTTTTACTAATAAAATGATTTTGCGCGGGCGTTTAATGCTTAATACAAACGAGGCTAAATCTGCATGGCCAATCACGTTTTCGTGTGATGGCTCATTGGCTTTGCAATCTGCAATAAAATTAACCATTTTTTTAGAATCACGGTTATAAACCGCAATGGTATAGCCGTGGTCGGCAATGTTTAAGGCTAAATTTTGGCCCATAACGGCTAGGCCAACTAGGCCGATATCTGCATTTTTTGTGCTCATAATGTTCTCTAAATCTTTCTTAAAAAGTCATCTCAAATGGATAATTTAAGCTTGAATTAAAAATAAATTAAGCTTTTGGCTTAACGATTAATTTGTTGCGTACTCAAAAGCGAATGACAAAATCATGGTTAATAAAGTTTATTTATTGTAAAAATCTCAAAGCGTTCTGCCAAACATTTGCAAACTTAAATGGTAACCGTTTGACGCCAATTGCGCATCAAACCTTGCATCGCCATCGCGCATAAAACCATGTTGTCCATTAAATTCGTGCCAGCTAAAGTTTTTCTCTGCACTCGTTAATTTGTCGCGGATCAACGTGCGCCCAGCGTAAGGAATATGCGTATCTTGCTTGCCCCAAATCATCATGAGTTCGCCATTGATATCGGCCAATCTTTCCATTGAGTGTTGATTAGGCGCATTGGGAATCGTATTATTATGCAAATCAGTCGCGTAAAAACAAGCGGTGGCTTTAATCTCTGGCTGCAAAGCCGCGCGAAACGCCAAATGCCCGCCAATACAAAAACCCATCGCGCCAATGTTGCCATTACACCAATCTTGGGTTTGCAAATAATCAATCATAGCGCGGTTGTCACGATCATAACCTTGCACATCTTTAGCAGCCTTGTCGTCATTACCTTTAATTCGCCCAGCATCGTCATAACCCAATATTGTGCCTATTGGATTTAACTCATGAAAAACTTCTGGCACTAATACCGCATAACCGTGGCCTGCCATGTAGATAGCTGCACGTTGAATAGGGCCAGTTTGTTGAAAGATTTCGGAATAAAACAATATGGCAGGCACGGGTTTTGTGTTGTTAAGCGGGCGGTGAAAATAAGTGCGCATCACTCCTGTTGGCGTATCTAAATCGACAAAATGCGATTGCGTTAACATGTTTGATCCGTAAAATCTAAATTTGAATACGTTATTTTACAGGTCTTTGTGCGCCTTATCACAAACGAGTATGATTAATTTTTGTAATATTAATTGGTTAAGTTAGAATTTTTGTTTTTAATCGCTGTCATTTGCTGGAACGCTTTAACAATCATCATTAAAATATTTAAGGATAATTAATTCATGCGCATTGCCATCATAATTACAGGGCTAATTTTAAGCAGTACTTTTTCTGCGAGTAGTATGGCCGATAACGTAGCCGAAATGGCTTTTAAACTAAAAGCTTCGGTTGCCAAAGTGCATGTTGCAACCAAAAATGGTGGTCATGGCGTAGGTACAGGTGTGGTGGTGGGTAAAGATTTAGTGGCCACCAATTGCCATGTTTTGGCCAATGCCACAGGGGTAAAAATCAGCAAATTTGGCGATAGCTTTGCACCAGTGGCCATCAGAGCTGATTGGAAACATGATTTATGCATACTACGTTTTCAATATTTGGATTTAAAGCCTGTTGAATTGGGCGATTCTGAACAGCTAAAATACGAACAAGCTATATTTTCAATTGGTTTTCCAGGTGGCCCGCCAAAACCGCAAACCACTCAAGGCAAAATTAAAGCGCTTTACAATTTAGATGACGCACAAATTGTGCGAACCGATGCATCTTTTGTCATGGGCGCAAGCGGAAGTCCTGTATTTGATTCTGCTGGCAAGCTCGTCGCAATTAGCACGTTTAAAAGCCCAGGGCGTGGTGCTTACTATTACAATATTCCCGTTAAATGGATAAAAGCATTAATTGATGCGCCTGAGAGCATTGAAACCACTTCAATGAAATCTGACGTATCACCATTTTGGGATGCGCTAGATGAAAACCGCCCATTTTTTATGCGTGTGGTAATGCCTTATCAAAATGAAAAATGGGATGAATTATTAGTGGTTGCTAACGCATGGGTTAAGGCAGAACCAGATTGTGCAGAGGCCCATTATTATTTAGGCATAGCGCATGAAAAACTTGCGGATATGGCGCAAGCAAAATTAGAATTCGCACAATCGCTAAAATTGCACCCAATGCACACAGCCACTTTATTTGAACTTGGCTTAATTGCAAAATCTGAAGGCAATGATCCTGAGCTTGAACGCTTAAAACTGGCCATGCAAGAAGTGGATAATGACGTATTACTTGAATTTAATGAAGTGCTTAACCCTACCTCGCAAGTGGCAGAATAGGATAATAAAGTGAAAAAAAAACTAGCCGTATCACTTGCAATTTGCTCAACATTTTTTGTTGCAACGCAATTACACGCCGCAGATAGCGCGATTTTTGCCAGCAATGATCCAAGCGATGCATTTTTGTATGGATTAAAAGAGTCAATCGTTAAAGTGGGTAGCACACAAAAAAACGGTGGTCATGGCTACGGTACTGGCGTTGCTATTACTAAAGATCATGTAGTAACTAATTGCCACACGTTGCAACAATCTAACGGCATGAGCATTACCAAATGGGGCGAAGCATTTGCGCCAGCGGCCATTATTGCTGATTGGAAACATGATATTTGTATTTTGCGTTTTGAATGGGCCAATTTAAAGCCTGTACAAATGGGTAATTCGGAGAATTTAAAACTTGAACAGCCCATTATTTCAATTTCTATGCCTGGCGATTCACCAGCGCCTTATGTGGCACTTGGCAAAATAAAAGCCTTATATCCATATGACGATGCAAGCGTTATGCGTGCATCTGCCTCTTTTGCGATTGGGGCAAGTGGCAGCCCAGTGTTTGATTACGATGGAAAATTAATCGCCATTAGCACGCTTAAAAGCCCTGGTCAAAAAGCTTATTTTTATAATATGCCAATCAAATGGGTTAAAGAATTATTGACCCAGCCCGAAATACCTGTTTATACCGCTGGTACAGAAGCGTTTTGGGATAAACCAGATGAAGCAAGACCTTATTTTATGCGCGTGGTGTTGCCTTATCAAAATGGCCAATGGGCAGAGTTAAACACCGTTGCGCAAAGCTGGGTCAAGGCTGAGCCCAACAATGTTGAAGCACTTTATTACGCGGGCATTGCAGAGCAAAGATTGACTGAATTGAGCTCTAAAGATTTAAAAAACGTCAAAGTAAGCAAATACTTTGATCAAGTGCTTAAATTGCAAGCGCAACACCCAGCAACTTTAATAGAGCTAGGTTTAATTGCCAACCGTGCGGGTGATATTGCTGAAGTTGAAAAAACACATGTGGCGTTAAAAGCCATAGATAGTGAATTAGATGCTGAATTTAGCGCAGCATTGATCACTACGCAGTGATTAAAAATAGGTGAATTTGCACGGAAAGGTGTTTAAAATTTAACTTAGTGAGCAGCGCGGGTAAGCCTATCTAAAACAGCCAACCACTCTATATTGATTGGTGGCAGTTCAACTAATATTTGCGAAACCTTAAGTTTATCTAATTGATGCAATGCACTATATAACTGCTCTGCAGCCTGCGTTGCTTGATTTGGCAACATCAAATATTCACAGTTGATTTGCAAATTTAGGTCGTTATTATCGCTAATTAATAATGCAGCACAATTGGCTATATTACTTTTAGCATAAGTCAATAACGCTGCACGCGACTGAAATAATTTAACTGGTGTAACAGGCGAATAATGCTGCAAATGCTGGCCTGGCACTTTTGGCGTGTTGTTTTTTTCATTTTTTAATGCGGGCTTTCCAGCTATTTCTTGTATTTCTGCTTGCGTTATCATGCCAAGCCTTAGCAATTGCCAATCGTCCCCGTTAACACTCACAATCGTAGATTCAATACCCACGCTACAAGACCCGCCATCTAACACCGCTAGCGATTCGCCTAAGCTAGACACCACATGCGCAGCCGTAGTTGGGCTTAATTGCGTAAATTTATTGGCTGAAGGTGCTGCCAAACTTAAGCCGCTTTGTTTTAACACTTGCAAGGCCAATGGATGATTAGGCACGCGAAGCGCAACGGTGGGTTGATTAGCCCGCACAATGGCTGAAACACTATCTTTAGCTGGCAAAACCAAGGTAAATGGCCCTGGCCAAAATGCATCGGCCAATTTTTGCGCTAATGGTGAAAATTCAGCCGCCCAGTTTGCAACTTGGCTAGCATCTGCTATATGCACAATCAACGGGTTATCCATTGGGCGTTGTTTAATGGCGTAAATTTGGCGTAGAGCGTCATCTTGAGTTGCATCAGCGGCCAATCCATAAACAGTTTCTGTGGGGATAGCAACCACCTGGCCAGCTTTTAATAAATCAATTGTTTGTTGAAGAGTGACTTGCATGAATCAATTATTTTACAAAAAAACATATTTTACTACTTAAGCATGCATGGGTTAGCTTAAGTTGCGTTAATACCCTTGAGTTGCGTTAATATAGTCGCCTAATTAAAAGGAACAACATGACACAAGCATCATTAAACACCATCACAATTGAAAAAAACCCCGCACAAAGTCGTTTAGATGCACTAAATGTGACTAAATGGCCAACATGGCAAAAAGAGATTTCTGTGTTTCCATGGACATTTCACGAGCAAGAAATCGCGTATATTTTAGAAGGTGAATGCGTGATTACGCCAACTAATGGCACGAGCGTGACATTTGGTAAAGGTGATTTAGTGACTTTTCCTGCAGGTTTAAGCGCGAATTGGGAAGTGAAAAAAGCCCTACACAAACATTATCAATTAGACGGCAATGTTATTAGCCAAACTTTTAAGCGTATTAAAGCGGCCTTAAAATTTTAAAATAAAGAACATCTTAAATTTAGGTGTAATGCTCGCCAAATAAGCTTTAATTTACTATCTTAAAACTCAATCTAAACTGCTTTTCTAAAAGTTAAATTAAAACGATATGCCCCAATACCCGCATGGATATTGGGCTTCAGCGGCATGATTCCATGATAGTTTAATCTAGCATCTCTACCCCAAACCACAATATCACCATGCAGCAACGGTATTTTGATAGGCTTATTATTTCTTAACAAGCCGCCAAATAAAAACACAGCGGGTATGCCTAATGAAACCGAAACGATGGGCTGGTTAAAATCTAGCTCATCTTTATCTTGATGCAAACCCATACTAGCACCCACGCTATATTGATTAATCAAGCAAGCATCTGGCACAAAATGATTAAAACCTGCCTGTGTGGCTGCCAACTGCGCAAGCTGCTTAAAACTTGCTGGCATTTTTGGCCATGGCTTGCCAGTTTCTGGGTCTAGCACATTATAACCATAACCTTTTCTGTGAGACACCCAGCCCAATTCGCCACAATTGGTCATGGCGGCTGATAAGTTAAAGCCCATTTTTGTGACCATATGGCGCAGTGGTGCTTGGCTAATAACCGTGGCTAAATCGGCCATAATCATTTGCTCGTTTGATAACGCAAAACCTTTTAGCCAATAAACGTCTTTTAAAATTTGCTGATTAATTTCAGCGTTTTGGCTAGTTATATCGTCAAATAAATCCATTTTTGTCTTCAGTTTTTAATCTTTAAAAATTAAAGCTTTCTTTAAAGACTGATTAATAAAACTTTGGTGCTTTTTGAAGGCCTTATTGTTAGAATATTTTTATCAACTCAATACAAATTAAAAAAAGGTAACAGCCGTGAATAAACTTCTAATAATTTTAAGCTTAGCACTTAGCTTGGCACTTGGCTCAACTCAAGCACTAGCAGAATGGACAATGGTGCAAACTAATGATGAAGGCTATATGTATATTGATTTCGACACTGTTCAAAAATCTGGAAATTTGACCACAGTTTCAACACTTAATGATTATTTTGAATCAAAAAGTAAAAAAGAAATGTCATCTGTTTGGAGCGAGCAACACGATTGCAAAAATAAAAAATTCAAAGCACTGTCTATTAACTACTTTGCTGAAAATATGGGCCAAGGTAAAGTGCTAGAAACGTATACATTAAACCCCACCGAGACCGCATGGACTGATGTGGTGCAATACAGTGTAGGTGATTTAAAAGCCAACATCATTTGTAGTCGTTAGTATTTTTATTTTCAAAATTTTAGCCAAAATATTGTCAATTATTTAACATTAATTGCACAACATTGAATTTAGAAAATAAAAATCAGTTAAAAGCCGCATCACAATTTCTAGCCAAGCTAGATGACGATTGGGCACAATTAATTGCAGTAGTTGGCGAATGTAGCTTTGAGCAAAGCCAAGATACTGAGCCTTATGCAGCCTTATTACGTGCAGTTGCTTACCAACAACTGCACGGCAAAGCGGGCGATGCTATCTTCAAGCGCTTTTTAACACTTTTTGATAATAGTTTTCCTACACCATCTCAGTTACTAGCAATCAGTATTGACGAGTTACGCGCCTGCGGATTTTCTGCCCGCAAAATAGAAACCGTTCAAGGCATTGCATTGGCCAGTTTAAGCGAATTTGTACCTTCACGACTAGAAGCTGATTTAATGGCGGATGATGAATTAATCAATCGATTAACCAAGTTAAAAGGCATTGGCCAATGGAGCGTTGAAATATTATTGATGTTTACACTAAACCGCTTAGATGTGTTGCCCGCAGGTGATTTGGGTGTGGTACAAGGCTACAAACGCCTTAAAAAATTAGAGCTAACCCCAAGTGCCAAACAAATGACCGAGATTGCAAAAACCTTTAGCCCGTATCGAACGGTTGCAAGCTGGTACTTGTGGCGCATGCCAAAGTAAAACCGGTGCAAAAAATGGTATCGATTTTGGTGATGATATGGAAATTTTAAAGTTTGCTAAAACTGGATTCTTAGCTTTGCTCATAATGACGGAATTTGAATGAAGCCAGAAACTAAGAAGTAAGAAGTAAGAAGTAAGAAGTAAGAAGTAAGAAGTAGGAAGTAGGAAGTAGGAAGTAGGAAGTAAAAAGAAAATAGTAAAAAGTTGCTCTATTAACGTGGTTTTGACCTTAAATCCCCTTGCTGCCGCGCCTGTGATGTTTTAAAAAGTTGGGAGATTTTGAGCGAGGACTGTCTGAGCCCAAAGTATTTATTGGGCGAGTTCCGCAGCGCCCAACTTTTTAAATCAGCACAGGAAATAAGCGGTAGGGGGTGCTCTTTTCTTTGGTTAACTTTCTTTTGAGCAAGCAAAAGAAAGTAACTCGCTGTCGCGCGAAAGCGACCCCTCACTTACTATGCTTTATCTATTGCCAAAGCGCGAACCATACGTATAACAATCTTTTTCTCTGCAGCGGTCAGTTTACAAAAACTTTCAAGCAAGGTGTTTTCGTCTTTTGAGAAAGGTGCACGTTCTGAATTGGTCAATATTCCTACATTATCTGCTAACCACTCTGGAGTTTGACCCAAAACGTGTGCCATTCGGAATAATGTGGAACTGCGAAGTGAACTGGTTCTGCCGGATTCAATGTCATGTAGTGACGGTTGTGCAATACCAATCTGCGCGGCAAGTTGCGCTTGACTTAATTCTGCCTTTTGTCTTGCAAATTTGACTCTTTCAGCTAGCGTCATATCGAATTCTAAAGCAAGTTCACCATAGCCATCAATCTCCCTACTCGCTCCTCCGTCTGCGGATGCGTACTAAACAAACCTTTTAATCCACCAGCAGATAACGGATTGATAATCATCATCTGTCCTGTTTCTGGGTGTGCCTCTGCCGTTTGATTGGGTATTTTATGTGCATAATTATGGATTTTGGTTAAGGCATCGGCTAATGCTTTCGGGTCTTTACTAATCTCTGCACCCATTCTATCTGCTTCAAATTCGCGTCCACGTGATATCGCCATTTGTATCAAACTTGCCGCTAATGGCGCTAAAAACATCATGGCGATACCAACAATTGGGCTACTTCGTTCACCATCACCACCACGACCACCGCCAAAAAACATGCCAAATTGCGCAACCGATGCAATAGCCCCTGCCATAGTGGCTGAAATGGTTGAAATAAGCGTGTCACGGTGTTTAACATGTGCAAGTTCGTGCGCCATTACACCACGCAATTCGCGATCAGATAACACTTGCATAATGCCTGCAGTGGCAGCAACGGCCGCGTTTTCAGGATTTCGTCCTGTAGCAAATGCGTTTGGTTGATTTTCATTCATCACATACACTTTTGGCATGGGTAGTTGCGCGTTTTGCGCTAGCTCTTTTACCATGTTGTAATAATTGTTGAATTGGCCGTTGCCGTAATTATTTTCGGGCGAAATTTCTTGTGCGCCATACATTTTAAGCACGGCTTTATCACTAAACCAATACGCGTATATGTTCATGCCAGCGGCCAATACTAGTGCGATTAACATGCCAGAGCCACCGCCGATTGCCATGCCGACACTACCAAATAAGGCAACGATTGCGGCCATTAAAATAGAGGTTTTTAACCAATTACCAAACATTTAAATCTCCTCAGTTATTTAAACTAACTATTGATAATATGCTGCTAAAACGCTTGAATTCAAGCTTTTAAAAATATAAACAGTACGCTATCAACAGCTAAATCAAATAAATATTTATTACGTCTTTTTATTTGAATTTAATTAAAAATTTCACCTATTTTTACATGTTGCCCTTGTATAAATTGCCCTGCGGTTTGGCGTTTTGCACTAGGCATTTGCAACTCTTTTATTTGTAATACCCCTTGCCCACAAGCCACGTTTATACTGCCTTGCAAGCCTGTAATCAAGCTGATTATTTCACCAGATACAGCTGGAAATTTAGCAATAACTTGTGTTTGCTCAAGCGTATTATCTGGCTCTACTTTTTCATTAGCTTTATTACTAGCAGTAAACCAGATTCGACAGGTTTCACCTCTAAATTGGGCATGAGCCACTGGAAAAGGATTAAACGCGCGCACTTGGCGCGAAATTTCATCTGCAGTTTGATTCCAATTTATCACCGCTTCAGTTTTATCTAGCTTATGTGCATAAGTCACTAGGCTTTCATCTTGCGGTGTGCTTGGCAATAAGCCATTAATTTGTAAATCTTGCATAGCCCGCACCATTAAATCTGCGCCTATTTGGCTTAATGCATCGTGCAAACTTTGCGTGGTGTCAACGGCATTAATCGATACTTCGCCTTTGCTGATCATATTGCCTGCATCAAGGGCGGGCACTACCTCCATAATAGTTACCCCAGTTGTGGTATCACCCGCCAACAAAGCACGATGGATGGGTGCGGCTCCGCGCCACCGTGGCAATAAAGATGCGTGGATGTTGTAGCAACCTTTTAGCGGCATGTTGAGTAACGTTGTTGGAATGATCAAACCATAAGCCGCTACTATCATGACATCTGCATTCACAGCAGCAATTTGCGCTTGAACATCAACTGGTTTGAGCGAGGCTGGCTGAAACACCTTTAGGCCGTATTGCAGCGCTAATTGTTTAATCGGACTGGCTTTAAGTTGCATGCCACGCCCAGCTGGCCTATCTGGTTGAGTGAGCACCATCATAATATTGTGGCCTGCGCTAATTAGTGCAGATAGTGCGGGAACAGCGAATTCTGGCGTGCCTGCAAAAATAATATTCATAAAAGCGTGTTTGTCTATTTAAAAATTTATTGGGCGTAAAAATATTTGATCAAATTAAAGTAGTTATATTTAGCGATCTTTTGACAACTTTACCATTTTGGTTTTAATGCGGTTACGCTTTAATGGCGAAAGATATTCTACAAAAACCTTGCCCAACAAATGATCCATCTCATGTTGAATGCAAACGCTAAGTAATCCATCAGCGTCTAGCTCAAATTTTTTGCCATCACTATCTAATGCTTCAACCGTTATGAATTCCGCGCGAGTTACGCTTTCATACACGCCTGGCACCGATAAGCAGCCTTCTTCGTAATCTTGCGTGCCACTTTTTTTAATGATTTTTGGGTTAATAAACACTTGCAAGTTATTTTGTTCACGGCTGGTATCAATCAAAATTAGTTGAATATGCTCATTTACTTGCGTGGCAGCCAAGCCAATACCAGGCGCGTCATACATGGTGTCACGCATATCAGTAATCAATCGGCGGATTGCCGTATTCACCTCTTTAACAGGTTTGGCTACAGTATGCAGTCTTGCATCTGGGTAATTTAAAATTGAAAGTATCATTATGTTTAGGAACCTAAACGATTTGCCTATTTAAAGTGTTGCCTATTATTAACAGAGTACAGTCCAAAACCCGTTGTTTAAGCAAAAAAGCTTGATTATTGAATGGATTACATGCTAAATTCAATGCAGTTTCGCGAATACAATTAAATAAATCGCCCGCTATTTTGACCGAGGTCATGTAATGAATAAACGTATTATAACGCTGCTTATACTTAGCTGCTTAAGCTTGCAATGTTTTGCAGATGAAATTATGTTGCAAAAAAATCATCCAGAACGCCACGTTGTGGTCAAAGGCGATACGCTTTGGGGTATTTCAGCCAAGTTTTTAAAAGACCCTTGGCAATGGCCAAAAGTTTGGCGCATGAACCGCACAGAAATTAAAAACCCACATTTGATCTACCCAGGCGATGTTGTAGTGCTTGATAATAGTAGTGGTGGCCCACGTTTACGTTTGCTGCATGAAACTGTGACGCTGCAACCAGATATAAGAATAGAACCACTATCAAAAGAAGCGATTTTTACGATTGCGCCAAACATCATCACGCCATTTTTAAGCCAACCATTGTTAATAGAAAACGGCCAACTAAACGACGCACCACGCATTATAGCGGGTCAAGATAACCGTGTTATTTTAAGCCCTGGCACGCGGGTTTATGTCAATAATATTAAAGAAGGTGAAGGTTTGCATTGGAACATTTATCGCCCTGGTGAAGCTTTGCGTGACCCTGAAACTTCAGAAATATTAGGTACAGAGGCGATTTATTTAGGTGATTTGGATATTTCTCGCTTTGGTGCGCCAGCAACAGGCGACATTGTGCGTGCCAAAGAAGAAATATTTGCCAAAGATAGATTGATTGTTTCGCCCGAAGATTTCAAAAGTAGCTTTGTACCACACGCACCTGAGACCCAAATTAATGGACGCATCATGCGTATTTATGGCGGCGTGGCAGAAGGTGGGCCAAATATGGTGGTATCAATCAATCGCGGCAAAAACCACGGCCTAGAAGAAGGCCATGTGTTGGCAATTAGCCGTTACGGTCGTGTAATTCAAGATTCTGAATATAAAACCCCTGAATCGGTTAAAGCACTGCCTGCGACAAAAAAGCTTAAAGAACTTAATTTTGACGTTAAAACCGCACCAGATGGCTCAAAAATCGTAGATTTTGAAAAGAATAAAGCATTGCCAACAAGCGCGCCAGTGCTAGCGCCTGGGCAAATTAAGCTGCCAGACGAACGAGTTGGTTTAATGATGATATTTAGAACTTTTGATAAAGTATCTTACGCGCTTATTTTAAACGCAACTGACGCGGTGCAAACTGCTGATGCTGTGCATACGCCTTGATTATTAAAGACAGCACATGCGTGATAGCGATCATTAACAACGCCAGTAGCGATGTTGAATTATGGCTAACGCTTAATTTAACGCCTGGCTTAGGTAATGCAAGCATTTGCCAATTATTAGCAAAATTTGGTTCCCCCGTTGGCATTTTTAGTGCAAAGCAAAGCCAGTTATGTGAAATTGTAGATGACAATATTGCACGCGTTATTTTACGAGGAGCAAACACCGAGCTTGTTGCGCCCACGTTAAAGTGGTTGCAAAAAGAAAACGCACATGTAGTAACGCTTGCCGATTCTAATTACCCTAAAGCGTTGTTAGAAATACCGAACCCACCAGCCTTACTTTATGCAATCGGCCATTTGCACTGGCTCAATCACCCATCTATTGCAATGGTGGGTAGCCGTAGCAGTACACCGCAAGGCGAAAAAAACGCTTCTGATTTTGCTTATAGCTTATGTAGTCATGGCTTATGCGTAGTAAGCGGCATGGCACTTGGCATTGATGGTGCAGCACATCTTGGCGCATTAAAAGCCAATGGTGCAACCATCGCGGTGGTTGGTACTGGCTTAGATATTGTTTACCCGGCCAAACATCGCGATTTAGCGCACAAAATCGCAGAGCGCGGCTTAATCATTTCAGAGTTTTCTCTTGGCACCCCTTCAAGAGCGCAAAATTTTCCACGTCGTAATCGGCTAATCAGCGGTTTAAGTTTAGGTTGTTTAGTGGTAGAGGCAAATGTAGCCAGCGGATCACTGATCACAGCGCGATTAAGCGCTGAACAAGGCCGCGAAGTATTTGCTATCCCTGGTTCAATTCATTCGCCTGTAGCTAAAGGTTGCCATCAATTAATTAAGCAAGGTGCAAAATTAGTAGAAAACGTGCAAGATATTTTAGAAGAAATAAGAAATTTATTGCCAGCCAATAGCCCAAATGGGCTAGTAGATAGCAAGGAGTCACATTCTGCTATTGGGCTAGAAACCAATACAGTGCTCAATTGTATGGGTTTTGATGCAATTGATTTTGACACCGTTCAATCATTGTGCGCATTGACTACAGATGCACTTTCGGCCATGCTGATGATGTTGGAATTAGAAGGAAAGATTACCACGCTAGCTGGTGGAAAATTTCAACGCTTAATTTAGCATTAAGTTTTGCGTTTTGCAGCATTTATTTGTGCAAGTTTTAAGCAATTTGCGTTAACCGTTGTTCAAGAGCAAGGAGATAAAATCATGTTCGAAGTGCTTGTATTTATGTTCGAAAATTATCTAGCTAATCACGCCCTGCCTGCTAACGATGTAATGGAACAGGAATTATCGGCAGCAGGATTTGAGCAAAATGATATTTTGGGCGCTTTTGACTGGTATGAGGAAATGCAAACAAGGCTTAGCAAAAGCAATGTTGCTTATTCTCATGCCTATTCTGGCTTTAGGGTTTTTTCAGAATTAGAGCTTAAAAAACTAAGTATAGAAAGTATAAGTTTTGTGTTGTTTTTGCATCAAGCCAATGTGATTAATAACATGGAACGTGATTTGGTAGTGGATCGCGCCATGGCGTTAAAGCAACAAAGCGTTAAAGTTGAAGAAATGCGCTGGATAGTGATGATCGCTTTGTGGAACGAAGGCCGCGAAAAAGATTATTTATTTGTAGAAGACGCAATTTTTAATCCGCGCGGGTTAACAGTTCACTAAACCTTGCGTACACTAGTCTTTATGCCTATTAAGTCTATCTTTTAAACGTTTCCAAAAAGTTGGCTTTACGCAACATTCATATTTCAAAACCGTTAAACCCAGCCGTTTGATTGGTTAAACGACTTAAATACAATATTATTAACCAACAACTAGTGAGGTTTTGATTGGTTTTCCTAAGCCAATATTTTCAATAATGTTAGTAATAATACCCGCTTGATTCAAGGTGTAAAAATGCAAACTTGGCACGCCCCAAGCCAGTAAACTAACACATAACTGGCTTACCACATCCACACCTAAAGCGCGAAGAGATGGCAAATCATCTGCATAAGCTTCTAAACGTAAACGTAGCCAACGTGGTATTTCAGCCCCACACACACCTGAAAACCTAGCCAACTGTGTAAAATTATAAATTGGCATGATGCCTGGCACAATCGGCAATGTAATACCACTTGCCGTACAAGTTTCTACAAATCGATAATACGCATCAGCATTATAAAAATATTGTGTAATAGCTGAATTAGCCCCTGCTTCCACCTTGCGTTTAAAGTTAGCAATGTCTTTGGCGGCAGATGTCGCTTCTGGATGAAACTCTGGATAGGCGGCTACTTCTAAATGAAACCAGTCGCCTGTTTCTTGACGAATAAATGTCACTAATTCATTGGCATATTTAAAATCGCCCATGCTCACTTCGCCCGATGGCACATCGCCGCGTAGTGTTACTAATCTTTTAATGCCTTTAGCTTGATAAGCCGACAATAATTCTTTAATTTCTTCTCGACTAGATGATATGCAAGAAATATGCGGCGCGGCAGCAAAACCATTTTCTTGAATTTCAAACACAGTATCTTTAGTACGATCAGTTGTAGAGCCGCCTGCACCAAAAGTCACAGAAAAAAATTCAGGATTATATTGTGCAAGTTGCGTTCGCGTTTCGCGTAAATTGGCAATGCCGTCAGCAGTTTTAGGCGGGAAAAACTCAAAACTTAAGGGAATTGGCTTATTGTTTATTTCGCTCATGGTTGTTACTCGTCATATTTTGCATATAAGTTTTATTGAGTTTTTTATTATTACTTTTTAAATGATTAGTCTTTTTTGTCAATCACAACGGCGCTTAAAACCCATGAAATAACGCTGTAAACAATAGCGCCAATAATGCCTGCAATTAATGTTTTTACATCAAAGCCGTCTAAAAAGTTGCCAACTAACCAAAACAAAATGCCGTTAATAACGAATATAAATAAACCTAAAGTCAGAATCGTCACTGGCAAGGTTAATATTAATAAAATTGGATTAATTAACATGTTAACTAATCCAATAACCGCAGCAGCTATTAGCGCAGATGTAAAGTTTGACACAGCAATACCCGGCACTAAATAGGCTACGGCCAATAAAGCCAGTGCATTTAATAACCAACCAATTAAAAGCTTCATTTGTTTACTTTCTTAAATATCAACCCAGCGTTAAAAAACGCTAGGTTGATATAGCTTACTAATTAATTAGGAAAATTAATAGCAAATACACAGGCTGCAAAAAGCAGCAAAGTGCTTTTCATAACGGTAAGTTAATAACGATAAGTATCAGGTTTAAAAGGACCATCTTGCGATACGCCAATGTAAGCCGCTTGTGTTTCACTTAAACGCGTTAACTGTGCGTTTAATTTTTTAAGCTGCAACACGGCTACTTTTTCATCCAGATGTTTTGGCAACACATAAACACCCACTGGATAATCGGCTTGGCGCGTAAATAACTCAATTTGCGCAATGGTTTGGTTAGCAAATGATGAACTCATTACATACGATGGATGGCCTGTACCGCAACCTAAGTTAACTAAACGACCCTTAGCTAAAAGAATGATTTTTTTACCATTTGGAAAAATCACATGGTCAACTTGTGGCTTAATCTCATCCCACTCGTATTTTTCTAAACTCACTACATCAATTTCATTATCAAAATGCCCGATATTACACACAATGGCTTGGTCTTTCATTTTAGCCATGTGGTCATGCGTAATT
The DNA here is from genome assembly GCA_043759515.1 of Methylotenera sp. GTDB lineage: Bacteria > Pseudomonadota > Gammaproteobacteria > Burkholderiales > Methylophilaceae > Methylotenera_A. The sequence goes on from JAYVLK010000001.1 coordinate 123,502, forward strand.
ACGTGATAATTACCCGTTGCGGTGACAAAAATATCGGCATGTTCAGCCGCGTAATCCATCGTTACTACGCGGTAGCCTTCCATCGCAGCTTGCAGCGCGCAAATCGGGTCAATTTCTGTTACCCAAACTTGGGCAGATAATGCGCGTAATGCTTGTGCAGAACCTTTACCAACATCGCCATAACCAGCTACTACAGCCACTTTGCCTGCAATCATTACATCAGTTGCGCGTTTAATCGCATCCACTAAACTTTCGCGACAACCGTATAAATTGTCGAATTTAGATTTGGTTACTGAATCATTTACGTTAATGGCTGGAAAGGCCAATTTTCCTTCTTTATGCATTTGATATAAACGGTGCACGCCAGTAGTTGTTTCTTCAGTTACGCCAATGATTTGTGCTAAACGCACTGAGTACCAAGTTGGATCAGTTTTTAATTTCGCTTTAATTGCGTCAAATAAGCAGATTTCTTCTTCTGATGTTGGCTTAGAAATCACGCTTAAATCTTTTTCAGCGCGTGTACCAAGGTGCAATAGCAAGGTTGCATCGCCACCATCATCTAAAATCATATTGGTATAGCCACCATCTAGCCATTCAAAAATGCGGTGTGTGTAATCCCAATACTCAGTTAAGGTTTCGCCTTTAATAGCAAAAACTGGCGTGCCGCCAGCTGCAATGGCTGCCGCTGCGTGGTCTTGTGTAGAGTAAATATTGCAAGATGCCCAGCGCACTTCTGCGCCTAAATCTTTCAAAGTTTCAATTAACACAGCCGTTTGAATGGTCATGTGCAGTGAGCCTGTAATGCGCGCGCCTTTTAGCGGTTGCGTTAGGGCAAACTCTTCACGAATCATCATTAAACCCGGCATTTCTGTTTCGGCGATGGCAATTTCTTTACGGCCAAAATTGGCCAAATTAATGTCAGCTACAACGTAGTCTTTAATGTCAGTCACAGTATTCATCATAAATCCTTAAAAAAATGAATGTGACCAGCAGGGAATGGAAATTTTGAACTAACTATTGAAGATATACAGAATAATCTTCGGCGCTTTGTTCACCCAGTTCCCGTGTCTGGCACGGTTTAATAAATTAGGTGAACGCCGTTTAAGAGAAGTTTGTTTTCTCCCTAACCGAGCCTAGAGTCTTGTGCTTTTCATTACAAAAGCTGACCTCGCAACGTTCCTCGGTTAATTTTTACTGGTTTGTAGAGCGCATTATAGCTAAATCGTTCAGATTGTCAAAATTGGGTTTGGTTGAATAATTTTTTAAGGCATAATCTTATCAAAATCAATAATATTCTTATATCTACACAATAACAAATGAAACCAATCCGTAATCATTACGACAATCTTAAAGTTTCTAGGAACGCGCCTGCCGAAGTTATTAGAGCTGCATATAAAGCGCTTGCTCAAAAGTATCATCCAGACAGAAATTCTAGCAATGTCCAAGCATCAAAAAATATGGCAATTATTAATGAATCTTACAACGTTCTTTCCAACCCAATCAAACGTAAAGAGCACGATTTATGGATCGTAAACCAAGAGCCTGGTAACGCTAAGAAAAGCACAAACAACGAAAATTTAAATACTTCCAAAGCCCCAAAAATAAGTTCTGATTCGGAGTATTTTGTAAAAATTTTTTTACACGTTGCACGTCATTGGGTTTTATATGGAATTGCGACATTTTTGATTTTTCTTAACTTAAGCAAAAGTCCTTCGCCACATCAAAAACCTTATTCACCTGATCCGACAGCTGAAACTGAAGTTTCTCCAGAAACGTCTGAGCCAGCTCCGCCTGCTGAAGAGTACACAGAAGCTGAAATACCAGCTGTGGGGGAAGTTGAATCTACAACAGAATCTAACGCTGGTCTATATTCAAAAGCATTTGAATCGTTACCAATTACAGAAATTAAAAATCAACTTATAAATGCTCCAAATGGTGAAGCATGGCCTACTACTGCAGGTTATGTTAAAGGTTATAAAAAATTAAATACAAAAGGTTTATCAACTGTAACGGTAGATAATTCTCAGAATAACTCAAATGTATTTGTTAAATTAGTTTCATTGAGCAGTGCTAAATCATTCCCTGCACGTCAATTTTTCATTCCTGCCAATAGTAAATTCACTGTCAAAAAAGTTACATCTGGAGATTATGATGTTCGTTACCGAGATTTAAGTGACGGGGGCTTGTTGCGGTCAGAAACTTTTAGTCTAAAAGAGACAAAAACTGGTAATGGCGTTCAATTCAGTAACATAACCATGACTTTGTACAAAACACAAAATGGCAACATGCAAACATTTGGTATGTCGGAATCAGAGTTTTAGCTCAAAATCAAGAAAAACTAGCTCATCAAAATTAACGTGTGCAAACAACTTTGTTTGCACACGTTAAATTATTACGATTTTGCTGCCGCTTTCAACGCCGCCGCCTTGTCCGTTTTCTCCCAAGTAAACTCAGGCTCCTCGCGACCAAAATGGCCGTAGGCGGCAGTTTTGGTATAGATTGGGCGTAGTAAATCTAGCATTTTAACAATGCCTTTTGGGCGTAAATCAAAATGTTCTAGCACTAGTTTAGTCAAAGTCTCGTTGCTCACTTTACCTGTGCCGTAAGTTTCTACCATCACGCTGGTGGGGCATGCCACACCAATTGCATAGCTGATTTGCACCATGCATTTATCGGCCAAGCCTGCGGCCACAATGTTTTTGGCCACATAGCGCGCAGCATAAGCGGCGCTGCGGTCTACTTTTGATGGATCTTTACCCGAAAACGCGCCGCCGCCATGTGGCGCTGCGCCGCCGTAGGTATCCACAATGATTTTACGCCCCGTCAAGCCGCAATCGCCTTGTGGGCCACCAATAACAAAGCGGCCTGTGGGATTAACTAAATATTTAATTTCGCCTTTAATCAGCTCTTTTGGCAACATCGGTTTGATGATTTCTTCAATCACCGCTTCGCGAATGTCTTTTAAATCTAGCTCTGGCGCATGCTGGGTAGAAACAACCACGGTATCGATTGAATCTGGCTTGCCATCGACATATTTAATGGTCACCGGAGATTTTGCATCTGGGCGTAACCACGGCAATACGCCATTTTTACGCAAATGCGCTTGGCGTTCCATTAATCTATGCGAAAGCCAAATGGGCAATGGCATTAATTGCGGCGTTTCATTCACTGCATAGCCAAACATCAAGCCTTGATCACCCGCACCTTGGTCTAGCGGATCATCATGCGCGCCATCTACGCCTTGGGCGATATCGGGCGATTGCTTGTCGTAAGCCACCAACACCGCGCAACCGCGATAATCAATGCCGTAATCGGTATTATCATAGCCAATGCGTTTAATAGTTTCGCGCGCCACTTTAATATAATCTACATTAGCGGTGGTGGTAATTTCGCCAGCTAACACGACTAAGCCAGTGTTGGCCAAAGTTTCTGCGGCTACGCGTGCAGTTGGGTCTTGTGCCAAAATCGCATCTAAAATGCTGTCAGATACTTGGTCGGCTAGTTTGTCTGGGTGGCCTTCAGAAACGGATTCTGAAGTAAAAAGATAGTTGTTATTGCTTTGAGTCATTTTGTGCGCCTTGGAATAAGAATTTAAAAGTAAAACAACACTCACTAAAGGCTAAAGGAGCATTGAAAATCACTTCGAGAAACGCATATTACACTTATAACTACTTGTAAAGATACAAATTTGCTAGAATAGTCTTAAAGGGCTACAAAAATAATTCGGCTGTCAAAATTGAATATATGAACTTAAAATTTACTAAAATGCAGGGCGCTGGCAACGATTTTGTAATGATCGATAGCTATTCTTCGCCCATTTCATTGACATCTGCGCAAATCAAAAAACTAGCCAATCGACATTTTGGCGTGGGTTGCGATCAGGTTTTGTTGGTTGAAAAAACTACTCACCCAAATGCAGATTTTAAATACCGAATTTTTAATGCAGACGGCGGTGAAGTTGAACAATGTGGCAACGGCGCGCGTTGTTTTGTGCGCTTTGTGGTTGCAAAAGGCTTAACTGATAAGCGTGAAATCGTGGTTGAAACCGCCAGCGGTTTAATTACCCTAACTTTGCGCGATGACAATCAAGTAACAGTAAACATGGGTGCGCCAAGATTTGAACCGCATGAAATTCCGTTTAATGCTAAAACTCGAGAAAATTTATATGCCCTGCAAGTCAATACCAGAGTGGCTTGCAGCAATGCTGTTCAAAGCAATGATGCCAAAACACTTTTACAAATATCAGCACTTTCAATGGGTAATCCGCATGCGGTCACAATTGTAGAAGATGTTGACACGGCTGATATTGCCAAACTTGGGCCATTAATTGAATCGCATAAAAACTTTCCGCAACGCGCAAATGCTGGCTTTATGCAAATTTTGAACAGCCACGAAATTAATTTGCGCGTGTATGAACGCGGCAGCGGTGAAACGCTGGCTTGTGGCTCTGGTGCTTGCGCGGCGGCTGTTGCTGGTATCTTACTAGGGCATTTGATTTCGCCAGTTTTAGTTAATATGCGTGGTGGGCAGCTTAATATTGAGTGGCAAGGTGAAAATGAGCCAGTGCTAATGACTGGCCCTGCCGAAATAGTATTTGAAGGTGACATTGAAATAAACTGAAAATGTCAAAATATAATTAGTTAACGAGGCAATGCAATGCAAGCAGAAACTGAAATTTTTATAGACGAAACTGATGTAAAAGAATATTTAAAAATTCACCCAGAATTTTTTGAAAAAAATGCTCAAATACTGGCTGATATTCATTTGCCCAGCCCGCATGGCAGCGGCACAATTTCATTGGCCGAGCGCCAACAATTAGCACAGCGCGATAAGATTAGTGTGCTAGAAAGCCGCTTTGATGAGATGGTTAATAACGCGCAAATTAATAACGCAACGGCTATTAAGATTCACAACTTAAATATTAGTCTGCATCAAGCTAAAAATTTTGATGCGGTTGAACAATTGGTTAGTCATGATTTACCTGAGATTTTTGAATTAAGTGATACTTGCCTTAAAATTTGGGCAAAGCCAATAAACGAATTTAATCAAGCTAATTTGGTTTTTAGCGGGGTTTCAGATGAGATCCAAGAATGGATTAATCAGCAAAAACAACCATATTGTGGCGCGCCAACACAATTGCTTAAAGATGATTGGTTTATTGAACCACCTTTATCGGTAGCTGTTATTGCGCTAAAAAATCTTGAAGTGATGGGATTTTTAATATTAGCCAGCGATGATGAAAAACGTTTTTATAGCGATATGGGAACGGATTTTTTAACCAATATCGGTGAGCTGGTCAGTGCGGCTTTATCGCGCTATATTCAAACAAGCTAGCCTAAGCAATGATTAAACCAACGCAATAATTCATGGCTTATTTAGCAGATTATCTTGAATTTTTAAAGTTCGAAAAAGGTTTAAGCCCGCTCACTTTAGAAAATTACGCTAGAGATATTTCGCGGCTTATATCTTTAAGCGAAACAACTGCATTAAATGCGCTGCAAAATGTGCAAATTAGGCGTTTTGTGGCTAGCTTGCACTCAAAAGGAATGAGTGGAAAAAGTATCGCGCGTATGCTTTCTAGCTGGCGCGGGTTTTTTAATTTTTTGGTGCTTCGTCACAGTTTTATAAGCAACCCAGTAACAGGTTTACGTGCGCCAAAAGCCACCAAAAAACTGCCACAGGCATTGTCAATTGAGCAAGCTATTAAGCTGGTTAATATTGATGACACAGATATTTTAAGTGTGCGCGATTGTGCTATTTTAGAACTGTTTTATTCTTCTGGCCTGCGTTTAAGTGAGCTGGTAAACCTTGATATTAATGCGCTAGATTTTATTGAAGGCACTGTAACAGTAACGGGTAAAGGCAATAAAACGCGCATTGTGCCAATGGGTGAGCATGCAGTTGCTGCGATTAAAGCTTGGCTAAAAATGCGACCAGATTTTGCACAAAAATCTAGCCATCTTGCAGATCATAAAGATGCCGTGTTTTTAGGGCAACGTGGCACACGCTTAACTGGCAGAAATATTGAATACCGCTTAAAAGAATGGTCAATCAAACAAGGCATTAATTCATCCGTACATCCGCATTTACTGCGCCATAGTTTTGCAACGCATGTGTTGCAAAGCAGCAGCGATTTACGCGCCGTGCAAGAGATGTTAGGCCACGCCAATATTAGCACCACGCAAATTTACACGCATTTAGATTACCAACATTTAAGTAAAGTATATGATGCGGCGCACCCACGTGCGTTTAAAAAACCAACGCCTTAATATATTTTCATTAAACGCAAAAAAACTTCTGCACCATGCCAAGTGTGCGGTGCAGACAAATTAGCTTCTACATATTTTGCACTCAAATTGGCAATATCTGCATAATTAGCCGCACTTGCTTTTGCCTCCCAAGTTAAAGGGTAATCTTGATCGCCAATCAAGCCTTGAGGTTTTTGAGTGTAGTGGTTAGATGCCCATTGCAAATAAGGGTAGTCATCTTCTCTTAACGTTGGCTGATTTTTGCTATCTAAATTTTTATATTGCCACCAAAAAAGTGTTGCATAAGAATCTTTTTTTTGCGGAATTGCATAGTGATCTGTTAAGCCTAGCGATGTAAGCCCAAATTTAGTCCATTTTGTTTGGTAAACAGGATGTAGCGCATGGTCTGAATAACCTTCAATCCATCGCTTGGTATTAAACCAATTGCTTTTCTCTATGCTGCTTAACTCTTTTTGAATAACTGATACAAGTGGATGCGATTTATCTGATACCAATGAAATGAGATAAAGCGCTTGTCCCAAATTATCGGGCTCTTTTACGCCATTATTTTGATCATAAGGATCGCGTAAATTTAAAATCCACCGCTTGATTAATGCCAAATTACCAGTTTTTTTAAAAACCATTGCCATCATGGCGCTATCTCTGTACCAAGGTTTTTTATAAACAAAATAATTTGGTAAAGGCTTGCCATTCACCACATTAATCAGAAGCTCTTGATGCAACACTTTTAAAATGGATGGGTATCGATACTGTTGAAAATCAGGTAGCGAAACAGGATTTTTTGATAAATAGCGGACGCTATTTTTTTGTACTAATCTAAACCCCAGCGCGTCTTCTACCAAAAATATATATTGTTGATCATTTGTTTTAATGGCTACCGTGTAAATATGCGGCGCAATAATTTCTTCTGCCACATCCCATTTATAAAGTACTTTATTGGTCAATGCATTTTTAAGTGCGCCATTGATATAGATTAACTTTTCGCGATTACCCATGCCAAAAAGATAAAATTTAACAATTGGCAATGCATAACTACCACCAAATGTGTGGCGAAAGTGATTAAGCTCAATTCTGTAACTATCTCTGCTTTGTTTTATCTTGTTAAAGTCGCTTATTTCACCTGCATATAAATTAGGATTTATTGCTAATAGAGCGAATAAATAAAAGCAGACGACGACTTTTAAAGCTTTTGCTCTAATAAAATAATTTAACAAGAAAGTGAACAATTTTTTTTGCTTTAAAAAAAGTATTTTGCAAACAAATTGGGCTCAAAAAAGTTAAACCTTTGTATCAACAGCGCAAGTAAAACGAACAAATAAGGCGCGTAAGCTTTTATTTTTTCTGGTTGATGTAGACTCATGAATACGATGATTAGCGGTGTAAAATTAAGTGAATACAAAAAAGGCGTATCCCCATAAAAAAGGTGTAAAACCAGCTCAAAACCAATAAAGTATAGAATCGATTGACTAATAATGCTTTTCTTAATACTGTTAAAAAAAGCACCTAATGACATTAAATAAGCAGTAATTAATACTGTAAATGTTGATAGGGTGAGTAGCGTCATCTTTTTGGTAGCTAAAAAATCGACGGCATAAAAACGTTGCCATAAATTATCAGTGGTAATAGGCGCCACTATTTCTTTATTTAGCGGAACGATAAAACCAGAGATAAAAAAATCAAATAGTCTAAAACCAACAACATTAAAGTCTTTTACAATATAGCTGAGTTCTTCTTTATGGCTTAACACATCAAAAAAGAATACTGATGTTGGATAAATGCTTTGTTGGATGATGGCCGCGGCGACTGCCATAAAAGTAAAACTCAACATAATATTAAAAATAAGCTGTTTATTTTTAACCGTTAATATTAAATGCGTTAAGCCTAAAACCAAGTTAGTTACAGTACCAGCAAGGGTAGCCAATAAAATAAACTCTGGTTTAAGTTTTAAACGCATTAAATTAAGCGCTAGCATTAAAGTAAAAAAGCTAAATAAAAACGTTTCTGGTAGCGCGCTCCAAACACGAAAAGACATGCTGGAAAAAAGCAGTGTTACTGATGCAAAAGCTTGAAAAGTACTGGTACTTTTATAAATAAATAACCAAAATAAAAACACACCTAGTGTGCCGAAAATTAATTTATAAATAGGGAATGCGTAATTTGCATAACCAAAATAAACACCCAGCTTAGATACGCTAACGGCAACTAAAGAAAAATAAGGGTGTACTTTATCTCGGTAATGAGAGGTTCTCTCATTATCTTCTAAATTATCTACTATTCTGGCAACGTCAGCACCAAAATAGGTGTTCATGTTTTCGTGTGCATTCACAAAACTGTTTGCATCCCAATCTAGATTACTAAAGTAGATTAATGGAATTAATAAGGCGAGCGCATATATTGATAGGGTGTAAAGATTTATTTTTTTCATTTATTTTATCTAAATTGATTATGCGAATATCATCAAATACTAGCACTATTTCATTAAATGAATAAATCAGTGAATCATTGATTTGATGTTTCAAATGTTACAATAAATATGCTGGATTTATTAAGCCTTATCTAATAAGCCTATTTACAAGTTCACCACTCAACTAAAAACGAGAGAGTTAGCAATAATGAATGCTACAACTATATTGTTGATATTATTAAGTGTAACGCTATCGGCAATAGCGCAAATCACTTTAAAAATAGGCATGAGTAGCGCATTAATCCAACAAGCCATCACCTCGGCTTCTGCTGCATCTATTTTTAACAGCATCATCACTAATTTATACGTTGTGGGCGGCTTAGCTTTATATTTTACTAGCGCAGCCGTTTGGCTTTTCGTATTGGCAAAAGTAGAGGTTAGTTTTGCTTACCCATTTGTAGGTTTAGGATTTATATTAACCATGCTGCTGGCCTATTTCGTCAATGGTGAAGTGCTATCAATGACAAAAGTGATAGGCACATTGTGCATTGCAATAGGCATCGTTATTGTGGCGCAAGGCTAAAAAGGGCAAAAATATGGTTAAAAAGCCTTTATGTGTAGATTGCGACGGCACTTTAATTAGTACCGATCTACTATACGAAGCCTTTTTTTTAATGCTTAAGCAATATCCGCTGGGTCTTTTTTATCTACCGTTTTGGCTGTTTAAAGGAAAAGCTTATTTAAAAGAAAAGTTAGCAAATCACGTGATTTTTAATTGGGCAACGTTGCCTTATCGCAAATCAATATTAAATTTAATTGAAAACGCGCGTACCGATGGTTGCCGAGTGATATTAGTGACTGCTTCGCCTTTAATTTGGGCAAACGGTGTTGCCAACCACCTTGCTTGTTTTGATCAAGTTTTAGCAACTCAAAAAGGCCTTAATTTATCTGGCAAAAATAAAGCAGCCCATTTAACGTCACTGTATGGCGAACGCGGTTTTGATTATGTTGGAGATTCATCTATAGATTTGCATGTTTGGGCACACGCCAATACGGCAACTGTGGTTGCAAATAATTTAAAATTAGCAAAAAAAGCCGCATTAATATCCAATAACATGCGATTTATTCAGCTGCCAACTACTAAAATTTGGGTCTATGTGCGCGCTTTACGCGTGCATCAATGGTTAAAAAATTTATTGGTCATTGTGCCGTTAATTGCCGCACATCAATTACAGTCTGTGCAAGGCTTAATACAGGTGGCTTATGCTTTTTTGGCGTTTAGTTTGTGTGCTTCATCTGTTTATGTGCTTAACGATTTGCTGGATTTAGACGCCGATAGACAGCATATTCGCAAACAACATCGTCCGTTTGCCGCCTGCAACATACCAATTTGGCACGGTATGTTAATGGTGCCAATTTTATTGTGCATAGCCTTTATTATTTCCTTTTCTTTGCCATCTTATTTCACTTTAGTGCTTGCTGTTTATTTTGTGATGACGCTTGCTTATTCTATTAGGCTTAAACGCCAAGTGATTGTTGATGTAATGTTGCTGGCAGGCTTATATACCATGCGCATTATTGCAGGCGCAGCCGCAACCGTTATTAAGCCGTCATTTTGGTTGCTCGCATTTTCAATGTTTATTTTTTTAAGCCTTGCATTAATTAAACGCTATTCAGAATTATTAATTACTTTACAAAGCAATAAACAAGAAGCCGCTGGCAGAGGATATTGTGTAAACGATTTACCTTTGTTAATGTCCATAGGGACTGGTGCAGGTTTAGGTTCGGTATTAATACTGTCGCTCTACTTAAACAATCCTGAAACAAGCGTCATATACCCTAGCATTATGTGGCTGTGGCTAACACCCCCATTACTTTTGTATTGGATAAGTAGAATGTGGATGAAAGCCCATAGAGGTCAAGTAGATGATGACCCAGTTGTGTTCGCTGTACGCGATTGGCAAAGTTTATTAGTGCTGGGCTTAACTGCCTGCGTTTTTATTGCAGCTGTAACAACATAAACCCTAAACAGGTATAAACATTGATCAACACTGGCTTTATTAAATTTTTAATTACATTATTTTAACTACACTATCTTTAATCAAACTATTTTAATCAAACTAACTTTAATCACCCTATTTCATTTACTTTAAGGAAAAAATCATGGAACACATCTTACCTGCTCTACCATACGCCAGAAACGCGCTTGCACCACACATATCAGAAGAAACGCTAGATTTTCATTATGGCAAACATCACCAAACTTATGTTAGCAACTTAAACAATTTAATTAAAGGCACAGAGTTTGAAGAGCTAAGTTTAGAAGAGATCATTAAAAAATCATCTGCTGGCATTTACAATAACTCAGCTCAAGTAGCCAACCACACGTTTTTTTGGCATAGCATGAAACCTAATGGCGGTGGTGAGCCAACAGGCGCGCTGGCTGATGCGATTAATAAAAAATACGGCAGTTATGACGAATTTAAAAAAGCTTTTCAGGCATCAGCGGTCGGCAATTTTGGCTCTGGCTGGACATGGCTAGTTAAAAAAGCAGATGGCAGTGTGGATATTATGAATATGGGTGCGGCTGGCACACCATTAACTACGGGTGATAAAGCTTTATTAACCATTGATGTGTGGGAACACGCTTATTACATCGATTATCGCAATGCACGCGCTAAATTTGTTGAGGTTTATTTAGTTTCACTTGTTAACTGGGATTTTGCGCAAAGTAATTTTGCTTAAAGTTTGACTTAATACGCTAAATCAAGGCCGCACTAGCGGCCTTTTTTATTTTTTTATAAAACTTACGTTTTTCTGTTAAAGTAATTCCATGTTGAAGCGCTTTATCATTCATTTAAGTTTAGCAATGCTGTTTGCGTTAACGCAAATGGGCGTTGCTACGCACGAAATTAGCCATTTAAATGATTTAAATCAACATAGCCAGCAAGATAAAAACGTACCAAATCATCAGTGTGAACAATGTATTGCCCATGCTGATCTTTCTAATGGTTTGGCATCTCAAACCTATGATTTTGCAATCGTTCAAAGCGAATCAATTGCAATCATTAGCGAAACTGGGCATTTTGCTAACTCCCAACTACAAAACTACTCAGCCCGCGCACCGCCTGTAATCACTTAAGTTTTGCAATTACTAAGCTAGTCTTATTTTGACCTAGCTTTATCTTGTATTTATTTTAAGGATTACCCATGAAAAATTTTCATTATGCTTTAACGCATGCATCAACACATATAAATAAAGCGCATTCATCAACCGCGATCTTAAATATTTGGTTTAACTACAAACCGTTAGCGTCAATCATTGGCGCATTGTTTATTCAACAAAATTGCTTTGTGCAACAAGCTTACGCCGCAGATTCCTTAGAACTTAATGTGCCAGCAACAGCTGTTACTGGAAATCCATTAGGCGTTGGCTCAGATGAGTTAGTTGTACCAGTAAGCGTTATAAATGGCCGTGAATTAAGCCTTAGGCGTGAAGGCACACTTGGCGAAACGCTAAACGGCATACCAGGTGTAACTGCAACCCAATTTGGGCCAAATGCGTCAAGACCAGTTATTCGCGGGCTAGATGGTGAGCGCGTACGTATTATGCAAAACGGCATTGGTATTTTAGATGCGTCATCATTAAGTTTTGATCATGCGGTGGGTATTGACCCATTAATTATTGAGCAAATTGATGTAGTGCGTGGCCCTGCAGCCTTGTTATATGGCGGTAGTGCAATGGGCGGTGTGGTAAACGCGATTGATCACAGAATACCCACTGAAAAGGTGAATGGCATTATTGGCCGCGCAGAAGCGCGCTTTGGTGGACCAGACAACACACGTAATGGCGCAGTGGTGATTGATGTGGGCAACGGCTCATTTGCCATCCATGGTGATGCTTATAAACGCAAAACCAGCGATTTGGATATTCCAGGTTTTGCCGTAAGCAAACGTAAAGCGCAGCGCGACGGAATATCGCGTGAAAATCGCGGCCAGCTTAATAATAGCGCATCCGATGGAGACGGTGGTGCATTGGGCGCTTCACTTACTTTTGATCATGGTTATGTTGGCTTATCGTATTCCACTTTAGATAATACTTATGGCGTGGTGGCAGAAGATCAAGTGACCATAGACATGAATAGCGACCGTTGGGATTTAGCCAGCGAATTTAAGGGCTTTAATGATTCAGTACTTGGCTCAGTAATTAATCGCGTTAAATTTCGCATGGCGCATACCGATTACGAACATGTAGAACTTGAAGGCGCAGAAGTAGGCACTCAATTTAGTAATCGTGGCTTGGAAGGCAGTATTGAAGTGGGTCATTCGGCATTTACAAGCCCAATTGGCGATATTAAGGGAGTAATTGGTTACCAATTTAACAACACCAACTTTGCAGCTTTAGGCGCAGAAGCTTTTGTACCAAGTGTCAATACGCAAAATAAAGCCTTGTATTTGTATGAAGAATTAAGTATTAATGGGGCGCAAAACCAAAAGCATAAAATCACGTTTGGCGGCAGATTAGGCCGAACTGATGTGGATTCTAAAACCAATGATGCTTTTGGCGCTGGTCAAAACAACAGCTTTAACCCTAATAGTTTTGCGTTGGGCGGCCTGTATAGCTTTAACGATAATTGGTCAGCCACGGCTAATTTATCGCACAACGAGCGCGCACCTAGCTATTTTGAGCTTTATGCCAATGGTGCGCATATTGCCACAGGTCAGTTTGAGGTGGGCAATAGCAGCTTTAGCAAAGAAAAATCTAATGGAATAGACGCCCAGATTCGCTGGAAAGATGCCAGAAATAGCTTTAGTCTAGGCGCTTATTACACACGTTTTAGCAACTTTATTGGCTTGTTTAATACTGGCAATAATATAGAAATTGAACCAGGTGAATTTTTACCAGAAGCGCAATTTAGAGCCGTTCCAGCCACATTTAAAGGCTTAGAGGCTGAAGGCCGCTTTAAAATAGCCAATAACCTTGATTTAATGGTTCGTGGCGATTATGTGCACGCCAAAGACACCCGCAATAACGATTATTTACCGCGCATTGCCCCATTAAGATTGGGTGCAGGCTTGCAATATGCCTTAAACGGCTTTAGCGTTAAGTTAGATGTGTTACGGGCATTTAACCAAAACAATACGGCGCAAGACGAGTTGCAAACCGATGGCTACACCAATGTTAGCGCGCTTGTAGCCTGCAATCTGAAACCATTACTTAACACAGGCAGATTTAATGTTGAGCTATTTGCCAGGGCGAATAATTTACTTAGCGATGAGATTCGTGAACACGCTTCGTTTTTAAAAGACATTGCGCCAGCAGGTGAAAGATCGTTATTACTTGGGTTAAGAACTGATTTTTGATTAAACAGTGGCTAGCATAATATGGGTTTATGCTAGCCATTATTTAAGATTTTTTGCAGTTTGAGCAAGTTTAAAAGTTGCGCTTAAAAAACCGCTAACTAATTAAATAGTATTAATCCCCAAACCACCACCACAATCCCCAACGCAATAAACACAGCAGCACTGCCAATATCTTTAGCGCGCTTTGCTAATGCATGATGGTCAGTTGAAGTATGATCAACCGCTGCCTCAATTGCAGAATTAAGCAGTTCTACAATTAACACTAGCAATACACTGGCAACCATCAGCGCTTGCTCTATAGCGCTTTGGCCTAAATAAATACCTAATGGAATCAACACAATGGCTAAAAAAACTTCTTGACGAAAAGCATCTTCGTGTTTAAAAGCGGCTTTAAACCCTTCAAGTGAATAGCCAAGCGCATTAAATAATCGGCGCAAACCTGTTTTACCTTTGAATGGGCTTTCAACATGACTAGTTTTAATATTTTTATTTTCTTGTGCTTGTTTCAAATCACTCATACAAACCTTTATTTATGCGAAATGTAAGCATTATTTAAGCTTGATATTTTAACATGCGCTATCATTACGTTTTAAGTTAAATAGAGTAAATAAGCATGGCACGCACTGTAAATTGCATTAAATTGGGCAAAGAACTAGATGGCATGGATTTTCCGCCCTACCCTGGCGAACTAGGCAAACGCATCTATGCAAGCGTTTCTAAAGAGGCATGGGCAGCATGGCTTAAACAACAAACCATGCTGGTAAATGAAAACCGCTTAAGCTTGGCAGACCCAGCTGCACGTAAATATTTAAGCGAGCAAACTGAAAAATACTTTTTTGGTGAAGGTGCGGATACGGCAAGTGGATATGTGCCCGAAAATAAAAGTTAAGCAATAATAGAGATTAATAGCTTGCATTAAGTTGTGATGAGCTAAAACAATGCCCATGTAACCCCCATGGATATTGACCTGCAGCCTTGCTATAAAAACCCATTTGAATCATTTACAACAAAAAAGCACCTTTAAAAAAAACACCTTTGAAAGGTGCTTTTTTTTAAATTAAATAGCCGAAGCTTTTAAGGTTGTTGCGTTTCGCGCTCAATTTCTTCTAAACTACTATGGCGCACATCTTTACCTTTAACCATATACACCACATATTCAGCGATATTTTTTGCGTGGTCACCAATGCGTTCAATCGCTTTGGCTACAAATAACACTTCTAGCGACATTGAAATAGTGCGCGGGTCTTCAAGCATATACATAATGAGTTGACGCATGGCTACACGAAATTGCTCGTCTACCAGTTCATCTTGACGTGCTACCTCAGCCGTTTGGCTTACATCTAAACGTGCAAACGCATCCAAAGAGGTGCGTAACATTTCGCGCACGATTTTAACCATCGATTTAATTTCAGTAAATCGCGGTTTATACATGCGGTCTTCATCTGAAATACGTTGCGCGGTTCGCGCGATTTTGGTTGCTTCATCGCCAATGCGCTCCAAATCGGTAATGGTTTTAACCATGGTCATTACCATGCGTAAATCACCCGCTGCAGGTTGGCGACGTGCGATGATCTGATTACAATTTTCATCAATAAGCACTTCAAGCGCGTTTACTTGCGCATCGTTATCCATTACTTGTCTAGCTAATTCTGTATCGGCCTCAATCAAAGACTTTAGTGCATTCACTATTTGGCTCTCTACCAAACCGCCCATTTCAAGCACTCTGGCACGAACCGCCTCTAGTTCGGCATCATATTGTTTACTAGTATGTTCAAATTGCATGGCAAATTCCTATGTTTCTTAAATGCTTAACTCAAGTTTATATATCAAGTTTATATATTAGGTGGAATATATTATTGAATTAATATTATCAATAATTTGTGACGAAAATATGATTACTTTTTAAATGTCTTTACACCATTTGCAGTAGCAAGCAGCAAAACATTGGCAGGGCGTGCAGCAAATAACCCATTGGTTACCACGCCTACTATTTGATTGATTTGCGCCTCCATTGCCACTGGGTCTACGATGCTTAAGCCGTGAACATCTAGAATAATATTGCCATTATCGGTTTTAAAATCGCGTAATTGCGGTTGGCCACCAAGCTTCATTAACTCACGCGCCACATGACTTTTGGCCATAGGCAACACTTCCACAGGTAATGGAAACTTGCCTAATATCGGCACGTATTTGCTCTCATCGCATATACAAATAAACTGCTTAGCAACTGCTGCCACGATTTTTTCACGCGTTAATGCGCCGCCACCGCCTTTAATCATGTGCATGTGCTCGGTAATTTCATCAGCCCCATCCACATAAATATCTAAGCGATCAACGCTATTTAAATCAAACACTTCTATGCCATGGTTACGCAAACGAAGAGCGGTTGCTTCACTACTGGCAACCGCACCATCGATTTTATGCTTAACTTTGGCGAGTTCTTCAATAAAAAAATTGGCCGTCGAACCCGTGCCAACGCCAATGATGCCTTCGCGCACATATTCAACAGCAGCCCTAGCCACTTGTTGTTTTAATTCATCTTGCGTATATGCCACGTTATTTCCTTAAATTCTTTATAATGCAGTTAAACCATTATCATACACCGCAGGCTGGTTTTTTAAAAATAAGCCACTTTTTAGACTGGCTATTTTTAAAAAAATCGTCTTTATATCTAGAGAAAATGTTAAAAATTAGCCAAATCAACTCTTGCCAAATTAATTACCGCGAAAAAATAGAAAACTCTAGCGTTTATGCGGTGGCAAACGTTACGCCTTTATCATTGCAAGCTAGTTTATCAGCCAGATTAGGTTGCAGCGTGTTACTAAAACGCGAAGATATGCAGCCTATTTTTTCGTTTAAAATACGCGGCGCTTTTAACAAAATGGCTAATTTAGCGCCAGATATTCTTGCCAAAGGTGTTATCACCGCCAGCGCTGGCAACCACGCGCAAGGCGTTGCATTGGCTGCGCAAAAGCTTAAATGCCGCGCGGTTATCGTCATGCCAACTACTACACCACTTATTAAAATAGATGCGGTTAAAAATCGTGGTGCGCAAGTGATTTTATTTGGCGATAGTTATTCTGACGCTTATGTGCATGCGTTAGAGTTAGAAAAAACTGAGCAACTGACTTTTGTGCATCCCTACGACGACCCAGATGTAATCGCAGGGCAAGGCACTATCGCGCTAGAAATTTTAAGTGCTCACCCAGAACCAATTCACGCCATATTTTGCTGTGTAGGCGGTGGTGGTTTATTGGCAGGAGTTGCCGCTTATGTAAAAGTGGTGCGCCCAGATATTAAAGTGATTGGTGTTGAAGCGATTGACGCGCAAGCCATGACACAATCGCTAAAATTGGGTGAGCGCGTAATGTTAGAAAAAGTTGGGCTTTTTGCCGATGGTGCGGCTGTTAAACAAGTGGGCGAGCATAATTTTGCGCTTTGCCAGCAATTCGTAGATGAGATGATCGTGGTTGATAACGATGCGATTTGTGCGGCCATTAAAGATGTGTTTGAAGATACACGCAGCATTTTAGAGCCTGCAGGTGCATTGGCCACGGCTGGCTTAAAAGAATATGCCAAGCATAATAATGTACATGGTAAAACACTGATTGGCATAGCGTCAGGTGCTAATATGAACTTTGACCGCCTGCGATTTATTGCCGAGCGTGCAGAGCTTGGCGAGCAGCGTGAGGCGGTGTTGGCAGTAACCATACCCGAGCAAGTAGGCGCGTTTAAAGCGTTTTGCCGATTATTGGATAATCGCAATGTTACTGAGTTTAATTACCGATATTCTGACCCAAAAGCTGCGCATATTTTTGTGGGCGTGGCAGTAGCCAACCCGCTTGAAACCGCGCAGTTAATTAATGATTTACAAACACAAAACTTGCAAGCGCTAGATTTAACCAATAATGAAATGGCCAAATTGCATTTGCGCCATTTGGTTGGCGGGCACGCGTTTGAATCTGAACATGAAGTGATTTTTAGATTTGAGTTTCCCGAAAAACCAGGCGCATTAATGAATTTTTTAGATGCAATGGGTCAAAATTGGAATATCAGCCTGTTTCATTATCGCAATCATGGTGCAGATTCTGGCCGCGTGTTAGTGGGTATGCAAGTGCCACCCAATGAACAAGCGGCTTTTGAAGCATTTTTAAAAAACATGGGCTATCCATTTTGGGATGAGACAGATAATCCTGCTTATCACTTGTTTTTGGGTAAATAAGCGGTATTTATTGGTGGATAAAATTGTGAATATGGCTTAAAACGCCAAATTTGGCAGGAATTTATCCTGTTGGCTTTATTGTTTTGCTAAGTTAGTATGCTTATTGGCTAGGGTGCTTAATTAACTAGTATGCTTAAGTGTATACAAGTTAGTATATTAATTATTTTAGGTTTTTAATTGGAGTTCGCATGTATCAATCGTATTTATTCAAACCACGCCAGCATTTAATTTTTTTACTTTTAGCCACTAGTTTGCTTGCATGTAATAAAGATAAACCTGCAGAAACTAATGCCGATGCAAACATTGCACCTACGGCTACACCAACAACCACGGCGGCCACCAGCCAAGGCGTAGCCTACGTTACTAGCCAAGATGCTGGGGTGAGCGTGATTGATTTGGCCACGATGAAAGTGGTTAAAGAAATAGATGTGAAAGCAAAAGGTGCGCGCGGCTTGGGCGTAACCGATGATGGTAAAAAATTGATTGTGGCCACGCGTGAAAATGGCAGTATTTCGGTGATTGATACGGCGAGTGGCGAGGTTACGCAGCAAATTGAAGTGGGTAAAAACCCGGAATTTGTGCGCATTCGCGGTAATTTTGCTTATATATCTTCTGAACCGAGTGCCGTTGGTGGCCCACCACCAAAACCTGGCGCAAAACCAGCTGAAGAAGAAAATGACGATGATGAGGAAAAGATACCAGCGCGCATTGCAGTGGTTGATTTAACTTTAGGCAAAAAAGTACGCGAAATTGTTGGCGGCCCAGAAACTGAAGGCATCGAGTTTTCAGCTGATGGAAGTAATTTAGTGATCACTAACGAAGCCGATAACACGGTGACTGTGCATAATATTGAAGACGGGAAGTTAGTTAAAACCATTAGTACACATGATTACGGCGACAGGCCGCGTGGCATTAAGATCTCGCCAGATGGTGATACTTATTTGGCCACGCTAGAGTATGGTAATAAATTCATGGTGTTAGATCGCGGCTTTAACTTTGTACGCACAGTGGACACTGGCGAAACGCCCTATGGCATTGCCTATGATGCGGCTGGCAACAATATTGTGGTTGCTAATAATAAATCGAAAACGCTTGAGATGTTTGATGCCAAAAGCTTTGTAAAACTAAAAGAAGCAACAACTGGCAACCGTTGCTGGCATTTTAGTTATACGCCAAACAATAAGCAGATTTTATTGGCTTGCGGCAAATCAGATGCTGTAATGGTGTTTGATGCCCAAACTTTAGCACCTGCACAATCAATAGAAGTTAAAAATCTGCCTTGGGGAATCGTTACTTATCCAAAAGCCATGGGTAGCCTAGATCAGGCAGCAAAATAAACTTTGTTGAGATATTAATTAAAAAAGCCTGTTAATACAGGCTTTTTTATTGCAATAAGTTAATGATAAACGCCCATTCTTGCGCATCTATAGGCGTGATAGAGAGCCTATTGCCGCGCTGTAAAATGCGTAAACCTTCTAACTCAGGTATTTCGCGAAGTTGTTTTAAACTTAAAAGACGCGTTTTACGTACTAATTTCACATCAACATTAAACCAGCGCGGTGTTTCACCCGTGGCCTTTTCATCATAATATTTATGCCCTTTTATAAACTGCAAACGGTCTGGATAAGCTAGGCTACTTACCTCACAAATACCTGCAATACCAGGTGTATCGCAATTGGAATGGTAAAATAATACGCCGTCATTAATTTTCATGGCATCGCGCATAAAATTACGCGCTTGGTAATTGCGTACGCCATACCAATCTACGGTTTGATTAGGCATGGCGGCTAAATCATCAATTGATACATCGCTGGGCTCAGATTTCATTAACCAATATCGCATTGAATACTTTCTCTTAAATTCTTAATTTTGGGTATGATAATTGAAATTGGATTATTTAAAATAGGCTGGAACATAAATGGTACGCAATATTTCACGTAACGTATTAGGCACTGCTTTACAAACATGTAGCACCAATCCATTAACAGGTTTTACGCGAACTGGTTGCTGCGAAACGGGAACAGCTGACACTGGCAGCCATACCGTTTGTGCGCAAGTCACTGATGAATTTTTAGCATATTCAATCTCGCGCGGTAACGACTTAAGCACGCCAAGGCCAGAATACGGCTTTGATGGGTTAGTGGCAGGTGATCGCTGGTGTTTATGCGCAGCAAGATGGCTAGAAGCCAGTGATGCAGGTTTTGCGCCGCCTGTAGTTTTAGAAGCTTGCCACGAAAAGTGCTTAGAAATTGTGAGTCTGGCTGATTTAAAGTATCACGAACTGCGTTAAAAACTTAATATTTATTTTAATAATTAATTTTCTATGGTGTTGCCTGAGCCGTTATCCTGAACCAAAAAGGTTCAAGGGGTAACAACCTAAAGTGCATTAGGTTCACTCGCCAAGGGTATCTTAAAAGATAATCCAATTTAGAGCGCTCACACCGCAACTTGAATAGCCGAAACCTATAACAAAAACTAGTTCTAGGAATTTAAGACTCAAGCAACACCATAAAAAATTAGTAACAAATTTAATTTAACATAGAAATGTGACAAAAAAATTTAAGATTTAGTGTGATTAACATTTACTTTTAAAGTTAATCGGCATTAAATAAACCATTGCCAAATTACCAATTATTAATCTAACAGTCCAGTTGACTATTTTTGATACAACAATACTTCATCAATACTACTGTGCATGGCGTTTATCCTACGCTTGTAGTCCCCAATGTCAACATCGCCCAATTGCACATTTAATATCTCATGCGATAAATTTAGCGCTGCCATTACCGCAATACGCTCAACTCCTATCACTTTGCCGCTGTCGCGAATATCATGCATTTTTTTATCTAAATAATCAACGGCATCCAATAATCCTTGACGTTCCTCATCAGTACAAGAGACGGTAAAACTGCGCCCAAGAATAGTAACGTCAACAGATTTTGTCATGCTCATAGTGATATTATTGACTTTATTGAATAAATTGGCATGATTGACTTAAAATTTTAGAGCGATTTTACGCTTTGCAACATGACACTTTCAAAAGCATCACTATTCGGAATTAATTTAAGCAAATCTTCAAGCTGATTACTTGCCTGTAACATTTTAGCTTGCAAGGCTTGAGCGTTTTCATAAGACAAACTCAAATCTTCGCGCAAGCCGCTATTTTCAGTGCGTAGGCTCGCGCAAAAGCTAATTAACTTGCTAATTTTTAATTCTAAACTGATTAAGTCTGCATCCATCACTCACTATAAATTAAAAAATTGATTATAGTCAATACCTAAGGCGAGGGTTTCAAGGTAATTTACCAAGGTATATCGTGCTTAATAGTTTTAAACCAAACTTTTAATCTATTTATAAATTTAAATATAAACTTTAACCGCTATAATACGCACAGTTGTAAGGTGCCAGCGTTGATAATCTATTAACAATGGTGAAACTGGGAAATAGGTGCGTTAACTTTCTATTAAAAAGAGCTTTAACAATCCCTATGCTGCCCCCGCAACGGTAAGTGAGTGTAGTTTTGCAATTTGCCACTGAGTGTCATTTAACTTGGGAAGGCGCAAATCATTCCTCACAAGCCCGGAGACCGGCCTTGCAATTAAGCCTTAATTTTAAGGTACGTTAGGAAATACCGCGGGGTGACGGTAATCAAAAACAAATGCATCGGCAACTATTGCTCTCGCGTCTATTATTGATAGTCAATTCACACCTCTAGGTATTCCTTATTACAAAAAATACACGCGGGGTCGCGTGTAAACAGGGATATTATCACCATGCAAAAAAAAACCATCATAGCTAGCCTAGTCGGCTTAGCTATTCATTCAACTGGCTTTGCTGCCGAAAATTTAGATTTAGATCAAGTAATCGTTACAGCAAGCCGTCTTAATGAATCATTAGCATCAACGTTACGAGATGTTTCTGTCATAAATCGCGAGCAAATCGAGCGCGCAGGACAATCTACTTTAATTGAGATTCTGCAAAGCCAGCCAGGTATTGAAATTACAAGCAACGGTGGCGTAGGTAAAACCTCTGGTGTTTTCATGAGAGGTACAAATGCCAACCATGTTGTGGTGCTAATCGATGGTGTTCGAATTAACTCCGCTACTGCAGGCACAACTACGTTTGAAAATTTACCAGTTGCATTAATTGATAGAGTTGAAATTTTGAGAGGACCAGCTGCAAGTTTGTATGGGCAGGATGCTGTAGGTGGAGTCATTCAAATTTTTACTAAAAAAGGCAGCGGTAAACCACAGTTTTATGCGGGTGCGGGCTATGGCACTTATGAAACGAAGACAGCTGATGCTGGCGTGCATGGTGCAATCGGCGATACGCAGTTTGCACTAGGTATTTCAAGCCTTGATACAGATGGCTATTCATCATATAAAACAAAAGATAGTAACTTTGATGATAAAGATGGCTACCGAAACTTCTCTGTAACTGGTTCACTATCGCATAAAATTGCAGAAGGTCATGATTTAGGTTTACAGCTTTTACACAGCAAAGGCAATACGCGATTTGATAATCGCTTTAATCTTTTTGCATTTGATCCTACATTTTCTGATAGTGCCGAAATCACGCAACACAGTTATTCTGTTTAC
This sequence comes from Methylotenera sp., assembly GCA_043759515.1. GTDB lineage: Bacteria > Pseudomonadota > Gammaproteobacteria > Burkholderiales > Methylophilaceae > Methylotenera_A. Next base: position 146,359 of record JAYVLK010000001.1, read on the forward strand.
ACTAAAAATAAAATAACAACGAATTGGCTTTCTACCCTAAGAATCGGTGAAGGCTATGATGAACAAGTGACTTTTGCCGCGCTTGGCTTTTTTACACCTGAAAGCCGTAGTGTATTTAGAACAAAACAGCACCAATTATCTTGGCAAAATGATATTCAATTACCGTTAGGCACATTAACTCTGGCCTACGATAGGCTTGAAGAGCGAGTTAAATCAACTAGCACTTTTGATAAAAACGGGCGTAATAATGATGGCTATTATGTTGGCTATTTAGTGGGTTTGGGCAACCATACTGTACAAGCCAATTACCGTAGTGACCATAATTCAGCTTTTGGCACGAATGATACGCACGGCTTAGCCTATGGATATCGCTTTAATGACTACTGGCGTGCAAAAGCAAGCTATGGCACTGCCTTTAAAGCACCTACGTTTAATGATTTATATACTCCTTTTACTGATTTTGGAGGCGGTTTTTCCTATTCAGGCAATTCCAACTTACAACCTGAAAGCTCAAGAAGCAAAGAGTTATCCCTTGTTTTTAGCAAAGATACAAGCACTCTTTCAGCCACTTATTATCATAATGATATTAGAAATTTAATTTTAGGTGCGCAAGGAATTCCAGCAGATACAGCAACTAATTTGGGTTCGGTTACAATTGAAGGCTTAACGTTGGCGGGAAGCCAGTTGTTAGGCAATTGGCAACTTGGTGCTAGCATCGATGTTCAGTCACCCAGAGATAATACGACAGATAATCTGTTAAGACGCCGCGCCAACCGACATGCCAGTGCAAACTTAAGCTACTCTTTAGGTGATTGGCGTTTTGGTGCCGAAAGCGTTGCATCATCTAAGCGTTATGACGATCCAGCAAACCAACAATCAATTGCTGGATACACTATTTTTAATCTAACAACAGATTATCAAATTAATAAAGATTGGAAAGTGCAAACGCGTGTAAATAATTTATTCGATAAAAATTATGCATTAGCTTACGATGGAAATCCGAGTGCAGATGGTTATGTTTACGATACAGCAGGGTCAAATTTATTTATGAGTTTACGCTGGCAGCCAAAATAACAATTTACTACAGGCGGCTTTTTCAAAAATCGTCTGTAGTTCTTTTGAATGTATAATTAATGTATCGAATTAAATAAGCAGGGGATTTAAAAAATGGGTGTGTTGAATGTTAAATATTTTCATACAAAACAAGCTTTGATAGCAGTATCAATTGTTTCATTTATGTTGTTAACACGCGGTAGTCATGTGCTTACGCATGTTGCATTACCAGATGCTAGCTTGGCCTTGTTTTTACTGGGCGGCTTGTTTTTAGGCGGTAATAATAAAAGTAACGCACTTTGGTTTGCAGGATTTTTTGTTTTAGCAACCGTAATTGATTTCGGTGCAGCAGCGTTTGACCCAGCCCAAGGTTTTTGTTTAACTAATGGCTATTGGGGCTTGATTCCCGCTTATGGTGCAATGTGGTTGGGTGGATTGTGGCTGAGCAAGCAAACTGATGTTTTTACGCTTAACTTAAAAGCGGTGTCTAATTATATTTTAGTTAGTTTAGGTGCTACGTTTATAGCTTTTGTTATTTCTACCCAAACTTATTATTTATTTTCTGGCCGTTTTCCTGCTAATGGTTTAATCGAATCCATGCAACATGGTTGGGAATATTTGCCAAGTTGGATGGGCGTATCAAGCATGTACTTTGCCTTTATCTGGTTAAGCGCAGCTTTATGGCGCAATGTAAAACCCTTACAAACTTCTAAAGCCTAATGCTAGTTATTTGCTTTAAGCCGCTTAAAGTTAAGCGGCTTTTTTTGTGCCAAGCTTATGAATAACCCTCACGCTTACACTACACAAGAGCAAGATGCGATCTACAAAGTGATTAGTGAACGCCGTGATATGCGTCACTTTTTGTCTACACCTGTGGATTCAATCATTTTACAAAAAATACTAACAGCCGCCCACCACGCGCCTAGCGTTGGCTTAATGCAACCATGGCGATTTATTCGCATTACTGATTTTAAAGTTCGCCAAGCGATTCATAAATTAGTGGATACTGAGCGACTAAAAACAGCAAATGCAATTGGTGAAAGTGAAGATTTTGAGCGCGCGTCAGCCTTTTTAAATCTTAAAGTAGAAGGCATTTTAGAATGTGGCGAGTTATTAGTTGTCGCACTTTGCGATAAACGCGAAGGCAACATATTTGGCCGTCGAACCATGCCAGAGATGGATATAGCTTCAGTTAGCTGCGCCATACAAAACATGTGGTTGGCAGCGCGTGCAGAAGGCTTGGGCTTGGGTTGGGTAAGCATGTTTGACCCAATTGAGTTGGCAAAATTATTAAACATGCCAGCAGATGCAAAACCTATTGCCGTATTATGTTTGGGGCATGTGGCTAGTTTTTATAAAGAGCCAATGCTGGTTGAAACGCGGTGGAAAACAGAAAAACCATTGGCCGAATTGCTAATGGAAAATGGCTGGAATCATGACGAACAACAAGCAGGCTAAAATTACGTTAGTGCTTGGCGGTGCGCGCTCTGGCAAAAGTAGCTATGCAGAACAACTGGCGATTGCATCTGGCTTACCTGTTACTTATATTGCCACGGCTTTGGTGTTTGATGAAGAATTTAAGCAACGAATTGAACATCATAAAGCGCGCCGTGCTAATAATTTTGAATCTTTGCACTGGAAAACCGTTGAACAAGCGCATGATTTAGCAGGCGCTTTACTTAAACACACCAAAGAAGGTCAATGTGTGATTGTAGATTGCTTAAGCTTATGGCTAGCGCAATGCATTTGCCCAGATTGCGCCCAAACAGAGACTATTGACTGGCAAATTGAACGTGAAACGTTTTTAAAAACACTGCCAAATTTAGCTGGAAAAGTGATTTTGGTGAGTAACGAAGTAGGCATGGGTATCGTGCCTTTAGGTGCTATTAACCGCCTATTTCAAGACGAGCAAGGTAGATTAAACCAAGCGGTGGCGTTACTAGCGGATGAAGTGGTGTTTATTGCTGCAGGCTTACCTATTAAATTAAAAGGTTAAAGTTAGAACAATTAATTTTGAAAGCAAAAATTTAGGAAGCATATGCAAACTAGCAAATTTGAACTAAAAGGTGAGTTTATTGCTTTGTGCGATTTACTTAAAACCACTGGCATTGCTGACAGCGGCGGGCAAGGCAAAGCGCTTGTGGCAGATGGCATTGTGAAAGTTAATGGTCAAATTGAATTACGCAAAACTGCGAAAATTCGTAAAGGGCAAGTGGTAGAAATTTTTGACCAAAAAATTACGGTTTTTTAAAAACAAACTTTTGCGTAAAGTATTTAAACTAATCTACTACAGCCCTAAAATTAATATTCAAATTTAAACTATAAATTAACAAAATTAATTTTTGGTACTGCGTTTGGATTATCAAAAAACTCAATTTGCGTAACACTTCCATAATCAATATTAAACCGAAACAAACCCTTAAGCGGCATATTTAACACGTGCGCTAACAACGAGCGTATAACACCACCGTGGGTAACCGCGCAGATATTGGCTTGTGGGCCTGCCTTAAAAACCTCATTTATAAAATCAATATTACGAAGTTGTAATTGGCTAAATGATTCGCCATTAGGTGGCGCTTTATTTGCGTAATCATGCGCCCATACATCAAAAATATCGCGCGCAATATCGTCCCAAGCCTGCAACTCCCAATCGCCAAAATGCAGCTCTTTTAACCTCGCATCTTGCAACGACTCACCTACATTTAAGGCTTGTGCTAATTTGTGGCAACGCTGCAACGGGCTGGTATAAACAGCATCAAATTGCATACTTGCGATTTTGGCTTTGGTAAGCTCTGCTTCATTGGCAAAACTGGCTGCAACATCAATATCGCTTTGGCCATAACAAACGCCAGGTGTAATTGCCAAACGGGTATGACGAATAAGGGTTAATTTCAATTAAATGCCTAAAAAAGTGTGATGTAAATTTGATATTTTAGATAGCTTGAAATACTGATAAATTTAAAAAATTTAGTATCTTGTTTCTGCCGCCCTACATAATTAAGTACTTATAAATGTAACCCAAGCTAAAACGCCTAAATAAAAAACGATCTCTGAAATTTGTTGCATTGCGCCTAAAGTGTCACCTGTGTAGCCAGCTAAATATTTTTTTAATTTATAACGCCACCACAAAAAGCTTACCAATATTGGTAAAAGCGTCATTAACAAAAATTGGCTAATTATTAATACTGAATGATTTGCTTTTGCCAAATAAACAACCACAATTAAATAAGGCGCAAGACCAAAACCATTTGCAACAAGCAGATCTGTCGTATTAATTAATGTGGCAAGAGGTTTTGCTTTACCTTCAGCTTTAACATATAACAGGCTTTTCATTATCCAAATTGCGCTTAAACGGCTTAAACTGTGCCCAACAACTAATATGGCTGGAATAAACGCTGAGTTTAGCGCATTAAGTGTTTGAAATTTTGCAAATAGCATGATGATTAGCGCCAACACACCATAAGTTCCGAGCCTAGAATCTTGCATAATTGTGAGTATGTGCTCACGCGTATAGCCGCCACCCAAGCCATCTGCACTATCAGCCAACCCATCTTCATGAAAACCACCAGTTAAATATATGGTGGTTGCCATGCTAATGATTACTGCTAATGTTTGTGGAAAAATCAAACTAGCCAAATAAAAACTTGAAGCGCCGATTAAACCTACGATTGTGCCGATTAATGGAAAATATTTAGCTGCATGATTTAAATCCGTCTCTTTAAAATCTGCGTAATGCGGTGAAGGTATGCGCGTAAAAAAACCTAAAGCTAGGCAAAAATATTTAATCTGTTTACGCATTTAAATCTTTATGAGTAACACTTGTATTAATGCTGACATCGCCTATTTCGCTTACCCCTGCACTTTCAAAACTGGCCATTTCATTTAAAAACTCAACAGCTGCCTGCACCAACGGGTAGGCTAAAACCGCACCAGTGCCTTCGCCTAAGCGTAATCCTAAATCTAGCAAAGGTTTGGCTTTTAAAATTTTAAGCAAATCTCGGTGCGCTAATTCATCAGAACAATGCGCAAAAACGCAATAATCTAGAATATTTGGCTGTAATTTGTGTGCCACCAATAGCGCAGCAGTTGCTATAAAGCCATCAATTAACAGTACACATTTACAATGCGCTGCTTCAAGCATAGCGCCAACCATCATAGCGATTTCAAACCCACCAAAAGTAGCCAAAATTTGCATGATTTTTTGCGTGATTTTTTGCGTATTTTTAGATTTTTGCTGATTCTCATATGCATTTTTATCAACACAGTTGTTTATATTGAGCGCATGAAACTCAATTGCTTGCTTCAAAATGCTTGTTTTATGTGTTAACCCAGCGTCATCCAAGCCAGTGCCACGCCCAACGCACTTTTCTATCGGCAATGCACACAAAATACTCATTAAACAGCTGGCAGATGAGGTATTACCAATGCCCATTTCGCCAAACCCCATTACATTGCAGCCAGCGTTTATTTCTTTAAACGCAAATTTTGAGCCTAATGTAAGCGCTTGCTCACATTGATCAACACTCATAGCTGGTTCAATTAAAAAATTAGCCGTACCATTTTGGCTATTTTCAATGTATATTTTTGCGTTTATAAAATCATTATGCGGCTCAAATTGCGCATTAACTCCCGCATCAATAATGCGTAAAGTTATGTTATTAAGCCTAGCAAACACGTTTATTGCTGCCCCGCCGCCCAAAAAATTTTGCACCATCTGCGCAGTAACCGTTTGCGGATAAGGGCTCACCCCACTTTGAGTGATGCCATGATCTGCAGCAAATACCAGCATGGTTGGCTTATTTAATGTTGGCGTTACAGTGTTTTGAATCAACCCAATTTGCAAGGAAATAGATTCAAGCTGACCAAGCGCACCCAAGGGTTTGGTTTTGTGATTGATTTTATGCAATAAATCAATTTGGCATTGCTGATTTAATGGTGGGATTTTATAGTGATTCATGCCAAAAAATTTAAAGAAAAACCCGTAAATCTTTTCAGGTTTACGGGTTATAAAACAAAAAAGATTAGAAAAATCTAGTTTTTTGCATCTTGCGCTGCAGCCGCATCTTTAGCAGCTTGAATTGCGTCCACTGCCTCTTCTTTTGCTTCACTAGCAGCAGCTGTTGTTGCGGCAGCAGCGTCTTGCGCAGCATCTTTCACTACTTCCTTGGTTTCTGTCGCAACCGCGCCTGCGGCCTCTTTAGTGGCATCTAATGCTTCACCCATTTCGGTTTTCATATTATCAACTGCATCGTCAGATTTATTGCAGCCAGACAATAAAGCAATTGCGAAAAGCCCTGCTAGCATTACATGAGTTAATTTGTTCATTTATAAAACTCCTATTATTGATTAAAAAATGATTACTTGAATTGCCATAGAAATTATTGATGCGGAATTCTTAACATTTGACCTGGATAAATTTTATCAGGATGGCTTAACATAGGCTTGTTAGCTTCAAATATTTGCATATAAGCGTTGGCGTTTCCGTAAAATTCTTTTGCCACTTTTGATAAAGTGTCACCTCTAACAACCGTGTAAAATTGAGGCTCAGCTGCAGCTTCAACAACGCCTAGTTGATCTTGCACATGCTCAACACCTGCTACATTGCCACAACACAATAGAATCTTTTCTTTGGTTTCTTGCGTATCGGTCATGCCTTGAACAATAACGGTACCAGAGGCACCATCAAAACCGATTTCTAAATTTTGTGCACTTAAATTCATCTTAGCCACATAAGTTGATATTGCGTTAGCAGCTGCCTTATTGGCCACATCAACATTCACTGGCGTTGGGTCTGCTTTTGCAACGACTTCAGCCGCTTTAGCCTCGCCTATTCCAAATAATTTCTCGCCTGCTTCTTTAATAAATGAAAACATACCCATAACATCTCCTTTAACAATAAAAAAGACCAACTCAAATTGTTCAAATTAATTTTACTCAAATTAATCTTTATTTTTTATCACAACCTACCAACACCATCATAGTACAAATAAAACAACTAGGCCAAATTTAGTTATAATTAATTTAGTGCTTGTTGGTTACAGGCAGATGAAGTTTGCTATAATGCGCGACTTGCAAATGGTTAAATTGCACTTCACCCTTGGCCGGGTAGCTCAGTCGGTAGAGCAGCGGATTGAAAATCCGCGTGTCACAGGTTCGATTCCCGTCCCGGCCACCAGCTTTTTTTCTCTCAGAAATCTAGCACACACAAACAGTAAACCCACGGATTCCCATCAGATAGTTAGCTTTCTAATTTTTTTATTTCAAATAAATCACATTATTAAGCCAGAAACACATGCACTTATTTTATTGCAGGTTTCACCTGTGTACAATATAAGTTCTGCTTTGCACTGAATTACAATGAATGAATAACTACGCTAATATACAAGCAGTCGATTTACATAATTTGCTAGCTGAACCCAATAACGAACATAATATTGTTTTGGTTGATGTTAGAAATGATGATGAAGTAGCGCGCGGTATCATTGCGGGCGCCATTCATATTCAGTTATCTATGTTACCTGTACAGTTTCAACAATTAACGCATGCACAAACGGTCATTTTTTATTGCCACAGTGGTGTGCGATCGGCACATGCGGCTGATTTTGCTGCAGGTAAAGGGTTAAAAGATGTTTATAATTTAACTGGCGGCGTGCTTGCATGGGGCAAAGCTGGATTTGTGCTAGTGCCAAGTAAATAATGTCACTAACAAAAACTAAACAAATAAAAAAACTAATTATTTTTCAAGAACGGATAAGCGATGGATTTTAACAAAGAGTGCGATGCGAGAAACCTAAATTGCCCGCTACCAATTTTGCGTTGTAAAAAAAGCCTAAGCGAAATAGAGGCCGCTCAAACTTTGAAAGTGATGGCGACAGACCCAGGCTCAGTTAAAGATTTTCAGGCATTTTGCAGGCAAACTGGCCATCAACTATTGCAGCTTGACGAGCTTGAAGGTGTTTTTACGTTTTATATTAAAAAACGCGTTGAATAGTTAATGGCTAAAAAGCTGGCCCTAATTGCTTCTAAAGGCACGCTAGATTGGGCTTATCCACCATTTATATTGGCTTCTACCGCAGTGGCACTTGATTATGAAGTGCAGATTTTTTTCACTTTTTACGGCTTAACGCTACTTAAAAAAGATTTAAGCGATTTAAAAGTGTCGCCCCTTGGCAACCCTGCCATGCCAATGCCTGTGCCTATGCCAAATTTTGCGCAAATGCTGCCTGGTATGGAATCAATGGCTACAATGATGATGAAGCAAAAAATTGCCAGTAAAGGCGTAGCTTCGATTGGGGATTTGCGAGCAGAATGCATCGAAAGTGGTGTAAAACTGATTGCTTGCCAAATGACGGTTGATTTATTCGATTTTAAAAAGACAGATTTTATTAATGAAATTGAATATGGCGGCGCGGCTACTTTCTTTGAATTTGCAGGTGAATCTGACGTGAATTTATTTATTTAGCAGCTGCTTATCAAGTGTAGAGTTTTTGAACTTTACAAAAAATAGCTAATCTAGGGGGCAAAAATAATGAGTAAAGGCTTACGATTATCTGAGAAATGGTTTAACCGCGGTTTATGGTTGATCGCCATCATATTTGCTAGTTTTTTAATTGGATTAGGCGCAACGTTAATTGGCGATTTACCGCAGGTTGAAAAAAACTACACCATTGACGATTTTCTTGACAAGCCAATTGCAGAATCCATGCGCGCTAATTTACGTGAAGCTGGACGTATCCGCACCGATTTGTATGATTCTAGCAATCAAGCACAAGTTAAATTAACCGCTGCGAGCAATAATTACAACAGCGCAAAAGATACGTTTAATAACTGGATTGCGACCCGCCAAGCTACCGCACAAGATAGTCAAAATGATGAGTTGCTAAAGCGAACCAAGGCGCTAGACGATTTGAAAGTGATCGAACGCGCTGCAACTGCAGAGGTAGATCAGCAAGCGCAATTAGCGGTAGATGCTGATCAAGCCGAGCGCAAACTTCAAGAGCAGTTAAATGTAATTGAATATGATGCACAAAAACAATTGGATATTAAATGGCGCGAACAAGAAACGCATGTGTTTTTGTATCGCTTAGCACTTACTCTGCCGTTATTGGGCGTGGCTGCCTGGCTATTTGCTAAAAAACGTAAAACGCCTTATTGGCCATTTGTGTGGGGCTTTATTTACTTTGCGTTGTTTGCATTTTTTGTAGAGCTAGTGCCTTATTTGCCTAGTTACGGCGGTTACGTTCGCTATATTGTGGGCATTGCGTTAACGGTGATTGGTGGGCGATATGCGATTGTTTCTCTCAACAAATATTTAGAAAAACAAAAACTAGCCGAAGCGCAACCGCAATTGGTGCGCCGAGAAGAGCTTAGCTATGATGTGGCATTAACGCGCTTGGCTAAAAGTGTGTGTCCAGGGTGCGAGCGTTATGTGGATTTAAAAGATACGCGTAACGATTTTTGCCCGCATTGTGGCATTGGGCTGCACAGTAAATGCAGTAATTGTGGCGCGCGTAGAAGCGCTTTTAGTAAGTTTTGCCACGGTTGCGGCGTAAGTTCTGCACAATAACAGGCTATAAAGTTAATGTATTCAAATCGGTTAAAAACCTTACTAGTATAACCAAGCTACCGCTAGTAAAAAATTGAGCACATGATTTTAGAGCAGCGTGCTAGAACATGTTCTAATTAAATTGGCTGCGATAAGCTTTTGACAAACTCTGCAATATCCCACTCGCAGCCGCCGCATCCAGACAACGCGCCAGAACGTTGTGATATTTCTTCTAAAGTTAAGCCTTGCTCAAACATGCGTTGTATTGCACTACGTTTAGTGCCGCTGCAAGGACACATCACTTCGTCTGGTTGCTTATTATCGATTGTGCTCATTTAGTTTGTTGCCAACAATATTCACTGCATATCAATTAATCGATAGTTAAATTACAGCTAACTAGATGCAGATCACTTTTGGCTTATTAAAATTCTCTAATTAGTTTAAATAATCGGTTGAGCATTAATTTAGCTTAGCTAATTGTGCCGTTAATTTTTCTAAATTAGCGCAGAATTCTGCCACACGCGCTTTTTCTTGCTCTACAACGGCTACAGGCGCGCGGGCTACAAAGCTTTCGTTATTAAGTTTGCCATTGGCTTTGCTAATTTCCAGTTCGATTCTAGTGATTTCTTTAGCAATACGAATACTTTCTTGCACCACATCAATTTCTATTTTTAGCATCAATTTAAAGTCGTTCACTAGCATCACAGGCGCATCGGCGTCGGGCAGTTCAGCCACAATCGCTACACTTTCTAATTTAGCTAAAGCTTTTAAATACGGGGCATACATTGCTAGTTTTTCTGTATTTCCAGATGCAATTAACGGCACACGTTCGGCTGGTGAAATACTCATTTCACTGCGTAAGCTACGTGTGGCTTCTACCATTTGTTTTAGCTCTGCTACCCAAGCTTCACTTGCGTCGTCTAGCTTATCAGGCTGCGCTTGTGGATATGGCTCTAGCATAATGCTCGCGCCATTATTACCTGTTAAAGGCGCGATTGTTTGCCAAATCTCTTCGGTAATGAACGGCATGATCGGATGTGCTAAACGTAAAATTGTTTCAAGTACGCGTAGTAAAGTGCGGCGTGTCGCTCGCTTTTCTGCATCATTGCCAATTTGAATTTGTACTTTGGCCAATTCTAAATACCAATCGCAAAACTCATCCCACACAAATTCGTAGATGGCTTTGGCGGCTAGGTCAAATCGATAATCGGTGAATGCGCGCTCCACTTCTTGCTCTGTGCGTTGTAATTTGCTTACTATCCAGCGATCAGCTTGGCTGAATTTACGGCCATTTTCACCACAACTTTCACCATCAAAACCATTATCTTGTGGCGTACCATCTGCATTTTGCGTGTTCATCAACACAAATTTGCTTGCGTTCCACAATTTATTACAAAAATTGCGGTAGCCGTCACAGCGTTGTAAATCAAACTTAATATCGCGTCCTGGGCTGGCAAGGGCGGCAAACGTAAACCTTAATGCATCGGTGCCATAAGCGTTTATGCCTTCAGGAAATTCCTTACGCGTGCGCTTTTCAATTTTTTCGGCATCTCTTGGGTTCATTAAACCTGTTGTGCGTTTTTTAATTAAGTTAACAAGCGTTATGCCATCAATCAAATCAATCGGGTCAAGCACGTTGCCTTTCGATTTACTCATCTTTTGGCCTTCAGCATCGCGTATTAGGCCGTGCACATACACATGTTTAAACGGGATTTTGCCAGTGATATGCTTGGTCATCATCACCATACGCGCTACCCAAAAGAAAATAATATCAAAACCTGTAACCAAAACACTGGATGGCAAAAACTGTTGCAGGGCTTGATTTGCTTGGTCTTTGGCGGTGTCGCCTGTCCAATCCAGCGTGGAAAAAGGCCATAAGGCAGATGAATACCAAGTGTCTAACACGTCGTTATCGCGCTTTAAATTGCCTGTGTAACCGTCTTTTAAAGCCAATACTTTGGCTTCAACTTCATCTTGCGCCACGTAAACTTTACCAGCATCAGAATACCAAGCAGGAATTTGATGCCCCCACCACAATTGGCGTGAAATACACCAATCTTGAATATTATTTAGCCATTGGTTATAGGTATTCACCCAATTATCGGGGTAAAACTTAATTTCGCCATTTGCCACAACATCTAGCGCTTTTTGGGTGATAGATTTGCCATCGGCGCTAGGCTTGGTCATGGCTACAAACCATTGATCAGTTAACATCGGCTCAATAATCACGCCTGTTCTATCGCCACGCGGCACTTTTAATTTGTGTTTTTCGGTTTTAACTAGATAACCTTGCGCTTCTAAATCTTCTACCACTAATTTTCGCGCGTTAACAGTCGTTAATCCGCGATATTTTTCAGGTGCATTTTCGTTCACCAAACCTGTTAACGACAATATTTCTATCATCGGCAAGCTATGACGCTGCCCAACTGCATAATCGTTAAAATCATGTGCAGGCGTTACTTTTACGCAACCCGTACCAAACTCTTTATCAACATAATCATCAGCGATAATCGGTATTTTGCGGTCACAAAGTGGTAATTTTACAAATTGGCCAACCAAATGTTTATAGCGTTCATCAGTGGGGTTCACCATCACCGCTACATCGCCCAGCATGGTTTCTGGCCGTGTTGTGGCTACAGTTAAATGGCCACTACCATCAACCAGCGGATAGTTGATATGCCACATAAAACCATCTTCTTCCTCCTGCACCACTTCTAAATCTGAAACGGCTGTGCCAAGCTTCACATCCCAGTTAACCAAGCGTTTACCGCGATAAATCAAGCCTTCGTTATACAACCGCACAAAGGTTTCAGTCACTATTTTATTTAAGCCAGCGTCCATGGTAAAACGCTCGCGGCTCCAATCGGGGGATGTACCAAGGCGGCGCATTTGCTGCGTTATTGTCCCGCCAGAATATTCTTTCCATTCCCACACTTTTTCGAGGAATTTTTCGCGCCCAAGTTCGTGCCTTGATATGCCTTGTGCATCTAACTGGCGCTCTACCACTATCTGCGTTGCAATGCCCGCGTGATCTGTGCCTGGCTGCCAAAGCGTATTGTCCCCGCGCATACGGTGGTAGCGGGTAAGCGCATCCATTAGCGTTTGATTAAAGCCGTGGCCCATATGCAGCGTGCCTGTTACATTGGGCGGTGGTAATAAAATGCAGAAATTATCAATTATTGGCTTAGATTCAGTTGGCTGATTAAACCCAGCCGCATAATAGCCGCGGCTTTCCCAAAAAGCATACCAATGGCTTTCAATAGCTTTAGGCTCAAACGATTTGCCTAGCTCTTTACGTGGTGTTTGTGCAAGATCATTATCAGTTGTCATAGCTATCATTTTAACATAGCAATTGACTGTAACTTTAGTGAATAAATTGTGGCAAACTAAAGATTAGTTAGCTTGCAACGTACTAAATTATGTAAGCGCGTAGTCATCACTTAAATCTGTGATGATGCTACTAATCTTTAGTTTGCTTTGTGATGATAAAAAATTAAGAGTGTTTTTGCGCTGTTTCGACAAAAAAATCAACACCTACTTTTTCCCAATATCGAGAAAAGCGTTTTAAGCGTTTTTCACTTATTTCAGTTGTAGAGAATGGAATTTCATCTTCATAAATTGGGTTAAACGGTTCTAATATAGCTTTTAACTGTAAATTAGGCGTATTTTGCGTGAGCACTTGCCCTACGCCGCGCTCTTTCAAAATGGCGCGCGTGTCGCCTATCCACACTTCTACATCTTGTAATTCGTTCAAGCAATCGGCCATAAACTGTAAACGCTTTAATGGCCATTTGTTGTGTATAAAATCATCAAACACAAAAAACTTAGGCATGGGTTTATGCATAAGCGGATTAGCAGCAGAAAGCATTTCGTCATGCACAAGAATAGCGCGCGCTTGATGGATAGAAATGGCCTCTTTTTGCGGCATAGCTATTTTGTATTTTTTAGCAGGTTCAATATTATTAACGCTAAAAATAGAATCGCTTAATTCTTCATAACTGGCATTAAACGGGCAATTAACTTTGCAATTGGCGCAGTATTTTTCACCTGTATAGCGAGCAAGATTTTCTTTATTAAAAAAGTAAGGTTTGCTACTAAAGGTTGAGGCTACCCATTGCCAAGAAAGGTGGTTAGAGGCTTTGTCACCATCAAGCAAGTGATTTTCAAACCAATCGGCTGCTTCACGCCAATCAACCTTAAGCCAATGCACCACATAGGCTGCAAACCACATGCGGGCATGATTATGCACATAACCATTATGTGTTAAATCGCGAATAAAGCCATCCATACACGGCAGGCCTGTAATGCCTTGACGGATAAAATCGGGCATTAACTTATCACCCAATACTACTTTTGGGTCTTCCATATCGCTAAAAATACCATTGCCGTTTGCATACCAAACCCTGCGCCAGTAATCGCGCCAAGCGAGCTCAAAAACAAATTTTTCGCAAGATTCACCAAAGCGCTCTTTTGCATTATCGGTAGCCTCTTTTAAAGTAATGCAACCGTGCCTAAAATAAGGCGAAAGGTGAGTAACTGCACCGTTAAGAAAATTTCGGTTTCGGTTGTATGCGATAGCGTTTATGCTATTTAACCGCTTAAAAGCCTCATGTCTACCACCATGCCAATCGTCTGCTAAGAATGAGCCAGTAGCTTGGGGGAACATGCGCCTTATATATTGCAAGCGCTCAGCGCGATCAACAGGAATGTTAAGCTTGTAAGAATTGGTCATTGAGATAGTTCTTTTTGTTTAAAAAAGTTCTTTTTGCTGTGACTTGTTATTTATGAGTTTACTCTTTTTTTGGCGATTGATTTGCATTAATTGTTGGCCGTTTTCATCGCGCTCGCTACCTTGCATGCCTTTACGTGAAGCATGTTTTTTGATGATCGCTAGAGTCTCAATTTGAATATTATCATTTTTGCGCGCAAGCACGATTTTAGCCTTGGCTTCTCGCGTGGCACGGCTAATATCCACTATAGGCTTTGGATAATCGCAATCTAACACGCAACCGTAACGCAATTGTTGCACTTTTGGCATTAAATGCGGCTCAAAAATCCAGGTGTCTGGCACTTGTTTTAACGCAGGTAACCAATGGCGCACAAATGCGCCCGTTGGGTCTTGATCTTGCGCTTGCTTGATTGGGCTATATATTCGTAAAGTGTTAATGCCAGTAGTGCCGCTCTGCATCTGGCTTTGCGACCAGTGAATGCCTGGCTCATAATCTAAAAATTCACGCGCTAAATGCAAACCTGGCTCGCGCCAATGCAGCCAATACAGATAACTAGATGTGCTCATTAACATGGCACGCATTCTAAAGTTTATCCAGCCAGTTTCACGCAGCATCGCCATGCAAGCATCTACCAATGGCCAGCCTGTTTCACCTCTACTCGATAATTGCAAACGGCTTTTAGATTCAACATCTGATAATTGCTCGTCTCGCATATCATCATGCGCGTGATGCAGGTTTTCAAATTCTATTTCAGGTTCAGATTCTAATTTTTGCATAAAATGGCAATGCCAATGCAAGC
The DNA here is from genome assembly GCA_043759515.1 of Methylotenera sp. GTDB lineage: Bacteria > Pseudomonadota > Gammaproteobacteria > Burkholderiales > Methylophilaceae > Methylotenera_A. The sequence continues at coordinate 161,486 of JAYVLK010000001.1, forward strand.
GCGATTCAAAGCCAACCAAGCCTGCATTTAAACTGCTAGGGTATAAATGCGGCGATTGTGCTGCCCAATCGCGCCGCTCCCTTGTGGCTTGCACCACTTCTCGCATCGATAAACAGCCAAAAGCTAAATAAGGCGATAATCTTGAGCCTGCAGTGACAGCAGTTAATGGGCTTGAAATGCCGCCACGAAATTTAGCAGCACGGCTATCTAAAAAGCTATTAAATAATTCTAGGCCATGGCTACGCCCACCTTTTTGGCGATGTGGTTTATCAATGCCGTTTGCTTGCACCATTTGAATTAATGGCAAATGGATGGCTAACAATGGGCTAGTAGGCGCAGCTACAATGGTTTTTGGCAAATCAGCTTGCGCCAAATTCATACGTTGCTCCCAATGCGCATTCCAATGGTTTCTATTTTTTAAACGCCGCACTACGCCGTTTTGAGGCATTTCTAACCAGCCTACTCCATTGTTTTTACACCAGCTTGCAACCGCCCTATCTACAGTGTAAGTCGCATCATTGCCCGTTTCTTCATGGCTATAAAGCTTGGCAATGGGTGAATGCGTGCCAATAATATCTAGCGTTTGCACAATACCAAAAGGTGAAATGAGCAGATTTAAGCCAATTTTTTTCAATTCAATTGCAAGCTCATTTAAACATTCTTGCGCAAACACTTGGTGTTGTTTAGCGTAATCTTCGCCCGCCCACACACTAGGCTCCCAACAAAATAGCGGCAACACTTGGCCAGCAACGCAAGCTGCAACTAAGGGAGCATGATCAATCACACGTAAATCGCGCTTAAACCAAACAATGTGAATAGGGGTTTGCATATAAATGTTGAATTGATCTAAATTTGTATTTATTTATTTTTAAGCTTATGAGAGTTGATTTTAGCAACTCGGTTCGGCAAAAATGTTATAGTCAATTTGCTTAAATAATCTAACGGAAACCATGATGATAGACGCAATGTGGATTTGGGGCGCAATTGGGCTGGTATTACTGGCTGTTGAAATGGGCACAGGCACCGTTTATGTTTTATGGTTTGGCATCGCTGCATTATGCGTGTCTATTGCCACATGGATATCTCCTACCATGCCCATTGCAATACAACTTGTAATGTTCACAGCGCTTGCTATTAGCTCGCTAGCAATATGGCGGTTAAACTATAAAAACACCGAAACCCATTCACGCGTAGGGCAAGCACAAGGTGAAGAAATTGGCCGCGTAGGTACGGTAACAGAGCAATGCAGCCCGATATTGAACGGTAAGATTATCTTTACGCAAGGTTTGATGGGTAGCCGTGAATGGCCAGCGATTGCAAATAAAGAGATTGCAATTGGGGCACAGGCACGTGTAATCGCCGTAGAAGGCAATACATTAAGGATTCAAGCAGTCTAGGTTATAGATCATGAATTATTAATTTCTGTTAAAAATTAGTAAGCTCTTTAAAAATCTAACTTGTATATGCATCAAATAAATGTTGTAAGCTCATATTTTAAATGTATTAATTTTAGGAATAAAACATGACCGAATTTAGCCTAGTGCTGATATTTTTAGCAGTAATCGCCTTATTTAAAGGTGTGCGTATTGTACCGCAAGGCGAGGAATGGGTGGTTGAGCGTTTAGGCAAATTTGCTGGCGTGTTGTCCCCTGGCTTACACGTGATTAACCCACTTTTTACCAAAGTAAGTTACAAAGTAACCACTAAAGATATTATTTTAGAAATCCCACAGCAAGAAGTCATTACTGCCGATAACGCGGTTATTTTAGCCAACGCGGTTGCTTTTATTAAAGTGAGCAACATTGAGCGTGCTGTTTACGGCATTGAGAATTTTCGTGAAGCTATGCGCAATATGGTGCAAACCAATTTACGCTCCATTATTGGTGGCATGCAATTAAACCAAGCATTAACATCGCGCGATCGTATTAAAACAGAGCTTAAATCAGCCATTGCCGATGAAGCGCTAGATTGGGGCTTAACCGTTAAATCAGTTGAGATTCAAGACATTAAACCATCAAGCAATATGCAAGACGCCATGGAACGCCAAGCTGCAGCCGAGCGTGAACGTGTGGCAGTGGTAACTGAGGCCGAAGGTGCGAAACAATCACTTATTTTAAATGCTGAAGCAAGGCTAGAAGCGGCTCGCAAAGATGCTGAGGCGCAAATGGTAGCGGCAAATGCATCCGCTGAATCAATTAAATTTATTGCCGATGCTTCAAAAGATAACAGCTCAGCAGCCACATTTTTGTTGGGTGACCGCTATATTACTGCCATGCAAAAATTAGCGGCTTCTGCCAATACTAAGATTGTGGTTGTGCCAGGTGACTTGGTGAGTGCGGTTAAAAACTTGGTGGGTGGTAAGTAAAAGTTTTGATTCCCTCCCCAAGCAAGGGGGAGGGCTAGGGAGGGGGTAAGAATTTGCATTTTTAACTTTGCTTAGCTAGCGCATTATCAATTGCTTCTAATACACTATCAATTTTCTGTAATACATCGTTATTCCAAAAGCGCAAAACTTTCCAATCGTGTACATTTAGCCATCTGGTTCGTTGCGCATCTTTTTCTTTGATTTCTGCGTGTTGACCACCATCTAGCTCCAAAGCAATTTTTAATTCAACACAAGCAAAATCTAAAATATAACTGCCGACAGGATGTTATCGTCTAAATTTTAATCCACGTATCTGACGCATTCTCAAGTATCGCCACAGATGCAATTCAGCATCTGTCATTTCTTTACGCTGTTTACGAGAGAAAACTTTAACGTGCGGAGCAATTCTCTGCATAATTAACTTCAAAATTTAACAAACACATTCCTTCCCCTTTTTAGGGGGAAGGTTAGGGTGGGGGTTAACTTTTCCAACTTATATAGTTCATCTACCTCCACCCTAGCCCTCCCCCTTGCTTGGGGAGGGGATTTAAAGCTATGCACAAACCGCACATTGCGGATCACGCTTGAGCTTAATAGTGCGCCAATCCATATTTATTGCATCTAATAATAACAAGCGCCCTTGCAAACTCTTGCCAATGTTCATCAATAACTTTAACGCCTCCGCTGCTTGGGTGGTGCCTATCATGCCAACCAAGGGCGCAAATACGCCATTTTCAGCACAGCGCATTTCAGCATCGTCTCCCGTATCGGGATACAAGCAATGGTAGCAAGGGCTATCTTCATCACGAAAATCAAACACACTTATTTGGCCTTCAAACCCAATAGCAGCACCCGATACAAGTGGCTTTTTAAGTTTTAAACACACACGGTTGAGCATATAACGCGTGGCAAAATTGTCTGAGCAATCAATTACTATATCTGCACTAGCAACTAACTCTGCAAACTCCACCTCACTAGATTTTTGTTGCACAGTTTGCACGTTAATATCAGGATTAATCTTATTAATGGTTTGCTTGGCTGATAGCGCTTTATTTGTGCCAACACTAGCAGAGGTATGAATAATTTGGCGCTGTAAATTGGTTAAATCCACGTTATCAAAATCACAAATAGTTAATTGCCCTACGCCCGAAGCTGCTAGATAGAGTGCTACTGGCGAACCCAAACCACCCGCACCTACAATCAGCGCATGACTATTCACTAACTTTTGCTGATTTTCATAACCGATTTTATGTAATAAAATATGGCGGCTATAACGTAGGAGCTGGTTATCGTTCATGGCTAAGGTAACCGACCTGCGCTTACCATACGATTAACTAAAATAGTTGGCGAAACCCAAACTACAACATCGTCATATGCGGGTGTAAACTCGCGACTAACAAAAATTCTATCTGAATCTGTATTTTCAATTTCATCCGCACTTGTAGCAGCAACCCCACCATTTTTGCCTCTAGACAATATTAGTGCAGGAACATTGCTTACAATTGCCGCACCTGCCACGGTATTTAAAACATTTATATTCCCAACAGTTGTCAAGGTAAAACCTGTCGCATTGTTTGAAAATGCTGGTGCGACCTGGTAAGTGTATGTGTTGTTCCAAGCATCAAAGTTTTGTAACCCTAAACTCAAAGCTGGTAAATTACCTGCTTGGCTTGCACATAAATTTCCTATTCTATTTTCAACGCCATCACCGTCTGTATCGGGACAAGGCAAATAAGGTCTAGCATCCGCAGCCGCGTTACTCAAAGCAAAACCCAACAATGCTTCTTTCATTTCTTCTAATTCTTTACGTGTTTCACCATAATTTCTTGAATCCAACTGCGCTGATAGTGGCATTATTAAACTACTAAGCAAAAAGCCAATAACGATCAGGACTATGGCCATCTCTATCAACGTGAATCCTTTATGTGTATTTGCTAAATCTAAAAATTTAGGCATGACAGACTTCTAGACTGTTAATTGCCGTTTGGCAATTAGGGGTAGTAATATCGCTAAGGCATGGAGTGTCTATAAAGGTTTGTGCGGAATCTTTGCATATTAGATTGCAATTTTGCAGGTAACCAACTACTGCGCTACAACTTGCACTTGGGTTACTGGCATTATTACAATTATTGGTGTTGCCACTGATATTATTAAGTAAAGAATTGGCATATTTTTTACAATAGGCGGCAAAAATATCACTGCGCCTAATGACAATCAATTTATCATTAAAAGCATCGTCATTTTGAGCTGTCAGGCCTGAATCTTTTGCAGCAATGAAAGTTGAATTAACATTAGCCATGCCTGAAGGAATTGAGTTGTTTATATTAGAAACGACATCTCTATCCAAATAATTAGTTGAAATATAGTTTCCATCACAATGCAAAGCAACATCGTTTTTTGTTCTATCTTGTCCAGATAATGCAGTGCCAGCAGAAAAAACAATCGCAACAGCAGGGTCTGCATTAGACGCAATAAAGCTTACTCCACTGGCACTCATTACCTCAAGCAAACCTAATCTATTCGGGCTTATTCCTGCAAGTTTGGGATTATTTTTATAATTACCTGAGACCACATACCACAAACATTCACTATTGCCATCTTTGAGGGGCTCTAGTTTTAGTGTTTTCCAAGGAAACCTGCCTAATGTACTTACACCCAAGTTACCACATATGGATTGCGCGCCCTCACCACTTGGATCGATGGGATTAATATCGGGACAAGGTAAATAGCCGTACAACTCACCAGCATGATTATCATCATAAGTAATTGCATAGCCAATTAAAGCAGCTTTTGCTTCAGCCAATGCTTTAGATGTTTTTTTATCGCGCTGTATATTTATTTCAGGTCCGTTTAGCTGCGACAACAATAAGGTAGTCACGGCTAGCACCATGATTACTGCAAAAATAATTAGCGTAGCGCCTTTTTGGTTAAGTTTTTGCATAAAAATTAGTCACCAATAGTGCCAATATCACCCTGCGCAGCATTGTTTCTTGCCTCACGTACGCGGCCAGTTTGTGGGTCGTACACTTGGCCAGCTTTTAGGTTTAGGTTTCTGCCATTGCCGCTTAGTTTAATTGGCACCTGGTTACTATTAACACGTAAGCTACCCACAACAACTTCTTTATTGCGCGAGTTTTCTTGCATAGCCAGATTATTGATCCACACAGTACTGTCAATCCCATCATTACGTTTAACGTAGCCTTGCATGCTAATGCTAGCTGGTAATTCGATTGCTACACGTTCAATGATCTGTTGGGATTCGGCAAGTGTGGTAGTTATAACAGGCGCTATTGGCTTTTTAATCTTGCGTATTTGATCTAAATTGTTACGCTCCGCTGGCGAGCTAAATAAGCGCCCGTTAAGCTGATCGGCTTGTGCCAGTTGCGCAAACATCAAAAGCAAACAAAAAAGCATTTTGTTCATAATTAATTACCTATCACGTTGGTTAATTGTGGATCACGCAGCGTTAGCCAATCTATCTCGCAAACGGCTGTTAAGTTAGCAACTACTTCTTTACTATTAACTATAGCGCCTGATGGCCGTGTAATTTCACACTCGCGAACCATGTACGGTGTTGATTGCTGATTTAAGCCTTCTAACAAATTGAGTAAATCCCCCTCATGCAACAGTTCTAAATTGAGTTTCATTATTGATCGTTGCAAATTAAAATTGCCCAAATTAGGCAAATAATTTGGCTTAAAGCTTTCTTGCAAACCAATGCTGTAGTCAATACTAAACAAATAATGCGCATCGTGTATTTGGCGCAAATTTTCTATCCATTCTATACGCCGCTCTTCGCCTATAAACCCATTGGCGATTAACTGGTTATAAAGTGGCAAATATTGTTGAATAGTTTCTTTTTCTAAGCCAGATGATTGGTATTTTTGTTTTGCTTGATTGAGTAGGTTTTGTTGCACAAGCTCTGCATTCAGGTTTTTTAGCCGATATCGATCTGCAAGGCTTACCAATAATCCCGCTAACACTAAAGCAGCACCTAAACCTAAAATTGGCAAACGTAATTTGCGCCAGTCTTGGCTGGATAGGCTCATAGCACTGCCTTACTTGCAACGTTGTTAATGATTGGCGTGACACTACTTTGTTTTAACACTACCTTTAGCTTAAAACTAGCTGGCGGCGGCGCAGCACTTGTTTCATCAGTGGTGCTGCCTTGTAAATTAGCCAAAGAACTCACATTAACTGGTTCTTGCAATATCAGCACTTGTTGCACAGTTTCATTTTTATTCAGATTAGCGACCAATTGACTAACCGTATTAAGCGCTGCTCGGTAATCGCCTTTAAAGTTTATAATTTCAGCAGTAACAAAGCCTATTTGATGCAACATGGTCGCGTCATTTTGCGCTATTAATTGACTGCTTTCGGTTGTTAATGGTGCGTTTCCTAGTCCAGCGTCATCATCATTTATGTCAATACTAGGGCTTAATACCCAGCGTATCTTTGTAAAATTAAGTTCTGGCGCAAATTCGCTAGCGCTACTTAATGCTTGCATTAAGCCTAGCGGTGAGCGTTTATTTTTTTGAATGATTTGTGATAAATCAGCTGCCACTTTGAGTTCAGCACTGGCAATGGGTGTTGCTGGAAAATTTTTAGCAACGTTGTTGTACATTCGTGTTTGTTCTTGAACTTGAATAGCGGCTAGTTCAAAATTTTGCTTGTGTATAAATCCTTGCCAAGCATAAAGACCAGCAAACATCACACCAGCAACCGTTATTACAGCCGTAGCTATGTTAATAAATTTACGCGTATTATTTAGATGATGAATCTTGCTGTATAAAGCTGGCGCTAAATTATCAGGCAAATTGCCATTAGCCAATAGCTGCATGTGCAGTAGCTCAGGGTTGGCTTCAATCAATTCGGGCGCTAGATGATGATTTTTAGCAAAGGCTAAAATATCAACCGTTTTACACTCTAAACCTTGATCTTGGCTAATGCTAGTTGCAATTAAATGGTGAGAATTGTCTTGTGAAGGCAACACCATTTGCAGGGCGGTATCATTAGTAATTAAGCGCTGGCTAGCTAAATAAAGCCGTGTTTTTTCAATTTCTACTAAATAAAAATAGGCTAACTGATTTGGCTTAACATCATGCATTGGCGCCAAGCGGCTCATGCGTAAGCGTCCGTTGTACAAGTACGTTTGGCGTAAGCCGCTTGATAATTGCTCGCACAATAAAATATGCGGTGCCATTAGCTTCATTTGACGCACGATTGACTGGCTAAGCATTGGCAGTAAGTAAACACCCACCAGCGGTAATTGATTTGCTTGAATCACGTTCATCCAAGCTTGCAGCCAATCTGGGTTATTAAGGGCAACGAACAAAAAATCGTCATCGCGGCGCTTGTCAGTGTTACGTTTAATAAAGTGCGCAGCTCTAAACACGCTATTGCGGTTAAATTGATTAAGCTTACGCTCAACAATCTCAGTTCTTGCACGCCCAGCTGTGTGTGGCAGGCTTTCTAGCTTGTAGTCCTCTTCTACCGCATCCACGATCAAATAAATGGGTGTGTTTTCATTTTGAGCTAAATATTCGTTAAAAACATCGGTATCTTGTTCTGCATTACTAAAAACACTAAAACTGAGTAATTTAGTGCCACGCCAAACACCCGCGGTTAAACGGTTATTATTGGCACATAAAATGAGTTTTTTTGAGCTTGTAAACATTAGTTTTTTGGTTGGTTAGTTTATTTATCGTGTTTAAGTAATAAAATAATAAGCCTATTAAAGCTTCATTTTGCTAAATGAATCATACACAGGGCCTAATACCGACAACATAATAAACGCTAAAATAAGCCCTAAAACAACCGTTAAAGCTGGCTCTAGCAGTTTTAACATTTTTTGCATTAGCTCGTTTACGTCTCTGTCGTAAAAATAGCTAATATTAAGTAATGATTTATCAAGCGCACCTGTTGTTTCACCTACCTTTATCATACGCACCACCATTGGCGGAAACAAGCCAGCGTTATGAAAGCTCTCACTCATGCTATCGCCCGCGTTGATTTGTGCATGCGCGCGACTTAACGCATCAGCCACCACGCGATTGCCCACGATTTTTTCACAAGTTTTAATAGCCTGCAAAATGGGAATGCCTGTTTGGTACATTAACGCAAAATAACGCGCAAAACGCGCCATAATTATTTTTTGTAATATCTCACCTGTAATAGGCAAATTAAGTTTAATGTAATCAAATTTATATCGCGCTTGTGGACTTTGTTTGATCAGTGTGGCTGTGCCTATAAATAGCACAATTGGCAGCGAAATGATCAACCACCAATATTGTACAAATGCGTTGGATATATAAATCAATATCTTGGTGTTAAGTGGCAATTCTTGACCCAAACTATTTAAAAATTTAACCATTTCTGGTACCAAATACGTCATTAAAAATGTGACTGCCGCCATTACCACTACAAACACAAAAACTGGGTATGCGAGCAAGCGTTTGGTCTGGCTTAATAGCTCATCTTGCCATTTAAGTGTGTTGGATAGGTTTTCAAAAACCGTTGGTAATCGGCCAGTTTGCTCCCCTGCCCCTACTAAATTCACAAACACTTCATCAAACACGTCTGGGTGTTCTGCCAGCGCTTGGCTTAACATCTTTCCACCTTCTACTTCACCTGCAATAGCGCCTAATACTTTTTGAAAATACGGGTTTTGCGTACTTTCGCGCAAATCATTTAAGCCATCTAAAATTGGCACGCCTGCACTGGTTAGCTGCTCAAGCTGAAAGCAGAACATCACCAAATCGCGGTTGCTTACTTTTCTATTACTAAACGTGCTGTTAGTTTTTTCACTGGTTTTAAAAGTGATTAAATCTAGCCCCATGCGTGCTAAACGCAGCTCCAAATCTACAGCATTTAGTGCATCTATCTGGCCTTGAGCGCGCTTGCCTGTAACATCGACAGCTTGATAATTAAAAGTAGCCACGATTTAAAATTTATATATATTTAGATTAAATTAATGCTTATATTAATGGTAAAGCTTTGCAGTTAAATCAATCACGCGCATCACCTCTGTAATGCTGGTATAGCCTTCTAAAATACGCCTAATACCATCATCTGCCAGCGTAATAAAACCTTTATCAATTGCTACTTTGCGTAAATCATCAAAGTGCGCGCGCCTTGCTATTAGCGAATCTAACTCAGCATCAATACGTAACAACTCTAAAATAGCCATGCGACCTCTATAGCCTGTTTGATTACAACGTTTGCACCCTTTTGGTTTATAAATTTGAATGGCCTCGTTAGTGTTGATGCCTAAAATTTTGCGCTCATCGTCGGACGGCCTTGCGGGTTCTTTACACTGCGGGCAAAGTACGCGTACCAAGCGCTGGGCAATAATGCCGATAATATTGCCCGCCATAATATCGGGTGATATACCAATATCGGTTAACCTTGGAAAAGCGCCAAGGGCTGAATTAGTGTGGAGTGTACTAAATACCTGATGGCCAGTCATGGCAGCGCGAAAAGCCATGGTGGCGGTGTCGGCATCTCTAATTTCACCCACTAAAATAATATCGGGGTCTTGTCGCATGATCGATCGGATTCCGTTAGCGAAATCCACCTTATTCACTTCAGCCACCGATGTTTGGCGCATCATGGTTACAGGATATTCCACTGGGTCTTCTAGCGTCATGATATTCACAGTCTCATTATTTAAATGCGATAACAGTGAATAAAGCGTGGTGGTTTTGCCACTACCCGTTGGCCCTGTTACGATTAAAATGCCTTCAGGGCGCGTCATCATTAATTGTAATTGCGCTAACGTATCGGCTCTTAAGCCCATGCGCTCTAGTGGAATAATTGATTTTTCGCGATCTAGCACGCGTAGTACGATGTTTTCACCATGAATGGTTGGATGAGTAGAAACCCTGAAATCAATCGGGCGGCCACATAAATTCATGTTTAATCGGCCATCTTGTGGCGATCGCGTTTCGGCGATATCCATGCCGCTAATCACTTTTAAACGCACCGCAACACCTGGCCAATACGATTTATGCAAACTTCGCACTTGCTTTAATACGCCATCAATACGATAACGAATGCGTAAAAATGCAAATTCTGGCTCAAAGTGAATATCAGAAACACCGCGTTTAACCGCATCCATTAATAGCGCACCCACTAAGCGCACCACAGGTTGCGTATACTCGTTGCCGTTAGCAGTTAAGCTTTGGTAATCAATTTCACCTGTTTCTAGCTCGCTTAAAATGCCGTCAACTGAAAGTTCATAACCGTAAAATTGATCTATATGTTCTTCTAGTTGCGCCTCAGCAGCTAAAACAGGTTTAAGCTGAATTTGCCCGCCCAGCATGGCGCGCAATTGATCAAGTGCCACCACATTAAACATATCAGCCATGGCAACTATCATGGTTTTAGTTGCGACATCAAAAGCCACGGGCAATAAATGATAACGACGCGAAAAATCTTCTGGCACCATTTCAAGCGCATCTACATCGGCTACTACTAAGCTTAAATCGATACTTTCTTGGCCAATGGTGTGCGCAACCAAATCGCGCACCATGCTTTCAGACACAAATCCTAAACGCACCAATTGGCGCCCAAGCGGTATCTTATTTTGTTCTTGCTCTATTACGGCAATGCGCAGTTGGTCATTGGTAATAAGACCCTGCTGCACCATTAGCTCGCCTAGACGAAGTTTACGGCGTTGTTCAGCCATGATTTCTTCTTACCATTATTTGTTTACCCATTATTAAAAACTCTTTTGCGTTAAGCTTATTCAAATTCAATTAATTGATCGCGTTAATTCTCGCCTCAATACTTGTTTTGTCAATTTGGCTTCTACCAGACTGCGCCTGCTCTTGAGCTATATTCAGCGCTTGTTGGTAATACGGCAAAGCCAAGGCTGGTTTACCCATTTGATCTAAACTTACCGCTAAATTAAGCGCATTTTCAGCACTTGCATTGTGTCGGTAAGCATCAAAATAAGCTTGCTGCGCGGCGGGCCATTGATCATTTTGGGCATAAAGATTACCAAGTAGCGCATGCAAATTGGCATCGTTTGGCTTTGTGGCCAACATATTCTTTAACTGCGTTTCGGTACTTTCATTTTGATTAACTGGTTGATTTTGCATCTGATTATCTAGCAGAAAAGAAATTGCAGCCGTATTTTTTGGATCCACTTCTAGCACTTTGCTATACCAACCGCTAGCATCTGCTAGCCTGCCTTGGCGCTGTGCAATTGCGCCCAAACCTAGTAGCGCATCGCTATTACGCACATCGCGCTGCAGTACTTGTTTGTACAACTTAAGCGCTGCGGGGTCGTTGCCAGCGTTATAAGCTTCATAAGCGCTTATCAAAACAGGGTTAATGCTGTTTTGCGATTGCGTTTTTGTTACGCGCATAGATGCACTTTCTGATGCAATCACTGGCGAATTAAAATCCAACTCTTTATTTTTTTGGCGTTGTTTATTGATTCTTGCGTTACTATTTTTTGGTTTATTAACTGCAATCAAAACTTCATCTGTATCAAGGCTAATTTCTGTTGCCTGCTTACTCATAGGCGAGATTTCATTTACTGATTGTTCAGATCCGAAATTTTTAAAAGTAATATCCTGTGTCGCAGCAGTCTTTAGATTACTTGTAACCAAATTTGGCTCTGGATTAAGCGCAGAACTAGGCGATTTATCAACTAGTTGATCTTTTTTTAACGCTAATTTTAAAGGTTCAATCGCTTTATTTACCGCTTTAAATTCTGCAGCTAAAACTTCATTTGACGCTATTACTGGTTCTACAAATACGTTTTGTTCAATTGGCATAGCTAGTGATTTAAGAGGTGCGGCCTCATTTTGCGATTGTTTTGGTATAACTGTTTCTAAATTTATTGGAGAAGGCAAAGGGCTTATTGGCGCAGCATAAAATGGCTTATTTTCAAGCTGGTAAAAATACATGCCAATAGCCAGCAAGGCTAACGAGCCTGTAATAGCCATAACAATATTGGTTTTACTGTGGCAATATTGTTGACTATTTTTTGCGTTAAACACATTCGCAGCACTTTGTTTAGCAGCATTATGTACAGCCACTTTATTAATTGTTCCAGGGTTTGCTCTATCGGTAGAAAGTCGACTAGAAGACAGATTTAGTTGAGGTGGTGAAGTGTCTTGTAAACGCAGTTCTTCAATGCTATTACTTGCAATAGTTTTGGCCTCAACCGACGGCTCCAAGGTTAAATTAGTGCTATCGGCTAGTTTTACAGGTAGCGGTTTTTGCTTGGTTGCTATGTAACCTTGTGTGCTAGCTGGCAGCGAATCTATTTGAGAATCTACTTGAGAATTTTTTAGCGCATTGTTGTTTTGCATCTGTTTTAACTTAGCAAGCTGCGCCTGCTCTTGGGCTTTATCTTGGGCTTTATCTAGCGCTTTTATCAGTAAACTCATGATTTAATATTCTAGGTTAATATTCTAGGTTAATATTCTAGGTTTAATATTCCAGCCAATTTGCCCATCAATCAATTGGCAACTTCAAGCGCATTTTGCAATTGCTGAGCGGGTAAATACTGTTTATAAGCCTGCAATTCATCACTTTCTAAGCTTGCGTTACTAATAACAGTAGGCCGCAAAAAGATAACTAGTTCGGTTTTGCGATTTACATCATCACGCCCAGTAAATACTTTTCCTACTACTGGAATTTCAGATAAACCAGGCACTTGGTCAGAATTGCGCTGTATTTCATCTTGCATCAAACCACCCAATATGGCCGTATTACCACTATTGACTTGCAAAATAGATTCCATTTCGCGTACTTGAATTTGCGGAATTTGACTTGGGATAACCAACGCGCCGTTGGCGCCGTTCAATTGCGGATTAGGGTCGCGCACAAAACTTAAAACGCGTGAAACAGTTGGCCGCACGTTAATATTAACCGTACTTGTTTCATTAATTTGTGGGGTTACGCTCATCACCACGCCCACTGGCACGGTATTCGGTGTTGTAGTCACAGTAGATAAAATGCCGCCGCCAACTGCACCTTGAGATTGTTGTGCTTGAACAGTGAAATATACTAAGTTATCAACCACTTTTAAAATGGCCGTTTGATTGTTAAGCACCATTAGTTTTGGGCTGGAAATCACTTTGGTATCGCCAAATTGCTTGAGTAAAGTAACCGAGGCCGCAATATTACCTAAAGCGCTTACAGGGTTTAAATAACCAATTGCAAAGCCTACGCCAGTGGCTGGATTAATAGTTGGGCCAAGAGACTGTTGAAAAGTAAAGCCGCTGCTATTGGCATTATTGCCAAAGCGGCTCCAATCAATACCCGCCTGAAAACTATCATTTAGTCGCACTTCAACAATTGTTGCCTCAATTAACACTTGGCGCTTGGCGCTATTCATTACTCTATCAATAAATTCTTGCACTTTTTCGTGCTGCTTACTGGTTGCGCGAACGCTTATTACGCCTGTCTCAGCATTCGCAATAACTTTGGCTGCAAATAATGTTTTGTATTCGTTTTTTTCACTCTCGCGCGATTCTTTGGTTTTTGTAGCATCCGTTTGTGAATTGCTTAAACCAGTGCCGCCAGCCGCATTAGAACTCGCTTGGTTTTCTGTACCAATACGCGAAACCAATACTTCTTTATCAGTTTCGTTTAATAACTCACTAATATTAACAATTAAAGATTCCCACAAATGGTTTTTTGACGTACTTTCAACCGATGTTCGCGAACTATTATTAGCACCATTACCCGTTGAGCTAGAACTAACAGAAGTACCTGCCGCACCCGTACTAGCACTTTGACCAGTGCTAGAAATCTCTGCTGCTGCACCTATAAATCCTTTAGTGTCGCGGTTCATATTTACGTAATCGATTTTGTAAATGCGTAATACTGGCTGATCTGGCGCAATATAGAGCACATTACCTTCCATTTTATAAGTTAAATCTACTTGCCTACTCAGGCGCTCTAAAATAGCGGGTAGTGTTTGATCTACCGCATTTAAAGTGGCGCGGCCTTGAATGCTGGGGTGAATATCAATATTGAGTTTGCTCTCGCGCGCTAGCGCAAATAAAATTTCTTTAACTGGCACTTCATTTACCACCACGCTATAGGTTTGCGATTTTCCAGCCGTTTTTGGAACAGGCAATTGAGGATTATTTTTGATTAATTTAGGAATAGGCGCGCTATTAGCAGTTGCAGTTTGGGTTGTGCTTGATCGGTTATTACTTTCAATATGACCAGATGACGTTGGAACACGCGATTCATGCGCACAATTAGCCAGCAACAAACCAATGATTACTGGCAAAAAGCCATTAACAATAGTATTTTTAATTTTATTGCACGCCACGGTAGGCTACCCCTAAAAAAATCTTGTTCTTTAACTATGTTATCGCATAATTTGCATTCAAACGCAATATTAACTGCTTGAAAAGCTTATATATTTACGAAATCAATTTGTTTATTTGGTTTCTTGTAATATCCCTGCAATAGTACGTAATTGTGGTTGATTCTTTCGTACGCTAGCGGGTAACTTTTGCATTTCTTGTATAGCCTGTTGCCGATCAGTAAAGTTGCCATATAGCACCGTAAAATACGGGCGTTCAACAAGCGTGTTATCTGCTATCTTTGTGCGATAGACATGAATATTGTCGCGCTCTATTTTTTGAGCCAGCAAATTAAGTTCAGATTCAAGCTTTACTTCGTCATCTACTCCCATTAATTGAATCGTTACAGTTGCGGGTGGCTGGGCAAGTAGCCAAGCTGACGTTGCTTGTAAACGTTTATTCAATGCATCCTGCAGAATGTGATCTGCTGACGCGACTACTAAAGCAGGTGTTTTTGTAAGGGATATGGCGGGAGCATGAGATGTGCTTGTAGCAAGGGTAAAGTTATTAACAAGTGAACTTGTATTAATAAGCGCGGTTGCTGGCAATTGCGTTTCTGTAGCCGTAAGTAAGGAGCTAGATTCAATCGCACTATCACTGGCATTATTTGTGTTCAATGCAGGTTTATTAGCTGTTGGCTTATGAACTATAGGCTGGATTGCTATAGGCTGGATTGCTATGGGTTGGATAGCTATGGGTTGGATTGCTATGGGCTTGATAGTCATAGGCTTTGTAATTGGTTTATTTTTAACACTCGTTTTATCCATATTTTTGGATACAGGATGTGTGATAAGGTCAGCTAAATTTAGCATTGGATAGCGCTTATACTGACTAACTAAGTATCCTAAACTTAAACCCGCGATTAATATACAAGTACCTAAAAGTAATTGATTTTTTTTGGGTTTTGGTGATATTTTAGAGCCAAATTCGCTATCATTAATAGCTGCATTCACATGCTTGGGCGTAACAAGATAAGTGTTATCTGCAAACGTTGCCAACAAAGCTTTATCGGCCAGAATATTAACGCGCCGCACTAAACCTTGCGCAGATGCTGATATTTTTTTTACTGCTGCTTTGGTAAATATAGGTGGGCCAAAATAGCCAGCCGCACGCAACCTAAAAATCAAATACGCTTCGATCTCGCTCGCATTTAAAGGGCCAAGATTAAAGCTATGAGTAATGCGCTCGCGCAGTTGCCTAATATTGGTTTGGTTAAGGTTAACGTCAAGCTCAGGCTGGCCAAAAAGCACGATTTGCAGCAGCTTGTGATGTTTGGTTTCTAAATTAGAAAGTAGCCTAATCTCCTCTAAAGTAGCCAGCGGCATGCTTTGCGCTTCTTCCACAAACACCACCACTTGTTTGCCAGCGCCATGGCGCGCAACCAAGTAGCTTTGCAGCATTTGCATTACTTTTAATCTATCGGCAGTTTTAGGTATTTTTAATTGCAGCTCAAAGGCAATTGCATTTAACACATGTTCTGGCGCCACACTTGGGTTGGCCAAAAATATGCTTTCAACAGATTCTGGCAACATAGCTTGCAACATGCGGCACAACATGGTTTTGCCACTACCCACTTCACCCACCACTTTAACAATACCTTCATTGTTGGTTATCGCATAAATAAGCGCATCCAACACCGCGCCGCGATTAGCGCCTGTAAAAAAAACGTCAGTATTAGGGGTGATTTTAAATGGCGGTTCTTTTAAACCAAAATGCGCGTAGTACATAGTTTTTTATGCGGTAGTTTTAAACAATTGTTGAGTTCGAATGAGATTATTGAGTAAGATTTTAAGCGCAATGTTAAAAAGCAAACCGCTCAAACCAATCATCTATTTTTCTTCTTGCAGTTGAATGCGGCTATAAAGTGTAGTGCGATTAATACCCAACATTTTAGCAGCTTGGCTCAAATTACCGTGCGTCATGCGCATAGCGGCTTCAACATAAGCGTTCTCCCACGATTTTAATACTTGATCTAAGTTTACATTGGCTTCATTTTGCAAATGCTGCAATGCATAGCCCGATAAATCACCTGCATTACTAACGGTTGGATCGCCATTAATTTCATGCTGACGCGATAAGTCGAGCTCAGCCGATAATTGCACTTCATTGACTGTTTCGCCTGCATATTTGGCGATTAAGCGAATGATAATATTGCGTAGCTCTCGCACATTTCCTGGAAAATGATAGCTTAACCAACGTGATTGGGCTTTAACATCCAGTCTGAATGCTCTTTGGCCAGTTTCATGGGCATAAAAAGCGTTGAAATGCTGAAGTAAAATTAAACTATCATTCATTAAATCACGTAATGGTGGTACTTTAATAGCAAACACACTTAAACGATGATACAAGTCGGACCTAAAATTACCAGAGCGCACTTCTGCGCGTAAATCTCGATTGGTGGCCGCCACCACTCGCGCTTTGCTTTTGCGAACGACCGTTTCACCTACGCGGGTATATTCACCATTTTCTAGCACTCGCAACAATTTTGCCTGCATCTCAAGCGGCAATTCACCAATTTCATCTAAAAAAAGCGTGCCTTCCATCGCATCTTCAAAATAACCAGTATTAGTATTATTAGCGCCTGTAAATGCACCTTTTGCATGGCCAAAAAGAATAGATTCTGCCAATAGTGGCGAAATAGCCGCGCAATTAATGGACAAATAAGGCTGTTTTGCACGCTTACTAAAACGGTGAAAATTATTCGCCACACGCTCTTTACCACTGCCAGATTCGCCTTCAATCAACACTGGAAAAGGCGAGTCAGCAAACTGACGTATTTGCATTAACAGCGTTTGCATGGGCAAACTGTCACCTATCATGCCGCCATTTTTATCTTCTATTTTATTTGCAACACCTTGCTCATTTAGCTCTACATGCCGCACTTTTAACGAATTAAGAAGCAGTTGCCTCAATTCATCCACATCACATGGTTTAGCTATAAAATCTAGCGCACCCAAGGCAAGCGCGTGTTTAACGTTCACTTCATCACTTTGACCAGATAAGACGTGAATTTTGATGTTTGGCGCGTGAGCCAGCAATTCACCAATCATCTTAAAACCTTCGTCTGGCTTATGTTGCGATGGCGGTAGACCTAAATCAACCAACGCAAGCGCGGGCGGTTTATCAAGCTGGCGTAATAAACTTTTAGCCTGCGCGCGCGAATCGGCCACGCACACTTCAAAATTTTTACTTAATACAAAATGCAAGGTATCGGTTATAAGAGGATCGTCATCAATGATGATTAGCACTGGCAGTGATTCAGCCATCAAAATGTCCTTATCTTTTTTAGTGTTTACTTATTGTTGTTACTAACACTATAACCCTTAAAAAGCTGAGTATCAATGACAAGGATGACTAAATAAAATTAAGCCATACTTCAAAATAAGTGATTGTTAAATAACGCTTAAAATGATGGTCTTTAAAATTAATTCACTTGCGCTTTTATCAACCTTTCATAAAGTTTGCGGTTTCAAATAAAGAAAGGTTTAATCAACATAGCGCAGACTTTATTTTTATCGGTAAATTAGAGTAATGACTGAGTTTTGTAAAAGATTATTCATAATACAAGCTGTTATTAAAATTAATACGCAAAACAAAACATGAAGATGATTTAGTACACGTTATTCTGGTGTTTGTAAGGATCAAAATGAAGTTTAACTCATGATAGGTATTTTATTGGCAGCTGGTTTTTCCCGCAGATTTGGATCTCACGATAAACTTTTGCATCCGTTACCAAATGGTTGTCCGATTGCTTTAGCATCGGGTAAAAGTTTGATTGAGTCTATTCCTACCAGCATTGCGGTAGTTCGACCAAATAATAAAGAGCTGACAGATTTGCTGCTAAACGCTGGGTTAAATATTGTGTTTTGCACAGAAGATAATCAGCAAATGGCCGACAGTTTAGCCACAGCCATTCGCTTTTCGGACAATTATAATGCGGCAAATGACGGCTTTGTGATTGCGTTGGCCGATATGCCTTTTATACAAATTGAGACAATTTTTGCAGTGGCAAATAAAGTGACTGATGGCGCTTCAATCGTGATTCCCACTTATCAAAACCAGCGCGGGCATCCTATTGGGTTTTCTGCAAAATTTCGTGGCGAATTAGAAAATATAGAGGGTGATGAAGGCGCGCGTTCTATTATTAAACGTTACAGTAATGAGGTTAAATTGTTGTCGACGGCCGATGCAGGAATTTTGGTTGATATCGATACACCAAATGATTTGTTCGCTAATTAATTTAAGCTTGGCAAGGTGAAGTGCTTATATCCTTGATAAAACCAGCGCCCATTTTCAGTTGTTGCGCTTTTACCTGAATCAGTTCAGCTAGAATAGCAATCGCGATTTCTGCTGGTGTGCGGCTGCCGATTTGCAAACCCACTGGTCCGCGTAGGGTTGAGGTTTCTAGCTCATTCAAATCAAACATGCGTAATCGTTCACGCCGTTTTTCCTGATTTTTGTGTGAGCCTAGTGCCCCAACGTAAAACGCATCCGATTTAAGTGCCTCTAGCAAGGCCATATCGTCCAATTTTGGGTCATGAGTAACTGCAACAATCGCGGTATGTCCATCTGCTTTAATTTTTAACACTGCATCGTCAGGCATGCCTTTAATCCATGTTGCGCCTTCCACATGCCATTCATCACGAATCTCTTGGCGTGGCTCGCAAATCAGCACATCAAAATCTAATACTTGAGCCATGCTTGCTAGCACAGAGCCTAATTGATTAGCGCCAATAATCAGCAATCGCCATTGTGGCCCAAAGTAAGCGTGAAACCAATCGCCTTCTATTTTTGGCAAACCTTCAGGCAAAACCTGCATTAATTTGATTTGCCCTGTCTGCAGATTAACAGAACGTTTAATCAGTTTTCTACCCTGTAAACTAGCTAGTAACAATTCTAATGGTATTGAAGCATTCAGCGGTTCTACTAATATTTGCAAGCGACCGCCGCAGGGAATATTAAAGCGCTGCGCCTCATCTCGGCTAACACCGTATTCCATCAAGGTTGGCGTTTTTGGCAAGGCTTGATTGCGCGCTTTATCAGCTAAATCGTCTTCAATACAGCCACCAGAAACAGAGCCAATTAAGTGACCATCTTCGCGAACGACCAATATTGCACCTGGCAAACGTGGTGCAGAACCCCATGTTTGCACCACGGTGAATAAGTGCGCTTTGTAACCGCTGTTAAGCCATTCTAGCGCACGGGTTAATACCTCAAAATCAGCTGATTTCATATCGCCTCTTAAGCCTATTTCTTAACGCTAAAAGCATGATTTTTAATTCGCATTCACTCATGCCATGGTCGGCATTTTTGTGATTAACTTATCAAGCGTGATGGGATATTCGCGTACCCGAATGCCAGTTGCATTGTAAATAGCATTGGCAACCGCAGCCGCTACACCACAAATGCCAAGCTCCCCCACGCCTTTTGCTTTCATGGGGGAAGAGATTGGGTCGGTTTCATCAATAAAAATCACTTCTTGATGTGGAATATCGGCATGTACTGGTACCTCATAACCAGCAAGATCGTGGTTAACAAAAAACCCGTAACGTTTATCGACTTCAAGCCCTTCCATTAGCGCTGCACCTACGCCCATTGTCATGGCGCCAATCACTTGGCTGCGTGCAGTTTTAGGATTTAATATGCGCCCAGCAGCGCACACTGCTAACATACGTCGCACCCGAATCTCACCCGTTGCCATATCTACGCCCACTTCAACAAAATGCGCGCCAAAGGTAGATTGCTTGTAACGCTTGTCAAGGTCGCCGAACTCGATTGCATCTTCTGCAACCAAATCACGGCTACCTGCAAGTTGAGCCAATGGTATGCTCCGCGATCCACTACTGATTTGACCGTCAGCAAAGGTGGCCTTGCTAACATTAAATTGCGCATGTTGTGCCTTAGCCTGCTGTGCTATAGCTTCTCGTAACTTAATGCAAGCTGCATAGACACCCGAAGTCGAACTATTGGCACCCCATTGCCCACCCGAGCCAGAAGATACGGGAAAACTTGAGTCACCAAGGCGCACCGTAACTTTCTCTAATGGCACACCCATCATTTCAGCCGCCGTTTGGGCAATGATGGTGTAACTGCCCGTGCCAATGTCGGTCATATCAGTCTCAACAGTAATATGACCGCGTTTATCCAATCGTACGCGTGCTGCTGATTTCATCACGACATTATCGCGGTAGGCTGATGCCACGCCCATGCCGACCAACCAGCGCCCATCACGCACTTGCATAGGCGTAGATTTGCGCTTATCCCACCCAAAGCGCTTGGCACCTATTTGGTAGCATTTTGTCAATTGGCGCAAGGAGAATGGCGGGTTAGAATTTTGCGATTTCTTTTTCTCTGATTTATTTGATTGAGAATCACTTGCGGCAGGCTCTGATGGGGAATCTGGAACCACTTGCGTGTCGTTTTTGATGCGAAATTCAATTGGATCCAACCCCAGCTTTTCAGCCATTTCATCCATTGCAATCTCAAGCGCCGCAAGCCCTGGCGCTTCACTTGGGGCGCGCATTGCATTTGCCTCGGGCAAATCCAGCAAGGCCACTCGGGTTGATGTCATGCGGTTATCGCCTGCATAAAGCGCTCGCGTTTGTACCGCACCAGCTTCTGGTTCGCCGCCTAGTAAGTTGCCCGACCAACTTTCATGCCCAATTGCTTGAATCATCCCATCTTTATTTGCGCCTATGCGTATACGCTGAATAGTGGCAGAACGATGCACTGTGTTATTAGGAATTAAGGCGCGCTGTAAAGTTACCAACACAGGACGCCTCGCTGCTCGGGCTGCAAGTGCTGCCATCAACGCATCAGTTCGTACAAACAATTTTCCGCCAAAGCCACCGCCAATATAAGGCGATGAGACGCGAATCTTCTCCTTAGCTATCCCCAAAGTTTTTGCCATGTCGCTTACGCCCCATGCAATCATTTGATTAGAAGTCCAAAGCGTAAGTTTGTCATTATCCCAAGCGGCAATCGTTGCATGGGGTTCAAGCATGGAGTGGGATTCGTGCGCTGTCGAATAAGTCGCATCCAATTGCACGCTCGCGGACGAAAACGCACCAGCGAAATCGCCAACCGAGCTATCTCCTGCAGTACCGAGAGAATCTTTGGGAATGCTCTTGGGTTTTTCCGTCGCCAAATCGAAAACCCCTTTAAATCGGGCATAATCAACGCGTATAAGATGCGCTGCTGCGCGCGCTTGCTCAAATGTTTCGGCTACTACAACAGCAATGGCTTGATGATAGTGCTGTATTTCGGGCCCGCCCAATAACCATGCTATGTTGCGTTCACCCTTAGCTAACTTTCCCGCATTTTGCGCGTTAACAATGGCGATAACGCCAGGATAAGCTTTTGCTGCAGATAGATTCATGGAAACAATGCGACCTTTAGCAATAGCTGAACCTAACACATATCCATAGGCCTGATTTGGCACTACGTCATATCGGTCACAAGCATAGGGCGCAGTGCCTGTTGTTTTTAACGGGCCATCAATGCGAGAAAAAGGCTTGCCAACGACCTTAAGTTGGTCAATGGGGTTATTGCTGGCTGGCGTATCGAATTTCATTGATTATGCTTTCGTTTCATTAAGCCTTAGCTTCATTAAGAACGGAGGCAAGTGTGCGCTCCACTAGCAAAACTTTGTATGCGTTGTCATGTGTGGTACGTGCATTGGCTAGCAGCTTGGTCGTTACTGCCTTGGCACCACGCGACATATCACGCTCTGCCGCTTCTACACGCCACGGTTTATGTGCAACACCACCTAGTGCCACTCTACCAATGCCGTTGCGCTGCACAATTGCGGCAACTGAGATGAGTGCAAAAGCATACGAAGCGCGATCACGCACTTTACGATAAATATGTACGCCACCGACAGGCTTGGGCAGCACCACAGCGGTAATTAATTCGCCAAGTTCTAATGTATGTTCAATATGTGGGGTATTTCCAGGCAATCGGTGCAATTCAGCAATCGGGATAACGCGTTTTAAACCATTTACGCGAACAGTCTCAATCGTTGCATCTAGTATCCGCATTGCAATGGCCATATCGCTAGGGTGAGTGGCAATGCAGCTATCGCTTACGCCAACAATCGCATGTTGTCGACTGTATCCACCAATAGCGGCGCAGCCACTACCACGCTCCCTTTTATTACAAGGCTGATTGGTGTCATAAAAATAGGGGCAGCGAGTTCGTTGAAGCAGATTACCAGCCGTTGTCGCTTGATTGCGTAACTGTGCTGATGCACCAGCCAAAAGCGCTCTAGATAGCACAGCGTAGTCGCGGCGTACATATTCATTGGCAGCAAGGTCAGAATTTCGCACTAATGCGCCAATCCGCAATCCACCATCAGTTGTCGGCTCAACTTTATCTAAACTAAGGTCATTAATATCAATAAGGTGGTTCGGCGTTTCAATCTGTAACTTCATTAAATCGAGTAGATTAGTGCCCCCAGCGATGAACTTTGCACCCTTAGTATGAGTTGCTACTGCGGCGGCTTCAGCAAGTGAAATGGCTTTTTCGTAACTAAATCCTATCATGTTCGCACTCCCGCAACTTCTGCAATGGCTTCTTGAACATTAGAGTAAGCGCCGCAACGGCAAATATTACCGCTCATGCGTTCACGAAACTCAATAATGCTCATTTCAGGCGTTTTATTCAGATTACCAGTAACGTGGCTTGGCATTCCTGCCTTAAACTCATCAAGCATAGCAACGGCTGAGCAGATTTGACCTGGCGTACAAAACCCGCATTGATAGCCATCGTGCTTAATAAAAGCCGCCTGCATTGGGTGTAGATTAGCTGGCGTTCCCAAGCCTTCAATGGTTGTGATGTCATGTCCTTCCTGCATCACGGCTAAAGTAAGGCAAGAGGCGATTCGACGCCCATCAACAATGACCGTGCAGGCGCCGCATTGACCTTGGTCGCAACCTTTCTTAGTCCCTGTTAGATGCAACCGTTCGCGCAAGGTATCAAGTAATGTTGTACGTGGATCAATCATCATCTGATGTTCACTGCCATTAACACGCAACAGAATATTGACATTTGCTGACTGGGTTGTCTGCTGGGGCTTGAGAACAGAATTCGCCTCAGCCTCAGGTGTAAGTTTGGCAACAATGACTGCCCCACTTGTGATTGCAGTTGTTTGTATGAACTTGCGCCGAGAAGGGTCAAATATAGTCATTTTGTATCTTTCCAAATTGAAGTGCATTCAATTCATTACGCTTAAATTTTGCGTGCCATTCTGTGTTTTAAAACGCATTCAACTTAGCCGTCCTCATGTAATGTATGGTTACCAATTTATAAAAACAGTTTTGATATCATTACTTGCTACGCTTGCAATTAAAAACTATTTCTATTTTGATCAAATAAATACATTAGTCTGTGCGCCATGTAACTCATGCGGTGTATTTTTTGATGTGCAAAAATTGTAAAAAGATTAAGTTTTAAGCAAGTCATGGTTTAAGGAATTATGAATTAATGCCATGGAATAGCTCAATTGCAACTTTGCGGCGCAGAAATTTAAATGGCGCAATTACAAATGTACAAACTATGACGAAATGACTTACTAATTGGGAGCTTGCTTAGCAGCGTGATGACGATTGGGAAAGGGTACTTTTGAGTTTTATTAAACTACACAAGAAATATAAATAACCATGCAAAATTACAGCATGGAAATAATGGCACTACAAAATGATTGCAATTTGAAGGGAAATGAATGGGGTGGCTGATGGGGCTCGAACCCAAGACAACAGGAATCACAATGCGAATATCTTAAAGCTGCAACTCTAGCATTGACAAGTCTTGCAGGCTTGTTTATAATTGCTAAATGAATTTCCATCCGATTTTCATCCGAATGAAGTCAAAAAAAAGGCTTAAAAATGGCGCAAATCAGGCAATTGAAAAGTGGTTACTGGCAAGCTGTGATTGTTAAAAAAGGTTACTCTCAACAGTCTAAATCGTTTCAATTAAGAATTGATGCTCAAAATTGGTCAATTGATATTGAAGCTAAAATGAATCGCGGGGTGTTTAGTGATGTTTCAGAAAGTGAAGCATTGACTTTAAGCGATGGTTTAAAGCGTTACTTAAAAGAAGTGACTAAAAACAAAAAAGGCTATGAAGCTGAAACTTATAAAATCAATGCCATGCTGCGTCAAGATTTTGTAAAAAAAACATTTGCTACTTTTAGACAGTCAGACGCTGCTAAATATAGAGATGAATTAATAAAAGCTGGCTTGTCTGCGTCCACTATTAAAAAAAATCTAAGCTTAATAAGTCACTTGTACGAGACTGCAAATAAAGAGTGGTCAATATCTTGTAGTAATCCTGTAAAAAATATTTCTAAGCCGCGTGTTAATAATAGTCGAGTTCGACTATTGAGCGCATTAGAGCACAAACATCTAATCGCGGCTTTAACAAGCACGGGCGCGGGTGTGAGACAAAATAATGAAGTTTTAAATGTAGTGCTTTTTGCACTTGAAACAGCTATGCGCCAAAGTGAAATTTTAAGCCTGGCATGGGCTGATATTGACTTAATTAATAGAGTTGCCACTCTAAAAACTTCAAAAAACGGTGACGCTCGAAGTGTGCCTTTATCGTCTTTTGCAATCAAAATTCTAAGCGACAGTGATAGCAAGATCACTAAAATCAAACGTGGCAAGGTATTTAATACTACTGCAAGTGCGGTTAAGCAGTGCTATCAGCGTGCAGTTAAAAGAGCGCGCAGGGCTTATGAGAACGAAACCGAGCCTGGTTTAATTGATGACAAAGTTTTGATTGATCTCACGTTTCACGATTTACGTCACGAAGCTACAACCAGACTTGCTGACAAATTTCAGATGCATGAGCTTATGAAAATTACTGGTCACAAAGATTCTAGAATGCTTGGGCGGTATTATCACCCGCGCGCTGAGGATTTGGCAAAACGATTAGCTTAAGCGGCTTGTTTCCAGCCTTGGTTGGTTTGTTCTAAAACTATTTGAGCGTAAACGTCTCGATCAGTTTGATTGATTTTATCAACATAATCTTTGATGGTTGTGTTTTGATTGATAGTCTCAAGAAAAAGAAGGCGCATGAACCTGTCAGCGGTTTTTGGAACTCGGCCATTTTTTTCCCATTTTGCAAGAGTTTGATCGTCAACACCTAGCGCCTGGGCAAGTCCATTTTGTGACATCCCCATTTCTTTGCGTAAAAATCTAAACTCAGTGCCAGTTAAGTGTTTTTTACTACACAGGTTAAGGCTAATTACACGTTGCAGACCTTCTATATCTACAATAGAAACCGCATCTCCGTATGGAGTTTTCACAATCTCAAAGCCATTTACTAAGTAAATATTTCTAAGACCTGATTCTGTATAATGGTATTTATTCATAATATCACCGTAACAATAACAATTAAATCTCCCTTGTCGTTTTTTTTAATTGCCGCCACAACTTGCACGCAGTCACCGCCTGTGACATATTCTATTGTAGCTTTCCAGTTGCCGTGTATATCCAAATGCGCTTGCTCACATACATAACCATGTTTTAAACAAGCAAGAACTTGAGAACTAGAAACTTTCCTCTGTACTATCCTTTGTTTTGCATGAAGGCTCAACAAATAAGGTTGGGTACTTAAAGCCTGCCTCAATCTTATTAAGAAGTTGGCATCATTTAATGCAATGGTCATTGGATAAACGTTAGTCACTACCTATATAATATATAGGTTGCCGATATCAATGTCAATAACATATTACATGTGATCTTAATGACAAAAACTAAAACCTAAACCATAAAAAGGACGTAAAACGTCCTTTCACGCGCCTAGCGGCGAGGCATAGATAAGTCAGTCTTTAATACTAGCTTGTTCAATTCCATCATCTAAAGCCGTCTTCCACGGTTGCGGGCTCAGATTGTAAACTTCGTACCTGGCAGATTTATTAAATTGATTTGCAGCAATTTTTTTTATCTTTTTCAAGTCATCATCTGAAGCATTAATAATTAATTGAAGTGTCAAGTTAAATTGCTTACCGCTTATTTTTCTTAGCATATCCACTGAAATTGCACCCCAGTTTTCTTCTTCGTATGCATTAGTTTCTAAAAGCTGTTTTTCGATATCGTCTATAAGTGGGTTCATTTTTTTATTATTTCCTTTTTTAAAGTTATTGAATTGTTGAGCATAAAGCTTTATTTTTCACTTTGCGCAATCTGCGCAATAATCGCGAACGGGATTCCGAGCAAAAATAAACCCGCGCCCACGTGATTATGCTCACCTGTTAAAGCGCCGATGATAAAGCATATTAAATTAAACCAAAATAAAATCATTTTACCTCTCTCTTTCTCTATTTTGTTTTGCTACGTTATTAGTAAAATTAGCTGTCCGATTCCTGCGCTCACTATCCACACCATCCCCACCAGTTACGATTGACCCCCCACCACCGCCACCGCTGGAGACTGGTTGGCTGGGTTCGCTTTCTCTTATAAATGGTGACTTATTATTTTGCTGACCGAGATTTAAACCGCTTTTTTGCAAGTTGCCAACTGAAAATTGACGGTCAATTTTTGAGCCTGGCCAAGTTTTGTTTCCACTCGTGAACAGTGCGCCCGTGGCTCTGCCACTTTCGTTATGATTTACTTTAAAATCTATATCTGACTTTTTGAGTTCTGATTTAAATTTATCTAGATCACCGTTAGATTTTTTAAGGGCATTGTTGATTACTGTTTTCAAGTTTTCAATTTTTCAATTTTGCCAGCGCCAGATTTTTCTGCGTTTTTGTCGTATGAAGGCAAGCCCGCTGCTTTTTCTGCTGCCCGCGCTGCTGCGTGTGAGCGTTTAAAATCGCACTTTTCAGACAACACTTTTTCATCTAGCATCACGCGATTCGCTAATATGTGAACATGATCATGCTCTGCATCTGTATGACGCGTCACAAAATACTGTGTCTTTTCAAGATCAAAACCCATTTTTTGTAAGTATGTTTCTGCTGCAATTTGCCATTGTTCGTTGGTTGCTTTTTCATTTTCTGACAAACTCAAGCTTGCATGAAACACTGGCTTTTTTGTTAATGCTGACCCAGCAACGGCTCTCATTTCGCCAGCGCGTGTTTCGGGTGAATCTGTAAATAAATTATTTAAGCAGATTTCTTGTGCGCCTTCTTTTTCTGTAATATATCTTGCGCACCCTTTAAAACCCGCGCCTTTGACTATTTTAGAGATCATTTTTTAGTTGTTTTCACCAAACAAATTCTGGCTGATTTTTTTGATATCAGCGTGAATTTGGTCTATTTTTATGCTGTCGATTTCGTGATTTGAATGTGCTAACTTCGTTAGCTGATTCAAGTTTTGGCCGATCTTGTTTAGCTCAATAAGTGCTGTTTTAGAGATCGGGGCAATCGAGTTTATTTTTGCATTTGTGATTAGTTTTCTTATGAAGACAGCACGGTTTCTTTCTGCGCCGAGGCCGACGCTGTCGGCTCTTTCTTGCAGCTTGTTATTTTCAAATTCGTTTAGGCAGATTAACACTCTGAAACCCCTGTATTCTGCATCACTAATTCGCGGGCGGCCACCTGGGTGTTTGCTTTTTATGCTTACGTTTTCTAAATTATTTTGTGACATTTTTTATGTTTCCTCTATATATTTTTTGGCGAGTTTCGAGCCAAAAACAAGTACGAACGGAGTGAGTAGTTTGCACACGGTGCAAACATAGCTTGCTCCCAATTTTGCGTACACTGTGCAAACTAGCTTTTTAGTTATAACAGTGTACAAACTAACAACATCTAGCAAGCTAACAAACTTAATCAACCTCAACTTCTCTGTCTCTGCGCTTAAATTTTTGCTTTTTAATATCAGTTTGCACATCACTTAAACTACTCGAACTTGTTAACGCATTTACTTCTAAAACTTGACTTACAGCTTCTACAACATGCGAATCAACACCCAAAACTAAACTTACCACTTCATTAAAAACTGGCTCTACAATCTTTTCTACAGCTTCATTTTGATTATTTTGAGCACTATTTAAATTATCAAAATCAGCTAATAAATCAGACTTTTCAACTTCGATTTCTTGTTGACTTTGCTCACGAATTTGAATAGTTTCTTGTTTAAATTGGTTAACTTTTCTTTCGATTTCTTGTTGAATTTCTGCTGGCCATGCTATAAAACTTTTGCGAATTTTTGGGTAATCTGAGAATTTGAAATGTAATTTGAGAGCATCTGCACCAACGCCTAGCACTAAAGCATTAACACCCGTGCGGTTGGGGCCAAAATCTGTTTCTAGTTGACTTTGCAAAAGCACAGGCACGGTATCTCGTTGCATTGATGCATTTATTGATCGCCCATCTTTATTGATGTTTACAGACTTGTTGTAAAACTCGATTTCTCTGTCCCCAATTTCTTGAGTGACGAATTTTTGTGAAACTGAACCCTGGACTTTTGGAAATATTTTAACGCCTGTGAGCGCAAACCATTTTTGCGCTTCGTCTTTTGAGTAAATTTGATTAATTTGACTAATATCTTGAAAACCTAAAACGCAGCAAACGCCCTTGGATCTGCCGATTTCTAAAAGTGAAGCTATATCAGCTAGCTTGCCCGCCTGGGGCAGCTCATCTAAAAAGAATTGCAGATTACGTGTTTTAGATTCTGAAAACTGCAAGCTTGAAATATGTTTTGTACTCAAATTAACTACTGCTCTTGCGAGTGCTGAACTCAGCTCACTATCTTTTTTGTCGCCGTGGATTATTATTTGCCGAGTTACAGAATTCTCGTTATTTAAATAACTAATAAAACCGAAATAATTTTTATGAATTTTAGAAGTCACAAGTGACATTCTTAAAATTGAGCTGCAAAATGACCGCAGCGTAACAATAATAGACTGACTCATCTTAGATTCTGCATCTGTAATTGAGTCGCGTGCAGGCGTATAAAACGTATCTGAGATAGCTTTTAGTTCTTTAATCTCGCTATTAAAAATCAAATTAGAAAGTTGTAGCCAAGACCAATTTTTACCGTTTTCTTTTTGAAGCTTCAAAATAATTGCGATTAAAATATTTTGAGCGCAGCTTGACCAGAATGGGTCATCACCGTCTGGAATCATGCTCTTAGCAAAAGTTGAAGCGTCACCCAAATCTAAGAGATCGAACCCTAAAAACCAATGGACTGACCGTGCGTCTGTCGGGCTAAGAATCGGGCAGTCAACCCAACCCGTGAAGTCGCCCTTAGTTAAGTCAAAAATAACGCATTTACGATTATTTTCTATTGCTTGCTTTAAAAGCGAATTGATAACTACTGTTTTGCCCCCGCCCTGTGCGCCCATAATTAAAAAAGATTGCAACTGTTTTTGTCTAGAGATCGGAATCTCAGATAAAAAGCAACCAAGGCCAGTTTGTCTTACTGCGTCTTTTTGAGCAAGGGTTGCCGATTGAATAGCTTTTTTATCAGTTAGAAAACGACGCCCGCGAACGTGGATCACGGGGTCTATTGTTCTGAAATAATATTTAATAAGAAAACTGCTTGCAAATAATGAAGCTGCTGGAAGTGAAAAAAATACAAGAGAATCAATTGGATTTGCTGCTAAGAATGAAGTGTACTTTTCAAAGTCAGCTGTCTTGAATAGAAATTTAACTTGATCTGAAGCTGAGATTTTATTGATTGCTAAACCTAGTTTTTGATTTGCGACTAATGAAGTTGACAATAAAAAAGGAAGCGTTAAAGCGCTTGCTATTAACGCATTCTGATAGTCGACGTAGGGCTTTAATTGTCTTAAATTTGTATTCATTTTATTTATCAATTATTTATTACTGATAAATAATATTAATACGTATGTATATGTGAGTCAATAACTATTTATCAATTAATTGTTATTAATCAATGAGTTAGTAGAATTTAAATTAGTTATATTATATAAATTAATTTATTTCTAAGTTTTCTAAAATAAGCTTATCTGTAATTTTGTGAAATAAAGTAAAGCTTAAATTTTCAATGTATTCTTGCCAAATTTGATCTTGAATTTGTGTGGTCGGCTGGCCATGGGTGCTGCTAAATACGTCACTAATAACGTAGTCTGGTAAACAAATATGAATATGCATTTTAGTATTTC
The DNA here is from genome assembly GCA_043759515.1 of Methylotenera sp. Taxonomy (GTDB): domain Bacteria; phylum Pseudomonadota; class Gammaproteobacteria; order Burkholderiales; family Methylophilaceae; genus Methylotenera_A. Next base: position 192,272 of record JAYVLK010000001.1, read on the forward strand.
TTTCATTAAGAATTAATCGAATAAATATAGTAATTAATGAAAAGATAAATGTCAATTAGTTATTTATAATCAATAAGTTACATGTTATTTTATTGTATAATATGATAACTAAACCTAAGTATCTAAGTATCTAAGTAATGAGCTGCTTATTCATTCTGCCTCGCGCTTTGCGCGAAAGGTTTTATTGTTTTAACGCTTCTGCTGTGCGTATTTATTACTCTTAAAAAACATCATATATCTGATGGTGGCATTAGTTCTCACTTGATATCACTTAGTAACGCTCTTTTTAGATACTCTGTTTATTGATTGTTTTGATAGATTAGCTATTTCAGCAAGATCATTCTTGAAGTGTTTTAAAATAAATTGATTACTGAGATTTGCTAAATCATGTCTAGTAATTTTCAAAGTTAAAATTGCTGTATTTACTTTATCAATGACAATGTTTGAAACACTGTCTCTACCAATTTTTGCTTTGTTTTTGTAAGTGTAAATCGCTATTGATTTCGCAATATCAGCTACTTCTTTATTGCTAAGCGCATCTGTATAAGATTTATTTAATTGATAGCACTCATTGCTTACATAATTGCTAAAATCTTTTATTGATGTAAATTTATTAACTTGCTTGTATGCGTTTTTTCTAACTACATTAAATATTGTGCAATTACGACTAGAATTTAAATTATTAATATCAATTGTTTTTTTGCTATGAATACTTAAATCAACGTATTCTGCTAACTCGCTTAAATCATATGTTTTATTAGTGATTATCGTGCGCCAGTGCGCATGCAGCGGGTTTTTATTGATCAAGCCTGCATAGTTTATGTCTGCATTCAATCTGAGCGCATACGCAGCTTTGATAGCGTTTAAATAAGCAAGCGGGGCGGCTCTTGAGAGTTTACTAGCTGACACGGGCGCGCTTAATAAATAAGTTAAATGCGCATGGCCATTTTTTTTATTAACAGCAATAATTGATGGCTCTGCTAAATTTGCGTCATGCGCTGCAAAAGCTGCACCCGCAAAATCTAAATCAAAGACTAGAGAATGTATTAATTTATCGCTCAACTGAATCTGAATATATTTATCAGTTAAAGCTTTATCTTTTAATTTCTTGTAGACGCCTTTTTCTAAGTCACTTGTAGCAAAAGTGCGGAATGGCACACGTTCACGTAATAACTCTAAAGAATTCATGTTTTTGCTCATTTCAAGAGCGCAACAAAATAGCTTGACTTAATGATTAATTTTATTTATCGTTATGATTTCTCTGATAAGCGTTTTTTGGATAAGTAAAACTAAGCCCGCCCAGCTTTTGCTGCGCGGGTTTTTTATTGGGTGTTTAATCTGCTTGCATGGCTCGGGCGGCCACGTTTTGAGGTTGATTTTGCTGGCTCTGGCTCTGGCACGGTTTCTGTTTCCCCGCTTAGCCAAGCATCAACGTTCTTGAAAAAGACGCGCCTGCACCCAGGTAATCTGTGCACAGGGGGCAAGCTGTGCGGTCTGCGGGTTAGATCGTTTCTGATTGTTGCTGCTGATTTTCTGATTATTAACGATAATTCTTCAACTGTAATTAATTGCATTTTTAACTTCAATCTTTTTTAATACAGATTTGAAGTCTCACGTTAATTATAAATTAACAGATTAAGCAAGTATCGCAATTAAAAAGTCTGTTTCATGCATTTATCTTTTATGCATGCATTTTTAATTTCAGCGACGATTAATAGTTAAAAGTTTATTTTTAACAAGCTAACACTACTCAGCAAAATTTAATCGTTATTTGTCTCACTTAATAATTTTAAGTTACGCCTTTATTTTTTAAGTGTCTAGTTCAATCTAACTTTATTTAACTTAGTGTAACTTCGTTAAATTGCTTAAAATTTAGTGCTTCATCCGATTCCATCCGAATTCCATCCGAATGAAAGAGTGAAATTGAGTGATATTAGCTGATTTTGAGTGATATTGATTTGTGAGGATTTTGCGCTAAGTGCTTGATTTACTAAGGATAAAACTGGGGTGGCTGATGGGGCTCGAACCCACGACAACAGGAATCACAATCCTGGACTCTACCAACTGAGCTACAACCACCATTGAAACGGATCGTATAAGGCTTGATGACTTATACAAAATCAAAACCACAATTGACTAAACTTAAAACACGTTTGGTTAAAACCAAAATTTTGGTCTGCCCGACAGGAATCGAACCTGTAACCCCCAGCTTAGAAGGCTGGTGCTCTATCCGGTTGAGCTACGGGCAGATGGGTTACACGTTTAACACTTGCTTTTATAAAAGTTAAGAGCTTTTATACTTACTTAAATGCTGGTCGGCGTGGAGAGATTCGAACTCCCGACATCCTGCTCCCAAAGCAGGCGCGCTACCAGGCTACGCTACACGCCGAAGAGGCAGAAATATAGCGTAAAC
>JAYVLK010000002.1:0-57117 GCA_043759515.1 Methylotenera sp.
CGACGGCATTCAACATTAGGTAATATTTCGCCTGTAGAATATGAAGCAAGGCAACAAAATGTCTCTAACTAAGTGTCGCAGAAAACTAGACCATTACACCCTTATTGGGGCTTTTTTATGACTAAAATCAAGCTACCTTGTTGCATAGGGGTAACGATAAGCAAGCATGTATTTTTTTGGCCTAATTCAGGCCTAACTTAAATATTTTTTTTACTCTACAGAATGAATCTTTTGGTTGTTTTATACTGATGATATTGATTTTTAACGTTTTTTTCTGGGCTTATTAACTATTTACGATATGTGCAAAGCGGTGGATCGCGGTATGACGATTGGGGATATAAAGTTGCTGGAAAAACATGGTGGGAAGTCGGGCGATTGGGTATTAAATTAAGCTAGATCAACTTATATTAAAGTGTGTATAATACACATTAATGACAAGTGCAGATATTATTAAACAGCTAAAAGCGGCTGGCTGGGAGCTCAATAGAGTCAAAGGCTCACACCATATCTAGACACATCCAGTGCAAGGCGGTCATATTTGCGTGCCTCACCCTAAAAAAGATTTGGGTACAGGCCTAGTTAAAAAATTAATGAAGCAAGCTAACTTAATTTGAAAGACAACGAGTGAAAGGTGAAAGGTGAAAGATGAAATATCCAATAGCCATTGAAATTGGCAATGAAACCCACGCATTTGGCGTGGTAGCGCCAGATTTAGAAGGATGCTTTTCGGCTGGCGACACGATGGAAGAAGCGATGGATAATGCAAAAGAAGCCATTGAATTATGGCTAGAAACAGTCATTGACGCTGGCGGTGCGGTGCCTACTGCCAAGCCTATCGCACACCATCAAGCCGACCCTGATTTTAAAAACTGGGTTTGGGCAATCGTATCCATTGATTTGGCAAGCTTAAGCGACAAAGCTGAGAGAGTAAACATTACCTTACCCGCCCGCGTTTTACGCAGAATTGATGCAGATGCAAAAGCATCGGGCGAATCTAGAAGCGGCTATATTGCCAGAAAGGCGCTTGAAATACATGCTTAAAATACTGATTAAATTTTTACTAATTTGCTCAATGTGTGTTGTTGCATTAACTGCCTGCGAGCAGCAAAAACAAGCCTCGGCAGAAGTAGGCACAATTCCAAAAACGATTATTGATAAAGCCACAAATGATATAAATGCTGCGCAAGCATTGGCTGCTGAAAAGGTGAAAGCGATTGAAAATGTAGAAGCACCAGCTAATTAAACAATTACATACAAGTACTCTAAATGATTTATAAATACTAAATTTTTTAAATAACAAACAAAATGCTAGACTTCAACGTTTTACAAATTTGCCCTAAATAAATTAAGTTTTAACTAAGGCAGTTTTTAGGGTTAGGTTAATGTCGATGCCTTTAAATCGTCAAATAATAGAGGGGAAAAAGAAATGGCAAGTTACATTGAAAATGCACTAATTAAGGATGAAAAAATAATTTACACTGGTAATGTAAGTTTGTGGTCTTTAGCTCCATATATCGCTCTAGGGTTTGCACTACTGGCTGCTTTTGGACTAGGCCTTATATTTTGGATTGTTGCTTATATTCGCTATAAAACAACAGAGTTAGCATTTACTAACAAACGAGTAATTGCAAAATTTGGTCTCATAAGCCGTCAGACAATTGAGCTAAACATCTCAAAAGTAGAAAGTATTCAGGTCAATCAAAGTGTTCTTGGGCGTATTTTCAATTACGGAACTTTGATCGTTTCTGGCTCAGGTAATCCACAAGCACCAATCCCTGGCATTTCAAATCCTATGGCGTTTCGCCGTGCGTTTATGGAATCTCAAGATAAAGATTAATTTAGATTAATTCATTTTTCTTGCAGGGCGCCTTATTGCGCCCTTGCTTTATTTCTTAAGAAATTTTTCCTTGTTACACTTTTACATATTGCGATTAATTATTTAAGCAAGCTTAGCCTCGATGAAATGAAATGTAATCGAGGGTGGTAAACATCTCTGCATCCCTTGATTCCGCTTCGCTTTATCAAGGCTACATTAGTTAAAAAGCACAAAGCATCGCGTCAATTTGCAGAGCTTCGCCTAATATCAATGCGCTTACTAAAGCCGCACTCGCAGGTGCCATTGTCAAACCATACCTAAAATGCCCAGTGTTTAAATATAGATTTTTAATAGTTGGATGTGTAGCAATGGTTGGTAGGTTATCGGGAGTGCCTGGCCGCAGGCCGCTCCAGTGCTTGATTACAGGGGCATGTTTTAGGCTCGGCAATATTTTCTCGGCTTTTAGTTGCAATTGTTTGCGCATGGATTCTGTGGTTTCTGTATTAAAACCCACGTCTTCTAAAGTGCTGCCCGCTAAAATCAACCCATCTTTTCGTGGTACTAAATAAAAGCCATCTTGATAGATGATATTGTTGGGTTTATCTTTTGCGGGTAAGTGGGTGGCGTCATACAACAAAATTTGCCCGCGCATGGGTTTAATGTATAGCTCTGCTGATGTTTCTTTGAGTAATTCAAAGCTCCACGCGCCTGATGTAACAACGTAGGCATCTGCCTTTAGCACCTCGCCAACATTGGTTTTCCAGCCATCTAAATAATCACTATTTTTTAACGGTTCAAGCTGTGTGTTTTCTAGTAGCGTCAGGTTTTGCTGAATAAGCAATTGACGCAGTGTTTGTAGTAAATTGGGTGGGCGTACTTGAGCGACTGTTGGTAAAAATAAACAAACGCCTTTTGCAAGCTGCATGGGTATTTTATAACTTTCGCACCAAGCCGTTGCGGCAGTTTCATCAAAAGGCGACCTAATTGCAAGGCCACTTTGAATATATTGCGGATCTGTGCCCGTTTTTGTGAGTAAGCGCTCACAAAGCTGTGGGTACATGGCTGCACCTGCCACGGCAAGTTTATTAACTTCATCTTTATACATCCACGGTAATAGTGGAAATAAAATGCCTGCGCCCGCCCAGGAAGATTCGCCAGAGGTTTGCGCGGCAACCACATTACGTTCAACCAATGTCACTTGGCAGCCTTTGTCGCTTAACGCTAATGCGGTTAGGCAGCCAACGATGCCACCGCCTACTACGACTACTTTTTTAACCATATTGAATAGGCACAATTATTGGTTTTAATTGGCTATTTTTATGGTTTTTGGCTAGTTTCATGATTAGATAATTAACTATTTTGGCCAGAAATCAAGAAATTTTCTGCATCAATCAAGCTTTGTTGGTTGCCTAGCAACACCAACACGTCGCCATCGGTCAGCACAATATCACCTCGCGGGCTTATATCTTCTAGCATATTGGGGCGGCGAATCAATTGCAGCTCTACATTTAGCTGATTAAAATCAATCTGATCTAAACTTAGATTTTTGCAATAAGCATTTTGGTTGATTTCTATTGAATGCAGGCGTATTTGAAGGGCATCAGTTGCTTGATCGTCAGACACGCCACGGAAATAGCCTTTAAACATTTTGTAGCGCTCTTCCCTAAACATTCTGATGCGTTTAATCACACGATTTAGTGGCACGCCTAATAAAACCAATGCGTGAGAGGCCAGCATTAAGCTGCCTTCTAGCACTTCTGGCACCACCTCGGTTGCACCTGCATCTCTAAAAGCGTCCATGTCGGCATCATCATAGGTGCGCACAATTACGGGTAAAAGCGGGTAAGCCTCTTGCGCAATATGTAGCACTTTCATTGAAGCGCGCATATCTGAATAGCTCACAATCAGCGCTTTTGCCCGCGCACCGCCTGCGGCTTCTAGCACAATACGCCGCCCTGCATCGCCGTACATCACGTGTTCACCCGCACTAGCGGCTTCATGCACACGGGTTGGGTCAATATCAAGCGCAATAAAGGGTATATTTTCTTCTTTTAAAAAGCGGCCTAAATACTGGCCACTTCGGCCATAGCCGCAAATAATCACATGGTCTTGCAATTGGCTAGTTTCATTCACTAACGCCTCTACCACTTGCGCGCTTTTAAGCGTGTAACTTTTAACCAGTTTTCTGGCGATTTTGCCATTGTATTGAATGATAAAAGGGGCGATCACCATGGATAATAATGAGGCGGCGAGCACTACCTGCAACTCGTTGCCACCAATTAATTTTTGCTCTAAACCCAGCGCTAAAATAACAAAGCTAAATTCACCCGCTTGTGCCAACACCATGCCTGCACGTATACCAACGCCTGTTTCAAATCCAAAAGCCCGACTTAATGCAGCAATAACAACGGCTTTAAATAATACAAAACCTGCTAACAAGGCTAAAACCCATTCTATGTTTTGAATCAAGCTGTTAAAATCAAGCAACATGCCAACGCTAATAAAAAATAGCCCGAGTAAAATATCTCTAAACGGCGCAATGTCAGATTCCACCTGGTAGCGATAGCGTGTTTCTGAAATCAGCATGCCTGCGATAAAAGCCCCTAGCGCATACGATAAACCGGCTATTTTAGTGATGGCCGCTAGCAACAATGTCACCATCAGCACGTTCATCACAAAAAGCTCGCGCGAGCGTAATTTGGCCACCAAACTAAACCAGAAGTTAACAAATGTTTTGCCGAACTTAAATAATATAAACAGTAATATGGCTGTTTTTATAAGTGACAAAATCAGAATGTTTGTTAAATTGTCTGATTGCAAGCCAAGTGCAGGAATGAGCACTAAAATGGGAATCACCGCTAGATCTTGGAACAATAAAATGCCTATACTTAAACGGCCATGGCGCGAGTTTAAATCCACCCGTTCAAGCAGTATTTTAGACACAATGGCGGTGGATGACATAGTGAGCGCGCCGCCGATGACAAATGCGGTAGGCAAGCTTAAACCAGCCATAAAGCCTATTAGCATGGCCACACCCAAGGTAATAAGCACTTGCGCGCCGCCCAAGCCAAACAAGGTTTTACGCATGCCGTAAAGCTTGGGCAAGCTAAACTCTAAACCGATGCTAAACATTAAAAAAACAATGCCAAACTCGGCCACGTGACGGCCACTTTGCGTGTTTGGCAATAGATTTAGCGCAAACGGGCCAAATAATATGCCCAACATAAAATAAGCCAGCATGGCTGGCAAACGTAGCGTGCGAAAAAGCGCTACTGCCATGACAGAGCTAGTAAGTAACAATAAAACGCTGGTTAAAGAATCGAACATTAAATTAATTTTCTTTTTTAATAGAGTGCAAGTGCATGAAATTGTTTTTATATTCTATGATGCTTAAAACAAAATCAAGGGCAATATTTATGCCCACTTTCGTATTTTACTAAAAAAAGCGCTTAAGTTTGCGTTATTTCTACACTTTTTTACTTTGTTCAAAGCTTAATCCCTTTTATACTTAAAGCTTATGACGCCAACATTATTACAAACGCAAATTGCACATGCCAATAAATTAACCACACTGCAATTAGCGCGCAAAGTATTAACCATTGAGGCAAGCGAAATCAATGCCTTAGCGCTTCGTCTAGATGCTAATTTTGAAGCAGCGGTTAATCTTATTTTACAATGCAAAGGTCGCGTGGTGGTGAGTGGCATGGGCAAATCTGGCCATATTGGTGGCAAAATTGCGGCCACATTAGCAAGCACAGGCACGCCTGCTTTTTTTATGCACCCAGCTGAAGCTAGCCATGGCGATTTAGGCATGATTACTCAAGGTGATGTGGTGATTGCGTTATCGAATTCGGGCGAAAGCGACGAATTATTAAATATTTTGCCCACCATTAAACGCTTGGGCGCAAGGGTTATTAGCATTACTGGTGCAGCACATTCAACATTAGCCCTTGAATCCCATGTACATTTAAGTGCTGAAGTATCGCAAGAAGCTTGCCCATTGGGTTTATCACCCACTGCCAGCACCACGGCAGCATTGGCTTTGGGCGACGCATTAGCAGTATGTGTTTTAAGTTGTCGTGAATTTTCGGCAGAAGATTTTGCGCGATCTCACCCAGGTGGTGCAATGGGTAGACGCTTATTGGTGCGGGTTAAAGATGTGATGCGCATAGGCGTTGCAGTTCCAAGCGTGCAAATTGACGCATTACTTAAAGATGCGCTCATTGAAATGACAGAAAAAGGTTTAGGTTTAACTGCGGTTGTAAACGCGTTAAATCAGCCAATTGGTATTTTTACCGATGGCGATTTACGACGTGCATTTGCACAAGGCATTAATGCCAACAACGCTACCATTAAAGATGTGATGCATAACCAACCCAACACCATTAATGCTAATCAATTGGCCATTGAAGCCATTGAATTAATGGAAAACAAAAAAATAAATGGGCTGCTTGTGACTAATGACGCTGGTGGATTAGTAGGCGCGTTTAATATGCACGATTTATTGAAAGCGAAAGTGGTTTGATGTTAACAAATGACAACAAAATAGCGCAAGAAACCGTTTCTCAAGAAATCATAAATCGCGCAAAAGTAATTAAGTTAGTGATTTTTGATGTTGACGGCGTGATGACTGACGGTGGTTTAACCATTGGTGATGATGGTCAGGAATATAAAACTTTTAATTCGCAAGATGGCTTGGGCATGAAGCTACTTAAGGCCAGCGGTGTGCAGCTGGCTATTATTACGGGTCGCACATCAAATATCGTTAAGCAACGCTCAGATAGCATTGGCATTGCGCACTTTTATCAAGGGGTAGACGATAAATTGGCTGTATTTAACGAGCTTGTTGCAAAACTAAATATAGCGCCTGAACACGCTGCTTTTATGGGGGATGATGTGGTTGATATGCCGCCAATGCTACGCTGTGGCTTGGCAGTAAGCGTGCCAGCCGCTCCAGTTACAGTACAGATGCGAGCGCATTTTGTTACAAAAAAACATGGCGGGCGCGGCGCGGTGCGCGAGTTATGCGAATTGATTATGCATGCGCAAGGCACGTTCGATGCGCAAATGGCGCCATTTTTTAAATAATGGTTCAAATGTAATTGTTAAGCGTTGTTGGTGAGTAAATCCTAATAATGCCTGATTTTTTGTAATTATCGTAAGGCTACTTTTTGAATCGTTCTGCGATTATATTTCCACTTGTACTGGCGCTTTTGCTGGCCTTATTGACGTTTTGGATTAACCAAACGGTAGAAACCCAAGGCCCAAAAATTGACGGAAGTCACCGACATGATCCTGATTACACCATGAGTAATTTTGTTAGTACGCAAACAGATGCTGCGGGAAAGTTGCGCTATATATTGGCTGCAAGCGAGATGCTGCACTACCCAGATGACGATAGCACGGTTTTGCATAGGCCGCGTTTTACGCAATATGCCACCAACAAGCCTTATACACAAATTGAAGGCTTGCGTGGTTATGTATCAGCCAACGGCAGCGAGATTGAGCTGGTTGATCAAGTAAAAGTAACGCGCCAAGCATTTAACGGCAAAGGTGAAATGCAAGTGTTAACTGAAAAATTGCTTATTTTGCCCGATCAAGATATTGCAAAAACTGATGCAAATGTGATTATTAAACAAGCACCCAAGACGGTTATTCGCGCTAAGGGCATGATTTTTGATAAGAAAAAGCAAACTGTACGCTTGTTAAGCCGAGTAAAAGTTCACTATGAACGGCCAGCTGGCGAAATAAGCAAATAAACTTACAATGTTTATGAATAAAAAAACTAGCCAAATGGTTTATTTAACAAAAAATTAAAATTAATTTTAATAATGCGATTAACCAGCATTAGAAGAATCGCGGAGAAGTAATGCATAACCTTATAAAGAGTAGTTTAATAAAACTGATTATTTGCTTAAGCTTAAGCGCAAGTTTTAACGTGCAAGCCGAATCAGCTGATCGCGATAAGCCAATTGAGCTAGAGGCCGACACGGTGACTGTCAATGATGCAAAAAAAACCAGCACTTACACAGGCAAAGTGATTTTAACGCAAGGCACATTGATTATTCGTGCTGATAAATTGATTGTTCGTGAAGATAAAGAGGGATTTCAACACAGCACATCGACTGGCAACCCAACCACTTTTAAGCAAAAGCGTGAGGGTAAAAATGAGTATATGGAAGGTAGCGCACAACGTATTGAATACGATGGCCGCATGGACAAAGTACAGCTTTATTCTAAAGCTTGGGTAAAACGCGGTGAAGATATCGTTTATGGCGACTATATTAGTTATGACGCAAATGCTGAATATGCTGAAGTAGTAGGCGGGCAAAAAACTGAAGGTGGTACAACAAGCGGTCGTGTTAAAGCCATTATTCAGCCAAAAAACAAGCCAGGGCAAGTGCCTGCGCTAATACCTGCGCCAACATCTGTACCTGCACCAGTTCCTGCTAATACAACTAGCCTAGGTACACCAGAAAATCCAAAAGTACCACTACCCGCAATTAGCAAACCTACTTCGCTATTGCCATTAAATGATAAAACAGCCAATACAAATGTAAATTTAATCAAAACTTCAACAAGCCCTGAGAATATTTCTAACGATAAACCATCAATTGCGCTAGATCGGTCGCTAAAATTAAGTAACACGCTTGATTCAACAAGTAAATAATCAATCAAATTATGAGCGAACTTAAAGTAGAGCATTTACGCAAATCCTATCAATCTCGTACAGTGGTGCAGGATATCTCTTTGCAAATCAATAGTGGCGAGGTGGTTGGTTTGCTTGGCCCAAATGGTGCTGGTAAAACCACTAGCTTTTATATGATTGTAGGTTTAGTGCCGCTAGACGCAGGCCGCATTGCGCTAGATGGCAAAGATTTAAGCCGCATGCCCATTCATAATCGCGCGCGCATGGGCTTATCTTATCTGCCGCAAGAGCCGTCTATTTTTCGTAAACTAACGGTTACAGAAAATATTTTAGCCATTTTAGAGCTTCAAGACTTAAGTGAAATTGAGCAAAATAATCAATTAGAGTCCCTTCTTAACGAATTGCATATTGTACATATCCGTAACTCAATGGCGATTAGCTTATCTGGCGGAGAACGCAGGCGGGTAGAAATCGCGCGATGCCTAGCCACAAACCCCAGCTTTATTTTGCTCGATGAGCCTTTTGCAGGTATTGACCCAATAGCAGTGATTGATATTCAAAAGATCATTCGTTATTTAAGCAGTAAAAACATAGGCGTATTGATTACCGATCACAATGTGCGTGAAACATTAGGTATTTGTGATCGCGCTTATATTGTGAACGATGGTACTGTGTTTGCGTCGGGGTTACCAACAGATATTGTGAACAACGAGGCGGTTCGCGAAGTATATTTAGGTAAAGATTTTAAATTGTAGGCTTAAATATCATAGAGTCTAAATAATGAAACAAAACTTACAACTTAGAATATCTCAAAATCTGGCATTAACGCCGCAACTACAGCAATCGATCAAACTTTTACAATTATCAAGCTTGGAGTTAAACCAGGAGCTTGAAACTATTTTGCTAGATAATCCTTTACTAGAACTTGTAGAGGCAGATGCAGAAGATACGAATTATGATGAGAGCGTGCATGATCGCGATCAAGAAAATAATGATAGCGACCCACTGGCGGCTGACGGTCAAAAGACCTCTCAACAAGACGATTTTGAAACGGATGCTTTTAGCAATACTGACTATCAAGAAATTGGTCTTAGTGCCGCAAAAGAGACCTTGCAAGATAATCCAGCTGAAAATGGGCAAGATGATTCTGCGGTTAAAGATGATTTTTCGGCCACCGATTACGATGAAGATTATGAAGAGTATGGCAGTGCTAGCAGTTGGGATGAAGGCGGGCGTCAAAATAATGCAAATGACGATGACAATGATTACACGCGCCAAGAAATCATCGCCCCAAGTTTACGCGAGCATTTAACCAGCCAGCTTAAATTGATGCATTTATCACAGCGCGATCAAAGCCTGGTTTTACTGTTAATAGATAGCATTAACGAAAATGGTTATCTAGAAGAATCGCTCGAAGATATTTTAGATAGCTTGCCAATTGAGCTTGAAATTGAATTATTAGAGCTGCAAACCGCATTAAAGCTTATTCAGCATTTAGATCCACCTGGATTAGGTGCGCTTAATTTGCAAGAGTGCTTGATACTGCAGCTTAACAATTTGCCATCCCATACGCCGCATTTAGCGTGCGCCAAGCTAATCGTAAACAAACATTTACTGGTGCTTGGCAATAAAGATTTTGCTAAATTACGCAAATTACTTGGTTGCGATGATGTTGAATTAAAAAATGCGCAAACTTTAATCAAGCAATTAAACCCGCGACCCGCTAGCGAATTTGCACAACTAAGCCGTGATCACTTTATTGCGCATGAGGTGTTGGTTAAAAAAGTAAAAGGTATTTGGATAGCCACGTTAAATGATGGCGTGATTCCTAAATTACGCATTAACTCGCTTTATGCCAATATTTTAAAAAGAAATCGCGAAAATTCTAACCAATACTTGCAAACCCAAATGCAAGAAGCTAAGTGGATGATCAAAAATATCGCGCAACGATTTTCGACCATTTTGCGCGTTTCTCAAGCCATTGTAGACCGCCAACGTAATTTTTTTGAACACGGTGAAATCGCCATGCGGCCATTGGTGTTGCGTGAAATTGCTGAGGAGCTGGAGTTGCATGAATCGACCATTTCACGCGTCACCACGCATAAGTACATGCTCACACCGCGTGGTGTGTTTGAGCTTAAATATTTCTTTGGTAGCCATGTTGCAACCGATGCAGGTGGCGTGGCGTCGGCCACATCAATACGTGCGCTTATCAAACAATTAGTTGCACAAGAAACGCTTAAAAAACCACTTACCGATAGTCGAATAACCGATTTACTGGCCAAACAAGGCATTATTGTTGCACGCCGCACTATTGCTAAGTATCGTGAATCGCTAAATATCCCACCTGCCAATTTACGCAAAACGCTTTAGCCAGTTATCTTATCTTTCTTCTAAGGTTTCAACCTCGCCAATTGCTCATCAACAGCAATAAATCATTGCAATTGTTCGCTAGGCAACATAAATCAACAAAACCGCTGGCTATAATTTGCTTTATTCATGCTGAAAGTTGCTAATTAATGATTTCGTTAATAGCCAATTTCACGCATCGATTTAATTGATAATTTTGAATTTAATGGCGGCAAAAAATGGCTAAACAAATTTCTAAACAATTGAGCGTACAAAATAAAAGTAGCCTTAAACAAGACAGCTCCAACAAAGTCAGCCTTGAAAAAAACACTTTAAAAAAAGGCACTCAAAAAAAAGAGAACACCCCGCAAAATCAAACGATCAAGCCTAGTTTAGAAAGCAAGATGGATCCAGAGCCATAATATATCCGAAAAGATTATCGTGGTAGCGCCAAACTTAAAAATAAAATAGCATTAATTACGGGTGGTGATAGTGGCATTGGGCGGGCAATTGCAGTGGCTTTTGCAATTGAAGGTGCAAGTATTGCGATCGCTTATTTGAATGAGCATGAAGATGCGCAAAAAACCAAACAACTGGTTGAAGAGGCGGGCGGTGAGTGTTTATTAATGCCAGGAGATTTGCGTGATATTAAATTTTGCCAATCAATTGTAGAAAAAACCATTAATCGTTTTGGCAAACTGCATGTGCTGGTTAACAATGCGGCAGAGCATTATTCTATTGATGATTTTAACGACTTAGAGCCTGCTCAAATCACTGATACTTTTGCAGTTAATGTCTACCCATTATTTTATGTGGTCAAAGCAGCATTGCCATACCTTAAAAAAGGCAGCAGCATCATTAACACCGCATCGGTCACAGCGTATCGGGGCAGCGATCACTTAATCGATTATTCAGCCACAAAAGGTGCTGTAGTTACATTTACACGCTCACTCTCAAAACAGCTCATCAAAAAAGGTATTTATGTTAATGCTGTAGCACCTGGCCCTGTGTGGACGCCATTAATTGTTTCTACTTTATCTAAAAAAGAAGTCAAAAAATTTGGGTCTCAAACACCGATGGGCAGAGCGGGTCAGCCCTGCGAAATCGCGCCATGTTATGTTTTTTTAGCCTCTGACGATGCATCGTTTATGAGTGGGCAAGTGTTGCATCTTAATGGTGGTGAAATTGTTAATGGCTAACATTGATCAAGTTATTTTAGTCTTTGGAGAATTAAGTGATCAAACCCATAAGTTATATCTCTGTCATAAAAATATCTGTTGCAGCCTTAGCATTAACGCTTGCTCTTACCACCACCTACAAATTAGCTTTTGCAGCTGAGCTGCCAAAAAAAGAGCCATCAAAAATTGAAGTTGATACTGCCAAATGCCACTATTACGGTAACAACGCCAGTCTTTAAGTAAAATCAGACGATCCCCGAGATTCACTCAGGCTATGATCAAGATAATAGTTTTCAACTTGATTGGAGCAAAGGGCCATCGAACACAAAATCATACGTGTTAATTATGAAAGACCCTGATTCAAAAAACCGCCTATCCCTGTTGTGCATTGGCTAGTTTGGAATATGCCAGCTGAAATGACCACTTTGCAAGAAGGCTTAAAGAAACAAGATCAATTGTTAGACCCTGAAGGCGTGCGACAAGGGCCAACTTCTACTGGAAAAATCGGCTATATGGGACCAAAGCCACCTAAGGGTGACCCAGCGCACCATTATCACACACAAATTTTTGCACTTGACGCTGAGTTAAATTTACCAGCAGGCACTAATCGGGATCAATTATTGCAAGCCATTGATGGGCATGTGATTTTAAAGGGTGAATTAGTTGGGCAGTTTATGCAGCCAGAAAAACCTACTAAGCCGTAAATAAACTAGTAAATAAAATTTTCTTAACCAAATTTAAAAGAAAAACCAATCAGTTATTTGTTTTAGATAAATCGCAAAAAAAACTCGTCATTAGTTATTTTAATCAAGCGTTTTACAACATAGTAAAACGCTTTTTTTATGCACCTTAATAAACAATATTTTTTGCAAATATTCTGCAATTAATAGATCTTTGTCACAGTAATGACATTTTTACTAGTTAACTTAATCAAAACCTTTCGAAGATTGAATAAAACAGTTGCTAAAAATAATTCATTTTCTAGTTCAAATTATTTAGATGCATTTAATGCACATTTAAATAATTTGCATTATTAATTAAGTAATTCTGTTTAATTTTTTTAAAGGACTTAAAAATGAAATTATTAACGTTTAAAGCAAGTGCATTAGCCGTTATATGCGCTTTAGGATCATCCGTAATTTACGCAGAAGACGCAATTGACTGGATTATAGATGGCAAAACTGCGTTAGAAAAAGCAAAAAGGCTTCATCATGGCTCTAAAGGTCATTACAGTTCAAAAGACGACCGCGACTCAAAAGGTGATCACGATTCAAAAAGTTACGGTTCAAAAGGTGCTAAAAATATTATTCTTTTTGTAGGTGATGGCATGGGCGTATCAACCGTAACCGCAGCGCGTATTTTTGAAGGCCAAATGAAAAAGATTGATGGCGAGCGTAATTTATTATCATTTGAAAAATTGCCTTACCTTGCAATGTCAAAAACCTATTCTGCGAATCAGCAAACATCTGATTCTGCCCCCACCATGACAGCCATGGTAACAGGCGTCAAAACCAATGACGGCGTGCTATCTGCTGATCAAACAATTTTTAGTGGTGAAACTGATGCTACTTTAATTAACGCAAATAAGTTAACCACTATTTTAGAACTGGCCGAGCATAATGGCTTGTCTACTGGCATTGTATCTACCGCGCGCATTACCCATGCAACCCCCGCAGCCACTTATGCACATACATCGACGCGCGATTGGGAAACTAAAACTGCCACCACACCGCCTGCAGGGATTAAAGATATTGCAGCGCAAGCGATTGATAATTTTGGGCGTGGTGGTATTGGTGATGGCATTGAAGTATTTTTAGGCGGTGGGCGCACCAAATTTTTGCCTAATACCGTGTTTGACCCCGAAGATACAGCTAGACGTGGTGAGCGCGTAGATGGCAGAAATTTAATCACAGAATTTCAAACTAAATTTAATGCAGATTTTGTGTGGAACAAAGCGCAATTTGATGCATTTGATGCAAAAGGCAAAAAACGCTTGATTGGCTTATTTGAGCGCTCACATATGGAATTTGAGCATGATCGCGCAAACGATGCAGGCAAAGAACCAAGCTTGGCTGAAATGACCGATAAAGCCATTGACGTGTTAAAAAAGAATAAAAAAGGCTACTTCTTAATGGTAGAAGCGGGTCGAATCGATCACGGACATCATGCGGGCAATGCTTATAGAGCGTTTTCTGACACGGTTGCTTTAAGTGACGCCGTTAAAAAAGCGCTAGAAAAAGTAGATTTAAAAGACACACTGGTCATTGTAACCGCCGACCATAGCCATACCATGACCATGGCGGGCTACCCAGTACGCGGCAACCCAGTGCTAGGCAAAGTAATTAACCCAGGTGAAACAGCTTTTGCACTGGCTGAAGATGGCAAACCGTACACAACGATTTCTTATGCAAATGGTAAGGGTTATCATGTAGGTGCACCTGGGGAGACCGTATACGGCTTGCCAACCGCAGCAGGGCGTGTAGAAGACATGACAAGCGTAGATACAAGTGACCCAGATTTTCATCAAGAGGCGCTGGTACCTTTGGGTGCTGAAACCCACGCGGCTGAGGATGTGCAAATTTTTGCAGGTGGACCAAACGCGCATTTATTTCATGGTGTGCAAGAGCAAAGCTACATATTTTATGTGATGAAAGATGCGTTTGGTTTTAAATCAAGCAAACGTGATTAACTGGATTGCTCACCCGTTTTATCTGGTCATTTTTATTAATAATTTGCATAATTAATAAAAAGTAGTGCTACCAACTTAGCACTACTTTTTTGTTTTAACTAATGAGTACAACATGAAAATTACTAGCAATTATTTGATTTTTTTAATTGGCATATTAAGCGCTATGCCTGTTGTGAATCATGCAAATGAAACTATTAACACTAAAAAAACGCCGTTAAGCGCTACATCAATAGATTCAACACAAGTTGCATTAATGCCAATAAATGCCCAATTTGAAACAATTGAATGCGCAGAGCCTTGTAAAAAACCAAGATTGAGTGCTTGGCAGATGTGGCGCAACCCTAATCAAGTTGAATTAAGAAAAGTGAATGCTCAAACCAGCGAGCTTTGGTTGTGGGAAAATGGTTTTGCCAGCTACCATTTTTTAATGCACGATGAAAAAAAGGCTATAGAATATTCTTCTGTCGATTTAAAAATGCTCAATATTGCGGCAGATAGCACTAAATGGCAGAAATTGAGCAATTTAGTGTTGCAAAAAGATTTAGCGTCTATGAAAAAAACCAGCTTAATTAAGCAGTTTAAAGGTTTAACGTTAAGCCAATATGATGGCAATATTGAAAAAATAAAAGCTCAGATTGTATGGATTGAAAGCTTGCAACTACCTTTGCAAATCACTTATTTTTATCCTAAACATAAAACTACCGTTAATTTAGTCAATATTAATTCTTCTGCACTATTAGCCATGGCTACAAGTGAAAAAAACCTTAACAGTTATGAGCGCATTGATTTTGCTGACATCGGTGACATGGAGCATTCGACGACGGCCAAAAAGTGGCTATCCAAAGCGCATGATGCGCCTGGCATTCATACCGCACATTAGCAATTAATTTTTTTGTTAATACTTAACCTATTTTTAAAAAATAATAAGCGCGCCTAATAGTGTTCATTAATCATCCATATTCGCAGTTCAAAACCTGTTTAAAAAAATAAATTTTATAAAAATTTAATCGCCCTAGTTGCTTACACTTACCAAAGGTGTACACTAAAATTGTTCAATTAAATTGTTGGCTGATAATCATTAGCTAATTAATTTTGAGAACAATTTCCAACAAGGAGCAAGTTATGAATTTACAGTTAACAGGGCATCACCTAGAAATTACACCTGCTATGCGTGAATATGTGCAAAGCAAACTCGTTAGAATCCGCAATCATTTTGATCATGTGATTGACGTTAAAGTTACCATGAGCGTAGAAAAGCTGGCCCAAAAGGTAGAAGCTACGCTACACGTGCCCGGCAATGATTTACATGCCGAGTGCATTGATGAAAATATGTACAGTGCAATAGATATGCTAACCGACAAACTTGACCGACAAGTGGTTAAGCATAAAGAGAAACAGGGCAGCCACCATAAAACCAATGGCGCTGTAAAGCATCAAGATATTAACAACACTAATATTGAGCAAGATTCGACAATCAACTAAATCAACCATTTATGGCTCAACTCAATATAACTGAGCTATTTAAACAAACCCGCCTCAAGCTTAAACTTAAATGGGTTGCTGGGCTTGACGGCGGCATTAAATTTCTTAATTCAGAAAAAGTCACCAAGCCATCTTTGGCGCTAGTTGGTCATCTTAATTTTGTGCACCCTAATCGTGTGCAAGTGTTAGGCTGTGCCGAAATGGATTACTTACGAAGCTTAAGTATTATTGGTTTGCAACAAGCGATTAATAATTTATATGCAAGCGATCTGGCCGCAGTGATTATTGCCAATGGCGAAAAACCACCCAAAGAATTGCTTATTGCAGCAAATCTTCACAAAACACCTTTATTTACATCCCCCATGCAAAGCCCTGTTTTAATGGATCTATTAAGCCATTATTTAAAGCAACACATGGCTGAATCTACCAGTTTGCACGGTGTTTTTATTGAAGTGCAAGGTTTTGGTGTGCTAATTAAAGGCAATGCGGCAATTGGTAAAAGTGAGCTTGCGTTAGAGTTAATCACGCGCGGCCACAGATTAATTGCCGACGATATTGTTGATTTTTACCGTATTGCGCCAGAGCGCATTGAAGGGCGTTGCCCAGCATTATTGCAAGATTTTTTAGAAGTGCGGGGATTAGGCATACTAAACATTCGCGCATTATTTGGCGATAACGCTGTCAAGCCTACCAAGCCGCTTGATTTGATTATTGCGCTAGAAATGGCAGATCTACTTAAGCCGCTAGAGCTTGATAGGCTTAATATCAAGATGCAGCATGAGCGTGTACTTGACGTTAACATTGCAAAAGTGATTATTCCAATTGCAGCGGGGCGTAATATTGCAGTGCTTGTAGAAGTAGCCGTGCGTAACCATATTTTGTTGCAACGCGGTATTAATGCAACCCAACAATTTACTAAACGCCAAAAGCAAATGATGCAAAAAGAAACTAAAATAAATGCGACTGTGAACGATGTTAATTAAGGCAAATTTACGACTGTTTATGTATTTAAAACGTAAAAATTTTAAGGGTTTGAAGATCTAACGTGGAATTAATTATTGTCACTGGCCTTTCAGGCTCTGGAAAAAGTATCGTACTGCGCGCGCTAGAAGATGCTGGCTATTATTGTATCGACAATTTACCAGCTACATTATTGCCACAAATTTCACAGCATTTAGGTAATTTTAATCACAATAAAGTGGCTATTAGTATTGATAGCCGCGGTGCTGGCATTGATGGGTCGGCACTAGACACAGTGCCGCAGGCGATAGAAACACTTAAATCTAGCGGCAATCAAGTGCAGGTGCTATTTTTAGAATCCACTGTCGAAACGCTAGTTAAACGCTTTTCAGAAACGCGACGTAAACACCCATTAAGTGATGACGACACGACATTGGCAGAAAGCATCTCGCGCGAACGCGTTATGTTGGCTGGCATGGCAGAGATGGGACACCATATTGATACCAGCAGTTTAAGTGCCAACAACTTACGTAACCACGTGCGTGAGCTGGTAACACAATCTGCCCTTGAATCAGAAACAGCGTGTTTAGGCATGGCTAGCCTAGCTATTCACAGCTCTAAAAATAGTACTTTAGTGTTGTTATTTAAGTCGTTTGGGTTTAAAAACGGCATTCCATTAGATGCTGACTTTGTATTTGATATCCGTAGCCTGCCTAACCCGCATTATGAAGCCAGTTTGCGCGCACTCACAGGTAAAGATCAGATGGTGCAAACGTTTTTGCAAAACCAGCCAGCGGCTGTAGAAATGCTGGCTGACATTCAACAATATGTGCAGAAATGGTTGCCCAGTTTTGAAACAGATAACCGCAGTTATTTAACCGTGGCGATTGGTTGCACAGGCGGCCAGCATCGCTCGGTTTATTTTGTAGAGCAATTAAGTGCCTACTTTAAATCTCAACGACAAAAAGTGATTATTAGACACCGTGAGCTAGATTGAATAACTTTTTAATTAAATACTTTTTTGAATTTCAAGCTGTTTTAAATAAGGTAAAAAAAGTACGATGATTGGACTTTTAATAATTGCGCATGGCAATCTGGGTGAGAGCCTTATTGCCTGTGCTAACCATGTAATGAATAAGCAAACCCCGCAATTGGCCAGCTTACAAGTCAATATTTGCGATGACCCTAGTGATTTATTACCACTCGCCCAAGCTTTGGTTGATTCCCTTGATACAGGCGAAGGCGTGCTTGTGCTCTCTGATATGTATGGCGCTACGCCGTGTAATTTGGTGATCAAATTATTAGCATCTAAAAACGTGCAAGCTGTGGCAGGGGTTAATTTACCCATGCTGGTACGCGTTTTAACTTATCGCAAAGAATCTTTAGCAAAAATAGTTGAAAAAGCAGTAAGCGGTGGGCGAGATGGTGTGGTGCATTTTACAAAAGCAGGTTGTAATCACAATAATCAACACGCTTAACTTTTAAAAATTTAAGATAATTAAAAAAGAAAAATACAGTATTAATACAGAAAACAAAGAGAATAAAGAGAACAATAAAATGATTAAAAAAGATTTGACCATTATCAACAAACTTGGGCTTCACGCGCGGGCAAGTACCAAATTAACCCAAACAGCTAGCCAGTTTGCATCTGAAATCTGGATAGAACGCAATGGTCGCAAGGTGAACGCAAAAAGCATAATGGGCGTGATGATGCTAGCGGCGGCAAAAGGCTCTTTAGTTAGCATTGAAGCCAGTGGAAACGATGAAGCTCAGGCTATTGATGCCTTGCAACAATTAATTAATGATTATTTTGGTGAGGGTGAATAGGCTTTGCAAAACGTGAAACCCAATACAAGCGCTAGTTTCAGTGTGCACGGCATTGGCGTGTCGCAAGGCATTGCTATTGGCCGCGCGCATTTAGTTTCAAACGCTTTGCTTGAAATTATGCATTATCAGTTACCTAAGCATTTACTTGAAGAAGAAGTTGATCGTTTTAATCAAGCCATAGAAACGGTAAAGGCTGATTTAGAAACAGTGCGCTTATCGTTATCAAAAAATGCACCTGCCGAAATTGGCGCTTTTATTAATACGCATTTAATGATGCTAACTGATAAGTCTTTATCAGAAGTGCCTAAAACGCTGATTCGTAACGAACAATGCAATGCAGAGTGGGCTATTAAACAGCAAATGGACGATATTGTTTTGCAGTTTGATGCAATTGAAGATGAATACCTGCGTGAACGCAAGCACGATGTGGTGCAAGTGGTTGAACGCGTAATTAAGGTATTGCTTGGTCAAGCTAATCAATTGGTCAACCAAGCAGGAAAACTCGCAAATAGCCAATTACCAAATCAAATCAATGTTAAAGAACAAGAAAGCGCCATTATATTAGTAGCGCACGACATTTCGCCTGCAGATGCCATTAGCTTTAAACAACACAATTACGCTGCTTTTATAACCGATGTGGGCGGGGTGACATCGCACACGGCTATTTTAGCGCGTAGCTTAAATATTCCATCGATTGTTGCCTTGCAACGTGCTCGTGATTTGATTGATAACAATGAATTAATCATTGTAGATGGCAGTTTAGGCGTTGTGATTGTTAATCCGTCTAGAGAAATTCTTGCTGAATATAAGTTACGCCAGGAACAATTTGAGCTAGAACAACAAAAACTACAGCGCATAAAATCAACCAAAGCCGTCACCATAGATGGCACACCAATTGAGCTGCAAGCCAATATTGAAGGGCCTGAAGATGTAGCCGCCGCTAGGGCCGCAGGCGCTACTGGAATCGGTTTGTATCGCACCGAGTTTTTGTTTATGAATAAACGTGAAATGCCCGATGAGCAAGAGCAATTTTTAGCCTACAAGCAAGTGGTTGTTGCCATGAAAGGCATGCCAGTCACTATACGCACCCTAGATTTAGGTGCTGATAAACAAATGAATGCTGACACCATTAGTCAATGTGCAAACCCTGCATTAGGTTTGCGCGCAGTGCGATTATGTTTGAGTGAGCCGCAAATTTTCCTTACACAATTACGCGCCATTTTGCGGGCTTCACATTTTGGCCATATCAATATTCTTATCCCAATGCTTTCAACTTTATCGGAATTGCGTCAAACCAAATTATTGCTTGAACGTGCAAAACTTTCGCTTGTAAAGGAAAAAGTTGCTTTCGATGAAAATATACAATTAGGTGGCATGATTGAAGTGCCAGCTGCAGCCATTAATGCAGAAGCTTTTGCCAAAGAACTGGATTTTATGTCTATAGGTACGAATGATTTGATTCAATATACGCTCGCCATTGACCGAACCGATGATGAGGTTGCGCATCTTTATAATGCGTTGCACCCTGCTGTGCTAAAGCTTATTTCTACTACTATAAAAGCTGGCTTAAAACTAGGAAAGCCAGTGGCAGTGTGTGGTGAAATGGCGGGCGATGCTAAATTAACAAGGCTGCTAATCGGTATGGGCCTACGCCAACTTTCCATGCACCCTAGTAATATTTTAAATGTAAAACAACAAATTTTGCATAGCGAAATAGGCAAATTAAAAATCCAAGCGCGCAAAATTTTAAGTTATAGCGATTTGCAAAAAATTGAACCACTTGTTACAAAATTTAATCTCAATTGAACAAACAAAAATACGTTTAAGGAAATTTATGTCTACTGAATTAACGCAATCAAGCAACTTTAACCCAAGTAACGATGATAAAAATATCGCGACCGTGACCCATCTGGCAGGCACTGTGTTTTCATTTGTTCCTGCATTAATTGTTTGGATTTTAAAAAAAGATGACAGCGCTTATTTAAATGACCAAGCAAAAGAAGCACTAAATTTTCAAATAACCATGTTAATTGCACAATTTATAGCAGGCATATTGGTGTGGGTGCTAATTGGGTTTATTTTGATACCGATCGTGTGGATCATTAACGTTGTCTTTTGCATTATTGCCGCCGTAACAACTAGCAAGGGTGAAGCTTACCGTTACCCACTTTGTATCAGATTAATTAATTAGTTTTTATTTTTTTTAAGGATTTCTACGTGTCACCAAACCCATTATTGTATTTTTCTGGCTTACCCAAATTTAATGAAGTTAAACCAGCGCACATTAGCCCTGCGGTTGATAGCTTGATTGCCGAAGGTCGCGCATTGGTAGAACAGCTTGTCATTAGTACAGATGAGCCAACTTGGGAAAACTTTGCAACAAAATTAGAAGATCACAGCGAAAAACTAGGCCGCGCTTGGAGCCAAGTAGGCCACATGAATGCAGTGGTTAATAGCCCAGAGTTGCGCGAAGCTTACAACGAAAATCTAGCCAAATTAACGGATTATGGTAGCGATATTGCGCAAGATGAACGACTTTACGCAAGATTTAAAACCATACAAGCTAGTCAACGTTTTAATAATTTAACACCTACTCAACAAACGATTATTAACCACGAAGTGCGCGATTTTAAATTGGGTGGGGCTGAGTTACCTCTCGAACAAAAAGCGCGCTTTAAAGTGTTAAGCGAAGAATTATCCCAATTAGGTTCTAAATTTGAAGAGAACATTTTGGATAACACTAACGATTTTAAATATATCGTTACAGATGTAGCTGAATTGGCTGGTTTACCAGAAGACGCCATACAAGCCGCTTTTGAGTCGGCAAAAAGTGATCAAAAAGAAGGCTATCAGTTTAGCCTGCACTTTCCATCTTATATGCCAGTTTTGCAATATGCCGATAATCGCAATTTACGTGAAACCTTATACCGCGCTTATGCCACCAGAGCATCTGAACTTAGCAAGCCAGAATGGGATAACACAGGTTTAATTAGTGATATTTTAAAATTGAAACAAGAAGAAGCTCAAATACTGGGCTTTGAAAATTTTGCGCAATTGTCATTAGCTACCAAAATGGCCGATACGCCTAAACAAGTGACTGACTTTTTAGCAACGCTTGCCAAACGTGCAAAACCTTATGCAGAACGTGATATGCAAGAGTTACTAGCGTGCGCAAAAAATTTAGGCATTAATGACATGCAAGCGTGGGATGTGGGTTACGTGAGCGAAAAATTGCGCGAAGAAAAATATGCGTTTTCTGACCTTGAAGTGAAGCAGTATTTTCCAGAAAGTAAAGTATTGGCTGGCTTATTCAAAGTGGTTGAAACCATTTTTGGCGTGCAAGTACGTAAGGCCGATGCACCGCTTTGGCATGCAGATGCTGCTTTTTATGAAATATCTACTGCGCAAAATAAACCTATCGCTTACTTTTATTTAGACTTATACGCCCGCAATAATAAGCGCGGCGGCGCTTGGATGGATGAATGTATTACGCGGCGCAAAACAGCCAATGGCATAGAGTTGCCAGTGGCTTATTTAACTTGCAACTTTTCACCACCAGTAGGTAATAAACCAGCGCTATTTACCCACGATGAAGTCATCACCATGTTCCACGAATTTGGTCATGGCTTGCACCATATGTTAACTGAGGTAGATGATTACAGTGTATCTGGCATTAAAGGCGTGGAGTGGGATGCAGTGGAACTACCAAGCCAATTTATGGAAAACTTTTGCTGGGAATGGGAAGTGCTACGCCACATGACCGCCCATGTAGAAACTAACGCGCAATTGCCACGTGAGTTGTTCGATAAAATGGTGGCCGCTAAAAACTTTCAAGCTGGCATGCAAACCATGCGCCAAATTGAGTTTTCATTATTTGATATGCGCATACATGGTGAATTTGATGCCAACGGAACTAGCACTGCGCTAGATTTAATCGAACAGATTCGGGACGAAGTAGCAGTTGTGCGGCCACCAAAATGGAACCGCTTCCCTAATAGTTTTAGCCATATTTTTGCAGGTGGTTATGCCGCTGGCTATTACAGTTACAAATGGGCAGAAGTTTTGTCTGCAGATGCATACAGCCTGTTTGAAGAAATGGGTACGTTATCTATTGAGGCTGGAAACCGCTTTAAAACCGAAGTGCTAGCCAAAGGCGGCAGCCGCCCTGCAATGGAATCATTTGTAGCGTTTAGGGGCAGAGAGCCGAATATGGATGCGTTGTTACGGCACAATGGGATGACTACTTAAATAGAATTGACAGCTGAAATATACATAAGTTACTATAGGTTATTGTTTTTCTATAACTTATAGTAAGGTTGCTATATATATATGGATCCTAGAACCAACCCTTACGCGCCTGGTGCGGGAACAAAGCCTCCAGAATTGGCAGGGCGTGATGAGCTAATTGAGAAGGCAGCTATCGCACTAGACCGCTTTCGTAACGGATTGTCAGCTAGAAGCCTTCTTCTAGTTGGTTTACGTGGTGTGGGAAAAACGGTACTTTTAAATCGCATTGCGCAGGAAGCTGAAGCAAGAGGCTTTGTTGTTGTACAAGTTGAAGCTCCTGAAAAACGCTCCTTACCAGCCACTTTAATTCCATCGCTAAGAACTGCATTGATTAAGTTAGACAGGATTGTAGCGGCAGGCGAACTGGCAAAAAGAGCTTTAAGGGCACTGGGTGGATTTGTTGGCGCGATGAAAGTTAAGTATGACGATATTGAGTTTGGTGTTGATCTTGGCAATGAGCCTGGAGTTGCGGACTCTGGAGACCTAGAGAGAGATTTGATCGATCTTTTTGTAGAGGTAGGTAAAGCAGCAAAAGAAAAACAGACTGCTTTAGTTTTTTTTATTGACGAATTACAGTATGTGCAAGAAGATCAATTTGCGTCGCTTATTACTGCATTGCATAAATGTTCACAAGAGCAACTGCCTGTTGCCCTGATTGGCGCGGGTTTGCCACAACTCGTTGGACAGGCTGGACGAGCAAAATCTTACGCTGAAAGGCTGTTTGAATATCCCAGAATAGGCCCATTAACAGCAGATGACGCCAAAAAAGCGTTAGTTGTTCCTGCACAAGAGCTTGGTGTAGCGTTTGAAAATGGTGCGCTGACAGAAATCTTAAATCAAACTCAAGCATACCCGTATTTTTTACAAGAATGGGGCAAACATAGCTGGCAATGCGCTTCGCAAAGTCCAATTACCACTCAGGACGTAAATGCTGCTATAGAACTCGCTGTATCCGAGCTAGATGCAAGTTTTTTTAGGGTTCGCTTTGATCGGCTCACACCTTCTGAAAAATTATATTTGAGAGCCATGGCGGAGTTAGGGCCAGGCCCACATCGATCAGGAGATATTTCTCATTTGTTGAAAAAAGAAGTGAACTCAGTCGCTCCAACTAGAGCCACATTAATTAATAAAGGAATGGTTTACAGTCCAGCTCATGGTGACAATGGCTTCACAGTGCCATTATTTGATCAATACATGAAAAGAGTTATGCCAACATTGGACTAGTCATTAGCCATGTAGGACGGATTCTTGAACCCACGCGCAAGCCAACTTGCAATATTCACCGCGCGGGTAGCAAGTTACCTACCCTGAAAATGATTTAACCAATTTTGCATCTAGACCTTGCATCACGCGATTAAGATTCTCTATTCCCTTTAATTGTTCAACCATCCTGCGGGTAGAATCTGGCCCTGCACGGCCAATCAAGTCAACATATTGCGCTTGCGTGTAGATAATGCCGATTTGGCTGGCGGCTGCAATACAGGCTTGCGTGATGATTCGCTCAGAATCTATCAATAGCCCATCCATATCAAATATTGCAGCTTTTATCACTTTGTAATGCTCAAAAAAGCAAAAACTTTAACACACGGCAGAATGAGATTTTTATCGCATGCTAAAATAAAGCCTGTTTTTGATAATGATTGAGATAAGCCCGTGAAACTAGCCACTTGGAACGTCAATTCACTTAATGTGCGTTTAGCGCATGTGTTGGAGTGGCTAAAAGACAATCCTGTAGATGTGTTGTGTTTGCAAGAAACTAAGCAAGAAGATAGCAAGTTTCCATACGCTGAATTAGCCGCTGCGGGTTATCAAGCCATTCACGCAGGGCAAAAAACTTATAACGGCGTGGCTATTTTAAGTCGTCATAACATGACTGAAATTACACATGGCATTTTAAATTTTGAGGATGTGCAACAGCGGGTGATTAGCGCAACTATTAATAGTGTTCGCGTAGTTTGTGTTTATATTGTTAATGGCCAAGCGACGGACTCTGATAAATATGACTATAAAATGCGTTGGCTAGAGGCGCTTACCTATTGGCTTGCAGAGCAACTTAAACAATACCCAAACTTGGTTTTATTAGGCGATTACAATATTGCGCCCGAAGACCGCGATTGCCATGACCCAGCTGCTTGGGCAGGTCAGATTTTAGTTAGCCCGCGTGAGCGTGAAGCTTTTCAAAAACTAATCCAATTAGGTTTGCATGATAGTTTTAGGTTGTTTGATCAAGTAGAAAAAAGCTTTACCTGGTGGGATTACCGTATGATGGGTTTTAGGCGCAATTTTGGTATGCGCATAGATCATATTTTAGTGAGCGATGGCTTGAAAAGTAGCTGCAAAAGTTGTGTAATTGATAAAACGCCACGTAAATTAGAACGCCCATCGGACCACGCGCCTGTAGTTTTAACGCTGTTGTAGGAGCGACGCCCCGTCGCGATGTTTTTTTACAATAAAAATCGGGGCGGGTCGCCCCTCCTACACACGATTTTTCAAGAATTTATCTCATAGAAAGTTGGAGTGCCAGTGGTACAAAACCTGTTAACCTTTTATTTTTATACCTAATTGCTTTAATTTGCGATACAAATGCGTGCGCTCTAAGCCCGAAATATCGGCTAGTTTACTCATATTGCTGCTACTGGCAGACATGTGATGCTTGAAGTAAAAACGCTCAAAATCGTCTCGTGCTTTGCGAAGTTGTTGGGTTATATCAACAGGCAGGGCTTCTAATTGGCTTGCTTGAGAATCATAGCTTGAAGTAAATTGATCAAGCACCCTAAGCACATCATTTAATGAGATGATCTCGCCTAAACAGCTCAACATGCAGTTTTGCACAACCGCTTCTAACTGCGCTAAATCGCCTGGCCAATCTGCATTGCGAAGCGCATTTAATGCAGCCACATCAAATATTTTATAATGAGCGCCTGATTTTTCTACTAATAAACTAGCCATTGCCGTAGCTAAATCTGGAATATCTTCTCTGTGGTCAACCAAAGCTGGTACTTTTAATGTGCAAGTTGAGAGCATTTGCACTAAAGTGCTGTCAATAAGTGGGTTTTGATTTAGCTCTGGCACACTTAACGCACTGGCGCACACTACACGCACTTGGTATTTTTCGGCTTTAGATAATAATAGGCTCAAACCTTTTTGCTCAGTTCTATTAAGATTTGATACCTCATGAACGTAAATAACCCCGTCACGCGCAACATCTAATAGCTCTAAGGGTGCGCTTGCTAGTTTTTCATAATCGGCCAAACCTAGCCATGGCGTGCCCTGAACGTGCAAAAAGCGTGCGCAAATCTCAATGCTGCCGCCTTTTTTGCCCGTTAATAGCAATGCGTTTTTAGAACGCGCAATTATTTCTAAGCGCTGTTTTAATTCGTTGATGACTAAACTTGTACCAAAACTGGCCAAATTCATTTCGGTTTTTGGTAACGTTTCTGAGTACTTCAAAGCGGCCGACACCGTTTTTAACAGTTTTTGCAGTGCAATTGGTTTTTCCAAAAAATCAAATGCACCAATTCTAGTTGCTTCAACCGCCGTATCAATTGTGCCATGACCCGACATCATGACCACTGGCATATTAAGTAGCCCTGCATTGCCCCATTCCTTTAGTAGGCTTATGCCATCACAATCGGGCATCCAAATATCTAGCAATACTAAATCGGGGCGCTGCTTTAACCTTGCCTCGCGCGCAGCTTGGGCGTTTTCTGCTACTGATACCTGATGGCCTTCATCTAGCAAAATATCGCTTAACAATTCACGAATCCCAATTTCGTCATCTACTATTAGTATGTTTCTTGATGCCATTTTTAAGTTTTCCTAGCCGTTTTTTTGGTGCTTTTAGTTTTTTCATAAGCCTGTGCGCCTGTTTGCTTATCTTTTAGCCCGCTTATTTGTATCTTGTTTTGTGTATTGATTTTTTCGGAGATTACAATCGGCAGTGCGGTTACAGGTATGGGCATGATTATGGTGATACAAGCGCCGCTTGTCGCGTTATTTTCAATTTTAATTTGCCCTAAATGCTCTTCTACCATTTTTTTAACAATGGCTAACCCTAAACCTGTGCCGTGCGCTTTAGTTGTTACATAAGGCTCAAACGCGTGTGAAATCAAATCTGGCGGAAAGCCTTGGCCATTATCTTTGACAATTAGCTTAATGTTGGTTTCATCATTTGATGTTTGCACGTTGATCTCAGGGTTTTTTACAAGGGTTAATGCGTCTTGTGCA
Source organism: Methylotenera sp. (assembly GCA_043759515.1). GTDB lineage: Bacteria > Pseudomonadota > Gammaproteobacteria > Burkholderiales > Methylophilaceae > Methylotenera_A. The sequence goes on from JAYVLK010000002.1 coordinate 27,465, forward strand.
TTTTGCATTAAGTTGTGTAAAACTTGGCGCAGCATAGTGGCATCGCCCATTATATCTGGCAAACTGTTATTTAAATCAAATGTGATCTTGGCCTGCGTTGTGGCTACGTTACCCATTTCGTCACGGGCATTTTCGTATAACATCGATACGTCTTTAATCAAGCTATTAATGTTGATTTTGGTTAAATGCGCAGAGGGCGCGCGGGCATATTCGCTAAATTCATTCACCATGGTTTTCATGGCGCTCACTTGGTTAACAATGGTTTCAGTGGCGCGTTTTAACATAGTGGCGTCGTCTTGCTCTAATTTATTGGCTAGTTTATATTGCAATCGCTCAGCCGATAACTGAATAGGCGTAAGCGGATTTTTAATTTCATGCGCAAGGCGCCTTGCTACCTCACCCCATGCAGCATCGCGCTGGGCTTGTACCATGTTAGTCACATCATCAAACACCACCACAAAGCCATTATCGGCGGTACTTTTTATAATATTCAAAGCGTTAACGTTATCTGGCAAGCGCGTGGCTCGCACTAACAATAGCTGCTTGCCTTGCGGCTTAACTAATTCAATTTGCCGAGTGAGTTCTGTTTTAACCAAATCTTTATTTTTAGTTAATTCAAAATGCGTTTTGATCAAGCTAATAAATTCTGCCAAAAAAGCTTCATTTTCTGCAATTAAAGTAAATTTTTGGTTTTCATATTGCGCTAGATTCAAACCCAAAATGGTACTGGCAGTTAAGTTATAAGTACGCAGCTCACCTTTTTCGTTGATAGCCAATACACCAGAAGATAAATGCGCAAGAATGGTTTCTAAATAGCTACGCGCTGCTTCTACTCGTGCACGATTACTCTCAGCGGCTTGAGTTGCATCATCAAGTTGGCGCGTCATGCTGTTAAAAGATTTAACCAGTATGCCTAATTCATCTTTGCCATGCTCTGGCAGCACAATACTGTAATCGCCGCTGGCGATAGCGCGCGTACCTTCTGCTAACACGGCTAATGGTTGAGATAGGCGGCGGCTTAGCACAAAAGCAATGGCTAAAGCTGACAACATGGCTAACATCAATACCAAAGTTAAGGTCAGCGCAAATACGTCTTTAATTGAGCCACGGCTGTAGGATAACTCTTGATAATCGCGATAAACTTCTTGTACAGCCTCTGCAGTATTGGATAGCGATTTAGGCACTGGCTGCATCAATTGCAGTATAAGCGTTTCGCCCGCTAGCTCTTGTACACTTACAGGCGCTAACACACGCATATACAAACCTTTATTTAATATAGGCTCAATTTTGCCGTATACGCGGTTTTGGGCTTGACGCAATTGAGGCACGCTTGGTAGCTCTGGCAAAAAGCTGTTGGCGTCACTACTAGAAACTGAAATGATTCGCCCTTCAATCGATAGTATCGCAGCGTCTTGAATGCCTGACTTTTCGCGCAAATCGTTTAGCAAGCTGTATTGCGTGCGCGATGGTTGAAAAGCCAAGGTGGTGGCCATATTTTCGGCTTTGTCTTCTACATCTTTAAGCATAATATCTAGCGCGCGCTGGCCTAAACTTAAACCGCCATCAAGGGCTGATTCAACTTTTACGTTAAACCAAGATTCAATAGAGCGCGTTAAAAAATTGACACTTACTACGTAGACGATTAAACCTGGGATAATGGCCATTAAAGCGAATGTGCCAAGCAGACGAAGCGACAAACGGCTACCCATTACACCAGTTTTGATTTTTCTAGTTAAGTGCCAAAGCTGGGTGGCAATTAACAAGACTAATACGCCTGCTAATGCAATATTGAGATACAACAAAATCTTGTAGTAATCGCCACTAATTGTGCTGTTAGTGCTGGCAAGGGAGAGCAAATATAGCAGCACCACGCCAATTGCAACACTTGTAAATAAAATCGTTTTCATGAAACTTCTAGTTTGGCTTTTTGCTTAGACTTTATTTGTTTATTTATTTAGCGGTTTTAATGGCCACTCATATTTTTGAGAAGTGATATTCCACTGCTCAGAGGCGATCGCATCCACTTGAATAGCCTTGGGTAGTTTGGTTTGATCTAAGCGCATCAATATAGCGGCTTTATAGTCACCATCTTTTTCGATCAAAGTTTTTTCAAACACTTTTAAATCTGATAATTGCGATAACTCATCTATGGCCTCATCCAGAGTTTCAAATGATTTTTGATGGGTATCTCGCTTGATCAGATATTGCTTGGTTAACGCGTGATAACTTAATGCTACGCGGTTTGTAGTTGTGATGATTTCGTCATCAAACCAATATTTACGCGGGCTTACTACTTGAAACTCGATTAAAAAATGTAGTGGCACGCCTTTATTAATCGCCTCTTCTGTTTCTGCGTCAAAATTGATACTTAATTCAGCGTTCAAAAAGTAATAATCATCTGTTAACTGCAAATCTGCTTGTTTGATTAAAATGCTGTTAGTAGCCGCAAACGCGGCGGGTGAACTTAACAGTGAGCCTAGCAATAAGCTTAAAAACAAGCTTAATGTCAGATTTAAAATCAACCCAAAGCGCAGGTTAATTTTTTTGTAAAAGCGCGTAAAAAAGGCCATCGTGGTAGCTATTAGGAATAAGTTGACCATTAGTTTGTTGAATATTATTTTCAAGCTCAATTGTTAAGCTTAATGGCAATTGCGTTGCATCATTATGTTTTTGTAAAAAAGCGTCTATTTGTTGTTGATTTTCTTCATTAAATATGGAACAAGTCACATAAAGCAATTTACCGCCTTTTGCTAATAATTGCCACAAATTAGCCAAAATTGCTGCTTGTTGAATGCAAAATGAGGCAATATCAGATTCGCGCCTTAACCATTTGATATCCACATGACGCCGCACAATGCCAGATGCCGTGCAAGGAACATCAGCTAAAATGCGGTCAAATAATTGTGTGCAGTCAAATGTTGCTGCATCTGCAGTTAATAATTTAGCGTTCAATGCTAATCGCGCTAAATTACTTTCTACTCGACTTAAACGACTGGCATCGTTATCTAGCGCGGTTAAGTGAACATTTGCCAGCTCTAAAATATGGCCAGTTTTTCCGCCTGGCGCAGAACACGCATCTAATAATTGCAAATCTTGTACTTGCAAATCTTGTACTTGCATATTAGGCGCTAGATCTAACAATTTCGCAGCCAATTGCGCACCATAATCTTGCACTGATACAACGCCATCGGCAAAGCCAGGCACTTTTTCAACTGAAATAGGTTGCTGCAAAATAACCGCGTATTCGCCTACCTGTTCGGCCGCAATAGCTTGCCGCGATAAAAATTGCACATATTCTTTTGCACTGGTTTTTCGGGCATTTACCCGTAAACTCATGGGTGGGTGGGTGTTGCCTGTGTTTAGTATAGCCGCCCAATTATTGGGATATTGCGTTTTTAATTTATTGATCCACCATTGTGGGTAAGAATACAAAGCTACTTCATCTTGTTTTAATGCAATTGCAAGCTGATCTTTTTGGCGCAAAAAGTTGCGCAAAACGCCATTAACCAAACCTTTTGCCCAGCGCGGTTTAGCGTCACCTGCGGCTTCAACTGCTTGATTCACCACGGTAAAATCATCTGCTTTATCGTGCAATAATTGATAAATAGCCACTAGCAAAAGAGTGGTTATATGCGTGTTACTCAAAGGTTTTTCTAGCAGCTTGACCAAATAAGCGTTCGTCTCCCCGTAATAACGCAACGTGCCATAACTTAAATCTGCCGCTGCACCACGTTGTTGCGGTGTGGCAGCAGGGTACGCATCAAGCGCATCAGGCAATGCTAGGGTTAAATTACGGCCAGCCAATACATTTGATATGGCAATGGCGGCGATTTGTTGGGAAATATACAAGTATTGCTTTCGTTTTAATTTGATTTATTACAATTTACATAGATTTTACTTGATAACCCGTTAAGTATTAGAAAATAAAGCAAGTTAACCTTAACCTTAACGTTGTTAAGGGTGCAGCATTAATCAGTGCGCCCAATCTATATCGGCAGAATCCCACTGGGTCAAGGACGACTCATCGGTAGTCTTTAACTCGTTCATTAGTTATTAACTACTTACTGCCTTATTCGCTGCACTTGGCCTTAATTCTAGCCAACCAGCTGAATAAAACTGGCAATTGATAGTACACTGATATTTCATTAGACGATTCATTTATGCCAATTTTTAAAAGCCAATTTTTTAGTTCACCCATCTTTAAAGTCCACAATCACGCCTTTTTTAAATTATTAGCTTTTCGCGTTCAACTCGTATTGGCTTATCAAATATTAGCAGTAACAGTTGGCTGGCATATTTATGAGTTAACCCACGATCCGCTGGCATTAGGTTTAATCGGCCTGGCAGAGGTTATTCCCTATTTTAGTTGCGCTCTATTTGCTGGCCATGCGGTAGATCACTATTGTTCAAGGCGATTTTTTGGTGCTTTAGCGGCGGTTTTGTTAAGTGTTAATGCCCTAACTTTAACCATTGTTTCACTAGGCTGGTTTGGTAGCCAGGTTGATGCAAATACTAGCTTATGGATTTACGCATCCATCGCTTTTACGGGTATCGCCCGCGCTTTTATCGCGCCAAGTTACAGCACATTATTTGCTATTATTTTGCCGCGTGACCAGTTTGCGCGCGCAACTGGCATTGGTAGTGCCGCATTTCAAATTGGGCTAATTCTTGGCCCAGCCATTGGCGGTTTATTGGTTGGTTTTGCCAGCAAAACTGTTGCTTATACACTTGCCACTGTTTTGTGTGTGGGTGCTGCAATCGCCATTAGCGCTATTAAACTACAAGAACCTAAAAAAGCGGCAGAAAGCCCAGCCGTGTTTGCCAGCATCGCGCAAGGCTTGCGCTTTGTGTGGGGTCATCAAATCGTATTAGGTGCATTAGCGCTAGATATGTTCGCTGTACTTTTTGGCGGTGCTGTGGCTTTGTTGCCTGCTTTTATTCAAGATGTTTATCATTTAGGGCCAGAAAGTTTAGGTATATTACGCACCGCCCCTGCCATTGGCGCAATTATGACTGGGCTAGTGTTAACCCGCTACCCTATTAATATGCATGCAGGACGTTGGTTATTGGGCGCTGTGGCAAGCTTTGGTTTATGCATCATTGGCTTTGGTATAAGCACCAGTTTTTGGGTGGCTGCTTTTATGCTGCTGTTGTCTGGCATTGCTGATGGTGTATCGGTTGTGATGCGTCAAACCATATTGCAATTGGCCACGCCAGATAATATGCGTGGACGAGTATCTGCCATTAACGGCATTTTCATTGGATCGTCCAACGAGCTTGGCGCATTTGAATCGGGCGTGGCCGCCCGATTGCTGGGATTAGTGCCTTCGGTTATTTTTGGCGGCGTGATGACTTTATCAATCGTTGGAATAACCGCCAAACTTGCGCCAAAACTTCGAGACCTTGAACTCAAAGACCTGGAACTTCAAGACTCAAAGTCTCATCAACGAAAATAATTTCTTTAAAGCCGTTTTAGGTAAAGGCAGTTAATTAGTTAATGCTAATTTAATAAAACTTACTTTTTAGGCACTGGTTTCATTGGTATAACAGAGCTATTTGGCACAACCACATCTTTGCTTTTTTTAGGTTTTTTTGTTTCTTTATTACTTTTAATTTGTCCTTTTGCCACGGTATTTCTCCTTGTAAGTTAATAAAACATCATAAACGCTTGACCTTAAATTGGGTGATTAATTTTTTACTTTTGAGTGATTAAGGCGGCTTTAGCGCTTGCTCTTTGTTTGCCTGCTCGTTATTTTGCCTTAATTGTTTTGAGATGGCTTTTGATTCCTGCTTGCGCTTTTCTGCATATAACAAAATTTGCTCTAACTTCATGGCAGATGGCAAGGCTGGATTATTAGGTAATTTTGAGAGCTCTTGAAAGCTTTTTTCGTAAGGTTCACTGATCAAATAATCAATTTTTCCAGCCAATGACTCAAAATCTTTGGCATCGAAACTTTCAACGCCTTTATTGCCCTCATGCATAATTTCTAGCCAAGATCGATTAATGGCTTGATCTTGGTATAAAAATGCGTTAATTTGGTTACGTATTAATAATTCATCGCTCCAAAAATATTTAGGCGCTGGTAGATTTTTAAACAGAATGAAACTTGCTATTACAGTTAAGCCCGCCGCGCTTACGCTATATTTTATAGGCATAATACGCGCAGTAATGCGCTGCGAAAATATAATACTGGCTAATATTCCCGCCAAAAACCCACCAATGTGCGCAGCATTATCAATACCAGGAATAACAAACCCTAATAGAATAGAAAAAACGGCAAATGCACTGCCACCCCAAAATAGCCATTTAAATTCGTGAGCAGAAATGGTTGCGCGTTCGCGCCATAAAAAAACCAGCACAGCGGCATAAATGCCAAATATTGCGCCCGATGCCCCGCCTGATACCGCTGAATTACCCTGCACCACTAGCGAGAGCAAATTACCGCTTAAGCCACTCAATATGTAAATGCCAATAAAACGCAAATGCCCATACATGCGCTCAGCTAATTGGCCAACATCCCACAGCGCAAAACTATTAAGTGCTAAATGAATTGCACCAAAATGCAAAAACAAGGCACTGCCCAAGCGCCACCATTGTTTATCTTGCGTGGCAGGGCCAAAATTTGCTCCCCAAACGAGTTGAATATCGTTTGGTGAATGCCAAAAACCCGCGCCTTGACCGAGCATGGCTACAAAAACCAGCACATTTATACCAATCAACCATTTGGTCACATATACATTTGGCAGCCGATTATTTAGAGTTTCATGAAAAGATCGCACTAATTGTCGCTTTGTAAAAATATTATGGCTAAGTAGAAATTCATAAATAGAGTTTAAATTAAATGTGACAAAACTTTTTACGAATTTTACTTATCTTAATTAAATAACTAAATTTAATTAAAAAATAATGACTAAAAGAAGCTCGCCTCAAAATATTTCTAATTTAGACGATTTAACGCATATTGATGAATTGGTGATTGATAAACGCAATGCTAAGCGCAGCAATGCTAAAAAAGGACGACGTGACAGGCACACTAAAAATCAATTAATCAAAAATACTTTAAGGGCTTTGATATTTAAGGGCTTTGAAAAATGATAAATAAATTAGTCAAGCCAGTGGTGATTTTGTTCGTTACTTTGGCTATTGTAGCCAATGCCTATTTTTATCTTACAAAAAACGATGTGCCAAACACACCTACATTAACGCCAGCGCAAAAAGAATTAATCAAAATTGGTGCAAAATGCCTTGATTTTGGCGAGAGATCGGTTGCAAATGACGTGCCGATTATCGAGTTTCAAATGGTGGTGCGCTTGGCCAAAAAAACGACAACCATTAGCAATTGCATGCGTGACAACGGTTATAGGCAAAACACGAAATGGCTAGAATATGCACAGCCAGCAGCAAAATTGCTAGCCGATAAATCAAAAAGTGAAGTATCTGGAAGTAAAGTATCAGAAAGCGAAGCTTTAACCAATTTAGGCCGCACCGATATGCAGATCTTTGAACCTAACAATCGCCCGAGTTATTGGACTAAATAATCGGGTTTAATTGGTGTAAACTAAAAATTTGATGCCCATAAAATAATTTTGGAGACTAAATCATGGCTATTGAAGAATTGAAACATATTAAATTCACTGAACACGTTGATGCAGTTGAATCGCATAAGGCCTTATTAGAAAAGCTACATCTAAATACAGATTCGCGTTTAGATGAAATTAATAATTCGCTAGAAAGGCTTACCATTACGCTAGAAGAATATCTTAAGGTGATCGGTTTGCCTTGAATGATCTCTTGATTAAAGTCCAATTTATAAAACAGTAACGCCGCATAAAAGCGGCGTTACATTTTGGCTTAAGGGCTGCCAATTAGGCCAGTTACTATCACTGGCAAGGTGTTTAACTTCAAATTTTTAACTGCTGTAAAGCTAATTTTAAAGTGTCGATAAGCGTCTCCAAATGATTGGTTTAGCTGTGCTTTTAAGTACAAACTACTATTAAATTTATACGCCTAAATTTATACAAACACAAATGAAAGTTTTGATTTTTTAAAAATATTATTTAGTAAAATAAGTTCTTTTTATTAATCGCCTTACAGTTGATTTAACGGCTTACACTTAATGTTTTGCATGAAAAACAAATATCGAGACTGATTATGATCACAATGAATGATTTATTTGCGCAATTGGGTTTAGCAACTAGCGATACTGAAATAGAGCTTTTTATCAACATGCATAAGCATTTGCCAACTGATGTGCTGCTTTCCGATGCGCCTTTTTGGTCGCCTTCTCAAAGTGCATTTTTGCAAGAAGAATTGAATAAAGATGCCGATTGGGCAGAAGTAATTGATCAGCTTAATGTGATGTTGCATGATGCTTAATCTGTAAAATTATTTCTATATGAAATCTAACATCTTTTTTAGCTTTTTATTGTTTATCGCAACAACGTTATGCCAAAGCGCAGAATCTGCAGAAATCAGTGTGCGCCCTGGTTTATGGCAAATTAAAACTAGCTCCGATTTGCTTTTGCTCGTACCGCATATTCCAGCAGATAAAATGCAGCGTATTACTGATCTAGCAAACGAGTATGGCTTGGATTTACCTCAAGTTGAAATGGGCGAAGCTATTTCACAAGCATGCATTACACAAGAAATGTCTGATTTGAAGACATTGCCTGTTTTAGCACAAAACGATCTTGCATGTGTTGTTAAAAAATCAAGCCGAAATAGCAATGTTTATAAAGCCGAATTTACTTGTAACAACGCAAATTTTAAAGGTGATGCAATTGCGCAAGCCACCGTTACAAACGCGGAGAGCTTTGCTGGCACTGTGCAGTTTACTGGTGTGGCGCAAGGTGTAAATGTTGACGATAAAGCGCAAATTACTGGCAAATGGATACAAGCTAATTGTGTGGATGTAAGCACAAATAACCTGCAAGTACCTATATCAAAATAACTTATTTTGTAGGAAACGGCTAACAAGAACAGTAGTAATCCGCCTATAGTTGATTATTCGCATCAACTTATAATTTATCTATCATTAACCAACTTAAAGGGTAGAAAATGGGATTTATTATATGGATTTTAGTAGGTGCATTAGTAGGCTGGATAGCAAGCTTAATAATGAAAACGGATGGACAACAAGGCACTATTTTAAACATTGTGATTGGTATAGTAGGAGCTTGGGTTGGCGGTTACGTAATATCACCATTAGTAGGCGTATCCACGATTAACCAAAACGCGTTAAGCATTCCTTCAATTTTAGTTTCGATAGTTGGTGCAGTTATAGTGATTGCTATTTGGAACATGATACGTAAAGGCACGGCACGATAAATTAATTTACATTTAGTTTAAATTTTGGGCATAGCACCTTTATTAAGTGCTATGCCTTTTTAATTGGGAAAACGATTTAAAAGCTCTTCAATTTTAAGCTTAATAGCGAATGCGCAGCTTGCGTTAAAAAAACAAGCGACGTCACATATATTAAACTGCAAAAATAGTTACAAAGTGTGTGCAAGCGCACAGATTTATATAGGCTTTGGCTCAAAATGAGCGTTTGACCAAAAAGGAGAAGTAATCATGGCTACCATAACAGAAAAACGGCATACCTTAGACCGCCGTAGTAACAGTGCTTTTGGTAATGTTTCGGATAAATTAACAGATAATAGAATGACCGCAGTTGACTGGATAGCAATGACATTGCTGATCATCGGTGGCGTAAACTGGGGCTTAATCGGGCTATTTAACTTTGATTTAGTAGCCACGTTGTTTGGTGAAATGACCACAGTTACAAGGTTAGTTTATACCCTTGTAGGGCTTTCAGCTTTATATAGCATTTATACGGCAAGTAAAATGGGTCGGCATTCTTAAGGCTTTATAACCAAACAATATTTGTAGTAATTAAAAAAACGCCAGCTAGTTGCTGGCGTTTTTTTATCTAAAATTATTCGTAGGTTCAAGAACTCGCTCTAATAGGTTGCCATGTTAAAATCAGTTCAGCTTCTTAATAAACTATTCACATAAAACTTCAAAAAATGATTCAATACAACCCAAAAGACTGGATTACTTTTATCTTCCGTTTTCACGAGGCGGATACCTTTCGAAAACTTATTCCCATGATGATTTTCATTGGGTTATATTCAGGTGGCATTGCTTATTTGGAATTAGAATTTTGGCAATTATCCGAAAATAGTCATGTTAAAAATATTCCGCTAATGCACAGCACAGTTGGATTTGTGTTGTCTTTATTACTGGCTTATAGAACCAACACCGCCTATGAGCGCTGGTGGGAGGGTAGAAAATTATGGGGCGCTTTGGTTAATAACAGCCGGAATCTAGCTATTAAATTATCGGCTTATTTACCTCATGATTTAGATAATGATGCCGATAGAAATTTTTTCAAAAAGGCAATTCCAGCGTATGCCTCGGTGCTTTCCAAGCATTTGTTGAACGAAGAAGTCAGCCAGGTGTTGTTTGAAGGGCTAGATTTAGAGATTGACCACCACAAACACCACCCTAACCAAGTGGCTAAACTAATATTTCACCGAGCAAACGCGCTATATACTTCAGGCAAAATTACAGGTGACCAGTTTTACATCATCAATGCCGAGCTACAATCATTTGCCGATATTTGCGGCGCTTGCGAGCGCATAAAAAACACGCCAATCCCTTACTCATACAGCGCATTTATTAAAAAATTCATCTTTTTTTATATCATGACATTGCCGTTTGGCTATGTATTTAACTTAGGCTATTACGTTATTCCAGTAGTGGTGTTTATATTCTACGTGCTGGCTAGTTTAGAGCTAATAGCCGAAGAGATTGAAGACCCGTTTGGCGGGGATGATAATGATTTGCCCACCAAAAAGATTGCGGTAAATATTAAAAAGCATGTGGAAGAGTTGCTATAACTTTGATTAAAATTGTCCCAGCTTTTTATATGGAGGTTTAACCACAATATTGTAGGTGGGTTTTAACCCCACATTGTGAAATGTCCCAAGCTCAATGTTTCAAGATAGGGTACGCAAGGTTCAAAAGCCATGAACTAAGTAGGTGATTCTTAGGTTAAAGCCTACGCACTTACCGCACGCATCCTGTCCATTTTCTCAATCACCGCTTGATAAAGATCGTGATCAGAATCGGGGTTATTGCGATCTGGATGATGCGCACTACGAATCTTCTTCAAAGCTGTCACATCATCTGGCAACACATGTACGTTAGATACGCGATCACCATTTTTTAACATAGCTTTTTGCAGTTCAGCCTCTGCCTCATCGCGAGTGTCATATAACTTATAACTGCCAAGCCGCCAACTATTCTGGTTATTGCGCGGTGATAACTTCTCTTTGCCATCAAACCACACCCATTTACCCGTTTCAATATCCTGTTCAAAATTAATAGCGGTAATCGTATAAGAGTAACCAGGCCGCGCGATTTCCATGTCTAGTAAATTAATGTTTTTGCCAACATTGGCAACCGTTGCAATGTAATAAGCACCTGCCTCATGCGGGCAAAACCCGTTACTTTTTGTAGGCTTGCTCTCGATACTTAATGCATTCATTTTAGCGTTATGGATAAGCGCAAGCGCTCTGCGTTGTGCGTTGGTCAATGGTGTAGTTCCTTAAATTAGTTGAATCCACGAAATCATCCGTATATTCAAAGGCGTCAAACAGCCGAGAGGTAATTATGGTTAATGTTTGGAGCGCAATTATACGCATCATCGTAAAATTGTCAGCTCAAAATAAAAGCCATCTTAAAAGATGGCCAGATTGAATGTAGTATTAAATTTTTCAAGTATTTGTAGGTGGGGGTTTAACGCCACGTTGTGCAAGGTTAAAATTGAATTGGCGAGGGTTAATAATTCACCTTGCTTAACTACGTTATTTAAATGGATTTTGTATTAACAACCCATCAATATTCAAACCATCTTGCATATCTTCAGAAATCAACTCTTCAGATTGCGCAATTAATGCAGCTGCACAAATATGCGCATCGTAAAACGATAATTGATATTGCTTGCAAAGTTTGATTGCCAAATCATGTGTGGCAACCGTTAGCGGTACAATCTGTAGGTTAGCTTTTACTGCTACCAACAACGCATCAATCTCATCCCAGCTAAGTTTTAATTTGCGCGTGCAAACTGACACCACTTCATTTAGCACCTGCACACTAATAATGCCGCCATCCGCCAATATTGCCTCTGCAATATCTGCCTTAAACGCATCACTTGAAAACAAATATAAAATAATATTGCTATCAATAAAAGGCTTACTCAATCCACTTCTCGCTCATTTGCTTCTAAACGGTCAAAGCGAAAATCTGCTGGTAAACGCCCACGCAATCCACGCAACCGCTTCAAAAGCTCTATTGCACTAGGCTGCTTACTAACGGCAACAGTTCTATCGCCCAACACATGCAATTCCAACTCCTCACCCTCTTTTAAATCAAGCGCTTGCACCACACTAGCAGGCAATCGCACCGCAAGCGAGTTACCCCATTTTGCGACTTGCATAGATTTTTTCCTTAAATGATATACAATAAAAAAAGTATATCATAGTATTACAAGCTATAACTTTTACTGGCAAATAGTCACACCACAACCGTCATTCTGGCGAAGGCCAGAATCCAGGCAAGGTTGCAACTAGCGTTGCTGCAATAAATTTACATTGCTCAAATTGATACTCGACTGGATTCTGGCCTACGCCAGAATGACGACCTTTCCACTAATTCATCTACCATTAACTGCGATAGCCACACGCACTTAATTGGTTTTGACCTTAAATCCCCTGCTACCGCGCCTGTGATGATTTAAAAAGTTGGGAGGTTTTGAGCGAGGACCTGTTTGGGTTGCGCAACAAGCCACGGTTTGTGTGGCTTGTTAGGGCGAGTTCCGCAGCGCCCAACTTTTTGAATCATCACAGGAAATAAGCGGTAGGGGGTGTCTTTTTGTTTGGATACTTTATTTTGGACAAGCAAAATAAAGTATCTCACCTAAAGGCGAAAAAAACATAAACACTGATTGACTCAAATATACAAACTTAAATTTGTTCCACATGTTCTGGTTGCCATTGCCTTTTAGGATCACTTAATCCAGGCAAGTTACAATTTTTTTTAAAAAACTCCTCTATTTCTTTTGTAGTTTCATTTAAACGATATAAATCTAAAAATCGTTGTGTTATAGGATAGTTGGGTTTGTTAGGAACAGCTTTTCTTAAATTTTCATCTATTTCAGAGAGATTAACTGGCTTTAAAATATAGTGTTTTAAATCTAAATCATCGCAATAGTCTTTTTCCATTTTTAATAGCTCATCTGTTAACAAGCCTTGCTGAAACATAGTAAATTTAGTAATACGTACTTTTGGACACTGAGGGTCATTAGAAACGTTATCTAACTCTGACAGCTTTATTATTTGTGAGCAGAGCCTAGTAGTCCAAGCAGGATGTGTTGTCAGAATGCGATTTTTTGTCTCTTGTATTTTCAAACGAATCGTTTTATACAATGCAGCTAAAACCTTTAATTTAATATTATATGAATCTGCACCTTTATGAACAGTATTTAAAAAATGTCGATACAACACAGCTGTTGCCAAGGTATCAGCGTCATCCTCTAAACATAATAGAATTTGATTATGCTCTGATGAGACATCGTTTTCTACAATTCCATATTTATTCCAAATTGCAATGTGATTTCTTCCATGGTGAAAATACTCATGTGCAATTCCCCATAAAAATTCATAGTGAGTTTTTTCTAATTCAGCTGAATTTTTATCTTTGAAATACTTTTCTATTAATTTTGAACTTATATTGATAGTCATATCTTTTGGATCGTAATATAACAAACTGGAATTATTTTTAGAGCCAAAAAAACTGTCAACATTGATTCTTGGAATTTTAGTTTGCAACTCATAATAATATGACATGCAGTTAATTAAGTGTTCTGCTTTTATAAACTCTGCTTCAATTGTAGTAAATAATTGAGTATCAGGTGATAACTTTCGTAACTCTTTTAAAAATTCTCTCCAATCTAAATTATTCACTTTTGGATTATTAACCACACTTACTTTCCCCACAATTCAAACAAGTCAAACACCCATCCATAATAATCGCCGCTTTGGTATTACATTTATTACAAAGTTGCGCGCCTTTTGGAAAGCCTTCTGTATTGATTTCTTCGTTTGGTTGGGCATATTTACCATGGTATTCAGCGCGTTTATCATCTACTAATTTTTGTTGATGTTCATCTAAGCCTGATTTTTTAAGCATGCCGATTGATTGCAAATGTTGTTCGACCACATCGCCAATTTCGGCCACTAAACTGGGTACAAATTTGCCGCCTTTTTTAAAGTAGCCACCGCTTGGTTCAAACACGCTTTTAAGTTCTTCTACCAAAAACGTAATATCGCCACCTTTACGAAACACGGCGGACATCACGCGGGTTAGGGCGACTATCCATTGAAAGTGATCCATGTTTTTAGAGTTTATGAATATCTCAAACGGGCGGCGATGTTCTTGCGGGGTGCCTTCATTCATTACCACATCGTTAATGGTGATGTAGAGCGCATGTTCGGTGACTGGCGTTTTTACTTTATAGGTGCTGCCAGTGATTTTTTCTGGGCGTTCTAGCGGCTCGCCAATTTGTACTACTTTTTGGCTAGATTCGAGTGCTTTCGCAGCCGCATCTAGTTTATCTTGCTCGTTCACCAGCGCGTAGCCAGTGATTTTTTTGTCTATTTTTACCGCCATTTTGTTTCTCCTTTTTTTGTAGGAGGGGCGACTCGCCCCGATTTTTTGTGATTAAAAACACGCCTACTTAATTTTTTACCGTTTATCGCGACGAGGGCGTCGCTCCTACATTAAAATTTATTCAGTTTTAAGCTTAGCGTGTGCATTTAAAACAAAGCGTGTTTGGATTTTTTACTCTAATATACATTGAGTACATGAGGATTAAAAATTTAAAGGCAACGCGGTTTTAACAAAAAAAGCCGCTTAAAACTTGCCGTAGTAACCTTCTTTTAGGGCATCGTATAGATTAGCCGCTGAATGAATCTCGCCATCATATTCAATCTCTTCATTGCCTTTAACTTCGATCTCGCTGCCATCATCTAGCGTAAATTTATATGTGGTACTTTCTAAATCTTTCTCAGTTACCAATACGCCTTGAAATGCTTCTGGGTTGAACCTAAACGTGGTACAGCCTTTTAAGCCTTTGTCGTAAGCGTATAAGTAGATATTTTTAAAATCTTCAAAATCGTAATCGGTTGGCACGTTAATGGTTTTAGAAATACTGCTATCGATCCATTTTTGCGATGCGGCTTGAATATCTACGTGGGCTTTGGCCATAATGGTGGATGAATCTAAAAAGTAATCGGGCAGCTTTTCGTCTTCTTTTTCAGAAAATGGCATGGCTTTAGCATTGATTAACTCGCGGTAAGCCAGTAATTCAAAGCTAAACACATCAACTTTTTCTTTACTCTTTTTACCTTCGCGAATCACATTACGTGCGTAATGGTGCGCAAAACTTGGCTCGATGCCGTTGCTGGCATTATTGGCTAAAGAAAGAGAAATCGTACCTGTTGGTGCGATAGAGCTGTGATGCGTAAAGCGCACGCCTTTAGTCGCTATTTGGTTGCGTAATCCTTCAGGAAACTGTTGCATATAACGGCTATATTTGCCCAGCAACACTTTGCCAGTGATTTTCTGGCCCACTTTAATGCCATCGGCCGCCATTTCTGGTCGTTTGGCCAGCATATCGGCGGTAATTTCAAATTTTTCTTCCATAATCGGCGCCGCACCTTTTTCTTCAGCCAATTGCACGCCCACTTCCCAGCCCACTTCGGCCATCATGCGGGTTACTTCATCGGTAAATTTAAGCGATGCATCATCGCCATATTTCATTTTCATCATGGTTAATGCACTGCCCAAGCCCAAATAACCCATGCCGTGGCGACGTTTGCGGGCAATTTCATCGCGTTGCTGCTGTAGCGGCAGGCCGTTAATTTCTACGACGTTATCTAACATACGCGTAAAAATGGCTACTACCTCGCGGTATTCTGCCCAATTAAAAGTGGCTTCATCGGTAAATGGCTTGGTGACAAATTTAGTTAAATTAACTGAACCTAAAAGACAAGCGCCATAAGGCGGCAAGGGTTGTTCGCCACAAGGGTTGGTTGCGCGAATATTTTCGCAAAACCAGTTATTGTTCATCTCATTGACGCGGTCGATCAATATAAAACCAGGCTCA
Source organism: Methylotenera sp. (assembly GCA_043759515.1). GTDB lineage: Bacteria > Pseudomonadota > Gammaproteobacteria > Burkholderiales > Methylophilaceae > Methylotenera_A. Next base: position 43,700 of record JAYVLK010000002.1, read on the forward strand.
GCAAAATCATAAGTGCTACTCATGATCACATCCCACAGCCTGCGGGCTTTGATTATTTTATATACGCGGCAGGCTACTTTTCCTGCATCGATGCCATCCATTTTAGTTAAATATTTGCCTTTAACTGGCCATTCGCGCCACACCACTTGTGTGTCGTCATTGGTGTTAAGCGCATCAACAATCGCCTCTTTTTCAGTCACAGGAAAAGCCAATTTCCACTCAGCATCGGCCTTTACCGCCTCCATAAATTCTTTTGTGATTAAGCAACTTAAATTAAATTGGCGTAAGCGGCCATTTTCACGTTTAGCTTTTATAAAATCGGTTACATCGGGGTGAGCAATATCAAAAGTAGCCATTTGCGCACCTCGACGGCCACCCGCGCTTGATACGGTAAAACACATTTTGTCGTAAATATCCATAAAACTTAACGGGCCAGATGTATAGGCGCCAGCACCCGCCACAAATGCGCCTTTTGGGCGAAGGGTTGAAAACTCATAACCAATGCCGCAACCTGCTTTTAAGGTTAAGCCAGCTTCATGCACTTTGCCTAAAATATTATCCATGCTGTCTTCAACCACGCCTGATACGGTACAGTTAATGGTTGAAGTAGCTGGTTTATGCTCAAGCGCGCCTGCGTTTGAGGTTATTCGACCTGCCGGTATTGCGCCGCGACGTAATGCCCAATGAAATTTTCCATGCCATTCGTTTCTTTTTTCTTCAGTCGTTTCCACGTCAGCCAATGCGCGCGCCACGCGGGCATATGATGAATCCATATCTGCATCAATATGATCGCCATTTTTAGACTTTAATCGATATTTTTTATCCCAAATATCCAATGAAACAGATTGCATTGGAATATTGATTTGGCTTTGATTATCTATTTGATTTGGGTCTGATGGTTTCATAATTGATTCAACGGCTTTTAGCATGTAAAACTCCTGTTAGCGACAAGTTAGGCGCACTGTAAACGCTAACTCTGTGATTCTAAATAACAAATTTTATTGGACTATAGAATTTGTAAAGCTATATTGTTTAAAACACAACATATTGTGATTGATCTAGTAATTTATGCCTTTATTTAGTGTTCGTCAATTTAATTTTATTAAGATCAACGAGCTATTATTTAGGCTTTTTAACGAATATAAAGCCAGTGTTAGGATTGCATTAATGTGAGCGGTTACTGACATTGTTAAAATAAATTAATAAACTAAAAAAGTTTGAAAAATTGAGTTTGAACACGACTATTATTGATCAAAACTGCATAAATTTTTGCTAGCTTCATAGGAAAATCTAGTTTCATGAGAAGATGCAGCATGAATCGATTTTTATACTCGTGTTTATTATGTGTTGTGCTGCCCTTTGTGCCAATAAAACTGCTGTTACGCGGCATTAAACAGCCTGCTTACAGGCAGCATTGGGCAGAGCGCTTTGGTTTTTACAATATAAAACCAAGTAAACCAGTGATTTGGTTGCATTGCGTTTCAGTTGGCGAAACTCGCGCTTGCGCGCCGCTCATCAAAGCCTTGCAATTGCAATACCCGCAGTATCAGCTACTACTTACCCACACAACACCTACAGGACGTGAAACCAGCACGCAGTTATTTAATGATGCAGTCATGCGCGTTTATTTACCTTACGATTTACCATTTGCGGTTAAAGGTTTTTTAACACATTTTAAGCCAACAATCGGTTTATTAATGGAAACCGAGCTGTGGTTTAATTTGATCGCAAGTTGCAAACAACAAAATATTTCGCTGCTACTTTTAAATGCGCGCTTATCTGAGAAATCTGCCAAAGGTTACAAAAAACTTGGAAGTTTAATGACAGGTGGCTTGCAAGATTTAAGCGCGATTGCCGCGCAAACAGTTGATGATGCGAAGCGCTTTAATCAATTAGGCGCAGTCAATGTAGGCGTTTATGGTAATTTAAAGTTTGACGTAAAAGCGCCAGCTAACGCGCAATTGCTTGGCATGCAAATGCGGCAATTGTTAACTAGTGAACTTGCAAATAAGCCGCGAATAATATTTTTAGCCGCCAGCACGCGCGAAGGTGAAGAAGCGCTTATTTTAGATGCAGTTAAAGATTTAGATGTTTTAACAATAATTGTACCACGCCACCCGCAGCGATTTAATACGGTTGCAACAATTTTAGAAAGCGAAAAAATAGCTTATGTTAGGCGAACCAATTTAACAAAACCAATTAATAACGCCATAAAAGTTATTTTAGGCGATAGCATGAACGAGCTATTTACTTATTATGTTGCATGCGATTTTACTTTTATAGGCGGTAGTTTACTAGATTTTGGCGGGCAAAATTTAATTGAGGCGGCATGCATGGCTAAGCCTATTTTAATTGGTAAACATACCTTTAATTTTGCCGATGCAAGTGAAAATGCGGTGGAAGCGGGCGCCGCTATTCGTGTTGATAGCTTAGAAGAATTACGGGCAAATATCATCATGTTGCGCGATGATTTATTGAAGCGTGAAACCATGCAACAAGCCGCGCTTGAATATAGCGAAGCATGGCAAGGGGCTACTTTGAAACTGATGAAATTGATTGATGAACATTTGCCGATTTAACGGGCGTATTAAATAAATATTTAATAAACAAGTACTATTTTGCTTTAAAAGCCTATCAACAAAGTGAGAGCAAATAATTTACTTTTAATAATGAAATCTTAGTAAAAATCATCAAAATTAATATATGAAAACTAAAATTTGCGAACACTGCAAGCTAAGCGCGAGCACATTGTATCGCATACAAATTAGCTCAGGAAAAACTTGGATTTTTGTATGCCAGCCTTGCTTATTACCAGCACAAAAGCTTCCGCAATACAGGTATGGAGGTACTTGGCAAGGCTACAGACACTAGTATTGGTGGGCTTTATAGCAAGCATTTGAAATAGTATTTTATTTTATCTACACAAACTAATTAGTCACCAAACAAACCATTGTCAGGCATTAATACTAATATGACTTACAACATTATTACAAATACACATAGCGATTAAAACGGTCTATTTAACCAAATTAAATAGTTGTTTAGCAAATTCATGATTGGCGTTTCCTAACCACTCAAAAAGTATAGATTCGGTATTAGTAATCACGCATCCTGCGTCGCGTAATCTAGCTAAGGCATTGATTTTATTTGATTCATTTCTCGAAATAATAGCATCTTCTACAATAAACACTTGTTTTTGCATTTGCAATAACGCCAATGCAGTTTGCATCACGCAAACATGCGCTTCCATGCCAGTTAATATTAATTGAGATTTATCAAGAGATAGCCGCTGATTAAATTTAGGATCGCTACAAGCAGAAAATGCAGTTTTAATAATTGGTTTAGCATTGCCAACTACTTGCATAATTTCGGGAAGTGTTTCGCCTAAGCCTTTTGGGTATTGCTCTGTAATCAAAGTAGTCACACCAAAAAGTTTGGCAGCTTGCGCCAAAATGCAACAATTTTTGGTCACTTGTTGCATGTTCATTGCGGGCATCGCAACTGCTAATTTCACTTGCACGTCTATAATAACAAGTTGGCCTACAGCAGAATTTGCTATTTGCATCAATTAATTATTTCGCTATATTAGTTATTGATAAGTTGCGCATTAATGTCTATTAAATCTACTTCAGATACCAAGCCTGTCGCCGTTTTTAAACGGATAGTGTTGACTAAATAATTGTAGCGCGCTTGCAAAAGATCACGTTTGGCCGAAAACAATTGTTGTTGCGCGTTTAACACGTCAATATTAATACGCACACCCACTTCATAGCCTAAATTGGTTGAATCTAACTGACTTTGGCTGCTAATCAAAGCTTGCTCTAAGGCTTTAATTTGCGCTAAATTAGTATTCACGTTTAAAAAAGCGCGTTGCGTGTCTAAATCAGTTTGACGGCGTACTACTTGAATATCATCTTTTGCGCGTTGAAGTTCTAATATCGATTGACGTACTCTTGAACTCAGTTGACCGCCTAAATACAACGGAATTTGTAGCTGCAGGCCAATGTTGGAACTTTTAAATTCCTGACCAAACCCGTTTAAACCGCCGTTGGTATAATTATCTATATAGTTTGCCACGCCATCTACTACAGGCAAATGCGCAGCTTTGTTAAAAGCTACATTTTGCTCAGCCAGTTTAAAGTTATCTTGCTGAATGGCTATATTTAAATTATTTTGATTTGCCGCATCTAAAAGATCTTTAATTTTAAAGTTTGGCTCAATAACCTTAAAATCATTTTTTACCGCTGCTAATTCTGCAGGTATCTCCCCCGTGATTTGTTCCACTTCATGTTGCGCTATTTCAAAGGTATTTAAAGCTTCGATCTCTTGGGCAATAATCAAATCAAAACGCGCTCGTGCTTCGTTTACATCGGTTATGGTGGTTGTGCCCACTTCAAAAGTCACTTTGGCTTGCTCTAGCTGGCTTAAAATAGCGGTTTTCTGTGCACGGATCAAATCGATATTGTCTTGCGCAATCAATACATTAAAATAAGCTTGCGTTACGCGTAAAATTAAATTTTGCTGGGTTAAATGATACTGTTTGTCACTAATACTCACTTGTGTAAACGATTGTTCCATCTGCACCAAATTTTGCTTACGATAAATTGGCTGACGCGCTTCTAAAGCATAATTAAAACCTTCAAAACCTGCTCTACCGGCAATCCTTGGAAAACGGTCTATAGTCACATTGTTAAAAGCAATGCTGCTTTTAGTGGCGGTAACACCTGCATTAAAATTAACAGTTGGGCGATAAAGCGCTTTGCCTTGTTCTATGAGCTCTTGTGCAGCTTTATTTGCGCTTAAAGCTGAAGCCAATGTTGGATCATTTGCAATGGCTTTATTATAAATATCAATAAGTGAACTGGGTTTATTATTATTTGTACGCGCTTCATTTTGAGTTAACGTGGCTTTATTTTCACTAGCAACTTTAAATTTTGTATTATCGGTACCAGCGTTATTAGTGGCTGCATAGTTTGCACCAGCAAAACTGCTAAGTAAAATTAAAGTTAAAAGTTTTGCTGCATACATAATCAAGCTCACCAAATTAAAAATTCGAATAATCAATTCGAATTGAAATATTAATTAAAAATTAAAGTGTGGGGTTTGTGGCGAGTTATTAAGTTCACTAATACAAGTTTCAAAAAGCGTTTCTTGTTTGTATCCAGTGGTTGAAACGCGGCTAATTAACGTAGCCTGCATTGCCGGTGCGTTACCTATAACAAGTAACATGACCCCATTTATATTAAGCTTAGCACGCATGTTTGCAGGCTCAATAGGGGTAGAAGCAGTGTATACAATAACATCGAAAGTTTGATTAATAGGCGAAAAAGTCGTGGCATCGTTAATTAAAAACGTCACATTGTTAATATTATTTTGAGCAATGTTTTTTGCTGCATGCGTGCTTAAATCAGGATTAATTTCTATTGTTGTCACGTGCTTGGCCAAACTTGCTAATAGCGCAGTAAAATATCCACTACCTGTACCAATATGCAAAACTGTTTGTGTTTTTTTTAAGCCCAGCGCTTGCAACATGCGGCCTTCTAATTTAGGGCTTAACATATATTGGTTATAGCCAAGCGGAATCTCAATATCGGCAAACGCTAAACCTTGATAGGCAATTGGCACAAAGTTCTCGCGTGGTAAGTCGTGTAGCAATTGCAATACCACAGGATCTAACACATCCCAAGTTCTCACTTGCTGTTCTATCATATTAAATCTTGCTTCGCGCATATTAAATCTTGCTTCGCGCATATTAAATCTTGCTTCGCTCGTGTTAAATATTGCTTCGCCTGTATTATATTTTACTTCACCAGTATTAAGCTCGGCTTGGGTTAGATCAGTTGTAGCATCAATTAATTGTTGTTTAATGTTTGGCAATTCAAACCCGTTTTCGGGCATGTTTGGATTATCTTCAGAAACGTTAACTTTAGTTTTAAGCGCGGTTAACATCGCGTCTTCTATTTTAGAGTTTGATGGATTAGTTTGTTTATTGGCTAATATCATATTAAAGCTTTATGTTTTCTGTTTTTCAATTATGTCCATTATATCTGGTGGTCATTGGTAAATGTTTTTGAACTAACTATTAGGTTCAATATAAGTTTAATTTTAACACCTTAAAATTAAACTGCTTGCTTTGGCAAATGCACTTTAAACCAAGCAGCATACAAAGCAGGTAAAAAAAGTACGGTTAATAATGTGGCTATTGCCAATCCACCCATAATTGCCACGGCCATTGGTCCAAAAAAAACACTCCTGGTTAAAGGTATCATTGCCAAAATAGCTGCCGCGGCAGTGAGTACGATAGGTCGAAATCTTCTAATGGTCGATTCAATAATCGCTTGCCAAGGTGCTAAACCAGACGCAATATCTTGATCGATTTGATCGACCAAAATAACCGAATTACGCATGATCATGCCAGAGAGTGCGATGGTGCCTAACATGGCTACAAAGCCAAATGGCTTATTAAAAACCAATAACGCAACTGTGACCCCGATCAAGCCTAAAGGTGCAGTGAGCAACACCAAAAATGTACGTGAAAAACTTTTTAGCTGCAAAATCAGAAGTGTTAAAACCACCACTAAAAACAAGGGCGCACCTTTAGCAACAGATGCACCACCTTTAGACGATTCTTCCACCGCCCCACCCGTTTCAATACTAATTCCCAAAGGTAAATTATTTTTGATTTGAGTGAGATTATTTTCTATTTGCGCTGAAACCACAGGGGCTTGTAAATTGCCCCTTAGATGCGCTCTAACAATAATAGAAGGCATGCGGTTACGCCGCCAAATCACCCCTTCTTCAAATTGTGAAGTGATCGTAGCGATTTGTGACAGTGGTACACTGGTGCCAGACGCAGTATTGATCATTAAATTAGGCAAGCGTGAAATGTGCTCTCGTTCAGTCTGCGCACCTCGCACTACCAAATCAATGCGTTCATTACCCTGCCTAAATTCAGTAATATAAAGTTCAGACATTGCGCCGTTTAACAGGTTTGCGATATCAACTGAGCTCACACCTAACAAACGTGCTTTTTCTTGATCTATTTGTACACGCATTACTTTGCTTGGCTCTTCCCAATTAAGTTGTACGTTGGTTAAATTTTCATTGGCACGCATCAACGTTGCTATGTTATTAGCGATTTGTCTTATTTGTTTAGTATCGTTACCATCTACCCTAAATTGCACAGGAAACCCAACTGGCGGGCCGTTTTCAAGCCGTAATACTGACGCGCGCAAATTAGGAAAGTCAGTTTCAAACAGATTAAGCAAGTCGCTACGCAATGCTTCACGTTGTTCAAGATTTTTGCTCAACACTACAAATTGTGCAAAACCTCTATGCGCCAATTGAATATCGAGTGGTAAATAATAACGCGGGCTACCTTTACCAATATAAGCAACAAAATTATCGATTCCACCATTATTGGTTTTTGTAGAATTTTTATTCCAGTTATTTAACCAGCTCTCTAGTTTTTTTACCTCTTCATTAGTAGCCTGATAGGATGCACCTTCAGCCATACGCAAATCGATCATCAGTTCTAATCGCGTAGAATCTGGAAAAAACTGCTGTTGCACCAAGCCAAAACCCACGATAGATAAAACAAATAGGCCAAGCGTGATCGCAATCACGGTTTTGCGATAGCGCACACAGACAGTCACCAAACGACGAAAAGCATTGTAAAAGCTTGTGTTGTAAATATCGTGGTGGTGATTATCATTTTCTTTATCCACCAAGCCCAGCTTTGATTTTAACCAAATAATTAATTTAAGCGGTTTAGGTTTATGCGCGTAACTTGGCAATAAATGATAGCCTAAAAAAGGCACAAAAATAACCGCTGCAAACCACGATAAAATGAGAGCAATGGCTGAAACTTGAAAGATAGATCGCGTATATTCGCCAGTGGCGCTTGCGGCCGTGGCGATAGGCAAAAAGCCTGCCACCGTTATTAATGTGCCAGTTAGCATGGGCATGGCGGTTGACGTATAGGCAAATGAGGCAGCTTTTACCCGATCCCACCCTTGTTCCATTTTTGATGACATCATCTCAACTGCGATAATCGCGTCATCTACCAATAAGCCTAGTGCTAATATTAAAGCGCCAAGTGAAATTTTATGTAAGCCAATATCAAAAAAATTCATCACCAAAAACGTGGCAGCTAGCACAATCGGTATGGATATAGCCACCACAATGCCAGTGCGCCAGCCTAATGATAATAAGCTTACACCCAACACAATCACTAAAGCCTCAATAAGAGATTTAATAAAATCGTTAACTGAATTTGCGACAATTTTTGGTTGTGAAGTCACGGCTTCAAAGCTTAAGCCGATGGGTAAGCTTTGCTGAATTTTAGCCATTTTAAATTCCAACGCGTCGCCCAGTGCAATCACATCGCCACCTTCACGCATACTGATACCCAGCAGTAAAGCTTCATTACCGTTAAAACGCACTGAATCTATTGGCGGGTCTTCATAACCTTGATACACACGTGCTACATCGCTTAATTTAAAATCTTGATTATTAGCGCGCAGTTTAAAATCACGTAAATCTTGCAATGATTTGTATCTGCCCGAAACATCAATACGGATGCGCTCTGTGGCCGATTCATAAGTGCCGCCTCGTACCACCGCATTTTGCAATTGCAAAATATTAACCAAAGTTGTGGTATGAATGCCAAGCGTAGAGAGTTTAGCGTTAGACAGCTCGATAAAAAGTCGCTGTTTTTGTTCGCCAAAAAAATCTATCTTGGCAACATCTGGCGTTTTTAACAACTCGGCACGAATAATTTCTGCTTGTTTTTTTAAAGCAAAATTATTAAAACCATCGCCAGTTAAGGCATACATACTGCCGTAAACATCGCTAAATTCGTCATTAAAAACTAGGCTTTCAATATTTTGCGGTAACGTATGGCGAATATCTCCCACTTTTTTACGCACTTGATACCAAATATCGGGAATCTTTTTTGAGACAGTGTCGTCTTTGATGATGATAAAAATCATCGACTCACCTGGCCTAGAGTAGCTGTTTGTATGATCTAAATTAGGCACTTCTTGCAGTTTTTTTTCTAGCTTATCGGTAATTTGTTGCTCAACTTCAACCGCACTAGCGCCTGGCCAAGTGGTGCGCACCAACATCACTTTAAAGGTAAATGGTGGGTCTTCAGATTGGCCTAAGTTGGTATAAGCCATTAAGCCCGTGATGGTAATCATCAACATGGTATACAAAACCAACACTTGGTTTTTTAGCGCCCATTCTGAAAGGTTAAAACGTGATTTTTTATTTGGCTGTTGCGGTTCATGTTGTTTAATCTCCATCATGGGGTTATTTCTAATTTAGGCACAACTTTTTGCCCTTTAATTAGTGTGTGCACGCCCGCAATGGCCACAAATTCACCTGCTTGCAATCCATTGTTAATCGTCACGCCTTCTTCGCTATATTGCCCAGCACTTACTTCACGTGGTTGGGCGATATTGTTTTTAATCACCCAAACGCTAGGTTTGCCATTAAATTGCGTAAGCGCACTCGATGGAATAATAATAAAAGCTTGCTCATCATTTTCTATCCTCACACCTGCTGTCATACCCAATTTAACTTCCACGTCTACATCGTTAAACGCCACACGCACATCAAACGCGCGTGAGGCTGAATTTGCCGCAGGTGCAATCTCGCGTATTTTTCCACTGTAAGTTTTATCAGGCCTTGTTATTTGACTAGCCCAAAGTTTTATTTGGACCATATCATTTACCTTGATTTTTGCAACGCGCGATTCTGGCACTGCTATTAACACTTCTATCTGTTGAGTATCAACTATATGCGCGATTACTTCCCCTGCCATCACCACTTGGCCAGGTTCTGCGCGAATCTGTGTGATCACACCATTTCTATCGGCCACCAGTGCGCCATATCGTGTTTGATTATTTGATACTGCCGCCTGCGCTTTAGCTTGATTAACACGCGCATCTGCAGTTTTTAGCTCGGCCTCAAACTTATCTAGCGCGGACTGCGAAATAAACTTTTTATTCACTAGCAGGCGTTGTCGCACTACTTCAGATTTTGCCAACGTACGGTTAGCTTCTGCAACACGCACATCAGCCGTGGCAGCATTAGCATTTAAATTGGTATCGGCAACATCAAGCCTAGCCAAAACTTGGCCTTTTTTGACCATATCGCCAACTTCAACTTTTCGCTCTATAATTTTGCCGCTTATTCTAAATCCTTGATTAGATTCGTAACGCGACTTAACTTCACCAACAAACACACTTGCATTATTAGATGACATTTTGCCCACTTGCATGACCAGCGCTGGTCTTGGCGGTGCTGGTGGCGGTATTGGTTTTTCACATCCCACCAGAAATAAAACAAATGCAAAGTTAAGCAATGCAAAAGATGGTTTCAAAATGTTCATTTTATTCATATGTTTTCTTTTAAAAGACCACGTATCATTACCAGCTGCATTAATTGCAAGCGCGAAGATATTGCGCACCATTTAACCCATTTATCTTCTGACATATTGATTTGTAGCGCGCATACACCGTGCATACCCGCCCAAATTGTTTGAGCAATTAAATCTGCATCTTGCAGTTCTTCCCTAAATAAACCAGCTTCATGCACAGCATTAACAACACTTTTTAATTGAAAGTAAGCATCTTGCTCAGCGTTATTTTGTTGCAAACTAGATTCAATTGGATCACGTAATGAACGCTCTGTCATAAACATCATGCGATAGTGATTTGGGTTTGAAAGCGCGAATGCAGCATAACCACGACCTAACGCGTGCAAGCGCTCTACAGGATCATTAATTTGTAGCAGGTTTTTTAAGCTAGTGGCCAATGCTAAAAAATCGGTATCACATATAGCGCGTATCAGTGTTTCTTTATCACTAAAATGTAAATAGATGCTAGTGGCTGAATAACCAATACGCTTGGCGATTTCGCGCATGGTGACCGCATCAACCCCGCGAGTAATAAACAATTCTCGCGCAGCATCTATAATCAATGTGCGTAATTGTTGGCGCTCTTTTTCTGTTTTAGGTTTAGGCGGCATGCTTTAATTTAGGAACATTTAGTTTGTTAACTTAACACTTTCAATCAGACTAAAAACTTACAAAATGTACAAGCAGAGATTAAATTAACATTGTTATCTTAACAACGTTAATTTATTCATGTCAAGATTTTGTCCAATTAATTGGTGATGTTGAATAGTCGGTTTGTAAAAAATTCTTATTTTTTAGCAATGACGATTAATCCACTTACTATTAACAAAGCGCCCAAAATGGTTTGTAATGTAATTGCTTCTTTCAGCAACCACCAAGCGAGCAAAATGGCAATAACAACGCTACCTTTGTCAATCAATGCAACTGTTGCCACATCTCCTAACTTCAATGCTTTGTAATAGAAAATCCAGGAACCAGCTGTAGTGATTCCTGAAAATCCTAGCCAGAGATAATTTATTTTTTGCAGTGATTTTATTTCTGCAGGGTTAACCGCTATAACTGCAAAAATCAATACAAAAAAGCACACAAAAAGTGTGCGAATGGTTAAGCCTAATTCGGCTGATATACCCGCTAAACCTTGTTTGGCAACTACAGAAGTAAAACCTGCAAAAACAGCTGAAATAATTGCAAAAACTATCCAACGTTCCATTTAATTGCTATCGATCATTAAAACGAAGCAAGATTGATTCTGGGACATCATTATTATGGTCGCCTGAACTGCTGCTAACATAGAAAGAACCAGATTTAGAAAAACGTAAGGGTAAGAATCAAACGCTTCATGCCTGGGCCCTAAAATTTTTGTATTAATGAATGCCCAGATTAATAAATTAGCCAAAAAAATAAGGATAAATGACCAAGAGCCTGCTACTCGTGCAACGCCATTTGCTGCAAGCTGGCCGATGCTACGATGATCAGTGTATTCATTATTCACGTCACGCACATTATAAACATGTTCAAGTATTTCTGCGATTTCCATCCGTTCCATTTGAGTGAGCTCTTTCCATTTTTTTAGAAAGCGGTTTTGCTGTTTTGAGGGTCTTTTGTATACATTCTTTTCAATGTGCAACCTAGTAGCTAATTAGAATCCAAAAATTAATGTGATGAAATTTTTGCCGCGCGTTGCGGAAAAAATAATATGCACCCAATAATGACAAACAAAAGCGCAGCCGATGCCGAAAAACGGCTTAAATCTAAGCCGCCTTTTGCAATTGGCTTATCAAGAAAATCACCCACAACCGCGCCCAATGGGCGGGTTAAGATAAATGCGGACCAAAACAAAGCTGTTCTGGTTACGCTTGTAAAATAATAGGTAAGCACAATGGCAGTCAATAGCCCGCCAAATATAAGCGCAGCCCCTAAATAGCCCAGCCCAGCAGTATCAGCTGTCCAATCACCAAGGGCTGTGCCAAGTGTTTGTGAAAACATAATGGTTACCCAGTAAAAAATTTCTGCTTTAGGTGTGTTAATTGAAGCAATAGCAACTGATCCCATGGCTTTGTACCAAACTGCTAACGAGCCTAGCAATAAAGCAAACAATAAGGCAGAGCCGCCTGTATAGCCAATACCCAGCGAGCGAGTAGCGAAATCAGCCAAAGTTGTACCAACCGTAGTAGTGGCGACAATGGTTGCCCAATATAAATAAGGATGAAATTGCTTGGCCTTCATTTGAGCTAAAACGGCGACTAAAAAAATAATACCAAAAATGATCGTGCTAATTAAATAGCCTAAATTCATTGACATGGATAAAGCGTCGCCCGCTGTCTCACCCAAAGTGGTGGCTAGAATTTTGGTTACCCAGAAGATTAGTGTTAGTTCAGGTACTTTACTCAATATTTTTTCGTTGGTGGTATTCATTTTTGAATTATTTTAAATAAGAAATCAAGGGTTTAAATTTGCAGACTCTTTTAACGCGCCCGATTTATAAGCACGGTTTGCAGTTTGGTAGTAAGCAATAGCTTCATTTAGCAGCGTTTCGTTAATATTAGTCGCGGTGGATTCTAGCGTTACAGGATCAATCTTATAAGCCTGTGTTTTTTGTTTGGGTGAAAGCACAATCAAGGTGTCGTTTTTGTAATAACCTAACTCTTGATAATTGCTAATAAAGGCGCGTGATGCAATCTGGTCGTCAGCCTCTTCAAACAAGGCTTGCCCAAAAAAGTGCTCATCACCTTTCGCACCCAGCAAATCTAAAATGGTTGGTGCAATATCAACTTGGCTCGCCATGCGTGTGTAATGACCTGCTGGCAACATATCTGGTGCGTAAAAAAATAGAGGAATGTGGTATTTACTAACAGGTAACTTGGTTTTACCCGCCACCGATGAGCAATGATCAGCCACGATAATAAACAAAGTATCTTTAAACCATGGCTTGGTTTTGGCATTTTTAATCAATTGCCCAATGGCGTAATCGGTATATTTTACCGCACCTGCA
>JAYVLK010000003.1:0-36588 GCA_043759515.1 Methylotenera sp.
AATTCTGTTGTGAATTGATTTCTTGCTTTGCTCATTTTGCACCTCTTAAAATTAATTATAACCTCTAAGAAAGTGTCTCGTTAAACTAGACCATTACAAGGAGCATCATCAATATCAAGTGGTTTTCCATCCACGAAAATGGCAAAACCTTCTTCACGCCCATATTCCTGAAGTAATACCTGCCTTAACTTATTAGGTGAAGGGAAAATGAGATCTTGATGCAGGTTAGTAAGTGTAATTCGAGTTCCAGACAGTAATGAATCAAAGTCCTGTATTTTTATTGGCAGTTGCAATTGCTCAATATCATCAACTTTATTTAAGTCTTCTATTTTAAGCGTGAAGGTGCAGTAACTGCCGCGAGCCCATGTTTCCAATTGCATCACTGAGGCTGCCATCAAACCAGAAAACTTGCCTATGCCTTTTTTGCCCTTTACCTTTCTATTTTTAATGGCTGTTCTTTCACCACTTCTAGCTCTTCGGTCGTTAGCGATTAGTAGGTAATGCCTACTAATTTCTTCTTGTGTCATGCCAGAACCATCATCTTCAATAATTATTGGTTGACCTGACATAGGTGGTGGTAGTGATACATTTACTTGCTATGCGTCAGCATCCCATGCATTGTCGATAAGTTCTTTTAGCGCGCGTTCTGTAGACACATATTCTTGACTAAGTAATGTTGCTAAGCGACTATCGACTTGAAATCTTAGACTACTCATAAAGCACCTCAAACAAATTGTAGATTAAAGTAATAATTTTAGTGTTATCTAAGCTTTTAAGACCGAAACTTTTTAATTTTGGTTATTTTTACCCATTAACCCGCCTGCATCTTTGTCAGCAAGCTGCATTTGTGGAGTGGCAGATTTAATGCGTTTTTCAACCTCTTTAATGTGCTCGGCAGGTGCGATTTTCTCTGGCAACGTGCCGCCAATTCGTTCAATAGCCGCACGTACTTCTTTACCTACTTGTTCATGCGTTTGTATGGCATGCTGTTGATTGCCTACATTTTGTTGGGCTAATTTGTCTCTTGTTTGTGTCATTCTAAATTGGTTAGCAGCTAACTCAGTGGCGTTCATACGGTCTAGTAATTGTTCTTTTTGCGCAATGCCTTTTTTGGTTTTTATCGCCTCGCTACCAAGCCCACCATATAGGCCTTTGTAGCCTGCATCGTGAAAAATGCCAAACATTTTATTTTGCACGCCAGCTTGGCGTGCAGCACCAGAAAGTGCTTTAAATTGTTCTGAGGTTTGTTTGCGAAGCTCCAAGCGTTCTTGATCAGATACTAGTTGCAATGACAATTCTTGCTTACGCGTTTGTATGGCAAAATATTGCTGCGCTAAGGCAATTTCTGTTTTACGTGGGTCGCCATTTTGGGCGATTAAATAGCAAGCAAAGCGTGAAAGATGATAGTCGTTAACTTCTCGCTCGCTGCCTGAGCCTAACTCGACCATTTTGCCGGCGTTGGCAAAATGGTTTTGAGGACTATTGCCAGATTGCTCGCACGAAATCATTGCGCGTTTAATAGCATCTTCAAAGCGCCTCCATTGGGCATACCCAAGAAGAGGTTGCAAGTCTCTAGCACTCCAAAATTCAGCGCTGTATTCGTTTAATTTTTTAAGTGCTTCAAACGAATCATTGCCTATTATGGGTTTGTTTTCAGATGCCATTGTGATGGTAACTTCCCAAAAAATTATTGATGTTTTTATACTGTCTTTTTAGATTATGACCTACAGACAAGTTTGTAACAATTGGAACGTTAATCTAAATCAAAGCTTAGCTACAAATTAAAGCTTAACTATAAATTCAAACTACGCCCACCATCCACCGCCAGCACATGCCCTGTAATAAACGGCGCATCTGCCACTAAGAATTTAACTGCTTTGGCGATATCTTGTGGAGTACCGATTTTTTTAAGTAGCGTTTGGTTGATCACCCGTTGGCGATACACTTCATCAAATTGTGGGTTGTTTTCTGGCCATTGCACTGGGCCTGGGGCCACAGCATTTACGCGCACTTCTGGGCTTAATTCATGCGCTAGAGATTTTGTAAGCGTAACCAAACCAGCTTTTGCCACGCTGTACACCACATAACCTTTTTTGGGGCGCTCAATATGCATGTCGGTTATGTTCACAATGCAACCAGCATTTTTACGTAACTCTAGCGCTGCCGCTTGTGCTAAAAACATGGGCGCTTTTAAGTTGCTGCCCATTAAATCTAGCCAATTATCTTCAGTAATTTTGCCAATTTCGGTGGGGTAATAGGTTGATGCGTTATTGATTAGCACATCTAACTGACCAAATTGTTTAACCGTTTCTTGCACTAAGCTTGGTAGTGCGGCCATATTAAGCAAATCACCTTGAATAATAGCTACTGAATTTGCGCGTTGTAAATTAAGCTCGGCTTGTAAGGCGCGCGCCTCATTTTGGCTAGTTTTGAAGTGAATCATAATTTGCGCGCCATTTGCATGTAGCTCGCGACAAATAGCCGCGCCCACGCGTTTTGCCCCGCCAGTTATTAGCACAACTTTATTGGTTAAACTTAAAGAATCGCTGGCATTAGTCATTGTTTGTTCAATCATTCATTTTTATTTGTATTTTTACGGCATTGTTTGCTTGTAACCAAACATTTTTGTTAAGCCACATTATAATTGCGAATGGCAACACTACCTACACCATCCCCTGAAGCTGCAATTTTCAGCCAAAAACTAGCCAAAATTATTGAACAAAAAATTGTTGATGCGGGTGGCTGGATAGATTTTGCGACATTTATGCATATGGCACTTTATACGTCGCGCTTAGGTTATTACAGCGGCGGGGCTAAAAAGTTCGCGGATGTAAAAACCGGTGCGGGCGATTTTGTAACCGCGCCTGAAATATCCCCTTTATTTGCGCAAACTTTAGCCATGCAGGCGGCACAGGTTTTAACGCTTTTAAATGAACAAAATCACGCAGAAAAAAATACCGATCTATTGGTTAATATTTTAGAAATTGGCGCAGGCACAGGCCAATTAGCGGCTGATCTATTACTTAATTTGCAGCAGTTAAATGCGCTACCAAACCACTATTTTATCTTAGAAGTAA
This sequence comes from Methylotenera sp., assembly GCA_043759515.1. GTDB lineage: Bacteria > Pseudomonadota > Gammaproteobacteria > Burkholderiales > Methylophilaceae > Methylotenera_A. Next base: position 3,078 of record JAYVLK010000003.1, read on the forward strand.
GCGACTACTTACGCCAAATTCAGCTTGAAACTTTGCAGCAAAAATGTCCACAATCAATTTTAGCCAAAGTGGTTTGGCTAGATTCTTTACCCACAGATTTTGTGGGTTTTATTTTTGGAAATGAATTGCTAGATGCACTACCTGTGCATTTAATTCATCAAACTAAAGATGGCCTGCAAGAGCGCGGTGTGGGTTTTGATGGTGAATTTTTTTGGCAAAATAAACCGCTAAAAAAAGGCGATTTACACGATTATGTAAGTGCTTACTCTCTGCCAAATGGTTATCTAACTGAAGTTTGCTTAAACGCCACAGGCTTAATGAACAGCTTGGCGAGCAGATTAAAGCAAGGTGTTATTTTAATGCTAGATTACGGTTTTGGGGCGGCTGAGTATTATCACCCGCAGCGAAATGCTGGCACGCTAATGTGCCATTACCAGCATTATGCACATTCAGATCCGTTAATTAATGTGGGCCTGCAAGACATTACCGCGCACGTTAATTTTACCCAAATTGCTGAGGCTGCTTTATCGCAAGAGTTAACATTTGCGGGCTATTGTAATCAAGCCAGTTTTTTAATGAACTGCGGCATTTTAGAAATATTAGCCGAAACATCGCCTAGTGATGTTGCAGCTTATGCTCCACTTGCTGCAGCCGCACAAAAGTTATTATCGCCTGCTGAAATGGGTGAATTGTTTAAGGTGATTGCGTTAAGTAAAAATTTGGATGTAGATTTAATTGGCTTTAAAAGCGGCGATAAATCGCATACGCTTTGATCAAAGCCATGCAGATGTAGGACTTGTCGCGATTTGCAGCATTGCTTCGCGACGAGGGCGTCGCTCCTACAGTATAATGCGCATCATGACAGATAATGAAAATCTAGAAAACTTACCAAATGAACCTATGCACCGTCCCATTCGCAGTTTTGTGTTGCGCCAAGGGCGTGTAACCAAAGGCCAAGCCAATGCGCTTGAAACGCAATGGCCTAAATATGGTGTGGAATATGGCTTGCAGGCCATTGATTTAAGTACTGTATTTAATCGAATTAACTCAAAAAAAATACTGGAAATTGGGTTTGGTATGGGTGAAACCACGGCTAAAATCGCTCAAACTTTACCCGATCACGATTTTTTAGCGGCTGAGGTGCATACGCCAGGTGTTGGTGCGCTGCTCAAGTTAATTGAGGAACTAGCACTTACTAACATCCGCATTATTCAGCATGATGTGGTTGAAGTTTTGCATAATATGATTGTAGACAATAGCTTGGACGGCGTGCATATATTTTTTCCCGACCCATGGCATAAAAAACGCCATCATAAGCGGCGATTGATTCAGGCTGAGTTTGTTAAATTGTTATGTACTAAGCTAAAAGTTGGTGGTTATTTGCATGTGGCAACCGATTGGGAGGAATATGCGGTTTGGGTAATGGAAGTGTTAAGTGCAGAGCCGCAATTACAAAATACAGCCTTAGATTATGCGGAAAAACCAACTTATCGCCCGCTAACTAAATTTGAAAATCGCGGGATTAAGCTTGGTCACGGGGTTTGGGATTTAGTTTTTAATCGAATTTAATTTTTGCTTATTTAGTATTCGTCATTTTTAACAATGTCATTCTGGCGAAGGCCAGAATCTAGGCTTAATGGTGGTGACGAATATTTTTATGTTTAAAATGTAGTAAGTATCACGTTGTCTGGGTTCTGGCCTACGCCAGAATGACGGAATAAGGTTCTCGGGTTGCGAGTTTCGAGTTAAAAACTTTTAGTAACAATTGAAGAGCTTGCCAAACTAAATTCAATCTTGCGAAGCGTTATCCGCAAACAGCCAAGCTCCAATAATCTTTTCAGCCTCTTCTACCCCTATTTTTTTAGAGCTTGAAAATAGTTGCACACTGACATTTTCGCCCCAAGCCGCTAGCAGCTCTTTTCGCACGCTAGCCAGCGTTAAGCCCGCTTCGCCGCGCGATAATTTATCTGATTTTGTTAATAAAACATGCACAGGTTTGCCATTAACGCAAAACCAATTGAGCATTTGGCGGTCTAGTGGTTGCAAGGGATGGCGGCTATCCATCACTAATACTAAGCCACTCAAGCTGGTTCGTTCTGATAAATAGCGCGCCAATACACTTTGCCAATGAGCGCGCATGCTTTCTGGCACTTTGGCGTAACCGTAGCCTGGCAAATCGACCAAGTGGCGATCATTGCCTAGTGTAAAAAAGTTGATAAGCTGTGTGCGCCCAGGTTGCTTGCTTACAAATGCTAAGCGGTTATGGTTAGCTAATGTATTAAGCGCGCTTGATTTACCCGCGTTAGAGCGACCAGCAAACGCGACTTCGATACCACTTGCAGGTGGTAGATCGCGTAAATGATGGGCGGAAATAAAAAAGGTAGCGTTTTGAAATAAGGGCATTTGAGGCTTTTACTGGCTAGGACTATAAGCGCAAATGCTATCATGAACAGGGGTTTTTTGATAAAATATTAGGTTAATTAAATAGTTAGGCTGTTTTTAAATGGCCAAGAAAGTGCATGAATGTTAGTTACAAAAAAATTGAGTTATGTTTCTTTAAGTGCGGTTTTAATGGTTATTGCAGGATTAAGTTTTGCTGGCGAACCCAAGTCTGTTCCAAATACCACGGCCGTTCCAAATACCAAGCCTGTTGCAGAAACTAAAGCAGTAGTTGAAACAAGCTCTGCTGCTAAACCCACTGAAGCGCTAAAAAGCCCTATTCAAACAACAGCGCAAAACGTATGTGCAGCTTGCCACGGGGCTGACGGTAATAGTGCTATTAGCTTAAACCCTAAATTAGCAGGGCAACATCCTGAATATTTATTAAAGCAATTAACACAATTTAAATCTGGCGTCCGCGTTAATGCAGTGATGAACGGCATTGCGGCCACTTTATCGGCTGACGATATGCAAGGTTTATCAAAATTATATGCAGAGCAAACGCTAACGTTAGGCAAAGCGAAAAAAAATGGCGCTGGCTCATTGGGTGAAAGTATTTATCGCGGTGGAATTGCGGCCACGCAAGTACCTGCTTGTGCGGCTTGTCATGGGGCAAATGGCGCTGGTATTCCTGTACAGTTTCCACGCTTGGCAGGTCAACATGCCGATTATAACTATGTGCAACTTAAAAATTTCCGTTCGGGCGAGCGCGCTAATGCACCTATGATGATGCAAATAGCTACTAAAATGACTGAAGCACAAATGCAGGCTGTAGCAGACTATATGCAAGGTTTAAGATAATAAAATAACGTCACAAATTCATGATCTTGCATCGAGACTCTGTATGTCAACAATCCATAGATTATGCTTTTAGAATTAATTTATTAGAAGAACAAGCATTAAAAATATAAGCATCTACAATATGAATTCATTTGTATTTTCAATGCAAAGGCAGCCAGCTGTAATCCTAATCCATCATTAGCCGTTAAACACACACTTTGAAAATACCCACCACCAACACACAACGTTTTTATGAGCTAATGAGTTCTATGCGCTTTGCAGTAAGTATGCTTACTGTATTGGGTGTGGCTTCTATTATTGGCACAGTGCTTAAACAAAACGAGCCATATGCCAATTACATTATTAAGTTTGGTCAGTTTTGGTTTGAGTTTTTTGAAAAAATCGGGCTTTTTGATGTGTATCACGCCACTTGGTTTTTGGTCATTCTACTGTTTTTGGTGATGTCGACCAGTTTGTGCATTTATCGCAATAGCCCCTCAATGGTTAGAGAATGGAAAACCTTTAAAGAGCAAGCGGCAGAAAAATCTTTACGTGCATTTAGTCATAAAGCTAGTTTTGCTGTTCAACATAAAACTAGTCAACTTGACACTAATCAGCCTGCAACTAATCAACTGGCCAGCATTGCAAATAATAAGCTCAAATTAACGCAATATTTAACTGGGCAAGGCTATAAGTTCAAATTCAAAACCCAAGAAAATGGCGATGAATTGATAGCCGCCAAAACAGGTACGCATCAACGTTTAGGCTATATTGTGACGCACGCTGCCATGGTGGTTATTTTCTTTGGCGGCTTGCTTGATGGCAATTTGCCTTTAAAAGTGCAAGAGTTATTAGGCCAAAAAAAGATTGAAACCCAAGATATACCCGAAAGCCAAGTGCCAGCAATTAGCCGCTTAGGCACAAAAAACGCCTCATTTCGTGCCAACATGACTTTGCCAGAGGGTGTAAGCGACAATATTGCCTTTGTGCGCGTGCGCGATGGTTATTTAGTGCAAGAGCTGCCTTTTCGTATATCGCTTAAAGATTTTAGAATTGAGCACTATGCCACTGGTCAGCCAAAATCGTTTGAAAGCGATATTGTGATTACTGACAGCGATTTAAAAGCGCCAATGATTAAAACCATTAGCGTTAACCATCCGCTTGTGTATAAAGGCATCGCTATTTATCAATCTGACTTTCAAGATGGCGGCTCAACGGTTAATTTTAAAGGCTGGGATTTAACGGGCCAAACCACGCAGCCTATCGATATTAATGGTGAGATTTTTCAAAAAGGCTCACTTGGTGAAGGAGATGAGTTAATCAGGGTTGAATTTAATGAGTTTCGTAAATTCAATATTTTAAATTTATCATCCGATGGCAAAGGTAAACCGCGAAATGTTGGTCCAAATGTCACTTATAAATTACGCGACACCAGCGGGCAAGCGCGTGAATATGTCACTTATCTGCAACCCATGCAATTAGGCGGTAACGCTTATTTTATTTCGGGCATGCGCGAAACCGTGCAAGATGAGTTCAAATATTTGCGTATTCCTGTAGATGATGATTTTGAGATTGACGGCTTTATGCGCTTTAAAGAGGTGATGTTTAATAATGCCAATTACCCAAAAATAGCGCAAAATTTAAGCAAAAGCACTTTAACGGATGACACTCAATTAAAAGCGCAATTTGAGGCCAGCATCGCGCAATTGCTCACCACATTTGCACAAGGTGGTTACACCAATGTAGCCAAAGTGATTGAAAAAGCTGTACCAGAAGCCGAGCGTGAAAAAGCGGCGGCAGCTTACATTAAATTATTAAATTCTGCAGCGGTAGAGGCTTTTAATATGAGTTTGGTGGCTAATGGCAAGCAGCCGCTTGCGCAAAACGAAAAATCGCAAGAGCTGGTGCAAGATAGCTTAAATGCTCTAAGCGATACGTTTTTTTACGGCACACCGCATTTCTTGCAACTGGTTGATTTTAAACATGTTGAGGCTAGTGGATTGCAACTAACAAAGTCACCTGGTCAAAAATGGGTTTATTTAGGTTCTGTATTATTGGTAATCGGAATTTTTGCGATGTTTTATATTCGTGAAAGACGCATTTGGCTGTTAATAAAGGCTGATGAAGTTTTATTTGCCATGTCGTCCAATCGTAAAAATTTGGATTTAGATAATGAATTTGCACGCACGCAAAATCAATTAGGCCAATTGTTGTCATAAAATTGTATAAGCATTTCCACAAGGATTAACCATGAATACAGATGTATTAAATTTTCAACCCAAAACCTTATTGCAATCGCTAAAAATAACCGACTGGCTCTATGCCTTGCTGTTGAGCGCAGGAGCAATATTCGCTTACAGGCAATATTCACAGCATATGGATGTGTATGAGGCCAGTTTTTTATTTGGCGCGGCGGGGGTTTTTAGCTATTTAGGTTGGCGCTGGAGAGGTTTGGCAAAACTGGTTTTAGGCGTGGGCGTTATTAGTTTATTTTCAATTTATTTATATCAAGGCGATCAATCACGCGCCGCACAAGCCTTTTTTCTTAAATTTTTAATATCTAGCCAATCTGCAGTTATGTGGATGAATGTGCTATTTATTTTAGCCATGTTAACCTATTGGTTTGCGCTTTTTAAACGTAGTGATTTTGCTGGAAACGTAGCATCAAGCTTAACTTGGAGCGCAGTTTTGTTTGGCTTTGTTGGGCTAATGGTGCGCTGGTATGAAAGTTATTTAATTGCGCCAGATGTTGGGCATATTCCCATTAGTAATTTGTACGAAGTGTTTATTCTGTTTTGCTTAATTACCGCGTTATTGTATTTGCATTACGAAAAGCAATTTAATACCAAGCAATTAGGCGGCTTTGTACTCATCATTATTAATGCCGCCGTTGGCTTTATTTTATGGTACAAATTTGATCGCCAAGCTGATGCTATTCAGCCGCTAGTGCCTGCATTACAAAGTTATTGGATGAAGATTCATGTACCAGCTAATTTTGTGGGTTACGGTGCGTTTTCATTAGCGGCCATGGTGGCAAGCGCTTATTTATTGGCCAAAAAAGGCATTTTAGCTACCCGTTTACCCAGTTTAGATGTGTTAGATGATGTGATGTATAAATCGATCGCCATTGGTTTTGCGTTTTTTACCATTGCCACCATTTTAGGCGCTATGTGGGCGGCTGAGGCGTGGGGCGGTTATTGGAGTTGGGATCCTAAAGAAACTTGGGCGTTAATCGTTTGGCTAAATTATGCGGCCTGGCTACATTTACGCATGGTTAAAGGTTTGCGCGGGCCAGTACTGGCTTGGTGGGCGTTAATTGGCTTGGTAGTGACCACCTTTGCATTTTTAGGCGTGAATATGTTTTTAAGCGGCTTGCATTCTTACGGAACGCTTTAAAATCATCTTGCTAATGCGTATTAGGGTGTTAATAGCACTCTAAAACGCACAGCGCCGTTTATATTACTTTCTAATGTTAAGTTGTAACCCGCCAAATTACAATCTTGCGCGGCATGATATAGTCCAACGCCTAAGCCGTTGTGAGAGGCAATGTGTTTTTTAAATAAGTCATCGGCTATCTGCGCACTCATCGCATTTCCGGTGTCGTTCACATCAATGCAAAACCTATCGTTATTAACCGCTAACATTTCCACTTTAATACTTGTACTTGGTTGATATTTGCTTTTTTCAACCGCGTTACTAAGCAGGTTGTCTACCACGCTATCAAGCACTTCTGCGTTTATATCGATATTTGGTAATTGATCAGCTACAAAAAAAATATTATTTTGCATATGGCGCAGTTGCAAGTTTTTCCACCAAAATTCCATTTTTTCTAGCCGTTTTTTCTCAACCCCAGGTGCTTTTAGTTTATCCAGTGTTGCGCCAATGCGCTGGTTTAAAATGGGCAATTGCTTGCGTATCAGTTGAATAAGCGCGGCATTGTCTTTCTCTTCAGTTTGTTCGGCCGCGCTCACTAATGTGCCTACAGATTGCAAGATATTCTTAATATCATGCGTTAATCGCGATCCTGTTTCGTAAAACGCTTGCATATAAGCGTTTTGGCGCAAGGTTTCTTCACGGCGTTTAGCCTCATAAAATTCGCCCACAATTTGCGTTAATAGTTTTACGTGCACATACAAAGCTGGCGATATTTGCCAATTAGTATGTAATGACATATGAAAACCTTTAAAAGTAAACTCAGTGGTATGTGCAGATTTACTGCCAAGCTTGCCTTGCGACTCATCTGCAATCCACGAAACACCTAACACCCAGGGCAGCTTAGTCATTTCTTGCATGGCGGCTTGCAAAAAGCTATTGGCGTTAGATTCAAGCTCCGCCATGGCCGCAATACTTTGTACCCATTTTTCAAACGGCATGCCAATACTTAGTAAATAACGCGACATTAACAGCTCAACCCCAGAAAAGCGTGTGCTGGGTTGCCACAATAAGCTAAACGCAATTAGCACAGCGGCCAAGCTAAAAAGCGCTATAAACAACACTTGAATGTAATTTACGGTGTTTAGTGAGCCTATCGCGTAACTACCCAGTATTAATATAACCGCTACCAACATGAGCAATAAGGTGTAAAAAAAATCTAGCGCGGGTAATTGCTCAGATTTAGATTGTTGGTTACCTATAAAAAAAATCACAATAGGTAAAATAGGCACCACATAACGGATAACAAAAGTGGCCGCTTCTAAATCATTAGATGCGACCAACAATTTAGGCACTACCCATAATAAGAGCATGGTTAACAAATAGCTGGCAGCCAGCATATGCACAACGCGGTTAGATTTAGCGTTATCAGAAAAAACACGCCCGCCAAGCAAGCCAAATAAAATAGCCAAAGCTAACGCCGCTACCCACCAATTAAAATAGAAAAACCCTGCTAAGCCCACACCAATAAATAAAATAATGGCTGGAATGGCCAGTTTGTTGCTGCTACGCCAAATGGGTTGCCAAACCAGAAATAAGCCGTAGGTGATTAAAAAGGAGGTTTGTTGTAAAATTTGAGTAAAATCACCAAAAATCAAATACGAATGAAGCGCAATTAACATTAAGGCTAGAATGCGGTTACTATTAGTTGCAAGCAAAATATTTATTTTAGGGATTTTAAGCATTTTATAATCGTTTTTCCGTTTGCTTTTACTTGTAGAAATTGTTTTAAGTGTCAAAAAATAGCCATAATTGATGAAACTTCAACAGCTTAAATGAATTAATGTTGGCTACATGAGTGTTAATGAACCGTTGATAGGTTGCATAACCAAAATCAGCCATTGGCACAATTATTGCGCGTAAAAATTTATGAAAAATCATAGTCAGATTTTAAAGCACTGCAATATTTCATAATAATAATGATATTAGGATAGCATAATGAACAAACAAACAGGTTTCACGTTAATAGAGCTAGCCATTGTTTTGGTGATTATTGGTTTGCTGCTGGGTGGGGTTTTAAGGGGGCAGGAGTTGATTAATAGTGCTAAAGCTAAAAACATCACGACAGACCTTAAAAACGTGCAAATTTTTATATACGGTTATCAAGATAAATTCCGCGCGATTCCAGGCGATGATGCGAATGTAGCCGTACATATAAATGGCGGTACAAAAGCAACTACACCAAATGCTACACTTAACAATGCACAAATTAATGGTGTATGGAATTCTACAACCTCTACTGATGAATCATTTCTATTTTGGCAACATGTGCGCTTAGCAGGTTTTGCCACTGGCCCAACTGCAGTGGGTGACCCAGCTTATTTGCCACGAAATGCAGAAAGTGGTCGTTTTGGCGTTCAAAGTCTTGTTGGTTTTAACACGATTGTAGATGCTGCACCAGCTACACCGATGACAGGGTCATATGTAACCTGTACTGAGAATATTGCTGGTAGATTAGTAAAGCAAATTGATGCAAATTTAGATGATGGCAATACAGCAACGGGCTCTTTAAGAGCTGTACTTGCAGCAGGCGAAGCTTCTGTAGCTTCAGCTGCAATTATTGATGGAACGCCTTATATTGTGTGCTTGGCTTTCTAAACATAAGATTAAACATAAAAGTCCGCCTTGCACGGGCCTTAATGCTTTTAGAATAGTTATCTACAATTTCTGTCATTGCGGGCTCGACCCGCAATCTCGTCGTTATATAAAGACCTAAATCAAGTTCAGGGTGACAGCAAGCGTAGCCTCGGTGCAATGAAATGAAATCGAGGGCAACAACAAAACCTTGATTCCACTTAAGCTTCATCAAGGCTACCACCAGATAAGTTATGCGTTTGAATTAGTCACGTTTTACATTAGAATATGACCAATAGAAAACGCAACAAATAAACATAAAAAACCTAATGACTCAAAACCTCACTGCACCTAACATTGTTGAGATAGAAAACTTATCTTTTGGCTATAAAGGCCGCATGTTACACAAATGCATCAACATGGTGTTTCCACGTGGCAAAATTATTGCCATTATGGGTGGTAGCGGCTCTGGTAAAACCACATTATTGCGTTTAATCGGTGGGCAGATTAAACCTAATAGCGGTGAAGTGCGCGTTGATGGCCAAGTGGTTCATGAGCAAACCCGCGATGGTATTTTTCAGTTGCGTCGCAAAATGGGCATGTTGTTTCAGCACGGCGCGTTATTTACTGACTTGTCTGTTTTCGATAACGTCGCCTTCCCGATGCGCGAATTAACCGATTTGCCCGAAAGCATGATCCGTGATTTGGTGTTAATGAAGTTAAACGCAGTAGGTTTGCGCGGTGCGCATCAATTAAAACCCACAGAATTATCTGGCGGTATGGCAAGACGTGTAGCGTTAGCGCGCGCTATAGCGCTAGACCCCGATATTATTATGTACGACGAGCCTTTTGCTGGCTTAGATCCTATTTCAATGGGCGTAATTTTAGACTTAATCCGCACTTTAAATACTGCCCTAGGTGCAACATCTATTATCATCTCGCATGATGTTAAAGAAGTATTTTCGTTTGCCGATTATGTGTATTTTGTGGCCAATGGCGTGGTAGCCGCTGAAGGTTCGCCAGAAGATTTACGCAAATCCACACTGCCATTTGTACATCAATTTGTGCATGGCGATAAAGATGGCCCAGTGCCGTTTCATTACGCTGCTCAAAATTATAAAAATGAGTTATTAAATGCACAGATGTAAAAACAAGTTAATAAATGTTTGCTTAAGTTAATTAATGATGACTCAATCAAAATTGTTAATTAAATTAATCAAAGTGCTGCGTAATATTGGCCAGCGCTTTACTGATCGTCTTTGGCGTTTAGGTGCAGGTGTGCGCTTATTTGGGCTAATTTTAATATCATCTGGTGAAAGCTTTAAACGTTTTCATTTAACAGTTCGTGAAATTTATTCTACTGGAGTATTGTCATTAATCATTATTTTGGTTTCCGCTTTTTTCGTCGGAATGGTACTGGCATTACAAGGCTATCAAACACTGCAAACCTATGGCTCATCTGAAGCAATCGGCGTATTAGTGGCACTTGCACTATTGCGTGAGCTTGGCCCTGTGATTACGGCATTGTTGTTTGCTGGCCGTGCTGGCACCGCAATCACGGCAGAAATTGGCCTAATGAAAACAACAGAGCAATTATCAGCCATGGAAATGATGGCTGTGAGCCCGATCGCACGGGTAATTGCACCGCGTTTTTGGGCGGGCGTGATTGCCATGCCTATTTTGGCTACCTTGTTTTCTATGGTGGGTATTTTAGGTGGTTATTTAGTGGCTGTGCCGTTAATTGGAGTTGACGAAGGTGCATTTTGGTCGCAAATGCAATCAGCAGTAGATTGGCGTTTAGATATCGTTAATGGCTTGATAAAAAGTGTGGTGTTTGGCATAACGTGTACCATGATCGCGTTATTTGAAGGTTATGACGCGCCACCTACAGCCGAAGGCGTAAGCCGAGCCACCACCAGAACGGTCGTCACATCGTCGCTTACCGTGTTGGTATTAGACTTTGTAATGACTTCATTAATGTTAAAAGTATAGGCCTGCAGGGAGCTAGTTATGGAAAGAACAACAATAGATTTATGGGTAGGTATTTTTGTGGCTCTTGGCGTGGCAGCACTGATGGGGCTTGCTACCAAAGTGGGTAATTTAACCACTAGTAGCATAGGGGAAACATACACTGTGACTGCAAACTTTGAAAATATTGGCGGCTTAAAACCGCGTGCGCCTGTTAAAAGTGCAGGTGTTGTGGTTGGGCGAGTTAGCGATATTAAATTTGATGCAGCAACTTTCGAGGCTGTGATTAGCATTGCCATTGATAAGCGCTATCAGTTTCCTAAAGATACATTTGCTAATATTTATACGGCAGGCTTATTGGGCGAGCAGTATATTGGTTTAGAAGCAGGTGGCGATGAAGTAAATCTAGCCAATAATGATAAAATCATCCAAACCCAAGATGCGATTGTGCTTGAAAAAATGATCAGTCAATTTTTATATAGCAAAGCCTCTGAGGTGCCTGCTGAAACCAAAGAACCAAAAAACGAATCAGTTGAAAATTCATTAGATTCGTCTTTAGAGCCAACATTACCTGCATCAACCGAACCACAAGCTGGCGCGTTAGGTGCAAACCCACTTGAATAGATGTTGAGAAAATAAAGTGTTAACAATTAATTGAATTTAATAAATAATTAACTTATAGCATTAAGAAAATTTAGAAAAAAGGATTTACAAATGATTAAAAAGTTTTTAATTGCAAGTTGCATGCTATGTTTTACAAGTACGATATTTGCAATGGAAAAGCCCGATGAGCTAGTTAAGCGCACGGCAGAAGATGTATTGGCTATTGTTAAATCTGACAAAGATATTCAATCTGGTAACCAAGAAAAACTTTATCGCTTGGCTGAAGAAAAAATTCTACCCAACTTTAATTTTGATCGCGTTTCTCGCCTAGTATTGGGTAAAAACTGGACTCGCGCTACGCCAGAGCAAAAATCAGCTTTTCAAACAGAATTTAAAACATTGTTATTGCGCACTTATTCAGTCGCGCTTTCAAAATACAAAAATCAAACGATCGATTACAAACCCTTACGCATGGCTGAAGGTGCTACAAACGTAACTGTTAAAACAGCTATTTTGCAATCTGGTGGTCAACCAGTAGTGGTAGATTATTCGCTTGAAAAACAAGCTGATGCTTGGAAAGTGTACGATATTGTGATTGAAGGTGTGAGTTTGGTGACTAATTATCGCAGCCAGTTTACGCAAGAGATTCGTCAAAACGGGCTAGATAGCTTGATAAAAAAATTAGCTGACAAAAACACAACTGCAAAAAGTAAAGCTAATTAAGTAAGTAAAAAAAGATAAGATTTTTATAATGGATCAATTAACGCAAAACGATAATCGCTGGAATTTAAATGGGGATGTGGTGATTGGCACGGTTAAATCTATTTTAACAAAAAGTGAATTACTGCCAATTAACCAAGATACAGTGATTGATTTTGAGCAAGTAACTGATATTGATACCACTGCAATTAGTTTGATTTTGGAGTGGAAACGGCGTGCGATTAAAGAAAATCAAGTGCTTAACATCATTAATTTACCAGCCAATTTAAATAGTCTAGTGCAATTATATGGAGTGGAAGATTTGATAGCTAACTAGTAGTTTATTGAAATCGCCATATTTTATTTTAACCATCTACAAAAATCTGGCTAACTCTGAAACTTGGTGACTTTTAAACACAATCATCTTTAATCCTAACAACCAAACCCCATCTAACCAATGGGGTTTAATTTTTAACATTAGATCAATTAGTTAGCATTATTTAGTTAAATTTGTAATAAGAAATCAACATTGACCATTCCAGCCATTAAAATAGAAGCGATACACAAACAGTTTGGTAGTTTAAACGCCTTAAACGGTATTGATTTAATCATTGAGCAAGGTGATTTTTTTGGTTTGCTTGGTCCAAATGGCGCTGGTAAATCTACGCTTATCAACATAATTGCAGGGCTGCTTAAGCCCACCAGCGGCAAATGCGCCATTATGGGTTTTGATGTCACTACAAATTATCAAGCCGCGCGCATGAGTTTGGGCGTGGTGCCGCAAGAATTGGTGTTTGATCCCTTCTTTAATGTGCGCGAAATGTTGCGTTTTCAAGCAGGTTATTTTGGCCGCGGCCGCGAAAATGATGCTTGGGTGGACGAAGTCATTGAAAACCTAGGCTTAACTGATAAAGCGCATACCAATATGCGTAAACTTTCGGGCGGCATGAAACGCCGCGCGTTAATTGCCCAAGCGTTGGTACACAAACCACCTGTCATTGTGCTAGATGAGCCTACGGCAGGTGTGGATGTTGAGTTGCGCCAAATGTTATGGGCGTTTATTAAAAAATTAAATAATGATGGGCATACCATTATTTTAACCACGCATTATTTAGAAGAAGCGGAAACTTTGTGCGAACGCGTGGCCATGATGAAGCAAGGCAAAATTGTGGCGCTTGATACCACCGCTAATTTACTAAGTAAATTACCAGGTAAAAATTTGATACTTAAGCTTGGTAATGTCAAGTTGCCTGAAAGTTTATTGCCCATGCTTAAAAGCAGTGAAAATGGCTTTTATACACTTGTTCTAAATGATTTAAGTCAAATTGAATTTTCCTTGAGTGAGTTACGTAAGGCTGGTGTAGATGTGCATGATATGCAATTGATTGAAGCCGATTTAGAAGATGTGTTTATGTCGCTAGTTGGTAGTGTATGAACTGGATAGACGATGCGATATCGCCTAGTTGGCGCGGTACTTATATGCTGTTTAAAAAAGAGCTGTTTCGCTTTTGGCGTGTGGTTTTTCAAACTGTTGCTTCACCCGTATTAACATCATTACTTTATCTATTGGTGTTTTCGCACGTGCTCGAAAATCATGTGCAAGTGTATGAAAATGTACCTTACAAAGCCTTTCTTGTTCCTGGCTTAATCATGATGTCTTTATTACAAAACGCATTTGCCAATAGTTCATCAAGCTTAGTGCAGTCTAAAATCATGGGTAGCATCGTATTTGTATTGCTTACGCCGCTAACCTACTTTCAGTTTTTTATCGCTTTTTTAGCCGCTGCCACCATTCGTGGGTTATTAGTCGGTGTGAGTATTTATCTAGTCGCCATCTGGTTTGTCGATTTATCTATTATTTACCCAGTTTGGATTATTACTTTTGCGTTACTAGGCAGTGCATTATTAGGGACATTTGGCATTATTGCAGGTATTTGGTCAGATAAATTCGATCAAATGGCTGCTTTTCAAAGCTTTGTCATTATGCCGCTGACATTTTTGTCTGGCGTATTTTACTCCATTCACTCTTTAACACCCTTTTGGCAAATCGTTTCTAAATTAAACCCATTTTTTTACATGATCGATGGTTTTCGCTATGGCTTTTTTGGCCAAAGCGATGTTTCACCCTGGTTTAGTTTGGTTGTGGTAAGTGCGTTTTTGTTAGGGTTAGCATGGCTTGCCTTAAAAATGTTAAAATCAGGCTATAAGCTAAGAGCTTAAAAACGTAAAAAATTAAAAGCCACGTTACTCTTGCCCTGTCATTGCTAACTTGATCCGCAATCTGACAAAAATTCTAGGTGCAAAATATTGTAAAAGTAACAAAGTTAAATAGGAGTAAAGATTGTTAAGCGCTAAACAGTTAGAAAGTTATATCACAGCGCATTTAAGCTGTGATTTTATTGAAGTTCGTGGTGACGATGGAACGCATTTTGACGCGATTATCGTGTGCTCGGCATTTGTTGGTAAAAATATGGTGCAACAACATCAATTGGTTTACAAAGCATTGGGTGACCGTATGCGTGCTGAGATACATGCCTTAGGCATGAAAACTTATACCCCAGAACAATGGCAAGCTGTTGAGTAATGAATCGGCTTGGCACGCGATTAAAAAGAAATAATTCGATTTAAATAAATTTAAAAGTAGGAGCAATAAATGGACGCACAAGCACAAATTAAAGAGACAGTGACCACTAATAAAGTGGTTTTATACATGAAAGGTAGCCCAAAATTTCCACAATGTGGATTTTCTAATATGGCTACGCAAATTCTAGATGCTTGCAATGCCAAATATACAGCGGTAGATGTGTTGCAAGATCAAGCGATTCGCGAAGGAATTAAGCAATATGCAAATTGGCCAACGATTCCGCAGCTATATGTTAACGGTGAATTTTTAGGTGGTTCAGACATTATGCGTGCCATGTATGATAGCGGTGAGCTACAAACGCTGTTGGCAGAGGCCGCTTAATTGGATAAGTTAATTATTCAGGGCGGCTTTAGACTTAATGGCGAAGTTAATATCTCTGGTGCAAAAAACGCCGCCTTGCCGATTTTATGTGCGAGTTTACTAGCAGAAACACCGCTTAACTTAAGTAGCGTTGCTGCCTTAAAAGATATTGATACCACCATTAAACTGCTCGGCATGATGGGCGTAAAAATCACCCGTGATGCCGATAAAGTTACGCTAGACGCAAGTGAGATCACTTCTTTTGAAGCGACTTACGAGATGGTTAAAACCATGCGCGCATCAATCCTTGTGCTTGGCCCGCTATTAGCACGATTCGGCAATGCGCGTGTTTCATTACCAGGCGGTTGTGCCATTGGCTCGCGTCCTGTTGATTTGCACATAAAAGGTTTGCAAGCGATGGGTGCCGCAATTCACATTACGCACGGCTATATTCAAGCCAGCACACTGCATTTGCCCAATAGACGCTTGCAAGGTGCGCGTTATTATATGGATATGGTTACCGTTACAGGCACTGAAAACTTAATGATGGCGGCCGCATTGGCAAACGGAACTACTGTGCTAGAAAATGCCGCTAAAGAACCAGAAGTGGTTGATTTGGCAGAATGCTTGATTAAAATGGGCGCGAATATCAAGGGTGCGGGCACTGACGTTATTACGATTATTGGTGTAGAAAAACTTAATGGTGCCACGCATAATATTGTGTGCGATCGGATAGAAGCAGGCACTTACATGGTAGCCGCTGCCATGACTGGGGGCGAAGTTAAATTATTAAACGCCCGTGCAGGTTTGCTGGATGCGGTAATAGAAAAGCTGCGTGATGCGGGAGCCACTGTGACAAGTGATGCAAGCAGTATTACTGTAAAAAGTGATGGCAAATTAAAAGCGGTGAATATTCGTACCGCGCCTCACCCAGCTTTTCCAACTGATATGCAAGCGCAATTTATGGCGCTTAATATTGTAGCCACAGGTGTTGCTAAAGTAACCGAAACCATCTTTGAAAACCGCTTTATGCACGTGCAAGAAATGCAGCGCTTAGGCGCAGATATTAGCATTGACGGCAATACAGCATTAGTTAAAGGTGTGGAATATTTAGATGGTGCGATTGTGATGGCAACCGATTTACGTGCATCGGCCAGTTTAGTGTTAGCTGGATTAGTTGCCAGAGGTGAAACGGTGATTGAACGTATTTACCATTTAGATCGCGGTTATGAATACTTAGAAGAAAAATTAACTAAATTGGGCGCGAAGGTTAGGCGTAGTAATTAGGAAAGAAACTAAAAGAAAGCTATAGCCACAGAGATCACAGAGCCCACAGAGAAAACCTTAATACAATAATTCCATTTAAAAAAATGAATTAATAATTTTAGTTTTTCGATTTTCTCTGTGAACTCTGTGTACTCTGTGGCTGAAAAAAAAATGATCACTATCGCATTATCAAAAGGTCGTATATTTGAAGAAACCACGCCACTATTGGCGGCGGCGGGCATTATTGCGGCTGAAGATCCTGAAAGCTCACGCAAGTTGATTATTGGTACTAATCGACCAGATGTGAGGCTGATCATTGTTCGCGCAACTGATGTGCCTACTTATGTGCAATATGGTGCAGCTGATATTGGTATTGCTGGCAAAGATGTTTTGGACGAACACGGCGGTGAAGGCTTTTACCAACCGCTTGATTTGCAAATTGCCAAATGCAAAATGATGGTTGCCGTGCGTGAAGATTTTGATTACGAGGCAAGCATTCGCCAAGGCGCACGGCTTAAAGTGGTGACCAAATATGTTAAAACCGCGCGCGAGCATTTTGCGGCCAAAGGTATGCATGTTGATTCAATCAAATTATATGGTTCGATGGAGTTGGGGCCTTTAGTAGGCTTAGCAGATGTGATTGTAGATTTGGTGAGCACTGGCGGAACTTTGCGCGCAAATAACCTCAAAGCTGTTGAGACAATCGGCGATATTAGTTCACGGTTAATCGTTAATCAAGCGTCGTTTAAGTTAAACCGAGCAAAATTACAGCCTATATTGAATGCTTTTACAGACGCAGTTAATAAAAATCAATTGGCTTAATTAATTACCAATAAAATTTAAGCACATAAAATTAACCATGAAAATCAGACGTTTATCTACACGAGACCAATCATTTCAAGCCGATTTAAAGGCTTTATTGGCTTTTGAAACTGCGCAAGACGATAACATTGATGTTGTGGTTGCCAATATCTTAAAAGACGTAAAAACGCGTGGCGATGATGCTGTGTTGGAATACACCAACAAGTTTGATAAAACTGATGTTAGCCAAATGGCAGAACTTGAAGTCAGTCAGTTGGAACTAAAAACAGCTTTAAACGGCTTACCATTTGAGCAACGCAGCGCCTTACAAGCGGCGGCTGACAGAGTAAAAAGCTATCACGAGAAACAAGTCATGCAATCTTGGACTTATAAAGAAGCAGACGGTACTCTTTTGGGCCAACAAATTACCGCATTAGACCGCGTAGGCTTGTATGTGCCAGGCGGTAAGGCTGCGTATCCATCTAGCGTATTAATGAACGCAATTCCAGCCAAAGTGGCGGGTGTGAATGAGCTCATAATGGTGGTACCAACGCCAAATGGTGAAAAAAATCCACTGGTATTAGCGGCTGCCGCTATTTCAGAAGTTGATCGCATATTTTGTATTGGTGGCGCGCAAGCAGTGGGCGCACTGGCGTATGGCACGCAAACTATTCCGCAAGTCGATAAGATCACGGGTCCAGGCAATGCTTATGTGGCAGCAGCTAAGCGCCGTGTGTTTGGTGTAGTTGGCATTGACATGGTAGCAGGGCCTAGTGAGATTTTAGTGATTTGTGATGGTAAAACCAATCCTGATTGGATCGCCATGGATCTATTTAGTCAGGCCGAGCATGATGAATTGGCTCAATCTATATTATTAAGCCCTGATGCCGCGTTTTTAGATGCAGTGACTGCCAGTATGCAAAAACTGGTTGAAACTATGCCTAGAGCCAAAATCATCAACACCTCAATTACTAACCGTGGCGCGCTTATACAGGTTAAAGATTTAGATGAGGCGATTGAAATTAGCAATTATATTGCGCCAGAGCATTTAGAATTGTCAGTCGAAAATCCGCTTGAAATGAGTAAAAAAATCAAACATGCAGGCGCTATTTTTATGGGTCGTGATACTTGTGAAGCGCTTGGAGACTATTGCGCTGGGCCAAATCATGTGTTGCCCACATCACGTACCGCCAGATTTTCTAGCCCATTAGGCGTATACGATTTTCAAAAACGCTCTAGCTTGATCATGGTGTCGCAAGCAGGCGCGCAAACGCTTGGCAAAATCGCTTCTACACTAGCGCATGGTGAAGGCTTGCAGGCGCATGCTAAATCTGCAGAGTATCGGCTAAAAAACTAAATATTAGCCACAGAGAACACAGAGGAAAAGCAAATCGCAAAAGCGAATCATAAAAGCGCATAAAAGCTTTTTAGCCTTTCTCGAATTTTTTCTCTCTGTGTTCTCGGTGTTCTCTGTGGCTAAAAAGAAAGAAATGAAAAAATGAGCAAATTTTGGAGTGATGTTGTCCATCGATTAACGCCGTACACCCCAGGTGAACAGCCAAAAATCAATGACTTGATCAAACTTAACACCAATGAGAACCCTTACGGCCCAAGCCCTAAGGTTATTGATGCGCTGAAATTAGAAGCGACTGATACGTTAAGACTTTACCCAGATCCTAATTCAGACTTGTTAAAAGCGACCATTGCTGAAAACTATCATTTAAAAAGTAATCAAGTTTTTGTGGGTAATGGCTCTGATGAAGTGCTAGCGCATGTGTTTCAAGCGTTACTTAAGCACGACAAACCGTTAATGTTTCCAGATATTAGCTATAGTTTTTACCCCGTTTATTGTGCTTTGTATGGCATCAATTATCAAACTATCGCGCTAAACGATAGTTTTGAAATAAATGTTGAAGATTATTTGCAAGCCAATGGCGGCATCATCTTTCCTAATCCTAACGCACCTACTGGCATCCCGCTAGCGCTGCTAGATATTGAGCGCTTATTAAAAGCCAACACAGAATCTGTAGTTGTAATTGATGAGGCTTACGTGGATTTTGGTACACAATCTGCTGTGCAATTAATCGATCAATATCCAAATTTATTAGTGACACAAACATTATCAAAAGCGCGCTCGCTAGCAGGCTTGCGAGTTGGCTATGCATTGGGTAATACAGATTTAATAGAAGCGTTAATCAGGGTTAAAGATAGCTTTAATTCTTACCCTATTGATCGATTTGCACAAGCAGGCGCAATAGCGGCAATTAAAGATGTAGATTATTTTCAAGACACCACAGCAAAAGTAATTGCAACGCGCGAATGGTTGGTTACTGCATTGCAAAATTTAAACTTTGAAGTGTTGACCTCAGGTGCTAATTTTATTTTTGCCAAGCACAAAACCTTTAACGGTAGCGAGCTTGCAGAACGATTACGCCTTGAGCATATTATTGTGCGACATTTTAAAAAGCCTGAGCGCATATCGCCTTTTGTGCGCATCACTATAGGTACGCAGGCGCAAACACGTACATTGATTGAACGTTTAGCTAACATTTTGCAAAAACTTTAATGCGGTTTTTACTAAATAGTTACAAAAAATTGAATTGTGTTATTCTGCGTAAACGTGAATCGCACAAATAATACATTAGTATTACTGAGCTTATGGTATTAAACTATTGAATTAAATGCCAATTTGCGGTTATTATTCGGGATGTACAATTGTGCAAACAATATTTTGTGTCATTTAATTAATTTTAATCAAAAATAATTACTACAAAATATTAAAATTTAACCAAATAAACAATTAGTTGGAGGAAGCATCACCATGGCACAAACCCAAATGGCACTAGATTCACTAGATTTTGACGCAACCGTTGCACTAGCAACAAAAGTAGCGCCTCACGTAGATATCCTAGAAATCGGTACACCTTGCATTAAGCATAATGGTATTGAGTTATTAAAGACATTACGTGCAAAATTCCCAAACAACAAAATTTTAGTCGATTTAAAAACAATGGACGCTGGCTTTTACGAAGCTGAGCCATTTTACAAAGCGGGTGCAGATATTTGTACCGTTTTAGGTACTGCTGATATTGGAACAATCAAAGGCGTAATCGATGTTGCTAACAAATACGGCAAAATGGCGCAAGTTGATTTAATTAACGTAGCCGATAAAAAAGCCCGTACATTAGAAGTAGCTAAATTAGGCGCCCATATTATTGGCGTTCACACTGGTTTAGATCAACAAGCGGCTGGTCAAACGCCTTTTAACGATCTAGCGATGGTTACTGGTTTAAATACTGGTGCTAAAGTTTCAGTTGCTGGTGGTGTTAAAGCAGCAACGGTACGTCAAGTGGTTGATGCTGGTGCAGATATTGTTGTTGCAGGTGCAGCGATTTACGGCGCGGCAGATCCAGCAGCATCAGCGGCTGAGATTACAGCTTTAGCTCGCGGTACTACTGGTGCTAGCACAGGTGGTTTAAGCAAATTTATTCCTTATGCGTTAATTGCAGCTGCGGTTTTAGCTGGCTTGTATTTTGTTACAAGCGGTAATAAACCAGCTGATGAAATGCCAGCTGATGGTGCTGCTGTAGAAGAGGTTATGCCAGCACAAGAGGCCATGCCAGCTGATGCAGCTCCTGTAGTTGAAGAAGTTGCTCCAATGGAGGCCGCGCCTGCTGACGTAGCTCCTGTTGAGCCAGCTGCAAGTGCAGAAATGCCAGCTGAAAGCGCACCAATTGTTGAAGAAGTTAAGTAATCGATAAGTTGCTAAAAGCTAGAGTTAAGCAAATTAAAAAGGATCAATTTGTTCATGTTACGGATAAATTTTCCAGTTAATAATTAACAGAAAAATCTTCTCGACTTGCTTGACTGTAAAAAAACCGACCTGTGGTCGGTTTTTTCAATTTAAAAGTTCGGTTTTTAATTATTTAGGTTTATTTTTTATTTCTTTTTTTACTGTTAATTAATAATGAACGAGCTTTTTTATGACGATTTTGCGCGCATGTACTGGATTGGGTTAAAATACGTATAAGTTAAATGTTAGATAATTAAAGATTGTTAGAATGCGCCAAGCTCAAGTTATTCGTAACACCTTAGAAACCCAGATTACGGTTGAAATTAATATCGACGGTACGGGTGTTTCTCAATTTAATACTGGCTTAGGCTTTTTAGACCACATGATGGATCAAATTGCCCGTCATGGCTTGTTCGATATTAATGTGCAAGCCAAAGGCGATTTGCATATAGACGCGCACCACACAGTTGAAGATATTGGCATAACATTAGGCCAAGCATTTAGTAAGGCCATAGGGGATAAAAAAGGCATCAATCGTTATGGTCACGCTTATGTGCCATTAGATGAAGCCTTAAGTCGTGTGGTGCTAGATCTATCAGGACGCCCTGGCTTAACATTTAACTGTGAATTTACGCGCGCAGCCATTGGTGAATTTGATGTGGATCTTGTGCACGAATTTTTTCAAGGCTTTGTTAATCACGCCAACGTTACTTTGCATATTGATAACCTAAAAGGCCACAATTCACACCATCAATGTGAAACAATTTTTAAGGCGTTTGGTCGGGCGCTTCGTATGGCAACCACCATGGATGCGCGTATGGCTGGCATTATGCCCTCTACAAAAGGCAGTTTGTAAACTGGCCAAAGAGTTTTGTTAGTTTAGTTTTGTTAGTTTAAATATGCAAAAAGTAGATATAGCTGTTGTAGATTATGGAATGGGCAATTTACGTTCGGTATTTAAAGCGGTTGAACATGTAGCAGGTGGTCAATCCATAGCCGTAACCAGCGATGCATCAGTTATAGAATCGGCGAAACGCGTGATTTTTCCAGGTCAAGGCGCCATGCCAGATTGCATGCGCGAGCTTGAAAAACGAGGGCTTCGTGAAACAATAATCAATGCGGCAAAAAATAAGCCTTTTTTGGGCATTTGTATTGGTATGCAATTGTTGTTTGAGCATAGTGAAGAAGGCGATACGCTTGGTTTAAATTTGCTTAAAGGCAATGTAAAACGATTTGCGGCTAATCAAATCCATAATGGTGAAAAGCTAAAAGTGCCTCACATGGGCTGGAATCAAGTGATTCAAACCAAAAAACATGATTTATGGGCAGATATTGAGCAAAACACGCGGTTTTACCATGTGCATAGTTATTTTACAGAGCCGCTAGATAACACGGTGATTACGGGTGAAACGCAATACGGCCAACGATTTTGTAGTGTGATTGCAAAAGAGAATATATTTGCTACTCAATTTCATGTTGAAAAAAGTGCGCAAGCAGGTTTGCAATTGTTACAAAATTTTGTAAGTTGGCAACCTTAACACTGGTGTTTATTAAGTTATAACGTCATTAATAGAACTTATTTTCTTTATAACTTAAAGGTTAGCTATTAAAAAAATATTTTCTGATACAAAATTAAATCATCAATTTTTTTGATTAATTGAAATTTCCTTTACCTCAACCATAAACATAAAAAAATGCTAATTATTCCTGCAATCGATCTTAAAGATGGCCACTGTGTGCGCTTAAAACAAGGCTTAATGGAAGAATCCACCATATTCTCTGAAGACCCAGGTGCAATGGCGCGTCATTGGGTTGATCTTGGCGGTAAACGTTTACATTTGGTGGATTTAAACGGCGCGTTTGCAGGTAAACCTGTGAATGAAGAAGCGATTAAAGCGATTGTTTCAGCGGTTGGCGGCGATATACCCATCCAGCTAGGTGGCGGTATTCGAGATTTAGAAACCATTGAACGCTATTTAGATGATGGTATCAGCTATGTGATCATTGGCACTGCAGCCGTTAAAACGCCTGGCTTTTTGCATGAAGCTTGTTATGCTTTTCCTGGCCAAATCATTGTGGGTTTAGATGCAAAAGACGGTAAAGTGGCCATTGATGGCTGGAGTAAATTAACAGGCCATGACGTGATTGATTTGGCCAAAAAATTCGAAGATTACGGTGTTAATTCCATTGTTTACACCGATATTGGCCGCGATGGTATGTTAACAGGGGTGAATATTGAGGCGACTGTTGCGTTAGCACAGGCTTTGACAATACCAGTGATTGCATCGGGTGGCGTAACTAATTTGGATGATGTGCGTAAACTTTGTGCAGTTGCAAATGAGGGCATCATTGGCACGATAACTGGCCGTGCGATTTATGAGGGCACATTGGATTTTGCAGCCGCGCAAAAACTGGCCGACGAATTAAGTTTGATTAGAGCTTAATTTAATGGGTTTAGCTAAAAGAATCATCCCTTGTTTAGATGTAACCGATGGGCGCGTGGTTAAGGGGATTAACTTTTTGGAATTGCGAGACGCAGGCGACCCTGTTGAAATTGCCAAACGCTACGACGACCAAGGCGCAGACGAGCTCACTTTTTTAGATATTACGGCCAGTTCTGATAATCGTGGTTTGATTTTAAATATCATTGAAAAAGTGGCCAGCCAAGTGTTTATACCACTTACAGTGGGTGGAGGGGTTCGCGAAGTGGAAGATGTGCGTAGGCTTTTAAACGCAGGTGCCGATAAAGTGAGCATTAACACAACCGCAGTATTAAATCCGCAAATGGTGCGTGATGTAGCAGCGCGTTTCGGCTCGCAATGCATAGTCTTAGCCATTGATGCTAAAAAAGTGGACAACCAACCGCATCAGTGGGAAGTGTTTACCCACGGTGGTCGTAAAGCGACTGGACTGGACGCTGTGAAATGGGCGCAATATATGGTAAGCCTTGGTGCAGGTGAATTGCTAGTGACCAGCATGGATAGAGATGGGACTAAAATGGGCTTTAATAATCCGCTTAATCGTGCGATTTCTGATGCGGTAGAAGTGCCGTTAATTGCCTCTGGCGGCGTGGGAAACTTACAGCATTTGGTTGATGGTGTTACATTAGGTGGTGCAGATGCGGTGCTGGCAGCAAGCATCTTTCACTATGGTGAATATAGCGTGCAACAGGCCAAGCAATATATGCATCAACACAACATTGAGGTAAGGCTGTGAATTGGTTAGACAAAATAAACTGGGATGCAAACGGGCTTGTGCCTGTTATTGCGCAAGAGCATGCAACAGGTAAAGTTTTAATGTTTGCTTGGATGAATAAAGAAGCATTGCAATTAACACAATCGACCAAGCAAGCGGTTTACTGGTCACGCTCACGAAACAAATTATGGCGTAAAGGTGAAGAGTCTGGCCACACCCAGCTTGTACATGAAGTTAGGCTAGATTGCGATGAAGATGTAATTTTGTTAAGTGTAGAACAGCTTGGCGGAATTGCATGCCACACGGGGCGTCACAATTGTTTTTTTAAAAAATTAGAAAATCAAAATTGGGTAATTGATCAGAGCGTTATTAAAGACCCTGCTAATATTTATGACCAACATTTACCAACAGAGTAACCATGTTAAATGACGTATTAAATCGATTAAGCGTATTATTAGAGCAACGTAAACTTGCCGATCCGGCTTCATCTTACGTGGCAAAACTTTATGCCAAAGGCATGGATTCTATACTCAAAAAAGTGGGTGAAGAAGCCGCTGAAACCATTATCGCTGTCAAAAATAATGATAAACAAGCTATTATTTATGAAACTGCTGACTTATGGTTTCACACCTTGATCATGCTAGCCAAAGCTGATTTAAAGCCGCAAGATGTATTAGATGAGTTAGCACGCCGCGAGGGTTTATCTGGGCTAGAAGAAAAAGATTCTAGGTTAGAAAAATAAACTGGTCACAAATGAACAACCAAAATAACAGCGATTGCATTTTTTGCAAAATTATTAACGGTGCAATTCCTGCTAAAAAAATCTATGAAGATGGTGATTTCATCGCTTTTCACGATATTAAACCAATGGCTAACATACATTTTTTGATCGTGCCGAAAACGCATATTGAATCTTTAAAAAATTGTGATGAAACGCATCAGGCGTTATTAGGTAAAGCAATGTTGCTAGCGCCAAAATTGGCCGCCCAGTTAGGCTTAATCGGATTTAAAACAGTGATTAATACTGGGCGAGAAGGCGGGCAGGAGGTTTTTCATTTGCATATTCATGTTTTTGGTTAAATGTTTAAACTTAAGTTTGATAACTAACTCTACCGAAAATACTTAAATCAATTACCGTAATATTGAACGTAAATGTAAGAATTAAATAGGAGATTGTGATGGGTTCATTTAGTTTATGGCATTGGCTGATTGTATTATTAATTGTGGTATTAATTTTTGGTACAAAAAAACTTAAAAATATGGGTAGCGACGTGGGTGGAGCGGTAAATGAGTTTAAAAAAGCCATGAATGATGGAAAAAGTGCAAAACCTGATGATGACAACATAGATAATACTGGCACAACCATTGAAGGCGAAGTCACAAAAAAAACGACTGATAACGCTTCAAACTATAAATAACACTGCATAAAATCTACTATGTTCGATGTTTCTTTTGCGGAATTAATGGTTGTTGCTGTAGTTGCATTATTAGTGATTGGCCCAGAAAAATTGCCAAAAGTAGCCAGAACGGTTGGCGCGTTTGCAGGACGTATACAACGCTACGTTGCGCAAGTGAAAGAAGAAGTAAACCGTGAAGTAAGATTTGAAGAATTGCAAAAATTGCAAGAAGAAATCAAACAATCGGTTGAGCAACATTCAAGACACGTTAAGGCCGATTTTGATGAAACATTAAAAAAAACTGGTTTAGAAAATTTATCGCCCCAAGCTAAAAAATCTGTTGCTGCACCTTTAAAAAAAACCAGTAAAAAAACAGCTGTCAATTCAAAAAATCAGGCAATTCTCGCAACAAGCAGCTTGCCGAACAAAGATGAAACTGCAAATGGTTTAACACATAAAAATAGCCAAATGTCTGCACAAAGTACTCAATTAGAATTTAGTTCTGTACCTTCACAAAATCAACAATCTTTAAAAAAATC
This sequence comes from Methylotenera sp., assembly GCA_043759515.1. GTDB lineage: Bacteria > Pseudomonadota > Gammaproteobacteria > Burkholderiales > Methylophilaceae > Methylotenera_A. Next base: position 29,508 of record JAYVLK010000003.1, read on the forward strand.
ACTAGCTTCTAAGCAGAAAAAAACGCGACTCTAGAGCGCGTAATAAGTGACAATCAATGACACCTACTGAATCATTTATTTCTCATTTAATAGAGTTAAGAAACCGCTTACTTAAAATAGTATTAGGTTTTGTATTGGTTTTTATTGCCTTATTTCCGTTTGCCAATAAAATTTACGCTCTGCTGGCAGCGCCCATGCTAGAAAAGTTACCTGCAGGCGGCCAAATGATCGCAACCGCTGTTACCACGCCTTTTTTTGTTCCAATGAAAGTAGCCATGATGGCTGCTTTTGTGATTTCGTTACCACATACGCTGTACCATATATGGGCGTTTATTGCGCCTGGGCTTTATGCGCATGAAAAAAAACTGATGGTGCCAGTCATTGTTTCTAGCAGCTTGCTTTTTTTAATCGGCATGGCGTTTGCCTATTTTGCAGTGTTCCCTACCGTATTTGGTTTTGTAGTGGGTAGCGCGCCAATAGGTGTGGCGGTAATGACCGATATCAGCGAGTATCTTGATTTTGTGATGACTCTTTTTATAGCGTTTGGGCTGGCTTTTGAAGTGCCTATTGCGGTGGTGTTAGTGGCACGATTTGGTTGGGTAAGTATCGCTCAACTTAAAGAAGCTCGAAGCTATGTCATCGTTGGCGCGTTTGTGTTGGGGGCTATTTTTACGCCGCCAGATATTATTTCGCAATTTATGTTAGCGGTGCCGCTTTGGTTACTGTACGAAATAGGCGTTTTAGTGGCTCAATACACAACACCAAAAAGGCGCACTATCAAAGCATGAGTTGAAAAAGATAAATCTTGTTTCAGTTCACAATTAGCCTATAAAACAATAACCAATCATTTAGTGATGAATATCCTTTACCTTTTTGCGGCCACTTGTTTTGGTCGTTTCCCAATCAATACGTTTACGTTAATAAGCTGTTGATTTCTAGAAATTTTTAAAACCGCTTTCTGATTGGGTTTTAGCACCGCAATTATATTTAGCATACTGCTGCTATCAATAACTTCTTTGCCATCGATTTCTAATAAAACATCACCCGATTTAACACCTGCCAAGTCGGCAGGGCTATCGCGTAATACGCCTGCAATTAATGAGCCTTGCGCTTTTGGCAATCTAAATGATTCGGCCAGCTCTGGCGTAATGTCTTGTGCTTCAATGCCTATCCAGCCACGGGTCACTGAACCACTCACAGCGATTTGTTCCATCACTTGTTGCGCAAGGCTAGCTGGTATAGCAAAGCCTATGCCTTGGCTGCCACCGCTTCGTGAATAAATAGCGCTGTTAATACCCACTAGGTTGCCTTCAACATCAATTAGCGCCCCGCCAGAATTGCCTGGGTTGATCGAAGCATCAGTTTGTATAAAATTCTCAAAAGTATTGATACCTAAATGGTTACGTCCAAGCGCGCTAACTATACCTTGCGTCACTGTTTGCCCCACACCAAAAGGGTTGCCAATGGCTAAAACCACATCACCCACATCCAATTTGTCTAAAGGAGCAAATGTAATTGAAGGTAAATCAACGGCATCGACTTTAATCACTGCTAAATCAGTTTCAGGATCAGACCCCACCACTTTTGCAGGTAGTTTTCTACCGTCAGAAAGTAGTATTTCAATCTCGTCGGCGCTTGACACTACATGATCATTGGTTAATATCAAACCTTGCTCACTGACGATTACGCCGCTACCCAAGCTGTTTTCTGGCTGTTCTTCACCATCTTCTAGTTGGTCGCCAAAAAAATGTCTAAATAATGGATCATCTCTAAACTGTTGGTGCGGGTTAGCAGCTACTTTTTGGCTGGTGGTAAAAATATTAACAACAGCTGGCATGGCTTTTTTTGCAGCAATACTATAGCTAGACTTAGGTGTTACCCCACCAACCATCGTTTTTGTAGCCACATTTGATTGCAACTGTTTGATCACAATAGGCGCAGGGCTTGTGAGCAACAATTGTGGAAAAAATAAGCGCAATACGAACAGCAGCCCTAAACAGACTGTAACCGATTGTGCAAATGTGAGCCAGATTCTTTTCATGACAATTTAACTGCTAAAATGATGTGCACATAATTATAGGTGAAAACGTATGAAATTGAACGACTTAAGTAACTATTTGAATGAGTTGCTAACGCCAGAAAAGTTTAGTGATTATTCTCCAAACGGGTTACAAATTGAAGGTAAACCGATTGTTAATAAAATTGTGACAGGCGTAACTGCAAGTTTAGAGCTGTTGCAAGCCGCGCATGAAGCCAATGCTGATGCTATTTTAGTGCACCATGGCTATTTTTGGGGTAATGAACCTGCGCCAATTACTGGCATAAAAAAACACAGGATAAAATTCTTGTTGCAGCATGATATCAATCTATTTGCCTATCATTTACCCTTGGATGCACATCTTGAACTTGGCAATAACGTGATGCTAGCAAAGCGTTTGGGTTTAAATATTAAGGCGTGGACAGGAGATAAAAATTTATTGGCTTTAGCTGAATTAAACGAGCCCACAACACTCAATGAATTTGTGCAATCAATTCACTTTAATTTACAACGTGCGCCAATGGTTATTGGCGATATGCAAAAGCAAGTTACGCATGTCGCGTTGTGTACGGGTGCAGCTCAACACTTTATTGATCAAGCAATTGCTGCAAAAGTAGATGTGTTTATTAGCGGCGAGATTTCAGAGCAAACAGTACACAGCGCGCGTGAAAGCAATGTGGCCTATATTGCTGCAGGGCATCACGCAACTGAGCGTTATGGCATACAAGCTTTAGGTGAACATCTAGCGCAAAAATTTGGTTTGCAACATGAGTTTATAGATTGTGATAACCCAGTTTAAATCATTTAATAAACATATAATTCAAACACTTATCGAATTAAATTAGCAAATAAGCGTAAAAAAATGTATGATGTTGTCCTTTTATAAGTAAGCGATTTTTAATTGGTACTTTGTAACGGTTATTCGTAAATTCTCATTGCAATAAGTAATAACAGATTTAATCAAGCTACTGCTTTGATTTGCAAATTGATGGTTGAAAAAGATAGATTTTGCTTTAAACGGAGTTAAAGGAAACAAATGTCAGAGATTCAAAAAGATGAAGACGGGTTGCAAACAAAAGAACAACTCTCTTTTGCAAAGCCACCAGGATTAAATAAGAGTAAACGAAATTTTTTAATTGCCGCCACCGCTGGAGTGGGCGCCATAGGTGCGACGACGGTTGCATTACCTTTTATTGGCAGTATGTTACCAAGCGAGCGCGCAAAAGCGGCTGGCGCGCCTGTGGAAGTTGATATAAGCAAAATCGCACCTGGTAGCATGATTACCGCTGAATGGCGCGGTCAGCCCGTGTGGATCATCAATCGTACCGATGAAATGACAGCGAGCTTAGCTAAAGTAAATGGCGAGCTGTCAGATCCTAACTCTGAAGTTGCATCACAACAACCTGCTTACGCTAAAAACGCTGATCGTGCAATTAAGCCTAATTTGGCAGTGATTGTGGGTATTTGTACCCATTTAGGTTGCTCTCCAAGCGAAAAATTGCAAATGGGCGGCGATATGGGCGCAGATTGGCAAGGCGGTTTTTATTGTCCATGCCACGGCTCAAAATTTGATCTTGCAGGGCGCGTATTTAAAGGCTCACCTGCACCAATCAATTTAGTGGTACCACCGCATCAATATTTAACTGACACCACAATTTTAATTGGTGTTGATAAGACTGAGGCATAAATAATGGCATCAATTAACGCTCAATCAGACAAAAAACCGACAGGTTTATACGGCTGGATAGACGCACGTCTGCCAGTATCAGGCTTTATTAAAAACCATTTAACTGAATATTACGCACCTAAAAACTTTAATTTTTGGTATTTTTTTGGCGCGTTAGCTTTATTTATATTGGTTTTGCAAATAGTCACAGGCATATTTTTAACCATGCACTACAAGCCCGATGCGCAAGAAGCTTTTGCATCAGTTGAGCATATTATGCGCGATGTATTCGGCGGGCATATTATCCGCTACATGCACTCCACTGGCGCGTCCATGTTTTTTGTGGTCATTTATTTACATATGTTTCGTGGCATTATTTATGGATCGTACCGTAACCCACGCGAACTTATTTGGTTGTTTGGCGTAGCTATATTTTTAGTTTTAATGGGTGAGGCGTTTTTCGGTTACCTATTACCTTGGGGCCAAATGTCTTATTGGGGCGCGCAAGTAATCGTTAACTTGTTTAGCACCATTCCGTTTATTGGACCCGATATATCTGAATGGCTTCGTGGTGATTATCTGGTTTCAGATGCAACACTTAACCGCTTTTTCGCTTTTCATGTGATTGCGCTACCTTTAGTGTTGGCTGGTTTGGTCATGGTGCATTTGGTTGCTTTGCATGAAGTAGGGTCAAACAACCCCGATGGCATTGAAATTAAAGAGAAAAAAGATAAGAAAACTGGGATTCCATTGGATGGTATTCCATTTCATCCTTACTACACGGTTAAAGATCTAGTTGGTTTGGTGGTATTTTTAATCGTATTTGCCAGCATCTTATTTTTTGCGCCAGAAATGGGTGGCTACTTTTTAGAAGCTAATAACTTTATACCAGCTGATCCGCTTAAAACGCCCGAACACATTGCACCTGTTTGGTATTTCACGCCCTACTACTCTATTTTAAGAGCAGTGCCGCCTATTATGAATTCACAGTTTCCAGGTGTTGCGGCCATGGGTTTATCTGTGATGATATTTGCACTTTTACCTTGGCTTGATAAAGGCCGCGTTAAGTCTATTCGCTACCGTGGTAGTTTATATAAAAAATGGCTAGCAGCATTTGTCATTAGTTTTGTCGTGCTTGGTTATTTAGGTACTGTGCCTTCAAATGTGTGGGGGCAATTTGGTAGCTGGCTTGGCAATGCTGATAGAGCAACTGTAGCTGCACGGTTTTTTACTGCGGTTTACTTTTTATTTTTCATTTTAATGCCTTGGTATAGCGCAAAAGATAAAACCAAGCCTGTGCCAGAAAGAGTGACTTACTAAAATGAAAAAACTATTTTTATTTGTAATGGTTTTAGTAATAACAGCGCCCTTATTTGCACAAGCCAACACATCAGCCATCAGCGTTACTGCGCCTATTGATTTGAGTGACAAACAATCGCTTCAACGTGGCGCTAAATATTTTGTTAACTATTGCCTTAATTGCCATAGCGCAAAATATATGCGTTACAACCGCTTATTAGATATTGGTTTAACAGAAAAGCAAATTGTTGATAATTTAATGCTTTCTGGCGGAAAAATCGGCGACACCATGCAAGTTGCCATGAATCCAGCAGAATCAAAAAAATGGTTCGGTGTAGCACCACCTGATTTGTCTGTGGAAGTGCGCGCGCGTGGGGCAGATTGGGTGTACGCTTATCTACGTGGCTACTATCGCGATAGCACAACTTCTACTGGCTGGAATAATACAGTTTATGTAAAAACAGCCATGCCGCATATTTTGTACGAACTGCAAGGCGAGCAAGTGTTGAATCACAAAACAAATGCTTTGGAGCTTGTTAAGCCAGGTAAATTAAATGCATCTGAATACAATCTTTTTGTGGCTGATTTAACAAACTACATGGCTTATATGGCAGAGCCAACTAAGCAAAGTCGCCAGCAGACAGGCTGGTGGGTGCTATTATTTTTAGGTGTACTGCTAATTTTGGCCAAAGTTCTTAAAAACGAATATTGGCGCGATGTTAAGTAAAAAAACTCAATATTTAATAAAACATTTAAACAAGCAATTAAAATAAGCAGTAAACCATTTAAATAGAAATATTTATACTAATTAAAACCCATTTCTAATTTAAGGAAGATAAAAGTTATGATGAAATTATACTCAGGCACAGTAGATCCATTTAGCCATCGTTGCCGTATTGTGCTATTTGAAAAAGGTATGGATTTTGAAGTGATCGATGTAGATTTGGCCAATAAACCAGAGGATTTAGCTGTATTAAATCCTTATAATGCAGTGCCAGTGTTAGTTGAGCGTGATCTAGTGTTGAGTGAAGCTAATATTATCAATGAATATATTGATGAGCGCTTTCCACATCCACAGTTAATGCCTGCAGACCCTGTTATGCGTGCAAGAGCGCGTTTATTTTTATATAACTTTGAAAAAGATCTGTTTGATCATATCAAAGATGTTGAATCTGAAAATCAAGAAATTGCCGATAAAGCGCGTAAAACGATTCGCGATAATTTAACGCAAATTGTGCCAATTTTTAGCAAACAAACCCATTTGCTAGGTGACGATTATTCTATGTTGGACGTTGCGGTTACTCCGTTGTTATGGCGCTTGGGTCATTACGGAATTGACTTGCCAAATCAAGCCGCGCCACTACTTAAATATGCTGAGCGTTTATTTTCAAGGCCTTTATATGCTGAAGCCATGACTCCATCAGAAAAAGCCATGAGAAAATAATCTGATCAAAATGAGTGATTTGATTTCTACAAAACCATACATCACACGGGCAATACACGAGTGGTGTATGGATAATAATTTAACACCACATTTATTAGTGGCTGTTAATGCGCAAACGCGTGTGCCAGCAGCGTTTGTAAAAAATGGTGAAATTGTATTAAATTTAAGTTACTCGGCCACTAAAGATTTGCATATTGATAATGAAGCCGTTGTGTTTTCAGCTCGTTTTAGTGGTAATTCGCAAAATCTATACGTGCCTATGAATGCAGTAAAAGGTATTTTTGCGCGAGAAAACGGACAAGGCATGTTTTTTGAGATTGAAAAAAACATTGAGCCTACTAAAAACGTTAATAACGCCAATGATAAATTACAGTTTTCAAGAAATGAAACTAATGAATTACCCCCTAAAAATAAACCAACTTTAACCATCGTAAAATAGAAGTTAAAGTAGAGGCTAAAATAGCCATTAAAATAAAAATTTGTGTAAAAAGCTGCTTTTACACAAAACAGCTCTTTTCAAATTATTAAAAAGTGCTATAGTCACGCCTTCAAGAAAATGCCGAATTAGCTCAGTTGGTAGAGCAGCGCACTTGTAATGCGAAGGTCGTCAGTTCGATTCCGACATTCGGCACCA
>JAYVLK010000004.1:0-4262 GCA_043759515.1 Methylotenera sp.
CCAACAACTGGGCTAGCTGATGCAATACCTAATGCACCACCTTGAATAGTATAAATACGTGTAACTGCCGCCGCCGCTTGCACACTCACGTTGACAGTACAACTAGCGTTTTGCGCATCATTATTGGTAAAGCGCATGGTGACTGCATAATTACCTGCAGGCACATTATTGGCTACTGTTAAACCAGCACTAGCTGGCTGACCAACACCAGACGCAACTGTTAAAGCACCTAAATCAATGCCTGCAACAGTTGCACTGGTTAGCGTAACACCGTTCACAATGCCATCAGCATCTGTTGCGGTTAATGTGCTTGTACCGCTGGCACCAACATTTATGGTTAAGGCTGGGCAACTAGTTACAATCGGCTGATTTGCTGGCGTACCACCACCACAAATGTTGAAAGGTGAAGCAGAGTTACGCGGTGCTGGAGCAACTGCCGCTAAATCGCTACTGTTGTTATTGGTGTCTACACAACCATTAATCGCTCTAATAGCGGCAGTGTTAAGACTTAATGCGGCCGCTGGCGCAGCCTCAAAGAAGTTGGCATTACCAAAACCTACCAAGTCGATAATTTTTGCAAGGTCAGTCGCAGAGCAAGGCGTTGAGCCGCCATTACAGCCAAGGCCAGCCGTTGTGTTTACTAACACCACTTTGCCATTAGTACCAGACATATTCACTGTGCCAGTAGCATCAGCCGTTGGCAGTAAATTACCAGCTGCGCCACCACTGGCTTGCTGTATTAAGAAATATTGCCCAGCTTGCAAAGTCACGTTTGGTAGCGTTACCACGCCATTGCCAAAATTACCTGTACCAGTTGCACTGGCATATTGCACTGAATAACCATTCAAACTAATAGCGGCACTACCAGCGTTAAACAGTTCAACATAATCGTTACGAAGCGGTGCGCCAACATTGCCGCCGCTGCCATATACCTGGCTAATTACCAGCCCGTTATCTGATGCAACTGCTGCGCCAGAAACAGCAAATGTAGCGGCTAATATTGCCGCGCTACTACAGGCTAATCGAAATAAATTTTTTACTGTGTATTTTTTCACAACGTCCGCTTCTCTTAATATGATTAAAATAACCAAAGCTGTTTAAGCTTTTACTGAAAGCTACTTTAGCAATTTAAAAGCGGTGAAAAATTAAGATTAGACGATGCGGTATAGTCCGATTAGACTAGACCTAGATTACATTAATGCTAAAACTGAAACCTAACCATTAACGAAATTAGACTAAATGAAAAACAGATGAATGCATTTAAATTGAAAATCGTTTATTTAAATCCTGCAAATTAAATTCATCCAATATAGCCAGCATTCTCTCGTTAGCATTTTTGCGTAGCTGGCCCGTATATTTTGCAATAATCAGCTCGTTTTTCATCGAGTGCTCCCAGCCCACTAACTCAGTTACAGTAACGGTATAGCCCGCAGCCTCTAACTGCAAACAGCGCAATACATTGGTAATTTGGCTACCAAATTCGCGGGTATGAATCGGGTGACGCCAAATTTCAGAAAGCGGCGTTTTACCAAAACTTACATTTTTATGTTTGCGCAGCACTTCAGCCACCTCGGCTTGGCAGCATGGCACTAGCACCATGTATTTGGCCTGTTTTTTTAAGCCAAATTGAATAGCATCGTCGGTTGCTGTGTTGCAAGCATGCAGCGCAGTCACAATATCGACGGTGCTTGGCAGCTTATTTGAAGCAATGGATTCTTCAACCGTTAAATGCTGAAAAGTCATGCGGTTAAAACCACAATCGGCGGCCAAAATAGTAGATTTTTCAACCAACTCAGCACGCGTTTCTATACCAATTACTTGGCCGGCTGCATGTTGTTTTAATAATAAATCATACAAAATAAAACCCAAGTACGATTTACCAGCGCCATGATCAACCAAGGTTGGGTTTGCATTAACGGCCAACACTTCATTAAAAATCGGCTCAATAAAATTAACCAAGTGGTACACCTGCTTAAGCTTACGGCGACTATCTTGGTTAAGTTTGCCATCTACCGTGAGTATGTGAAGCGCCTTTAGCAGCGCAACTGATTGATTAGGCTTGAGGATCGACTTTAATTGTTCATCATTTTGCATAACGCTATTTTAAAGCAAAAGTTTTTTGCTTTAAATATTTATTATCGCGCTTGTAGACAAAGTATTAATGACTGCGTTTTGATAGACAAGGGGCAGACATTTTCCCGATTTTTAACTGAATAAATAAAGGAAATACACATGAAAAACGCATTAATAATTAGTACTACCGTTCTAGGCTTACTATTATCTGCAAGTGCAATGGCTGATAGTGCTAATAAAATTGGTTTAGACGAACGCGGCGACCGCATTGAACAACGCTTAGACAATAAAGGTGACCGCATTGAAGACCGTTTGGATAACAAAGGTGACCGCATTGAGGATCGCTTAGACAATAAAGCTGATAAAGCGCGTGACAATGGCCATGAAGCACGTGCCAATCAATTAGAGAATAAGGGTGACCGTATTGATCAGCGCCTTGACCGCAAAGGTGACCGCATTGATAACCAGCTAGATAGAAAAGGTGAGCGCATTAATAACCGTTTGGATAATCGCGCATCAAAACGTACTGCACGTCGTAATTAGTATTATTACGTCATAATAAGATTTTAAGTATTTACGGCAAGGTTGAAATATTATTACAAGCATGCAAACTTTTCTTGCTGATATTGAAGGCCGTGCCTTTTCTATGGCGCAATTTGCCACAAAAAACAGAGAAGATGCGCTAGATATTGTGCAAGATACTATGTTGAAGCTGATGCAAAACTACAGTGCACATATGCAAACTGAATGGCGGCCGCTTTTTTATAGTATTTTGCAAACACGTATTCTAGATTGGCATAGGCGGCAAAGCGTGCGAAACCGCTTTCGAAGCATGCTACATTGGGACGATGATGATACAGAAGATGCTCTCGAACAATATGCTGCTGCCCCAGAAGCCGCTCCAGACTTTCAGTTACAAGGCATGCAATTCATGACTAAGCTAAATGCTGAGTTAAGCGCACTACCATTACGTCAACAACAAGTTTTTTTACTGCGGGTGTGGGAAGGCATGGATGTTGCCGAAACGGCAGTCATTATGCAGTGCTCGCAAAGCAGCGTTAAAACGCACTATTCACGTGCTTTAGAAAAACTAAAGTTGCACCTAGAAGGACATCAATGATGAATCAGCAAACGAATGAGCAGTTTGAACAAAAAGTGAAATCTAGCCTAAATAGCACCGTAGATAATTTAGATGCTGATACACGTAAGCGCCTAGCGGATATGCGCAGGCAAGCACTTAACGCGAAAGCGCATAACACTAAATGGCTAAGTGTTAACTATTGGCTGCCTGCTGGCGCACTCACCATGTGCTCTTTATTTGCACTATTTTTGCTATTTAACCCACAACACAAAGATGTGCTGCCTGTGCAACATGAACAAATTGCGGTGTTTGAATTGCTTAACAATGCTGATGAGTTGGATGTAATGACTGACCTCGATTTTTATGCTTGGATGGATGAGGGTCTAGACGAAAATCTAGACGAAATACCTACAAAGGATATCGAAATTGCCAGTTAAATTTTTGCCAGCCAAACTATTACCAGCTAATTTATTAATCGGTCTAATTTTGTTTACTAGCGTGCCATTTAGCCACGCCCAAGATAGTGAATTGCCACTAGATTTAATTGAGCTACTAGGCGAGCTAGATGACGATGCGCTAGATGCTGCATTATTAGAAATTGAAATTAAAAAAAATAGCAAAGTTAATCAGCCTAATGAGGTGAAAAATGAGAAGTAGAGAAATGAAACCGTTAGCAATTTTGAATACCCGCGCATACCTATTTGCGCTCAATATATGCTTTAGTTTACTGGTTGTAGCAACGTTGTTGCCAAACAAAGCCAGCGCCGAAGGCATAGCATGGGAAAGCCTAAGCCAGCAGCAACAGCAAACTTTAGCCAGCGTAAAAGAGCGCTGGAATGACTTACCACCACAGCGGCAAGAACGTTTAAGCAACGGTGCAGATAAGTGGGCGGCGATGAACCCTGAACAACGCGAACAAGTAAAAGAAAAACTGAATCGCTTTAAAAATTTATCGCCAGAAGAGAAAGCACTGGTAAAAGAACGCATGCAAACGTTTAGACAACTGCCTCCAGAAAAACGCAAAGCCCTGCGCGAACGCTGGAAAAATATGGATCCTGAGAAAAAAGCCAAATTTCGTGAACGCGTTAAAAATATGAGCCCCGAACAA
>JAYVLK010000005.1:0-98203 GCA_043759515.1 Methylotenera sp.
TTACGCCCAATACACGCGGGTGAAATACTGCGCGAAGAATTTTTAGCCCCGCTAGGCATAACGCCCCATGCGCTGGCCATGAGCTTGCGTGTGCCAGCACCACGTATTAACGATGTAGTGCGTGAAAAACGCGCCATAACGGTAGATACTGCCTTGCGCCTTGCCCGCTATTTTGACACTACCGCACAATTTTGGATGAACCTGCAAAGCACTTACGATTTAAAAATAGCAGAAAAAACCTCAAGCCAAAAGATTCAACAAGAAGTGCAACGGCTACAACACGCGGCCTAAAGTTAGCAAACAGTTTAGCCACACCTAGCATGGGCTTAATTACCCCGTGCGAACACCGCAAACCCTATGCGATTGGTGTGGCTTCTTGATTAAGGGTGAAGTAAAGAGGGCATACTTTGAAAAAAATATTCATGCAAAGCTTAGTAGGGATCTAGAAGCGGTACAAAAGCGCTTACTTGAAACAGAGAATGATCCATATAAATATTCTGATTTATCAAATTATTTTAGTTTGGAAACATGGTATTGGCGTGATGCTTTATTGTTACTTGCAGGTGCTGAACCAACTGGTGCAAAAGTAGATTGGGACGGGTACAATAATTTTTTAAATGTACATATTGATAGCCCAAATGTAGTAGATTTAGGTTTTTTAGATGGTCGATTACCAGATTACTCTGTGCCAAACGAATATGAATGTGGTAAAGATAAAAATTATTTTAAAGGCGATGAGGCTGTAGAAACAAAAGTCTGTGAGCTTAGAAATTTAAAATATAGACTCGATTTTTTATATAAGCATTGGAAAAGTGCTCTAAGTACACATTAAGAAAGAAATGCACCGTCTTATTATGTGATTTGGGCAAGTTCTAAGGGTTATCAAATACCTTGGTTAGATTACGTTTCTAAAGAAGGTTTTTACATACCCAAGAAAGACGACAATGTTAAGCAAATAATAGATAAACCGTTAAAGGATAATGAGCGCGAAACCCTTCTAGTAATCATTGCCGCATTAGCCAAAGAAGCTAGGGTAGATATTAACAAAGTATCTAAAGCAGGCGATTTAATTGCCAGCATGACGCAACAACTAGGTGCGAATGTTGGTGCAACGACTATTGAAACGCATATAAAGAAAATCCCTCAAGCCCTGCAAAACCGCACCAAATAAAGAGACTTTCGCCCACAGGCGATTTACTTGCGCCCACGGGCGCTAATAAAAAATGATTAATTCAGAATTGCCTTGTTATCAACAACAACGAGGTAATTCAATATGCAACAAACAACAATCCCCGAAGCCTTAGTGCAGTTCGACAATTTGCCCGATAGTGCTTATATCCGCTTGCCAGTGTTAAAACGGCTGTATGGCATTTCTGCAGCCTCGTGCTGGCGCGGCGTGAAAAACAAGACCATTCCAGCCCCAGTGAAATTATCAAAGCGATGTACTTGCTGGAATGTTGGATTAGTACGCGCTGCCCTTGCCGCAATGGCGGTGTAATCATGGCTAAAAAATCGACACCAAAAAACAAAGGGGCGGCCGCATCAACGACAACCCCTAAAACTAAAACCATTAAACCCAATTTTAACGATAATAGCGCGTTTAATCAACGCCTAAAGTCGCTCGATTATCTGTTAGAGCATGGCAGTATAACTAGTAGCGAGGCGCGTGAAAAGCTTGATATTTATTATCCACCTGCAAGAATTTTTGAGCTAAGACAAGCAGGTTATTTAATCAATACTGTTTGGGATAACTGGACTAGCGAACACGGCATTAAACACCGCATAGCCCGCTATGTATTAACGCAAAAACAGCCTGTAGAAGCGGTCAATGAAAGCGAGGCGGCATAATGTGCTATCAAACTTTATTTAATCGCGCCTACGCGCTTTGTGTGAATTATAACAGCCACGCAATTGCCCATGATTTAGCTTATTTCACCGAAAGCGAGCTAGTAGGCATTATTAACTTTTTATCGCAATTGTAGGGTAATTAAACAATGGCGCGTAAAAACAAACAAGCACGCGCTGAAAGCATTACAGGCGGCTATGCTGCAATACCGTGGACGGTGCTAGATAGTGCAAGTTTTATGGGCGCAAGCGATAAGGCCAAGGCTTTATTGTTTGCGCTTATACGCCAACACAGCGGCAATAATAATGGGCATTTACACTTAGCCAAAAAGTGGCTTTATTCGTATGGCTGGACGTGTGACGAAAATAATCGCAAAGCCTGTAATGAGCTAATAGCGCGCGGCTTAATTGTTCACACCAAGTATGGCGGCTTGAATATGGGTGCAAATTATTATGCGGTGACCTGGCATAACATTAGTAACTTTGTTGGTTTAGATATTAGCGCAAATAGTTTTGTACGTGGCGCATATTCATTGTGCACATCGCCACCCACAGCAAGGCGTAAACCACCACTAAAAAAAGATGCTGCAAAACAAAATACGCGTCTCGACTACCGAGCCAGTGCAAGCCCAACTACCGAGCTAGTGAAGCAATTGACTAGCTCGACTACCGAGCTTGTAAAGCCACTTTTACGCACTTTGACTGGCTCGACTACCGAGAACAATGTAATTACATCATTACACATATCAAAACAATGCAAGCCAAAACAGTGCAAGCGTATTGTAGGTGTGAAAGGTAAAAGCGGTATTGCAAAACACAGTTTGCAAACTTAACAATATGACGAGGCTAAAAAATGACTAAAACACCGAGCGCTAAAAAAACACCACCCGCAAAACAAGATAAACAAGCTGAAAGCAAACATTACGCAAAAGTGAGTTTATCAGCTTCGACTATGAGCGCAGTTTTATCGACAGACTTTACTAAAAGCATGTTTCCTGATGTTAACTTAGCTGATTCGATAAGTGCATTAAGCGACAAAATAACCACCATTCAAAATGGCGATATGCAACCGATAGAGGCCATGCTAATAGGCCAAGCACAAGCCCTGCAAACCATGTTTGTAAGCTTAGGCAGGCAAGCAACCAGTAAAACCCAGCTTGCCCAATACACCGCCTTTATGAATCTAGCCTTAAAAGCGCAAAGCCAAAGCAGGGCAACCATACAAGCCTTGGTAGAACTCAAATATCCTAAACAAACCAACTTTGTTAAACAAGCCAATATCGCTAGTGGGCATCAACAAATTAACAATAATCTTGTTGCTAGTGATAACGCGACTAAATTAAACACACCTGCCCACTCTAGCACTGGTGCGGGTTGCAGGGCATCACTGGCAACCGTTGCCAGTGACAATCTTGACCTATATGCACAATCCCCCGCGGTCGCACGATGCGACCACGGTAAAAACGTGACCAGTACGCACACGCACACGCCCGCGCACACGAAAAAAATCGACCACGAACCAAACCAACTATTAGAGGTGAATAATGGCTGCAAGACAATGGACGCTAGAACAACGCAAACAACAATCGATCAAGATATAGATCTGGCAACCGTGGCAACACACTACAGGGGCTAAAACGATTGAAGGCAAGGCTTAGGCATTACGTAATGGTTAATAGATGAGTCTAAAGTAAGTGGGAAAAAGATAAATCAAATATAATTAGGAAACATATTGAGATAATTTGGAAAAATAAATGTCAGCTCAAGAAAACGCCGAAGCCATTATTATTGTGATAAAAAAGGTGGGAATCTGGTTATTAATAATAACTTTGATATTAGCATTATTATTTTTAGGGATATTAGCTTACAACCGTTTGCACGAATATTTTTCATATGACAGACATAAAAATCTTGTATATTTAAGCGCAACTTTTAATAAAGAACAATGTACTGTCGATTATCCATTACTTATAACTTTAGAAAATAGTTCGACTAAAACAATAATGAGTGTAAATGCTGATGTAGAGGTTACTCAAGTTGGAAAATCAAGTAGGCTAAATGACTATAAAAATTTTAAAGATGACACCATCATAATATCGAAAAAAATATATGGATTTTGTAATTCCGTTGCATATGATAGTAAATTTGAGCCTCAAGTTTTTAATGGCACTAATATGGTTGCAAAGGTTTCTAGCTTTAGCGTTGTTTTTGAATAGTCAATAAATAAATATTAGCTATTTTGTTACAGGCCTGTATATCTAAAGTTAGTTGAAATAAAATTAATTTTAAAATTTATTTGGAATATAAAGAGTGCGCACTGCAAATTAATTAAGCTATTTTTAGAGAAAAAATTATGGCTGCAAGACAATGGACGCTAGAACAGCGCAAACAACAAGCCTCAAAGATAAGGCAATGGCAACCGTGGCAACATAGCACAGGGGCTGTAACGCTAGAAGGCAAAGCCAAAGCCTCACGTAATGCTTACAAAGGCGGGTTAAGGCAGCAAATTAAAGACATCAATCAATTGCTGCGTGATCAACGTAATGCAATTAATCAGATCGTATAGTGTGCATAAATACTAACCAATAGCAGGGGGCGGGTTAATAAGTCTAGGCCGCTAGTGATTAGTATCGATTGCTTACTAAAACACGCACGCCCGCGATTCAGTAAGCGGGGGTAAATAAGCAGTGTAAACGGGGCGGGTTAAAAGTTTAGGGCTTTGTTAAACCAGTACCGATTGAATCATTTACAACCATAAACATCCTAAAAAAAAGTTATTTTTTGAACGCATGAGGATATAGCCACTTTGATTTCATTGGGGTAACTTTGGGGGTAAATGAATTTTTGATTATCTGTAGAACTAGCATTTAAAAGGATTACAGCCAATATTAGTAATCCCTCTCTCCCGCCAAATGGTTGTTGTGAATCTTGTTATCTAGTATTAAAACTAAACTTTGAATATTAAAACAAAACTTTGAATCACCAAATTCATAGTTTTGTGATGACTTAAACAAATCAGCGTAAAGCGTTTTTGTTAAATTTATTTTGCCAAACAGCGCTAATTTGCTTAAGTAAACATATTAATATGTAAAAATTGAAACTTAGTAACTATCAATAATAAAAAAGAGCTATTTGATTTTTAGTGCATTCTTCTTCTAGCGCCAAAAGCAAATAAACCCAGTGCAGAAGCCATTAGTGGTAGTGCTGCTGGTAGTGGAACTTGACTTATTTCAACATCATTTCTAACGCCAATAACATAGTCATCATAATCAGAATTTACGGTGGCTGAATCGTTATAACCCACTAAAAAGTCGAATAACTGCCCGTTAGCATCTTCTAAATTGTAACTGTTTCTAAAAAACAAAATACCTCTATATTGTTCGTTTGCATCGCCATTTGCAAATAAACCGTTGTCAGCTACGCCGTCACCATTATTGTCTTCGCCAAATGAAAAATTGACTGTTTGGCCTGCGGTTACGTTAATACTGTTGGTAGAACCTACAAAACCGCCGTTGGTAATGCCATTCATTCTATTATTACTCTGATAAAAATTACCGTAAGCAGCTGCTTGGCCTAAATAGGTGGCAGTAAATATCCCACTTTCAACGGCAGTCAGTGCGCCTGTAAAACCTGATGTGTAGCCTCCTTCTGGAATTGTGCTAATTGGCCCCCATCCAGCATCGGAGGCAGTTACAGAACCTGCAAGCGCATTTGCTATTTGTAATGAATTAACAGTAATTGCACTTACTGTTGAAGAGGCTAGTGCAAGAGTTATGGCTATTAGTGTAAGTTTCATTATTTTTTCCCAAAGTTAAAAATTAAGTTAAGCGAAGCTTTTTTAGAACACTAATAGTTAGATAATTAAATAACTTTAGTGTTAAAAAGGTTGTTCTTTAGCAAGATTATCAATACTGTATAAAAGCCTATCTGTTCGGTAACACACATAAAGCGAATTTTAGATTTTTAGTTTAGTAGATGATGTTCTTTTTTTAGTGAACATAAAATTTTTTGATTAAAATTAGATTGCTACAAATGACATAAAAAAATCAATCGACTGCGTAATTGTATAAAGGGTGTAATCGATCTACAACTGCAGCAGATTTAGGCAGGGAATGGAAAAAACGATTAAACTATTTATTGACGATTATGAACAAGCTAACTACTTGCAGTATTACTAAAACAACAATTGTAATAATGATCCATTTTTGTGTATTTGCTTGATTAGCCTGAAGTTTCATCAAATTAGTAATATCTAGCTGATGTGGTGTCTTGTGTTCTGATTGCGCTTGCAATAATAAAAATTGATTAATGAGTCGTGGTATTTGCGGCGTATTTTTGAGTATAAATGGTAACTCTTTCTTCATTGTTTTAACCATACTGCGCCAGCCAATTTGTTCACTCATCCAACGTTTTAAAAATGGTTTTGCTGTTTGCCATAAATCAATATTAGGATCAAGATCGCGCCCTAAACCTTCAATATTTAATAGTGTTTTTTGTAATAAAACTAGCTGCGGCTGAATAACCACGCCAAAGCGGCGCGACATTTGAAATAAACTTAATAGTGTGCGCCCAAACGAAATATCTTTAAGCGGTTTGTCAAAAATCGGCTCGCAAATAGCGCGTATGCTAATTTCTAGCTCATCTACATTCGTGTCGATCGGTACCCAGCCCGATTCGATATGTGCAACCGCCACATCACGGTAATCACGATTAAAAAATGCTAAAAAATTACGTGCTAGATAATATTTATCGGTGTCGTTAAGGCTACCCATAATGCCAAAATCTAGCGCAATATATTGGCCAGCATGTTCAGTATCTGTGGCTACTTGAATATTTCCAGGGTGCATATCGGCATGAAAAAACCCATCGCGAAACACTTGGGTAAAAAATATTTCCACGCCATCGTGGGCCAGCTTAGTTATGTTAATTCCATGGGCGCGCAATTCATCCACTTGGCTAACAGGCGTGCCAGACATACGCTCCATGGTCATCACTTCTTTACGACAGTAATCCCAATACACTTCTGGAATTAAAAGCTTGGGCATAGATGCGTGGTTGTTTTTAAAATTTCGCGCTAATTGGCTGCAATTTGCAGCCTCTAGCGTTAAATCAAGCTCATGTTTGGTGTGGCGCGCAAATTCCTCTACCACCTCTAGCGGTTTAAGGCGCTTGCCTTCCGTAGATAAGGTTTGCAATAACCAAGCTAATGATTTTAAGAGTGATATATCTTGGCTAATGACTTTTGCGATGCCTGGGCGCAGCACCTTTACTGCTACTGGTTGCCCATTCATAAGCTGTGCAAAATGAACTTGTGCCACCGATGCGCTAGCAACTGGAACAAGATCAAACTGGCTATAAACTTGATTGAGCGGCAAGCCGAAAGCAGTTTCTACACTTTTTTGCACATCTTCATATGCGAAGGGCGGTACTTGATCTTGCAACTTTGCTAGTTCATCAGCTATGTCGGGTGGTAGTAAATCACGACGTGTTGAGAGCATTTGGCCAAATTTAACAAATAACGGCCCTAATTGTTCAAGTGCTAAACGTAGTCTTACCGCACATGATGTTTTATTATTGCGCCAAAAAAATAAGAATTTTATGAGCGTGTGAATAGGTTTAAGCGCATTGTGGCCACTAATAAATTCATCTAAACCAAACTTTAAAACAATGTAGACGATATAAACTAAACGAAAGTAATGCATAACTTAATGGTTACTTTCTGTAGTTTTTGTATCTGTAATCTTTGTATTACTCAGGCTTAGTTTTTGTAGTCTTTTTGCAAATCTTTCAGTGTCACTTCGTAGCTTATCCACATTGGTATTAAATTGTTCCACCTGTGTTTTTTTGGCCAAAATCTTAACTTCCTCTTGCCAGTATTCGCTCACCATTTCAACAATATTAATGCTTTGTTTTTTGGCTGAATTAATAAGCTTATCGCTACTTTTGCTGATTTTATTAGCAGTAATATCACCTACTACATGACTCATATCTTGTTCAAAATCCCAGCGTAAATTTTGCAACACTTTGCTAACTTGCGTGGCTAAATGCGTGTCACCATCAATTTTTATTTGCATTTTTGCTGCAATGTCGCTAGTTAATAACCTTAGCAACAGGCTTGGCGGCAAATGTATAGTTGCATCAACTTGAGCAGTTTCGCCAGCAAAGCACAAGCTACCATCTTCTAAAATAATTAAGCTGGGCTTGAACAGCACAAAATCAAATTGTAAAACTTTGCCAGAAAAGGGCATTAAATATGCGCGTGACCAATTATTTTGATTAATAATGTGTTGCAAAATACGCGTGGCAAGTTGTTTTAGCATGTAAATGGTTGATTAAACTGTGTAAAAAAAATTTAAAGTACAAGATAAAAGTATAAATTAGATCTTATAACCTTTATGTAATGCTGCTACGCCTGCCGTTAAATTATAGTAATCCACTTTTTTAAAGCCAGCTTCTTGCATCATATCTTTTAAAGTTTGTTGATCAGGATGCATGCGAATGCTTTCTGCCAAATATTGGTAACTACTGGCATCTTTAGCGATTAATTTGCCCATAAATGGTAAAAGTTTAAACGAGTAAAAATCGTAAATCTTTTCCAGTGGTTGCCATACTTTAGAAAATTCCAATACTAAAAGCCTGCCACCTACTTTTAACACCCTTAACATTTCTTTTAATGCTATTTCTTTGTGTGTCATATTACGCAAGCCAAACGCCACAATTACACAATCAAAACTGTTATCTGCAAACGGCAATAGTTGTGCATCGCATTGTAATGCTGGCACATTTAAGCCCGCGTCTATCATGCGATCGCGCCCGACTGCTAGCATCGATGCATTGATGTCGGTTAAAATAACTGAACCAGTTGCACCTACTTTTGTTGAAAATAGTTTAGATAAATCACCGCTTCCACCTGCAATATCTAACACATTGTCACCTGCTTTTACACCGCTTGTATCTAGTGCAAAACGCTTCCAAACACGGTGCAAACCTGCAGACATAACATCATTCATCACATCATATTTGGCTGCAACCGAGTGAAACACTTCATCTACTTTTTGCTGTTTTTGCGTTTCATCTATTGTTTTAAAACCAAAATGAGTTGATTTTTGCGTCGCTTTTTCCATCATTTTTATTTCCTATTTTTAAGCTTGTCTTTTATGTCCAGCCAGTTCAAGTTTAGTTAAATAATCTAGCCACATGGCTTCGTAATGCTTGCCTAAATAATACAAATAATCCCAAGAATATAAACCAGTATCGTGACCGTCGGTAAACACCAACTTGACTGCGTAATTACCCACTGGTTCGATAGCGGTTATATTCACGTTTTCTTTGCCAGTTTGCAGTGTTTCTTGACCTGTGCCATGCCCCCGTACTTCGGCAGATGGGGAATACACGCGTAAAAATTCGCACGACAACATGCAATCGGTGTTGTTATCAAATTTAATTTCTAATAAGCGCGATGAACTGTGTAATTTTATATCGATTGGACGCGGTAAAATAGGATTGAGATCGCTCATAAAATCATTAAAATTGGTGAATAATAAATCATAACAGATGCAGCGTTTTAACTTGTAAATTAGAGTTTTTTTCCACAATTAAAAATTGATATAACCACTTGTGTAAAAAAAGCAACCATTTATCAGAAAATGACTAAATATGGCATTGAATAGTTAACAGATTTCTATTTTGCAGGCTTTGTCATGCTAAAGTAGGCATATGAAAAAGTTGGTGCGTTTTGCATTTACTTTAGGGGATTATAAATGGCAGAAAATAAATTAGCGTATCAATTTGCGGCTTATTCGCAGTGGAGAAAAGCCCTTGTGGACAGCATTTGCGATTATCGCAGCTGGTTAAACGAGCAAGAGCTAAACGATGCGCAAACCGATCAGCGTATTACTAATCTGCTTGAAAGATTGCGTGAAGATAAGCTTAATGTCGCATTTGTAGCCGAATTTTCTCGCGGCAAATCTGAGCTTATCAATGCTATTTTCTTTGCTGACTACGGTCAACGCTTGCTGCCATCTAGTGCTGGGCGTACAACCATGTGCCCAACTGAGTTGTTATACGATGCATCAAAACCAACCAGTATTATGATGTTACCGATAGAAACGCGTAGCTCGGACGCAACTACTACCGAATACAAGCGATATCCCGAAGAGTGGACATCTGTTGCGTTTAATATTGATGACAATGATTCAATGGTGGCGGCATTTAAAGAAGTAAGTAATACAAAACGCGTTACTGCCATTGAAGCCGAAAAGTTCGGCCTTTTTGATCCAAATAGTGCTGATGACGCTATGAGCTTGAACAAAGATGGCACTATTGATATTCCGTGCTGGCGCTATGCCATGATTAATTTCCCCCACCCATTATTAGAGCAAGGCTTGGTTATTTTAGATACGCCAGGCTTAAACGCGATTGGTACTGAGCCAGAATTAACATTAAACATGCTGCCCAATGCACATGCAGTGTTGTTTATATTAGCTGCTGACACAGGTGTAACTAAGTCTGAAATCGACGTATGGCGCCAATATATAAGCGGCACGCGCTGGAAGCAAAAAGGCCGTTTAGCAGTTTTAAATAAAATAGACGGCTTATGGGATGAGCTTAAAAATGAAGAAGAGATTGAAAAAGAGCTTAATAAGCAAATCAGAATAAGCGCTGAATTATTGGGTTTAGAAAATAATCAGATATTCCCCACTTCTGCTCAAAAAGGTTTGTTGGCTAAAATAAATGGTGATGAAGCGCTACTTGTTCAAAGCCGTTTACCTGCTCTAGAAAAAGCACTTTCAGATGAGTTGATTCCATCTAAAAAAGAAATCGTTCGCGATAACACTAAAAACGAAATAGAAGATTTAATTGCTAACACCAACATGATTTTAGAATCGCGTGTTGCAGGTGTGGTTGAACAACTTGATGAGCTAAGAGGGTTACGCGGTAAAAATGAAGATGTAGTTGAACACATGATGAATAAAGTAAAAGTTGATAAAGAAAACTTTGAAAAAGGTTTGCAACGTTTTCAAGCATTGCGCAGTGTATTTTCGCAGCAAACCAATAAACTGTTCACGCTTTTAGGTATGGAAGCCTTGAAGATGCAAGTGCACACTACGCGTGAAGCCATGATCAACGCAAGTTTTACCAGCCAAATACGTAAAGCCATGGACGGTTTCTTTTTCGATTTAAAAGGGCGTTTAGTTCAATCTGATGCCCAGATCGATGAGATCAAAAAAATGATGGATGTGATGTACGATAAATTTTCAAAAGAACACGGTTTACGTAAATCTGAGCCACCAGTATTTTCTACTTTGCGCTATCAAAAAGAATTAGCAAAATTAGAACGCGCTTATAAAGAGCAATTTAATACCAGTTTTAATATGATCGCTAACGAAAAAATGACCTTAACAACTAAGTTTTTTGAAACGCTAGCTAGTCGGGTTATTCATGTTTATGAAGTTGCCAATCGTGATGTTGAAAATTGGCTTAAAGCGGTAATTGCACCAATGGAATCACAAGTACGTGAACACCAGTTGCAATTGCGTCGCCGTTTAGAAAGCATTAAACGTATCTACAAAGCAACTGACACACTTGAAGACCGCATTGTTGAGCTTGAAAATATAGAAAAAAGTATTCTAGCGCAAATGCAAGATATCAAAGTGCTGCGTCAACACATGAGTAACGCGCTAGCATTTGAAAGTGAAATAGAAGCTAAAGCTGCTTAGTTTTTAAATGGGGAAAATTTGCTCAATTTATTGATTTGATGCTAAATTAATTAAGGCCTTTAACTTTTAAAAAATACAAAAAAATCAACAAATAAAAAGCCGACGAAAGTCGGCTTTTTGTTGGACAATTGATCACAATTAAAACTTAAACCGCTAACATCATGCCCTTGATTTTTTGCATGGCTTTTTGCTCAATCTGGCGAATACGTTCTGCAGAAACACTAAATTCCGCTGCCAAATCGTGCAAAGTCGCGTGACTATCTTCATTTAACCATCGCGCTTGCAACACGCGCCTGCTTCGTTCATCCAAGCTTTCAAGTGCGTTATTTAAGCTAATTGATTGGTTATGCTCAGATTGCCTGGTAGACAAAGCGTCCGATGGCTCAAGCGTTTCGTCTTCTAAATAAGCAATTGGGCTAAACGTGTCATCACCATCATCATCAATATGGGCATCTAATGAAATCTCTTGACCATTAAGACGATATTCCATCTCGAGCACTTCTGCAGGCTTAACGTTTAATTCAAGTGCGATTCGATTAACCTCATCAGTATGCAGGCTACCTAAGCCTTTTTTCATGCTACGCAAATTAAAAAATAATTTACGTTGTGCTTTAGTTGTAGCTGTTTTAACCAAACGCCAATTGCGAACGATGTATTCGTTCATCTCTGCCTTGATCCAGTGCATGGCAAAGGAAACCAAACGCACACCACGGTCTGGGTCAAAACGTTTGACTGCTTTCATCAACCCAATATTGCCTTCTTGAATTAAATCAGATTGTGGCAAGCCGTAGCCCATATAGCCACGCGCGATGCTTACAACTAGGCGTAAATGCGACACAATAAGTTGCTGTGCGGCATCTAAGTCGTTATTGTTTTTTAATCGATTAGCCAAATCGTGTTCTTCATCTGCGCTTAAAAGCGGAAAAGTTTTGATAGCACGCATATATTGATCAAAACTATCAAGTGATGCGATTGACGGTATTGTTAAAGCGTTGATAATGTTGCTCCTTTAAAAACAAAATTGATTATCTTACTGCTTATATTAGCACTCTGTATAGGAGAGTGCTAGTAGCAATTAGTTTCAAACGTGTAATAGTTTGTATCAACATAAAGCGCAAAATATGCCTTTAATTGCTAGAACAGTTAAAACTTTAGGTAATTTCAGGCCTTAGGTTTCCAGCATTAAATAGCTTAAAAACAAAATGCTTGCTGGGCGTTTGCAAATAATTGTTTTTTACTTTTAACGTTTTGAAAGCGCAATAGAAGCATAAGCGGCTAACCATCCAATACCAATGGAAATTGCAATCATAAAGAAAGCCATCGAAAATGGAATCAAACTTAGCGAGAAATCTACATGGTAGTTAAGTGCGATCTTTTGAACAGTTTGATTGAAAAACAAGATTACGCATATTGAGATGACAATAGCGATTAAGCCGCCAAATAATCCATATAGCGCACCTATATATAAAAATGGTTGGCGGATAAACGCTTGAGTAGCGCCAATTAACTGGCTTAATTCAATTTCATCGCGCTGGGTTAATACTTGCATTCGCACCGTATTTGCTATTACCGCAACCAGCGCTAGACTGAGTAAACTAGCTAATATGAGCATGGCTTTATTGCCCAGCGCTATTAAGTAATTCAAGCGGATCAACCAATCGCCGTCTGAAGTCACTTCATCCACCCCATCTAATAATGCTAGCGAATTTTTTAAGTCGTTAATTGATTCGGATGACAAATTTTTGGGTTCTACAAAAAAAGCATCAGGCAAGGGGTTGCTTTCAAGTGTATCAAGCGCAGTATTTTTCGTGTCTGCAGCCATTAGTTGCTTTAGGGCATCTTCTTTGCTGATGTAACTAAAGCTTATGATTGCAGTATTGACTTTTAAAGCTGATTCAATGGTTTTTAAGGTTTCGGTATCTAGCTTTGGTTTTAAAAAAACGCTTAATTGAGATTCACTTTTAACTTCACTTACCAAGGTACTAACGCTTAACAACACCACATATAAAATGCAAGGTAAGGCCAACGTAATACCAATACATAGGCTAATTAAAAAAGTGTTGATCTTTTGCGCATTCAACCGAGTGAATACTTGCTTTAACACTTGAATATGTTGCTTTAACCAAATATTCATGTGTTAGCCTGTGTATTTAACAATTTGCCGTGATCAAGTTGCAATACTTTATAGGTTTGGTTATCAGTGTTGGTTTGATTAAGCGCATCATGTGTTGCGATAATAACCGTTACGCCCACCTGTTGAAACGCCTTGAACAGTTGCAAAATATCGCTTGCATAATTTTTATCTAAATTGCCAGTAGGCTCATCTGCTATTAAAATTGATGGCCTGCAAACCACTGCCCGCGCGATTGCTAGGCGTTGTTGCTCACCACCTGATAGCGTAATTGGCATGGCCTTTTCTTTATTTAATAAGCCCACTTTATCTAAAGCTGCGCGTATGCGCTTTGCAGCATCTGCCCCCATAATGCCGTGGATAGCTAGCGGCAATGCCACATTTTGAAAGCAATTACGGTCATATAGTAATTTATGATCTTGGAACACCAAGCCAAACATACGGCGAATATAAGGTAATGATGCTGATTTGGTTTTGCTCACATTTTGCTTATTAATCAACACAGTACCACTTGTAGGCTGCTCAATTGCCGCCATTAATTTTAGTAGTGAGCTTTTACCTGCGCCAGAATGACCTGTTAAGTAAACCAAATCACCCTGATTTATAGCAAAACTAACATTGGTAATAGCTTCCATGCCACCAGGGTAGCGCTTGGTAACGTTGTCAAAAGTAATCATGTTTTTTCTTTATTATTTGCTTAGTTTAAGCAATTTTTTTGATTAATCACAATGCTAATCAAAAAGCGCATCTACGAAATCTTGCGCATTAAATGGGCGCAAATCATCAATCGCCTCACCAATACCAATATAGCGGATAGGAATTGGTCTGGCTTGGGCGATTGCAGCAATTACGCCACCTTTAGCAGTACCATCTAGCTTGCTTAGCACTAGGCCTGTCACACCAATCGCATCGTCAAATGCTTTCACTTGGCTAATGGCGTTTTGGCCAGTATTGGCATCTAACACCAATAAAATTTCGTGTGGCGCAGCTGTTAACGCTTTGCCAATAACGCGCTGTACCTTTTTTATTTCATCCATTAAATGCATTTGTGTGGGTAGCCGTCCAGCAGTGTCAGCAATCACTATGTCTATTTTTTTGGCTATTGCTGAATTAACCGCATCATAGATCACAGCAGCTGGGTCTCCACCTTCACTTGCGATCACTTGCACATTATTACGCGTACCCCACACTTGTAACTGCTCGCGCGCTGCCGCACGAAATGTATCGCCTGCAGCTATTAAAACGCTTTTACCCTGGCCTTGAAATAATTTGGCCAATTTGCCAATGGTGGTTGTTTTGCCAGCACCATTTACACCTGCCAACATAATCACAAAAGGTGAATGTCCATTAGTATTTAATGGCTTTTCAAGCGGAGACAATAAGTTTGATAACTCTAATTTAAGTGCTGCTTTTAACGCAAAGGTATCAGTTAGATTTTCTTGCTTAACACGTTTTTTTAACGCTTCTAACAAATGCTGTGTGGCAGAAATGCCAACATCAGATGTTAATAAAATGTTTTCAAGCTCGTCATAAGTCTCAGCATTTATTTTGCCACCGCTTAATAAATGATTTAATTGCCCTGAAAATTGTAAACGGGTTTTACTTAAGCCTTGTTTTAAACGTTGCGTAAAGCTTAATTTTTCAGGAATTTCGATTACCTGTATTTGTTCTTCAATAATGGTAACTGGTTCTTTTTCAACAGTTATTTCAGGCGTTGAAGTTATTTCTTTTGCTACGGTTTCAGTTGTAACAGGTTTCTTTTTAAAAATATTAAACATAATGTGGGTTCGATTTATACTAAGGTATATTAATTTATACAGATATCTAATTTTGAACTTAATAAAAAGTTTAAGTTAAATAAACCAAATTAATTTAGTACGTTTTAGGCGAATTAATCTTAATTGAGACTTGATTTATACTATAGATTATAAACTTAATGATGCAATTAGAACTAAAATGCTGATGACTAAGTCTTTAAATTGGCAAGTTTCAAAATTTTTCAATTGTTTAAGGAGCGCGAATTCTGTGCGTATTCAATTTTTAATAACAACATTCATATTTAGCCCGCTTTTTTTGTTTAATTCAATCAATGCAAATGCCGAAATTCAAGAATTTAAATTGAGTAACGGCATGAAAGTCATCGTTCAAGAAGACCATCGCGCACCTGTTGTAGTATCGCAAGTGTGGTATCGCGCAGGTAGTTTAGATGAAGTTAATGGCAAAACTGGGGTCGCGCACGTGTTAGAACACATGATGTTCAAGGGCACCAAAAAAGTACCAGCTGGACAGTTTTCGCGCATGGTGGCCGCTGCAGGCGGTAAAGAAAATGCATTTACTGGCACCGATTACACTTGTTATTTTCAGCAACTTGAAAAATCTCATTTGCCTTTATCCATGAAATTAGAAGCCGATCGTATGGCTAATTTGGTCATTACCGATGCCGAATTTGCTAAAGAAATAAAAGTGGTAATGGAAGAGCGTCGTTGGCGTACTGAAGATAAGCCGCAATCAAAAGTTAACGAGGTTTTTCAAGCCACCAGTTTTCGCGCGCATCCATATGGTAGGCCTGTGGTTGGACACATGAATGATTTAGAAAACATGACAGCTGCAGATGCTAGAGAATGGTATAACACCTGGTACACGCCTAATAATGCCACGCTAGTGGTGGTGGGTGACGTTAAAACGCAAGAGGTGTTGAAATTAGCTAAACAATATTTTGGGGTACTAAAGCCGCGCGAATTACCGATGCGCAAACCGCAAGTAGAACCGCCACAAACTGGCGAGCGCCGTGTGGTTGTTAAAGCGCCAGGCAAGTTACCTTATTTGGTGATGGGTTTTCATGCGCCAACATTACAAACTCAAAAAACAACGCCAGAACAAGCCTGGGAGCCTTATGCGCTAGATGTGTTATCAGGCGTATTGAGTGGCAATGACTCAGCAAGGCTTAATCAAAAATTAGTTCGCGAAACGTCAATTGCAATTGACGTGGGTGCAGGTTACGACAGCACATCGCGCGGTCGCCAAGCCTTGTTTGAGCTTGCTGGCACACCTGCAGAGGGCAAAACGGTTGTTGAGCTAGAGGCAGCGTTAATGGCGCAAATTGAGTTGATTAAAACAGGTGGTGTGACTAAAACTGAATTAGATCGCGTAAAAGCTGCCGTGATCGCGGCAGATATTTATCAGCGCGATTCAATGTTTTATCAAGCCATGCAAATAGGGCAATTAGAAACCATGGGTTATAGCTGGCGCTTGCTTAAAGAGTATCCAGAGCGGTTAAAAGCCATTACATCTGAACAAATACAAATGGTGGCTAAAAAATATTTGGTGGCTGACAATATGACGGTGGGTAGTTTAGATCCGCAGCCGATAGATCCGAATGCCAAGCCCCAAGGTAAGCCTCATTCTAGGTAGTTAAAATGAAAAGCTTGTTGCCATACGTTGTTGCAAAACCCCTAGTGTATTTGATGTACGCGGCGGGGATTTGCGCCTAGTCTGGCTTAAAGCTTTGCATTTTAAAGTTTAACCAGAATTTTAAAAAAACAATTTCTTTGAATTTAATTTTGCTTTAGTAAGTTATTTAGGGTTTTATAAATGAAATTAACACAACTTTTAGCTTTATTGATAGCAAGTTGCATCACATTAACTTCAAACGCAGCCGTAAAGATTCAACAATGGCAGACTTCTTCAGGTAGCGAAGTCTATTTTGTAGAAAATCATGATTTGCCAATTATTGATCTAAGCGTAAATTTTCCTGCAGGTAGTTCGCGCGATACTAAAGAAACATCGGGTGTTGCGGGGGTGACCAAATACTTAATGACTTTGGGTGCAGATGGCTTGAATGAAGAGGAAATCACTAATCAGTTTGCCGATATTGGCGCAATTTTGGGTGGTGAGCTTGATGTGGATAGGGCGGCTTTTAAGTTGCGCACCTTAACGAGCGAGCAAGCCAAAGCATTGGCTATTTTTAACAAGATTTTGCACAAACCAGATTTTCCGCAAGCCATTTTAGAACGTGAAAAAACGCGTATTATCGCGGGCTTGCAAGAGGCCGCCACTATGCCAGAGAGCATTTCTAATAAAGCTTTTATGCAGGCATTGTACGGAGCGCATCCTTACAGCTTGGATGAAAGTGGTGAGGTTTCTACCATAACCGCCATGAAGCGTGATGATTTGGTCGCGTTTTACAAACAATATTACACAGCCAAAAGCGCGGTGATTGCGCTAATGGGCGATATGACACTAGCACAAGCCAAAGATATTGCCGAAGAAGTAACGGCCAAATTGCCTCAAGGTACGCCCATACCAAAAATTGCTGCAGTGACATTACCAACAGTAGCCAATACGCGAGCAATAGCACACCCAGCCAGTCAAGCGCATATTTTGTTGGGCTACCCAGGCATTAAACGCGGGGATGCTGATTATTTTCCACTATATGTTGGTAATTATATTTTAGGTGGCGGTGGTTTTGTATCGCGTTTAACTGAAGAAGTGCGTGAAAAGCGCGGCTTGGTTTACAGTGTTTATAGTTATTTTATGCCAATGGGCGAGCTTGGGCCTTTTCAAATTGGCCTGCAAACTAAAAAAGAACAAGCCGACGATGCACTAAAAGTCGTAAACGAAACTCTACTTAAATTTATGCAAAATGGCGTGACTGACAAAGAATTAAAAGCTGCGAAATCTAACATTATTGGCGGATTTCCTATGCGTATTGATAGCAACAGCAAAATATTGGATTATTTAAGTATTATTGGTTTTTACAAATTACCTGCTAATTATTTGGATGATTTTAATAAACAAGTGGCCAAAGTCACAGCCGCGCAAATTAAGGAAGCTTTTAACCGCCGCGTTAAACCAGCGGATTTTGTTTCGGTGACAGTTGGCGCGCAGTAGCGCGCAATCAAAAAAACGTACGCGCAGTAGCGCGCCAACCAATAATTACCGCGCAGTAAGCGCGCTGACAAGATAATACGCGCGCAGTAGGCTTGCCAGCTCAATTAAAGTCTCGCTGCAAGCGTGCTAACCAATAGCAGCTCGCAGCAAGTATTAAATCGTACCCACTTCAAACCGTTATTCTGAGCAAAGCGAAGAATCCAGCCCTTTGAAGTTTACTACTGGATTCTTCGCTTTGCTCAGAATGACGGGTGAAAGTTTACCTCTGAATTCTTCGCTTTGCTCAAAATGATGTGTGAAAGTTTGGTAAGCTAACAGTTTCAGCGAAATCCGATCAAATTGCCTCCTTTAAAACCCGCAAAAAAAATCAATACAAGCAACCAAGTGCGCATTAACGGCGGTGTTTGGCGCAGTCGTTTGCTTAAATTTCCAGATGTTGAAGGCTTGCGCCCAACGCCAGAACGGGTGCGGCAAGCTGTTTTTAATTGGTTGGGGCAAGATTTAACTGGCAAAACTTGCCTTGATTTATTTGCTGGCACAGGGGCTTTTGGGTTTGAGGCGCTATCGCGTAAAGCTAAAAGTGTAGTAATGGTAGAAAATGCGCATCTAGCCTTGCAATCATTGAAACAAAATCAACTGCTTTTAAATGCCAGTGACTGCCAAATTGTCTTTGGCGATGCCTTAAAATATTTGGCTGAAAACAAGCGGCAATTCGATATTATTTTTTGTGATCCACCTTTTAATAAAAATTGGCTAGAAAAATTAATGCCAGTTTTAACTTACCACCTTAAAGATAATGGCCATTTATACATTGAAGCCGAATATGAGATTAAAACCGATTCAAGCTGGCAAGTGATTAAGAAAAATAAAGCAGGCAACGTGTATTATCATTTGTTAAATTCAATGCAAACAGTTAAGGTTTAACAATGAACAAATATCGTATTGCAGTGTATCCAGGCACATTCGATCCAATCACCTTGGGCCATGAAGATGTAGTACTTAGATCGGCCAATTTGTTTGATGAAGTGATCGTAGCCGTGGCTGGAAGCACTGCGAAACAAACATTATTTAGCTTAGATGAACGTGTGGAACTGGCTAAAAGCGTTTTTAAGCGCGACAACGTAAAAGTGATTGGCTTTAACACTTTATTAATGAAATTTGTGCAAGATCAGGGTGCGCAAATGGTGATACGCGGCCTGCGCGCGGCATCAGATTTCGAATACGAATTTCAATTAGCAGGCATGAACCGCAAGCTTTATCCGCAATTTGAAACACTTTTTTTAACCCCAGCTGAGCAATATATGTTTGTATCTTCAAGCTTGGTGCGCGAAGTGGCCAAGTTTGGTGGCGATGTACATCAATTTGTTTCGCCAACCGTAGAGGCGGCAATTATAGAAAAATTAGGAAAAGAATGACTAAATTAAACAATTTATTATTGATTTTAATGTTGAGTCTATGCTTCGCTTGCGCGCCTATTGAGACGAAAACGCAAACGCAACAGTACAATCCGCAACCTGATTTTATAGGTACTTATGAAGGCAAGGTTGTTTCAGGTATTGGTTCGATTTCGGTGACAACGACCTTTGTAGGCGATAGAAATGGGTTGAAAATGGGCAGTTATGTCATGACAGAGGAGAGCGGTAAACAAGTGCCTGGCACCTTGGATGAGTTTAAGCAAGAAGGCTTATATACCTATTTAGTTAGCTGGCATGATAAATATGGTAGTGGTAAATTAAGAATACTTTTTTCTGATTTCGGTTACGTTTTTAAAGGTTTTTGGGGCTCTACTAATCAAGAGCTTGCAAAAAAATATCCAACACAAGTCATCAGCGCTTGGGATGGATACAAAGTGCACCCAAAATAGCATGGCATTATTTATTACCGATGAATGCATCAATTGCGATGTGTGCGAGCCAGAATGTCCGAATGAGGCTATTTATCAGGGTCAGGATATTTACGAGATTCACCCGCATTTGTGCACGCAATGTGTAGGGCATTTTGATGAGCCGCAATGTGTGGCAGTTTGTCCTGTCAATTGCATTCCGCTTGACCCTAGTTACGTTGAAACGCCTGAGCAACTAATGCAAAAATACCATCAAATAACACAGGCTAAGCTAGCCAAGTAGCATTTATAAATTAGGCTTAATTTACGTAATTAACAATTTAAAAAATAACTAAGGAGTACTAAAATGAGAATTTTGCACACCATGCTGCGCGTGGGTAATTTAGAACAATCCATTCGATTTTATACGCAGGTGCTAGGCATGAAATTGATCCGCCAGCACGATTACCCTGATGGCGAATTTAGCCTGGCTTTCGTGGGTTATGGCAATGAGTACGACAATAGCGTGATAGAGCTTACCTACAATTATGGCAAAACCAGTTACGAAATGGGTGGTGCCTATGGCCATATGGCGCTTGAGGTAGATGACGCTTATAAAGCTTGCGAAGCAGTCAAGCTAGCTGGCGGCAAGGTTATTCGCGAAGCAGGGCCAATGAAACACGGTACTATTATTATTGCGTTTATTGAAGACCCAGATGGCTATAAAATTGAATTTATTCAAAAAGGTAGCATTGAATATCCGCGCTAATCCAGTAAAATTTTTAAGCTAATTTAGAGAATAACATGACACAAAAATTAACCGTATTCACATCCCCTTCAGCTTTTCCTAATCCGCAACGCTTGCGATTATTTCAATATGAAAAAGGCATTAATCAACATATTAATGAAGTGATTTACGACATGGCGCCAATTGGTGAACAACGTAAATGGCCACATTTGAAAATGAACCCGTGGGGCGAAACACCTACCATGCAGCTTGCAGATGGTAGCTTTTTAAGCGAATCGGTAGCCATTGCGCAATATTTGGATAACGAATTTGAAGGCCGCAAATTGTTTGGTCATACGCCCAAAGAACAAGGCTTAGTCACCATGTGGGATTCACGCATCTGGGTGCAAATCTTGTATCGCATCACCACTGATTTTCATGTTAGGCTGCAAGGTTTAGGCGCAAAAATCGAGCTAACGCATAACCCGCAGTGGGGCGAGCATTGCCGCAAAGAAGCGCTTAGCCATGCTAGTTTGGTTAATCAGCATTTGTCAGATGGTCGCGAATGGTTAATTGGCAGCGATGCGCCTACTTTTGCCGATATTACGTTATGCACAGCGATTGCTTTCTCAAAATTTGGGCCTGTGCAAACACCGCTTGATGAACGTTTTGAGCATTTGCATTATTTTTGGCAACGCTGTATGACGCGTGAAAGCTTCAAACTTGCTTATGCAGATGGCGCGGGCTTGGCCGAATTAGCGCATTTGGTTAAAAAATAAACAGTACTGCTATTAGCTTATCTTGCAAGTTAAACTAAGCGTTAATTAAAGTGGATAACACCGAACAACTGCGTATTGCGGTGCAAGCCGCACTTGAAGGTGATTGGCAAAAATCACATAAAATCGCACAAGATTATTCAGATGATACCGCTTGCTGGATTCACGCTGTGCTGCATAAAATTGAAGGCGACCGATTTAATAGCGATTATTGGTATGCTAAAACTAATGGTAAAAAGTTTGCAGATTATAGTGATGCAGTAGATGAATTGAAAGCGATACTTGCCAATTTAAATTAAATATAGATGCCCTGCAAGTCAATAGATAAGAGGCTTGCAGGGCATACAATTTTTCAGCTTTAGATTCATTTGCAGGTCTAACCATGAACTAGCAACAAAAACCTGAGCACATGGTTGTAGCCAAAATGTTAAATAGTTTTAGCACAATGAACATTAAGATATATCGTAAGCAGAATGCGTTTGAGGCAATTCAGGTTTGCTGCTAATGGTATACCAATCGACTTTACGCGTAGTGATCATGACTAAAGCCAGCAAGCTAAATACCAATAATGATCCCATCACCAAGGCATTATCTTCAGATGCTAAAATGCCGTATAGCGCACCATATAAGGCGGTAAGCAGGCTTGCAAATAGTAAGCCGTTAAATTTACCTTTGAGCACGTAACTAAGGTAATAACCCAATAAGCTAACGCAGGCTGCGCTTGCAACCAAGTAAGCATAGGCAAAGCCGATTTGTTCTGCTAATGAAACCAACAGCAAATAAAATAAAGCCATTGCCAAACCCACAAAAGTGTATTGCGCAGGGTGAATACGCAATTGTTTTAACACTTCGAAAATAAAAAAACCCGCAAAAGTTAAGCCAATAAATAGCAAGCCATATTTTGTAGCGCGATCAGCTTGGCTGTAAACATTGATGGGTTCTACAAAGCCAACAGAAAGTGATTCAAGCGTTTGATTTTTAGCATTACCAGCGCGAATAATTTGCATCAACGCAGCTTGATTGTTGCTGGAAAGTGATGTGATAGCCCAATTAGCACTAAACCCATCTGCACCGATTTTTTGAGTGGCCGCATCTGGTGAAAAACTGCCATAAAAACGCGGCGATTGCCAGCTTGAGCTAAGTGCGATCACATTATTTTCTGCTATTGGCGTAAAGTTAAAGCTTTCAGTACCGCGCAAATCAAGCTTGAATTCAAAGGCTATTTTTTGCTCGGTAACCGTATTGTCAATCCTAACTGGCGCGTAAATACCGTTTTTAAGCGCATCTATTTTACTTCCTTGTTTAAAAGTGGTGTCTATCCCAGCCCAGTTTAAAACTGGTTTGCCGCTTAAGCCTTTAGTATCTGTTATGCCAATACTTAAATAAGCTTCAGTGATTTTAAGTATTGAGTTTTCATTCGCAAGCTTAAGCCCCAAGTTTTTAGGTATTTTAAATTGCCCGTTAATGTTGCCACCTAATTGAAAAATGAGCGCTTTGTATATCCCCAGCGATTTCATCTCATTAGCAAAGCTACCTTTCAATTTCAATTCTTCAGGAAAGAAATAGACTTTACCTTCAAAACTTTTAGTGATTGGTTGTGGCTCTTTATCTGTAACAATTATTTCAGAAAATTCTTCAATGTATGAAATCACCAATACAGGGCCTACAACTGTTTGCGCGCGTGATGCAGTTTGGCTGATATTTGCCCTTGCTTCAAATTGACGTTGCTGACGCTCTAAAATGATGCCATTTACAAAGCCTACGGCAATGGCCATTAACGCTACAAGCACTAGTATGCTGATTATTTTATATATAAAACTGCGGTTCATTATTAACTCCTAGTTTGTTTAGAGTTAGCAGAATATGGCCTGAATAAGAAGTGATGATGCATTTATGTGAAGCGGGTGTGAAGTTTGCGCGAAAAATGCTGTTTTTATTACTTAAAAAAAGATGCTAGCTTTAACTTGAATCAACATCTTTTTCCGACTAGATTGCGGATCAAGCCCGCAATGACAATTAAGTAAACAGTGTTATCTATCATTGCGGGCTTGACCCGCAATCTATTCAACTCCAACAAGATATTAAATCAAGTTCAGCTTAATAGTATTGAGAAAGTAGGCTTTTAGAAGGCTTATCAAGCCCGCAATGATGGCTTAGAAGGGTAGCGTAATTGTTGCAATGGCGCCACCATCGGGATTGTTGCTTAACGTTAAACTGCCACCATGCAATTTAGCCACTTCTTGCACAAAATTTAAGCCCAAACCTGTACTTTTTTGGCCTGCATTTGGGCTGTTGGCTGGGCGCGGCAGTGAGTAAAATTTATCGAATACTTTTGTCAACGCGTATTCTGGAATTCCAGCGCCTTGATCAACAATGCTTATTATAATTTGCGCATTTTGTTCAGTCACGATAATGCTTATTGTGCTATTTGGCAGGCTAAAATCTAGCGCGTTTTCCAGCAAATTATAGATTGCTTGGCCAAGCAAAAAACTATCAGCTTGTATAATTAAAGATGCTCTGCAGGCCGCATTGATATTAGCTCCCAGAGCATTGCTTTTTTCACGTAAATGATCAATTTGTATTTGAATTAAATCGTTTAAGCATACATTTACCACACAGTGCAATTTTTGCTGATGCTCTAAACTAGCCAAGCCCAGCATGTTCTGAA
Organism: Methylotenera sp.; assembly: GCA_043759515.1. Taxonomy (GTDB): domain Bacteria; phylum Pseudomonadota; class Gammaproteobacteria; order Burkholderiales; family Methylophilaceae; genus Methylotenera_A. The sequence goes on from JAYVLK010000005.1 coordinate 24,579, forward strand.
TAATCGTTTGCACGCGCCCAGCTTGCGTATTTATTTGCGCTAAAAAGCGTTCTTGATCAGCAGCTGGCATATCGGGCGAAATCAGTTCTGCTGCACCTTGAATCGCGGTAACTGGGCTTTTAAGCTCGTGTGTTAAGTGTTGAATGTTGGTTTGCAAATGTTGTTTGCCATCAAGTTCATTTCGCATGGTTTGCATGGCGGTTGCCAAATCTGTTAACTCATCGTTGCTAGATTGGGGAGGTGTAGCTTTTTCACCTTTGGCTACCCGCATGGCGTAATCGCGTAACAAGTTGATTTTGGTAGTAAATCGCCAAGTGAATATTGCGCCAATGGCAATGGATAACACAAATAGCAGCGCACCCCAGCGAGTTATTTTACTTTGTGCGCGCTGTATAAATGGTAAAACGGTGCGATTAGGTTTGGCAACTGTTAGGCTGCCGATGATTTTTTGGCCATTTTTGATTGGGGCAGCAATATACATGATGGTGTCGCTATTTTCGTCACCCTTTAATATTGGGCTGGAGCGTGCGCCATATTTGCCACGTAATGTTAAATACACATCGTTCCATTGACTGTAATCCTGGCTTAACGCCAAATGGCTAGAATCAAAAATAACAATGCCTGTTGCGTCTGTAATGTAAACTCGATAATCGGCCGATTGTTTAGCAATGCCGTTAATATTGGCTAAGTTATTGTTTGGCTGATTTGCTCGAAACCTATATTGATTTAAGCCTTGCGCAAAAGCACCTGTTTCAATAGTGCCCTTTATCACATCTTGCGTTGCCAATTCAGCCAGCACGTTTGCGGTGTCAACCAGCGTATCTTCCATCGCTTGGCGCACGCCCGGTTTTACTTCATCCACAAATATAGTGAGCACAAACCATGCGGCTAAACCCACTAAAGCAAAATAGCCCAAAAATATTTTCAGGCTAATATTGATTTTAAAAGGCAAACTCATGCCAGCAAGCTATAGCCCATGCCGCGATGCGTCACAATTAAGGTGTTTGCAGTATCTAGCAGCCTTAATTTGGCACGCAAAGTTTTGATGTGCGCATCCACCGTGCGCTCAAATGTATCTTCTGCATTTACCCATAATAAATCCATGAGTTGGTTGCGCGAAAACACGCGATTTGGCTGGTTTATTAAGGTTTTTAGCAGCATAAATTCGTAGCGCGTTAATGTGAGAAATTGGCCATTAAACTGAATGCGATTGCTATGTTCATCAACCAAAAAGCCTTTGGGTTTTGTGCTAGATAAAAATTCAGTACGCCGCAATATCGCATTAACGCGTGCAACCACCTCACGCGGGCTAAAAGGTTTTGTCACATAATCATCTGCACCAATTTCCAAACCCACGATTTTGTCTATTTCGTGATTGCGTGCGGTTAAAAATAAAATAGGAATAGTTGAAATTTGACGTATTTTTTTGCAAACATCAAAACCCGTTATATCGGGTAAACCAATATCGAGTATGACAAAGTTAAATTGAGCGTGTTGATTATTCTTAAATGCATCAACCGCATCACCGCCCAAAAGCAGATGTGTTGTGGCAATGCCTGCCTCTTTGAATGCATAGATAAGCGTTTCTGCGATTGCAAGCTCATCTTCGATAATTAATACATGATGTGGCATATAGCTATTTTAAGTTTAAACCTCAAACAATTGTGCTTTATAAACCAAAAAAAACCTGCAAGTGCAGGTTTAAATTTGGTGGCAACTTAAATAAGTTAATCAAAAAACGCTTTCGCTTTATCTACCCAACTTTTGTTTTTAGGACTATGTTTGCCAGAATCCGCTTGGGTGCTGGTATCAAATTCGCGTAGCAAATCTTTTTGCTTTTCGGTTAGTTTTACTGGTGTTTCTACCACTACATGCACCATTAAATCGCCATTTTCAGATTGCCTTAATGGTTTGATGCCTTTACCTTTTAGCCTGAAAACTCCGCCTGTTTGCGATTCTGCAGGTATTTTCATTTTGGCAGATCCGCCTAAAGTGGGCACTTCGATCTCGCCACCTAAAGCTGCTGTGGTAAAACTAATGGGCATTTCACAATGTAAATTGCCGCCATCACGTTGAAAAATATCGTGTGCTTTTAAATGCACCACCACGTATAAATCGCCCGTTGGCCCGCCATTAACACCTGCTTCACCTTCACCTGTTAAGCGAATTCGATCGCCTTCGTCAACACCTGCGGGGATTTTGACTGATAAGGTTTTATTTTGTTTAATGCGCCCAGCACCAGAACAAGTAGGGCAGGGGTCTTTCACCATTTTGCCGTTGCCATGACATTTTGGGCAGGTTTGTTGTACTGAAAAAAAGCCTTGTTGCATACGCACTTGGCCGTGGCCGGCACATGTGGTGCAAGTAACAGGTTGCGTGCCAGGGCGTGCGCCACTGCCTTTACAAGTTTCGCAAGCGGCTTGCACGGGTATGCGGATTTTGCTTTCCATGCCTTTGGCTGCGTCTTCTAAGCTAATTTCCATGTTGTAGCGTAAATCGGCACCGCGGTACACATTGTTACGTTGCCCGCCGCCACCAGCTTGGCGCGCACCGCCAAAAATGTCACCAAAAATATCACCAAACGCATCACCAAAGCCTGCCCCACCATAACCAGCGCCGCCGCCTTGTTCAACGCCTGCATGGCCATATTGATCGTAAGCCGCACGTTTTTGATCATCAGATAGCATTTCGTAGGCTTCTTTGGCCTCTTTAAATTGCTCTTCTGATTTCGGATTATCAGGATTACGGTCAGGGTGATATTTCATCGCTAATTTGCGATAGGATTTTTTAATATCTTCTTCAGTAGCGTCTTTGTTAACGCCTAATACTTCATAATAATCTTTTTTGGTTGCCATTTTTAGCCACAGAGAACACAGAGAACACAGAGTAAATCATTGTATTGATAACGATTAATTGTGACTAGTGCACTTTCCCTTAATAAAACTTATAAAAAATACATAAAGCCACATACAAAAACACAAAGGCACGATTGAGATGATTTTCTCCGTGACCTCTGTGTTCTCTGTGGCTACAGCGTTTTAAACGCTAATCTTTTTTCACTTCTTCAAATTCAGCATCCATCACGTCGCCATCAACCGTTTTTTCACCTTCCTGATTAGGCTGAGCGCTTTGCGTATTCTTTTCAGCTTGTTCGGCTGCATACACTTTTTCGCCTAATTTTTGTGCGGCTTCTGATAGCACCGTCGTTTTGGCTTCAATTGCATCTTTGTCGTCCGATTGTAAAACTTCTTCAACTTCTTTTAACGCGGTTTCAATGGCTGCTTTTTCAGCCTCGTCTAATTTATCACCATGCTCACTTAGCGATTTTTTAACAGAATGCACCATGCCATCAGCGGCGTTTCTAGCATCAACCAACTCGCGATATTTTTTGTCTTCATCCGCATATTTAATGGCATCTTCTTCCATTTGCTGAATTTCGGCTTCTGATAAACCAGAGTTCGCCTTAATGGTAATTTTGTTTTCTTTGCCAGTGGCTTTGTCTTTGGCCGAAACATGCAAAATACCGTTGGCATCAATATCAAACGTCACTTCAATTTGCGGCATGCCGCGTGGTGCTGGTGGAATATCGCTTAAATTAAACTGGCCAAGTGATTTGTTAGCTGATGCCATTTCACGCTCACCTTGCAACACTTGAATGGTCACTGCATTTTGGTTGTCGTCCGCGGTAGAGAATGTTTGCGAAGCCTTGGTAGGAATAGTGGTATTTTTCTTGATCACCTTAGTCATCACGCCGCCTAAAGTTTCAATACCCAAGCTTAATGGCGTCACGTCTAACAACAACACATCTTTAACATCACCTTTTAACACGCCGCCTTGAATTGCCGCGCCTACAGCCACTGCTTCATCTGGGTTAACGTCTTTACGTGGCTCTTTACCAAAAATTTCTTTTACTTTCTCTTGCACTTTAGGCATACGGCTTTGGCCGCCTACTAAAATCACATCAGTAATATCTTCAATCTTAACGCCTGCATCTTTAATAGCAGTGCGGCATGGCGCCATAGTGCGCTCAATTAAGTCTTCAACTAACGATTCTAATTTTGCACGGGTGATTTTAACCACTAAGTGTTTAGGGCCAGTGGCATCTGCGGTAATGTAGGGCAAATTCACTTCCGTTTGTGTGGCGCCAGATAACTCGATTTTTGCTTTTTCAGCCGCTTCTTTTAAGCGTTGTTTGGCTAAAAGGTCATTGCGTAAATCTAGTCCACCATTTTCTTTTTTAAATTCATCGGCTAAAAAGTCAATCAAACGATTATCAAAATCTTCGCCGCCTAAAAACGTATCGCCGTTAGTACTTAATACTTCAAACTGATGTTCGCCATCGATGTTTGAAATTTCGATAATTGAAACGTCAAAAGTACCGCCGCCTAAGTCATACACGGCAATTTTACGGTCGCCTTCTTGTTTGTCTAAACCAAAAGCAAGGGCTGCCGCAGTTGGCTCGTTAATAATACGTTTAACATCTAGCCCGGCAATGCGGCCTGCATCTTTAGTAGCCTGGCGCTGACTATCGTTAAAATACGCTGGCACGGTAATTACCGCTTCTGTTACTTCTTCGCCCAAATAATCTTCGGCGGTTTTTTTCATTTTGCGTAACACCTCAGCCGAAATTTGCGGTGGCGCTATTTTTACGCCTCGCACCTCAACCCATGCATCGCCATTGTCATTTTTAACAATACTATAAGGCATTAATTTGATGTCTTTTTGTACTTCTTTTTCATCAAAACGGCGCCCAATTAAACGCTTAACTGCATATAACGTATTTTTAGGGTTTGTTACCGCTTGGCGCTTGGCTGGTGCGCCCGCTAAAATTTCGCCATCTTCTTGGTAGGCAATAATTGAAGGGGTAGTGCGAGTGCCTTCCGCATTTTCAATTACGCGTGGCTTGCCGCCTTCCATCACGGCTACGCAAGAGTTTGTTGTACCTAAATCAATTCCAATAATTTTACCCATTTTAATTTTTCCTTTAATGTCTTTATTAACTGCCAATAAACGCAGAAGAATGCCAATAAAATAAATTGGCTTTCAACTTTATTTAAAGGTTTACTAAATATTTAACCTTGTTGCAAAGGTGGCGATTGTTTTTATAATTTCAAGTGATTAGTAAAAGCTTTTGCCACAGAGGACACAGAGAACACAGAGAAAGACAAAAACAAGACTAAAATTATTCTTTAAACGAAATGTTTTGGGTTTTCTCTGTGGTCTGTGTGACCTCTGTGGCTAAAAAATTACTTAGCCACCATCACCAACGCAGGGCGTAATACACGCTCATTAAGCGTATAACCTTTTTGCAGCACAGTAGTCACCGTATTAGGTTCGCCCGCGCCTTCTAACATTGAAATTGCTTGGTGTTTATTCGGGTCAAATTTCTCACCCAACGGGTTTACTTCGGCAATATTGAATTTTTCAAAAACGCCAGCCAATTGTTTAATGGTAATTGCAATACCGTCTTTATAACTTTGCACATCGGTTGCCTCAATAATCACTGCTGCATCTAAACTATCCATAACAGCCAATAGTTCGTTACTAAATTTTTCCAGCGCAAATTTACGCGCTTTATCAATATCATCCATGGCGCGGCGGCGAATATTTTCACCTTCGGCTTTGGTGTATAAAACGCTGGCTTTAGCTTCATCTAATGCGGCTTCAAGCTCAGTTATGCGCTCGGCAGATGTTTGCACGCTATTATCTTCAAGCGGCGTTTCTGGCTGTTGATTATCTGGTTGTTGATTATCTAGATCGTCTTGCATAAGTTTCCCCGTTCATTATTAACACTCATGTCAATTTGGGGATGTGGGTTTTTTTTTCAAGCGCGAGTTAAAGATTTTCAACAAACAATCTTAAATTTAGCTATAAGAATTGCTTTAATTGCGTAAAAACATTTTCTACACTTGGTATTTGGCCAATATTTCCTAGGTTTATTACGCTAGATGTTGTCCCAGCCATTACGCCAGTTAATCTGGGATTTGTGTCGGTGTAAATAGCAATGGTTGCAATATTTAATGCAGCTGCCAAGTGCGATAAACCAGTGTCCACGCCTACAGCAGCTTTGGCATTTGCAATAACATTTGCTATTTGTTTAATGCTTAGTTTTGGTAAAACGGTGGCGTTATTTAATTGTTTTGCTATTAAGTTTGCGCGAATTAATTCTGCATTACTTGCCCACGGTAGCGCTAAATTAAGGTTTTGCTTGGCAAGTTCACGGCCTAAATTAACCCAATTTTCGATTGCCCACAATTTACTATCGCGGCTGGTGCCGTGAAAGGCAATTACATATTTATTCTCGATTAATTGCGCTAGATCAATGCCACTAGATAAAGTTATTCCGGTGTAGACCTGAGAGTCAATGTCCATGAGGGTCGCAGAGCCATCATTTTTTATCGCAATACCGTAATTAGGTGCGTTTGTTGGTATTTGATAACCCAAACTTATCGCGCACAGCACACGATTACGCGTTACCGCGTGCTGGTTATAAGAAATTGCATATTTGCGTTCGTATAATAAACTAGCAATTGGTTCGCGAATGGATTTTTTATCATAGCCATATATTAAACCTTGAATGGTTGTGCGTGCTTGGCTGGTAATAAGCGCACTTTTTAGCAAGCCTTGGCAATCAATCACTGCATCATATTGATTTTGTTTGATTAATTTTTTAAATGCCGAAATTTCAGACCAAGTTTTACGGCTAAAAAGTGATTTTTTCCAGCGTCGCATGGCTACTGTAAATACGTTATTTACACCTGCATGCATGCATGGAATATCAGCAAAACCCTCTTCCACAACCCAATCGATCTGCACATTTGGATATTGCGCGCGAATGTCGTTAACCACTGGCATTGCGTGAATCACATCACCAAGAGAGGAGGTTTTAACGATTAGAATTTTCATGAGATTAGGCATCATTTTAGGCATTTTCGCATACAATTCATTTTTTGCCATTTTGCAGCTTTTAAACTACTCAAAACCCCAATTGCGCTTTGCTTTTATTATATTTAAGTATTTTCCGTTTGGCGGCATGCAGCGCGATATGTTGCGTACGGCTAATGAATTGGTTAAACGGGGCCATAATGTTGAAATTTTTTGTTTGAGTTGGCAGGGTCAACCACCTGATAAAGAACTGCCAGCGGGCATAAATTTACACATATTGCCGCAAAAAGGCTGGTTTAATTTTACCCGCTATCAGCGATTTATCAATGCGACTTTTGAGTACATTAATATCAATAAATTTGATTATGTGTTTGGCTATAATCGCATGGCAGGTCTTGATGCACACTTTGCCGCAGACCCTTGTTTTATTGAGCGCGCGCATCAACAACGCAACTTTTTATATCGCTTAACGCCGCGATTTAAGTGGTTTGCGGCTTGCGAAAAAGCAGTTTTTTCTAACCATGCTAACACGCAAATTTTGGCAGTTTCATTATCTGAAAAGCCACATTTTCAACGTTGGTATAAAACGCAATCGACGCGTTTTCACTATATTCCACCGTTTATTTCGCCAGAGCGATTTATGCTGCAAGATAAAACAGCCATGCGCGCGCATTTACATAACGCTTTTGGTTTTGCAGAACACGATTTTGTTTTTTTGTTAACAGGCTCAGGCTTTGCCATGAAAGGGCTAGACCGCGCGATTTTAGCTTTGGCCGCTCTGCCAGAATCTAAAAAAGTTAACGTTAAACTAGTGGCAGTGGGGCAAGATAATCCTAAACAATTTACAAAAATGGCCAAAGGTTTAGGGCTTGCAAATCAGGTTATCGTATCAAAAGGCCGGCCAGATATTGCGCAATTAATGCAAGGCGCCGATGTGTGTATTCACCCTGCTTATCGCGAAAATACAGGCTTGGTGATACTAGAAGGCATGGCCAGTGGCGCGCCAATGCTAGTGACTGACACTTGCGGTTATGCGCACCATGTGGCAGATGCGTTTGCAGGCACAGTGTCAAAAAGCCCGTTTGATCAACATGTATTTAATGCTCAATTTGAAATGATGATTGACAGTGAACATCTTAAAAATTGGGGTAAAAATGGCTTGGAGTACGTGCAAAAAATCATGCAAGCCAATGACGGCAGTGCAGAGGCTGAAATTTTAATTAAATTGGCAACTGCAAAACTAGCCGCAATCAATGCATCTAGCGCTAACTAGAGATTTTAAAATGAATAATTTACTATTTGTGCCTGACGAAATCAAAAAGCATTTAAGCAATGAACCGTTTGAAGCGCTGATGCAAATGCAAGGCAAAGCTTTTCGCGATGTGCGCGGTCGTAAGACTATTCAGGTTGCAGTTAATAATAAAAGTTATTTTATTAAGCAACATTTTGGCGTGGGTTGGTCAGAAATCTTTAAAAATATATTAAGTTTCAAAAAGCCCATTCTAGGCGCAATGACAGAAGTGCAAGCGATAAAAAAATTGGATGAAATTGGCATTAAAACCACGCCATTAGTGGCTTACGGCCAGCAAGGCTGCAACCCAGCTAGTATGCGGTCTTTTGTGATGACACAAGATTTAGGCGAGATAGTCACTATTGAAGAATTGTGTGTTAATTGGCCAGAATATTCGGCCAGTTACAAACTAGCCATTATGCAGGCAATAGCACAATGTGCCAGCAAATTGCACAGCGCAGGGCTAGTACATAGAGATTTTTATTTATGCCATTTTGTGTTTAAAAAGCAGAATTTAAAAATTGAGAACACAAAAATTGAACATCTACATTTAATTGATTTGCACCGCATGTTACAAAATCAAAAGCCCAATAGCCGTGCGGTTATGAAGGATATTGCTGGACTTTACTTTTCGATGCGACAAATTGGCCTTAATGAGGACAGCTGGGCACTTTTCAAGCAAGCCTATTTGCCACAAAACGATGCATTTTGGGCGCAGGTCGACACGCGTGCAAATGTGCTTTTAGCTAAATTTAATAGCGCTAGATTTCAAAACAGGTTAGTTAAAGAGAAGTCCGCTTTGAATTAAATTTTAGAAAGCTTTAGTTTTAGCAATTTTTGATGCGATTTAATCCGCTTTAATGCGCTTTTATTTGCGTTTATCAGCGGTTAATAGCCTTTTGTTTCAGCATCGCATGTCGCCTTTGCTTGTAGCGATCATAACGCCATAAATACTGCGAAGGTTTTTGTGCAATTTGTTGCTCAATAGCCGCATTTAATAATTGTGTGGTCGCAATCAATTCAACTTTCGTGATGTGAATGTCATATCCAGCCCCATTATATAGGCGCTCACCAAAAGCCATGATCACCGTTGCACCCGTTTTTTCAGCCAATTTGCTGGCCAACGTCATGGTGTAAGCAGGGCGCCCAAAAAAATCTGCCCATTCGCCTTCACCCGCCGCAGGTATCTGGTCAGGCAAAATGCCTACCGCCTCATTACGTTTTAATGCTTGCATGAGTTTACGCACGCCGTTCGCATTCGCTTCTGCAAGCGTTACGCCTGTGCGAGTGCGACCATGCACTATAAACTGATGTAAAAATTTTAATTTTGGTGGGCGGTATAACACGGTAATAGGATGTTTTGAGCCGTAATAAATCGAAGTTATTTCAAAGCAGCCTAAATGCGGCGTTAAAAATATGATGCCTTTGCCACGTAAAAGCGCATCTTTTACAGTTTGCCAGCCATATACTTGTTGTACTAAGGGTAAAATTTCACCCTCTTTTTTTTGCCAAATGCCAATGGTTTCAAAAATTGATTTGCCAGTTTCGCTGATATTAGCATTTAAAATTTGCTTAAATTGTTGCGGATTTTGAGCCAAACCGCTTGTTGCGATATTGTTTTTGATGATTTTGGCAGATTTTGGTGTGCAGCAATAAATTAACCAGCCAATGGCTGCACCCAAGCGGTGTAGGCTAGGTAGTGATAAAATACCAAAAATTTTAAAAACGACTTTTAATATGTTATAGAAAAGTGTATTGAGCATGCTGGTAATTAGGTGCGGTTAATTTCAAATAAACAGCAGTTTAAAGGATATTTTTGCAAAGCGTTATCTCTCCTCAATTACAGCATTTGTTAGCGCAACATCAATTGGCTAGTTTTGAGCAATTATGGGGTTATCAGGGCGATTGGTTTGAGCCGCCAAACTATGAGCGCGGCGGCTGGAGCGGGGTAAACTTTATTGAGTTAACTGATCAAGCAGGTAAACAACATGGGTTTTATTTAAAGCGCCAACTTAATCATACGCGCCGTACCTGGCAACATCCAATAGCGGGGGAACCCACTTTTGTGCGTGAATTCGAAATTTTAAGGCATTTGGCCAAACATAATGTAGCGACGCCAAAGCTTATATTTTTTGAAAGCCAACAAAATAAAGCGATACTTTTGACACAAGCTTTAACTGGCTTTGAGTCGGCGGATAAATGGCTAGAAAAAAATCTAGCCATCATTAACATTAGCAAACAACGGCTGCTGTCGCGCTCTTTAGCCGCGGCGGTTAAAGGCTTACACCAAGCAAAAGTTGTGCATCGCTCGCTTTATTTAAAGCATTTATTTATTAAAGAAACAAATGACGAATTTGAAATAGCCTTGATTGATTTTGAAAAATCTCGCATAAGCTCATTTACTGCATGGTTGCGATTTTCTGATTTAGTCACGCTGCATTATCGAACGAAAAATATAAGTGTAAGTAATAAACTCACTTTTTTTAAGCAATACTTTGGTATAGATCGTTTAACAGGCGGTTACAAGTTTTTAGTCCAATATTGTCACTTTCAATCATTAAAAAAAAGAAAATAGAACATGGCACTAACAAACGCTAATAAGATTTTGATTTTGGCATCCGCTAGCACAGGCAATAATGTATTTTGTACGCCTGCCATTCGATTTTTGCGTAAACATTTGCCAAATGCCACCATTGATGTTGTGGCGCTAAACAAAATAAGCGCAGAGGTTTTTGAAAATAGCCCAGATATTAATAAGCTGATTATTTTGAATCGTTTGTTTGGTGGCGCGTGGCATATTGATCGCTTGGCTAAAAATTACGATCAACATATTTGCCTTAATACCAACGCATTAAAAAAAATAAAAGGGCATAAAACGCAGTTTAGCGTGATTCCAGAATACGTTGCCGGGGTTGCGCGTGGCGAGCAGCAATTGCAATTTGTGGCTAGTTTACTCAATAAACCAATTGTGGATGCTGATCGCCAATATGTAATTGGCAATGGCATTGCGGGTAAATTTGCTGGTTTGGGTAATGTAAATGTTAAAGACGTTTTAATTAATATTCATTTAGGTTGCGGCACAACTTCGTTACATGGCTGGAAGTTTTTTTACAAAAACCGCGCGGTTAATAATCGGCTTTGGACTGTAGACCAATATATCGCGTTGGGGTTGGCCTTAATTGAAGCAAATCCTGCTATTAGAATCGTTGTAACTGGCACAAAAAACGAAGCATTTTTGGCCAAACAATTTCAGCAAAGCGTGCCTAACACCATTAATTTAGTTGGCAAAACCAGTGCTAAAGATGTGTTTGATTTAATGCGAGAATTGTCTTTATTTATTGCACACGATTGTGGTGTTTTTCATTTAGCCGCAGCGTCCACCGTGCCAATTGTTGGCTTATACGGCCCAACTGATCCAATATTGGCAGGGCCGTATCCAGTGCGTGCGCAACATCATATTATTAAAGCCGAATCGATGGCAGTCATTGATACAGCCACTGTTTTAGAGGCTGCATTAGAGTTATTAAAAAAGTTTCCACGCGTTGCAACAGCCTGATTTACTAAGCATAATTTCTCCATGCACGATTGCGTTTGAATTGCAGTTGGCTGATGGATCAATTTTGACCATTAGCGAGATTGTGCGTGTTGTGCCGAATAAGCGCTTAGTGTGCAAAGGCTTTTTAAACGGTAAACAGGGGAAAAATGAAAATGTTTACGCCAAAATTTTTTTAGGTGCTAATGCTAAACGTTATGCAAGTAGAGATAAGCAGGGCGTGCAAGCGTTAATAAATGCAAAAATTAATACCCCGCAATTACTTTTTGCAGGCCTTATTAAAACTGACCAAACACTAATTGGCGAAGCGCTGATTTTTAGCGCAATATCTTCTGCGCAAAACGCTGAAGATTTGTATCTGCAATTATTTACACAACAGCAAAGTACGTCTCGCTTACAGTTAATGTTGCAACTAACAGGCATTGTTGCGCAAATGCATAATGTTAATTTGCATCAAACTGACTTGTATTTTAAAAACTTTTTAATAGCTGCAGATAAAGTCTATGCCATTGATGGAGACGGCATAAAAGTTTTTTTTCCATTTTGTAAAAAAACACAAAAACGGCGCAATCTGGCCATGTTATTGTCAAAAATGGACGGCTTAGATACTGGTTGGGTGGAAGACATTTATCAACATTATTGCGAGCAAACCAATACAAAATTTGATGCTTTTGAATATGCTCAAGTATGCGTATTAACGCAAAAATATCGGCAACAATCAGCGAATGATTACGCTGATAAAAAAGTGTTTAGAACTTGCACCGATGTAACAGTCAATCGAAACTTTAAAAAATTTGTAGCCTTTTCGCCTGATTTTGATGCGCAAAATTTAACGCAATATCAATTAGATTTAGCCTTAAAAGATACTCAAAATAGGCTTAAAAGCGGTAATACTTGTACGGTTGGCAGCGCGTTAATCGATAGTCAACAAGTAGTCATTAAACGTTACAACATCAAGAATTTTTGGCACGGCTTAAAGTTAAATTTCTCGCAAAGCCGCGCGGCAAAATCTTGGGCAAATGCGCATCGATTAATGCTTTTAAATGTGGCAACCGCTAAACCGTTAGCATTAGTTGAAACACGTTTTGGCTGGTTTAAAAAGCGCGCTTACTTCTTAACACAGTTTATTGATGCGCCAGACATCGCCACTTTTCTTGAACAAGAAACGGATGTGTTAATCAAAGAAAAAGTAGCCTTTGCAACCGCGCAGTTGTTTTACAAGCTTAATTTATTAAATATTTCGCACGGCGATTGCAAAGCAAGCAATATTAAAATTGTTGATAATAAGCCAGTTTTAATTGATTTGGATAGCATGCAAGTACACGATGTTGGTGGATTTTTTGGTAATTATAGACACGAAAAAAAGCATATTAAAGATTTGCAAAGATTTATACAAAATTGGGAAAATGCGCCTGATATACGCGCGATTTTTAGCCAGGCCTTTTTACAAGCCTATGACGAAGTGGACGATTGTTTGCATATTTCGGTGTTAGAGCGGGCAAAAATTGTTTAAATTTAGTAAAATACCAGTTACGCATAAGAAAGCATTAGCATGATTACATTAGGGCTTTCGGGCGCATTAGGACACGACGCATCAGCCGCGCTTTTAATTGATGGCCACATTATTGCGGCAGCAGAAGAAGAACGCTTTATTCGCGATAAGCACGCTAAAAATAAATTTCCTTATGAGGCAGCAAAATTCTGTTTAAAGCAAGCAGGTATTAAGGCTGAAGATGTGGATATTGTGGCGTTTCCTTATGCGCAGATTCCTTTAAGTAGCAACGCGCGCTGGCATTACGCCAAACGTCATTGGTATGCGCCAGATCGCGCGCTAGATGCTATTTTTAATGGCAATAGAAGATATCGCCGTAATCGCGATAAATCACTTGCTTTGATGAAAGAGCTTGGCTTAACAAAGGCAAAATTTGTACCTGTAGAACACCATTTAGCGCATGCTTCCAGCGCCTATCATTTAAGCGGCTTTAAAGAAAAAACAGCCATTATCGGCATTGATGGCAAAGGCGAATACGCGACCACTTTTTTTGGCTATGGCGAGCATGGCAAAATCCATAAAATAAAAGAGTTTTACGACCCAGATTCGCTAGGTGGCGTGTATGGCGCCATGACTGAATTTTTAGGTTTTGATATGCTTGATGGCGAATTTAAAGTAATGGGCATGGCACCGTTTGGCGATGCCAGCCGATATGATTTTAGCCGATTGGCTAAGTTTGAAGATGGTGAATTAACCATTAATACCGATTATGTGAATGTGGTTGGCTTGCGCCGCTATAAAGAGGCGAGCAAAGATGGCAAATCAAAAGGTTATTACTTCACCCAAAAACTAATTGATTGGCTGGGCCCAAAACGTAAGGGCGATGAGATTGATGACCCGTATATTCATTACGCGGCATCCATTCAAAAACTGCTTGAAGATATCGCTTTAAAAATGATTGATTATTATTTGGGCGATATTATTAAAGAAACTGGCAAAATCGCCATGGCAGGCGGAGTTGCGCTTAATGTTAAGTTAAATCAGCGCATTATCAACATGCCGCACGTTAAAGAGCTTTTTGTGCAACCCGCATCGGGCGATAACGGCACTAGCCTGGGCGCGGCTACTTATGCGGCTCACCAGGCAGGTGAAACGATTCACAAAATGCAGCATGTATACTTAGGCCCAAGCTACGCAAGTGCAGAATGTATTGCCGCTTGCGAGGCGCATCCAAATAAACCTGTGTTTACACAAGTAGATAATTTCCCGCAAAAAGCTGCTCAACTACTGGCTGATGGTAATCCGCTTGCATGGTTTCAAGGCCGCATGGAATTTGGCCCGCGTTCACTCGGTTGCCGTAGTATTTTGGGCGACCCCAGTTACCCAGGTGTGGCTGATCGCATTAATGCACAAATTAAATACCGCGAGCGTTGGCGGCCTTTTTGCCCGAGTATACTCGATACCGTGGCAAAAGATATTCTGCAAACCGATCACCCCGCACCTTATATGACTTTTACCTTTGACGTGAACCCCGCGTGGAATGCGCGCATACCCGAAGTGGTGCATGAAGATGGCACAGCGCGTGCGCAAATAGTGAATCGTGATACCAACCCACGATATTATGAGCTAATTGAGCATTTAGAAAAGCTACGCGGCAATGCGGTGGTGCTAAATACATCGTTAAACCGCCGTGGCGAACCAATGATTTGCAGCCCAATAGATGCGTTAAATATGTTTTACGGGTGTGATTTGGAGTATTTAATGCTGGAAGATATTTTGGTTACTAAGAAGTAGTTAAATGGACAAGCAAAATGACCAAGTTAGTGTATTTAATGTATTTGTAGTTTCTAGCTTGATTATTGTTTTTGGCTGTTTGCTATACCAAATTTGGGACGCGGATTTTATTTACCAATATAGAAAACATTATTCATCTAATAGCCACCTGGTTTTGGATTTTAATGATATTAATTCAAACACAATTGAAAACGAAATAAAATCGAAGTATCCACTAGATTGGTTTTGTGGGTCAGATAATTCGCTACCAGCATTTGGTAGTTATTTCTGTGCAAATGAATTAAGCACATGGAATGAAATACCTGCACTTTTGATTGTTATGTGGTTTAAGGATAAAAAGCTTAATGCTCTTAAAGTTGATATCCCGTTTTGGTATCATCAAAAAATGGTTAAGCTACTTACTGAAAAATATGGCAAACCTACAAATGTTTATCATTATAAAAATAGACTTAAAACTCTCAAGAATCTCATTGCACTAATTTACACGCGTGGTGAATATAAGCCCGATAAAAATATAATGGGTGACGAATATGCTGAATGGATTTTGCCAAATAGAACAATGATATCAACAACAATAGAAGACGATGCTAATCCATTTAGTCATTCGACCATTCTATGGCGCACCTATTAATCTGATTATTTACATGCCCAGAGCCTTACGGATATCGGCTTGCAAGACCTTCGTTTTTTCTCGCACTCACCTTTATTATTTACAATCAATCTTAAAATCAATATTTTCCAAACTAATGATTGATCGTTTAATTGGTTCAGTAGCTGCATTTGCTAAGTAATAAGCCTAATTACTAGCGCAATTACTAAATGCCATACGTTTCAATTTGACGCTTGGTCTTCAATTAGCGATAATTGGGGGAGCAAGTATTTCTTATCAGCAGTTATAGTTGAGTATTCAATTCTTATGAAACAATCATTAGTAGAAGTAACTGAACGAATTATTGAGCGTAGTCGCCCAACGCGTGCTGCATACTTAGCGCGGGTTAATGCCATTATCAATCGGCCAAAAGGGCCAGATCGGATGGGTTGCGCCAATATGGCGCACGCGGTGGCAGCTTTAACGCCAAATGATAAATTTAAAATCATGGTCGAAAAAGGCCCGCATATCGGAGTGATTACTGCCTATAACGAGATGTTGTCTGCACATCAACCTTATGCTAATTACCCCGATATTATCCGTGATGAAGCGCATAAGCTAGGCGCAACATCGCAAGTGGCAGGCGGTGTGCCAGCCATGTGTGACGGCATTACGCAGGGCGAGCCTGGTATGGAATTAAGCTTGTTTAGCCGCGATAATATTGCGATGGGCACGGCCGTTGGATTGAGTCATGATGTATTTGATGCGGCATTGTTACTGGGTATTTGCGATAAGATTGTGCCAGGCTTGTTGATTGGCGCGCTGCATTTTGGCCACTTACCTTGCGTTTTTGTACCAGCAGGGCCAATGAGCACGGGGCTAGACAACACATCAAAAAGTAAAGTGCGCGAAAAATATGCGCAAGGCCAAGTTGGGCGCGATGAGCTTTTTGCCAGCGAATCGGCCGCCTATCACGGTGCAGGTACTTGCACGTTTTATGGCACTGCAAACAGCAATCAAATGTTGCTAGAAGCCATGGGTTTGCATGTGCCAGGTGCAGCGTTTATTCACCCAGCAGACGGATTACGCGAAGATTTAACCCGCGAAGCGGTGCGATTAGTGCTGCAAAATATGCGTCCTGAGAGCTTTAAACCGATTGGCATAATGGTGGATGAGCATGTGATTGTTAACGCAATGGTGGCGCTACTTGCCACTGGCGGCTCTACTAATCACTTAATCCATTGGGTAGCGGTTGCGCGCGCGGCTGGCATTATTATTGATTGGACTGATTTTCATTATCTAGCCAAAGGAACGCCTTTATTAGCCATGGTTTACCCTAACGGCAAGGCAGATGTAAATGAGTTTCAAACCGCAGGCGGCCCAGGATTTGTGATCCGTGAGTTGATAGATGGCGGTTATATGTACCCTGATGTTTACACGGTTAGCAAAGGTGGTTTGCGCGATTTTGGCAGAGTGCCAGTTAAAGAAGACGGTAAATTAATTTGGAAAGATTTACCAGCAGAAAGTGGTGATGAAACGGTTGTGCGTACGCATTCGCATCCTTTCAATGAAAGTGGTGGGTTGCGCTTATTAAAAGGCAATTTAGGCCGCAGTGTGATTAAAATATCAGCCGTGCCTGAAGATCGCCATATTATTGAAGCACCAGCCATTATTTTTGATGCGCAAGAAGAGTTATTGGCTGCATTTGATCGCGGCGAGCTTGAAAAAGATTTTATCGCCGTGGTGCGTTTTCAAGGCCCAAAAGCCAATGGCATGCCAGAGCTTCATAAATTAACGCCACCGCTAGCTGTGTTGCAAAACAAAGGCTTTAGAGTAGCTATCGTGACTGACGGCCGCATGAGCGGTGCATCTGGCAAAATTCCAGCCGCTATTCATTTAAGTCCAGAAGCCAGTGCAGGCGGGGCGATCGCCAAAATAAGAAACGGCGATATTGTGCGTTTAAACGCAGCCGTGGGTACACTAAACGTGCTGGTGGATGAAGATACTTGGGCAGAACGCGAAGCTGAGGAATTAAGTGACAGCAAACGCTTTGCGAATTCGCATGGCATTGGGCGGGAATTGTTTGGAGGGATGCGCAAAAACGTATTATCAGCCGAAGAGGGCGCCATCACTTGGCTTTAGCTGTTTGAAAATATAATTTATGCGGCGTTGCATTTCGCTTGCCGTACTATTCGTACTGTCTGCGCTCATGCGCCTTGCCTAAATTAATTTTGAAACAGCTAATAGCAATATTTAATCATCGTTTTTAAATCCCTTAACAAACAAATAAACAAATAAACAAATAAACAAATCAAGTCCCCTCGCCCTTTAAGGGAGAGGGCTAGGGAGAGGGTAAAATCTCTCAACTCAATTATTCTAACTTTCAGGTAAAAGCATGATTAACACACTAGATTTGGCCACCTTCGGCCCAGTAATCCCCGTAATCGTCATTAACAAAGTAGAAGACGCCGTGCCAATGGCAGAGGCTTTGCTAGCAGGCGGCATTCGTGTTTTAGAAGTCACATTACGTTCATCTTGCGCCTTGCAAGCCATGGAACAGATCGCTAAACACGTGCCAGATGCTATTTTAGGCTCAGGCACGGTGCGCAATTTAAAAGACGCGCAAGCTAGCCTAGATGCAGGTTGTAAATTTGCGGTTAGCCCAGGTTACACATCAGAATTAGGCCAGTTCGCACGTCAAATTGGTTTGCCATTATTACCAGGGGTTTCTACTGGCTCAGAAATTATGACGGCGAACGCTGATGATTATTTCTTTTTAAAATTATTCCCAGCGGTGGCGGTAGGCGGAATTAACTTGCTAAAAGGCTTTGCTGGCCCTTTTACTGATGTAAAATTTTGCCCAACGGGTGGTGTTACAGTAGATAGCGCGCCGCAATTTCTAAGCCTGCCTAATGTGGTTGTTTGTGGCGGTACTTGGTTAACGCCAGCCGATGCGGTAGCGCGTAAAGATTGGGCGCATATTACTAAATTAGCCATTGAAGCGAGTGCTATTAAGCCTGTATAAAACTTGAGACGATTGTAAATTTAATAAAGAGTTATATTAACTACACTTTTAATTTTATATTATTTCCTTGCTCTGCAAGCCAATATCCATAAAGCTTGCAGAGCAAACTCTATGCTTAAGCAATTTAATAAAGATAAATGACTATTAACTTATCAACATACAAAACCATTGTGTTTGATTGCGATGGCGTAGTGCTTAACAGCAACAAAGTTAAAGTGGATGCTTATTTTAAAGTGGCCAAACAAAATGGTGGCACAGATGCTCAAGCAAAAGCTTTTGTCGATCATCATGTCAGTCGTGGTAGCTTTCCGCGAAACGGCAAAATTGAATATTATTTAAAAAATATAAAACAAGAAATCGTTACACCAGAAAAAATCGCGCGTTACATTCAAACTTTTGAAGATATTTTGGACGTTACCTTAATGGAATGCGAAATAGCAGCTGGTTTGTTGGCGCTTAAAACCGCCACCCCAAACGCGCGTTGGATGCTACTTTCTGGCGGCGATCAAGCTGAGTTACGCAGAATTTTCCCTAGACGTTTTGTTGAGAATTACAACTTAGCTGATTTGTTTGAGGCAGGAATTTATGGCGGACCAGATTTAAAAGAAAGTGTTTTAGAGCGAGAAATACGCAATGAAAACATTACGTTACCCGCTCTTTTTATAGGTGACAGCAAATACGATCATCAAGCATCAACCAATGCTGGGCTAGATTTTATATTCGTGAGCGATTGGACTGAAGTGCGCGATTGGCAAGCTTACTGTGCAGAAAATAATATTATCAATTATTCAAACATTGGCAGTTTGTTAACTTAAAAAAATATTTGCACAGTCTATACCTATGCATATTAAATACGTTCTGCAAACATCCAATCCATTTGGCGTTGTTTGATTCCGCAATGTTTAACTGCGTAACCTTTTGAAATCAAATAGTTTTTAACAAATTCGCGTGTTCTATACTGTTCGCCATCACCACGTTCTGCCCGAAAATCGTGTGCGGATACAATAATGCGCTTAATGTTAGAAAAGTTTTCTATCATCGGCAGCAAAAACTTCTCAGCGCCTTCAATATTAATTTGTAACAAATCTATTGTTTGAAGCTGATATTTGCCTAAAAAATCTGGCCAAGTGATGCAATCAACTTCAATATAGCCTTTTTCGTCTGTTGCTACTGCGGTGTAATCTCTAGCGCTATGCAAATTAAAATGCTTATTCTTATTATTGATTGCTCGACCACATGCTTGAAAATGTTTTACTTGTTTAAAGGTATTACTTAATAGCTCGTACAAGTAAGGCTATATTTCTACACCAATATAGCGAATGCCCTCTACTTTGTTGGCTAACCAAACAGCTTCATGCCCAAGGCCTGCGCCAATACACACGACCACATCATTTTTTTGCGGCATATAAAACTGGTAATAAAACCGTGTGCAAAGTTTATTCAAGCTTTCTGCACTTAAATATTCGTGACTATTACGTAGATAAACTTTTGTTGATCCTACCAGTTGATATAAAAAACCAGTTTGATTGCACACTTTACAACCAAAAAATCTTGCTGCTAATTTACGCGTTTTTTTCGGCAAAACCCAATTGGTTATATTGATCATATTTTTCTTGTAAGCCTTTTAAGCTTTAGGCTGTGGTAATTTTAATGAGTGAACGTATAAACTTTTTAGAATACGACCACTTAAATACGGCGCGCCAGTCTGCTCTAAAAGCCTGTTTAAAAAACTCAATACATTGTAGATGGCGTTTGTTTTCGTGGCACACTCTTGAAAGCGATAATAAGCGCTGAACCAAAAACGGATTTTTTAAAATTTGAAGTGCTTGTGGAATTCTTTTTGGTGAAAATACTTCATCAACTAACTGCAGCCCCACAGCATCCGCATAAACCGCGTTATGGCGCAAACTATCATCATGTTTATAAATATTAGCTAGAGGCACTTGTAATGTGTCACAGGCAAGCTGGCTTAAAACGTAAGCAAAAACGGGAATATCTTCAGAATTACGAAAATGTTCAGGATATTTTATTTTGTCAAAAATATCTTTACGCATCACACAAGCACCGTTTGAAATGCTAATGGTTTTATTAATTAAATAGCCTGCCAGTCTTTTTAATGCCGTAATTGCGGGTATGCGCTAGGCCACCATTATCTTTAAAATAAATTGTTAACTGATTTTTAAAACGAGTTTTAAGTTGATCTAAAACGCTATGCGTATTGTCGGTTGATCCATCATTAATCACAATGAGCTCAGTTTTTTCATCAAGTTGATTAGCCACAGACACCACAGCCCGCGCTAATGTATGCGCATAGTTGTAGGCTGGAATAATAATGCTTAATTTTATGGACGACATATCGTTTAAATGATGAATTAAATGCTAGTTAACATCACGCTTTTTATACACGATGGTATATTTTTTCTTTTTAGCGTCGAAAAAAGTTTTAGAGTTTTTATATTGCGATAATTGCTTGTTTAGCAATTCTTGTTTTTCTGGCTCTTTACTAGATAAATTAATGATCAAATAATCATATTGCAGAATACTTTTATCAGTGATCGCATTGGTTACTTTAATCCAGTTATTATCCCATGTACCTTCAAATTTCTCGCCTGCGTAGTATCTAGCACGCGTGTCATCATAAAAAATGGGTTTGTTATCTGTGTTGTCATTTTTAACCCACGCAACCGCATCTTGAATGTGATTATAGCCAGCATGTTTAGGTAAGATGTTCTTAATTGCACCTAAAGTCATTATTACTAATAAAGCGATTACAAACCATTTTTTCCTTTGAGCTAGATGACTGTTATCAATGTCAATATTATCTAAATATTTAAATAGAAGCGCTAAATAAAAAGCTGCAAATATCATTAAAATAAATGATAGTGCCAATACATATCGGCCAGATAATACAAATACCTTTGTGATGATCAAAGCCATATTTATGATAGAAATAAAAGCTGTAGCACAAAGTATTTTGTAAACTTTTTTATCAATAAGGTCATGTTTAGCTTTAAATGCAAAGCTTGCTAGCGCAACATTGATAATTCCAGTAGCTGAAACTGCCTTTACAACCATTACGTAAATAAATGTAAGTATCAATCCTGGAATTGCAAATTCTTTCAAATAATCACCGAGCACTTCTGATGACATAATAGAAGATTTTCTGATAAATTTATCAATAAGTTGATTGATAATATTGGTATTGAAAACTTCGTTAAGCCTACCCAAGTATTGCGTAGACTCTTGCACATTGATCAAAAAATAAATGCCTACCCCAGTAGCAAAGGCAATATTAATTAAGTTACATTTGATCAAATGCATCATACGAATGCTCAATTTGTATTGAGTGTCGAACAATAAAATAAATGGTAAAAACAGCAAGTAAGTGATTGCTTCTATTCTAAAAAGCACAGCAACGATGATAGAGATTTGCCAAAAAAGAGCATCATGCAACTGGTGTTTTTTATAAAATTGAATAAAAAACACCAAACTTAGTAAATAAAAAGCCCAGAAACCCTGGTCGCGCATTAACATTTCTAGAACGCCGCCCATTAAATACTGTGCACTTAAAAGAACTAATCCACCAGCAACTAGCTGCCTTTGTTTACCGCCTGCCAACTCTATAATTTTTAAAAAACTGGCACAGGTTAATCCAAAAAATACAACGCTTGCTAATTGTGCGCTATGGTGAATATTTAAGCTGGTCAGCTTGTGTATACCTGCAATACAAAGCGAATAAAGTGGCCAAGAGAAAATTTCAAAAGCTTGTTTCCATTGGGCTTGAGCCAGTAATTTGGCAGATTCTAAATATAGAACTGAGTCAGGATTTATCCAGCCATGTTGTATGTACTGGATTTGTGCTGCAATAATAATTGCAGCAAGTATGATTATTGAGCTGAGTGATTTTAAAGATAATTTATCTATTTTTTCTATTAGCATGATAGTAACGAACTTACATTTTTTATTCTAAATTGATATTTAATGTGCATTTTAGCAAAATACGGTAATTTACTTTAAGCAATATTTAAAAGTTAAATTATTATTTTACGCGATAGTATTTTTTTAAAATTTTATAACTGTTGAATGATTTGATCAGGTTTAATTTGTTTAAGGCAATTTAAATGCACAAGAGGACATACGCGTTTAAAACACGGGCTACAATCAAGAGCCAAATATTTTATCAATGCTTTTCCGTGCATGGGCGGGGTATGTGTGGGGTCGCTTGAGCCAAAAATAGCGATTAATTTTTTATCTAATGCGGCCGCAATGTGCATTAGGCCAGAATCGTTACTAATCACGGTATCGCATAAAGACATTAAATCAATCGCTTCACCAAGTTGCGTTTTACCGCCAAAATCGTTACATCTATTTTGAGTAAGTTGATTGATTTGAGTGGTCACTGGCACATCTGCAAATGAGCCAAATAACCAAACTTGCCAGCCTCTGCTTAATGCGTCATTTGCAACTTCAGCATAATATTGTGCTGGCCAGCGCTTGGCTTCACCGTACTCAGCGCCTGGGCATAAACCTAAAATCTTACTTTTATTACCCAGCTCATTTTTATTATTCAAAACGCCATGCCTGCAAGCCAATATCCATGCGGATTCTGGCGCAGTATTTAAATGTGGGTTGGGAATATTTTTTGGCAGTTGTGCATTTTTATTTAAGCCTAATGCCACAAAGCGTTCTACTGTTTTTTTGAGCTTGGTTTTATCTAACTGACGAACATCATTAATTAATCCATAGCGCATTTCGCCTAAAAATCCAGTGCGTTTTTTAATGCCTGCCGCCCAAGGTAGCAGGGCAGATTTAAACGAGTTGGTTAAAATAATCGCTTGCGCATAGCCCGCATTTTTTAAACTGCGACCAAATTTTATGCGCGCCCAAAAAGCTAGTTCGCCATGTTTAAAAGGTAGCGCTATTTTGGCTGAAACTTCGGGCATGCGTTCTAGTAGCGGCAATGTCCATGCAGGTGCAGCAACGTCGATAATGCAATTTGGGTTATTGATTTTAAGTGTTTTAAACAAGCTTTGCGCAAGCACCATATCGCCCACCCAAGCGGGGCCAATGATTAAAATTTTAATGGGTGAAATTTGGCTTAACATGTTAATAGTAGAGGGTTGAAAGCCTGGTTTCGCGGCGGGGCGCCGCTCCTACAATTGAGGTTTCGCGGCGGGGCGCCGCTCCTACAGGGTTTGCGGTTGTTGCAAAATTAAGCTTAATTATTGAATCTTTTGTTATGTTTGAACTTTCAGTTGAAATAATTGCAATATTATTCATTGGCGATTTTTTTTAAAATCTTGGTAGTGCTTCGGCCTTCAACCAGATCAATCAACGCTATTTCGCCACCCCAAGATTCAACTTCGCGTCCACCTACTACGTCATCTGCACTGTAATCCGAACCTTTGGCAATGATATTGGGTTTAATAGCATTAATTAAATTTAATGGCGTATCTTCATCAAACAATATAACGGCATCTACGCTTTCAAGTGCGGCTAACACGCGCGCACGGTCTTGTTCATTAACAATGGGTCTGCTAGGGCCTTTAATAGCGCTAACTGATCTATCAGTATTTAAACCAAGGATCAATTTGTTCCCTCGTTTTTTAGCGGCCTCTAAATAAGTTACATGACCAGCGTGTAGTAAATCGAAGCAACCATTGGTGAATACAATTTTTTGGCTTGAATTTTTCCAAGCGCTTACTTTTGCAATTAATTGTTCAATAGTACATATTTTGTACGCTTGCTGGCTGCCTTGTTCGGCATATAAAGCCTCTAACAAATCGGGCTTGGTGATAGGCACAGTGCCTACTTTGCCAACCACTACCGCCGCTGCGGTATTAGCCAGTTCTAAGCTACTTAATGCGCTTAAGCCATGCATTAAGCCTGTTGCAAGCGTTGCAATAACCGTATCCCCCGCGCCAGATACATCAAAAACTTGTTTGGCGATAGCGGGTAAGTGGTGCGTATTTTCATCAATTAGCGTAATGCCTTCTTCACCACGGGTGACGGCCATAAAACTTAAACCAAGAGAATTTTTAAGTGAGCTTGCTTTTGCAATTAAATCAACATCTTCAATACCTGTGTTACACGCTTGGGCAGTTTCTTTTTTGTTAGGTGTTAACGCAGTAGCACCTGCATATTTGGCGTAATCGCTCCCTTTTGGATCAACCAAAACGGGTATATTTAAACGCTTACACTGCGTAATAACGTGCTGGCAAGTAGCCTCGCTTAATAAGCCTTTAGCGTAATCAGATAAAATAACTATTTGTGGTAGTGCTAGTAGAGCCACATGGATATTAGCTTGCAGAGCATCGTTTTCTGCACCTGTAAATTCAACAACGCTTTCTTGATCTAGCCGCAACATTTGTTGATGCCCACTGACTATTCGAGTTTTAGCGATAGTAGGGCGTGTATTTGAATGAACCAGTCCACTGGTGTCAATGCCCGCATCGGCAATCAATTGGGTTAAGGCAAGCGCTTCATTATCTTGCCCTACACAACCAACCAAATACGTTTTAATGCCCAACATGGCCAAGTTTATAGCTACGTTGGCCGCACCGCCTGCACGCTCGTTCTTATCTTTTAATAGCACGATCGGCACTGGCGCTTCGGGCGAAATACGCCCTACAGAGCCGATCAAATAACGGTCTAACATCACATCGCCAATGACAAGCGCGTGCGAATTATTTTGGCCAAATTGCTTAACAGTTTCAATTAAAGTTTGCATTAAGATTTATTATTAGGATTAATCAGATTCTAAGATTTCACACAAGCTATGCCCGACAAAAATATGTGCCTCTTGAATACGCGCAGTAACCGAGCTTGGCATGACTAGATTATGGTCACAAATGGCAGTTAATTGGCCGCCAGTGCCACCTGTTAAGCCAATTGTAGTTGCGCCAATGCTTTGAGCTGCTTGCATCGCACGCACCACATTGGCGCTATTGCCCGATGTGGAAATGCCGATGACTAAATCTTCTGCGCGACATAATGCCTCAATTTGGCGCGCAAAAATATAGTCGTAGCCATAATCGTTGCCTACCGATGTAATGATTGAGGTATCGGTTGTAAGCGCAATGGCAGGCATGCCTTTGCGCTCTTTTTTAAAGCGGCCGACAATTTCAGCGGCAATATGTTGCGCATCTGCCGCACTGCCACCGTTACCACAAATTAAAATCTTGCCGCCATTTTTTATGCAGTTTTGCATACTGATGCCCACATTTGATATTAGCGGAAAAAGTGGCTCAAGCAATTCAAACATCGCCATATGAGCGGTGTGTTCGTTTTTTAAATAATCAATATATTTCATTTTGCCCACCTAAATATTAAAATGTTTAGCAATAAGGGTCAGAGCGCATTAAATAATTTTGTACATAATCTTTTACACCATCTTCTAGGCTGGTCATTGGCAAATGGTAGCCAGCTGAACGCAACTTTTCCATCGGCGCTTGTGTAAAATATTGATATTTGCCGCTTAAATCTTCTGGCATATCAATATATTCAATTGTTGGCGTTTTACCCATGCCAGTCATCACAGCAGTGGCTAAATCCTTAAAAGTACGCGCTTGACCTGTGCCAATATTGTATATGCCATTTTCACACGCGTTTTTTGCGTTAACTGCTTTGGCAAAAAAATGCGCCACAATGGCCGCGGCATCTTTTACATACACAAAATCGCGCTGCTGCTCACCATCTGCTACACCTAATTTAGTGCCTTTAAATAACTTCATGGCGCCAGTTTGGCTAAATTGGTTAAAGGTGTGAAAAGCAACGCTTGCCATACGCGCTTTGTGATACTCGTTAGGGCCATACACATTAAAAAACTTGAAACCAGCCCATGCTGGCGGAGAGTTTTCAGGTGTTTGTTTCAATGCCCATTGGTCAAAAAAGTGTTTGGAGTAGCCATAAGCATTAAGTGGGCGTAAATTAGCTATGCTGGCATCGCTATAACCTGCATCGCCATCACCATAAGTAGCGGCAGAACTGGCATAAAAAAACGGTACTTGATGGGTTGCGCACCAGCCCCAACAATCTTGGCTGTAATGAATGTTGGCTTCTAACAATTTATTAAAATCTGTTTCTGTAGAAGCGCTAATTGCGCCCATGTGAATCACTGCGTCAATATCGTCATGTGCATCTAGATAATCAAACAGTTGATCGCGGTCAAGATATTCAACATATTGTCTATGCACCAAATTTTGCCATTGATCTTTATGAGAAATGTGGTCAACAATGACTAGATCTTGCCTGCCAAGCTTTGTGTTGATGTGCCAAGCGATGATAGAACCTATCATGCCTGCGCCGCCAGTTATAATAATCATGCTTGTATTTTTAAACTAAAACCAAATTATAACGCTTTATGACGCTAGCCTAAAGCTTGGCTTTTGCACTTGATCTAGAAGTTGAAAATAACTTTGCAAAAAATTGTTGAATATCATCAACATAAGTGTAGGCCACGGGAATAACCAGCAAGCTTAGAATAGTAGAAGTCAGTAGGCCACCAATGACTGCAACTGCCATTGGGCTTCTAAATGACCCATCGCCTGCACCTAGTGCAAAAGCAATCGGTATCATGCCCGCGGTCATGGCGATGGTAGTCATTACAATTGGCCTTGCGCGCTTGTAGCAGGCATCTAGTATGGCTTCCAAGCGATTCAAGCCGTGTTCGCGGCGCGCCATGATGGCGTATTCAACTAATAAAATTGAGTTTTTGGTGGCTATGCCCATTAACATGATTAAACCAATAAGTGAGGGCATGGAAAACGATTTGCCAGCTACCAATAGACCCACAAATGCGCCGCCGAGGGACAATGGCAATGCGATTAAAATAGTGAT
Organism: Methylotenera sp.; assembly: GCA_043759515.1. Taxonomy (GTDB): domain Bacteria; phylum Pseudomonadota; class Gammaproteobacteria; order Burkholderiales; family Methylophilaceae; genus Methylotenera_A. The sequence goes on from JAYVLK010000005.1 coordinate 52,046, forward strand.
AGGTTGTAAAAAATCTTTAAACAACAACACCAGCACAAAATAAATACAAATAACGCCTGTAAGCATAGCCAAACCAAAGCTAGCAAATAGTTCACCCATCATTTCAGAGTCACCAATTTGCGCTTGGGTAACACCCGCGGTCAAATTGTTAATACTCGGCAAGGCGTTCACTGCTGTGGTCGCATCGCCAAGTGCTAAGCCAGATAACTCAATATCAAACTGCACATTACGTTGGCGGTCATAACGGTTAATCACTGAAGAGCCGCCTGCAAATTCCATGCTGGCCACAAGGTCTAGCATCACTGGGCCGTTTGTGCCGTTAACGGCCAATTTTTTAAGAACATTTAAATCAGATTTTGCACTTTTTTCAAGCTTAACCACAATTGGTACTTGGCGTTTATCCAAATTAAGCTTTGGTAAATTTTGCTCATAATCGCCCACGGTTGCAATGCGTAAGGTTTCGCCGATGGCAGCGGTATTAACACCTAAATCAGCCGCGGCGGCTATATTGGGGCGCACAATTAACTCAGTACGCACCAAGGCTGCGGTTGATGCGATATTGCCTAAACCTGGAATTGTACGTAAATCTTTTTCAACTTGACTTGCGGCTAATTTAAGCGCGTTTCCATCTTCGGATGTGAGTACCAACACATATTTTTCGCCAGATCCACCCAAGCCAACGCTTAACCTTGCGCCTGCTAATTGTTTTAATTTTTCGCGCATTTGCGCTTCAATCACCTGTTTTTTAGGCCGTTTTCCGCGCTCGTCTAATAAAATTGTTAGCGTGGCTTTACGCGTTTCAGCAGTCCCACCACCTGCAAATGGGTCAGTACCTGCTGCACCGCCGCCTATTGTGGCGTAAACGCTTTTAACGTGTTTTATTGTTTGCAAAATAGCGCGGGCTTTTTCGGTGGCAGCAGTTGTTTCATTTAATGTAGCCCCAGGGGCTAACTCAATACGTACTTGCGTTTGCGAGTTATCATCTGGTGGAATAAAGCCTTTCGGCAATAATGGAATCAACATGATGGAGCCAACAAAAAAGCCGATTGCCAATAAACTGGTTAATAAACGGTGATTTAAGCACCAACGGCTTGCTCGCATATACCATTTCATAACAGCGCTATCTTTGGGCTGTCCTGTGGTAATGGGTTTCATTAAATATGCGGCCATCATAGGCGTTAATATGCGTGCAACTACTAGCGACATAAATACCGCGATCGCAGCTGTCCAACCAAATTGTTTAAAAAATTTGCCTGCAACACCGCTCATAAATGCAGTGGGTAAAAATACGGCAACCAAAGTAAATGTAGTAGCAACCACCGCCAGGCCAATTTCGTTAGTGGCTTCCATTGCCGCATCATAAGGCGATTTGCCCATACGTAAGTGGCGTACGATATTTTCAACTTCTACAATCGCGTCATCTACCAAAATGCCAACCACTAAAGATAACGCCAGTAATGTGACCACGTTAATAGAAAACCCTAAATATTGCATGCCAATAAAAGTAGGGATAACAGACAAAGGTAGTGCGACGGCTGAAACAAAAGTAGCGCGCATATCGCGCAAAAATAGCCAAACCACAACCACAGCCAATAATGCGCCTTCTAGCAGCAATATCATGGATGCATCAAATTCTTCTTGCACGGGTGTTACAAAGTTAAACGCCTCTGTAATTTGCAAATTAGAGTCGGCTAGTTTTAATTCGTCAAGGGCTTCATAAATGCCAGCACCCACTTCAATTTCGCCAGCGCCTTTTGTGCGGCTTATATCAAAACCAACTACGCTTTTGCCGTTTAATAACGCGCGCGATTTTGGTTCAGCAATGGTATCGATCACATTAGCCACCTGATCTAAACGAATTTTGCGCCCATCAGATAAAACGATTTCAAGCTTGGCTAGTTCTGCCGCCGATTTCACATTGGCAAGCAGGCGTATTGGCTGGTCACTGCCTCCTAATTTGGTGGCACCACCTGTGACTTCTAATTGAGAATTACCTAATTGGCGCGAAATATCAGCTGCGGTTGCGTTTAATGCTTGTAATTTAGCAGGGCTAAGCGCTACCCAAATTTGGCGCGTAACACCACCCACGCGGCTAACACCACCCACACCTTTTACGCCAAGCAGTTTTTTGGTTAATGCATCATCCACAAACCAAGATAGCGCCTCATCATCCATGGTTGTTGAGCTAATTGTAAAAGCCAAAATGGGCGCGCCTGCCACGTTAAGTTTAGATACGATCGGGTCACGTAAATCAACTGGCAAATCGGCACGCACCTCCGTTACTGCACTACGTACTTCGTCTAACGCTTCTTGGGTAGATTTTTCTAGCCTGAATTCGGCGGTCAACACCACACTACCATCAGTTATTTCGGTATAAATATGTTTTAAACCTTGCAGCTTGGCAATAGAATTTTCGAGCTTGCGCGCCACTTCGTTTTCAAGCTGGGCGGGCGATGCACCTGGCAGTGCCGCAGAAACATTAATAGTTGGCAGCTCTAAATCAGGAAAATTTTGAATTTTCATGGCATAAAAACTTTGCAAACCCGCTAAGGTTAATAAAATAAATAAAATCAATGCGGGAACAGGGTTTTTAATTGACCAACTAGAGACGTTCATAATGAGTCTATTCGCTTTTACCTATAGGCTTGGATGTAAGCGCTTTAGCAGGATCAATTGTTTTGCCAGCCACTGCCACCAAATCGCCATCAGCTAAAAACGCACCGCCAGATGCAACAAAATTAGCACTCAACACATTGTCTAACCCTATAACCTCCACATTCGCACCTTCGCGCTCACCTGTTTGTATTTTTAGTTGTTGCACGCGATTATCCGCGTTCACTCGCATCACATACGCAAAGCCATCTTTTAATACGATGGCAGTAGCTGGCAAGGTAATCACTTCTTTAGTACCAATATTAAACGCGCCGCGCGCAAACATGCCTGCTTTGGCGCTGCCTGTGGCAATATCGACAAACACAATGGCATTGCGAGTTTGCGTATCAATCACAGGAGAGGTGGTACGAACGATGCCACTAATAAGTTTGCTATCAGGTAAGGTTAAATTGGCCTGCATGCCGTTTTTAATTTGGCCAATATCTTGCGATGTTAACTCGGCGCGCCATTCAAGCCTGCCTTGGCGAATGAGCTTAAATAGCTCTTGCCCAGGGGCAACTACCGCACCAACAGTTGCGGCGCGAGCGGAAATGATGCCACTATCTGGTGCGATCACCTTGGTTTGAGCATTACGAATTTGGCTAGATTGCAAACTGGCCTGTGCCGCTGCAACCCGCGCAAGGCTGGTGGCCTCAAGTGCAATATATTGCTCGATTTGTTGAGTACTTAACGCTCCTGTTTCTTTAATGCTACGTGCGCGTGCGGCGTTGTCTGCAGATTCAAGCGCATTGGCTTTTGCCTCATTTAAATTTGCCTGTGCAAGAGCAAAATCTGCTGTCAAAGTAGACGCTGAAAATTGCGCTAATAATTGACCTTTTTTAACATTGTCACCCACATTAACATGCACTTGCGTTAATAATAATCCATTGGCTTCACTACCAATAACCGCCTCTTGCCAAGGCGCAATTGAGCCATTTGCGGCAATACTTTCATTCATGGTGATGCGTGCTGGTCTGGTTAATTCTACGGTTAAAGCTGCTTTTGCGCTTGTTGGTGTTTCTTGTTTTATAGCGTCAGGTTTTTTTTGAGTTAAATAAAAAGCTAAAAAAGCTAGCACTGTGATGACCAGCACAATTAAAACTAAGTGAGTTTTTTTAAGCGTAATCATTTTGGGCTTTCTGTTTCTTTTATTGCTTCTGTTGTTTGGCTATTGTTGGTTTGGCTAGAGTTTGGTTGACTAGACCTTGATTGACTAGAACTTGATTGACTAGAACTTGATTTATTAGCCTGCCAATCTCCCCCTGCAGCGCGATAAAGTGACACCCAGGCATTAGAGCGGGTTTGCAGCATATTTACTAAATTAATCTCAGTTTGCAGTGCTAAACGCCTACTTTCTTCAAGCTCTAATAAATTAGCAAAACCCGCATTCACTTTGGCCTGCGTGGCTTTAAAGGATGCTTGGTAACCAGTTAGTGCAAGTTGTAAATCACCATGGCGTTCATTTGTGCTGTGCAAACCTACCAGCGCGGTTTCTACTTCTTTAACCGCCACGCGTAATTTATGACGATAATTAACTGCCGCCTCGTCATAACTAGCTTGCGTGCTGTCAATTTCACCCTTACGTTTGCCAGAATCAAAAAGGGGCAATGTGATGGACAGTGGCCCAAGTGACCACACTCTGCCATTCCCGCTAAACCCCACGCCAGATAACCACATATACCCAATAGAGCCATTTAAACTCACACTTGGTAATCGCGCGGCAAGCGTGCGTTGTGCACCTGCAGCGGCGGCAATCAACTCAGCTTCTGCATTGATAATATCTGGTCGTTGCGCTAGTGTTGTCGCGGGTATCGCATCAATTTGAACTTTATTTTGCATGTCATTCATCACAAAATTTTGTTTAGCTAATTTGTCACGTAAGATCAGTTCTGCCATATCGGTTAATGCCACTAGTTCTTTAATGGATGCATCGCAACTGGCTAGCTGGGCATTTAGTTGTTGCGAAGTGTCTCGCACGCTGGCATCGGCTAAGTATTGTGATGCAGGTGGCGTAAAACCAGCTTTGATTGATATAGCAGTAATGTGCGCCGTTTGTTTGCGTGATGTCAAATCGTTAGCCAAAATAGCGGCTTGCGCATTACAAAAGCGTAAATTTAAATAACTGGTTGCAAGCTCAGCCGCCACTGCCACACGCGCATCGTGCCACTGCACTTGGGTTGCGTTTTCTGTTTTAATAGCAGAATCTACAAGTATTTTATTAACACCAAATAGATCAAGCTCCCATGCGCTTTGCAGGCCAATTTGCGTGGTGTTAATTGCGCTACTGCCAAAACCACCACCAAAGCCGCTACCAAAACCCGCGCCTAGGTTTGTTCCAATACTTGGGTTTACGCCCACACCTGGGTTTACGCCAACACCTGGGTTTACACCCACACCAGGATTCGCACCAGTACCATTATTAATATCATTAGTAACCGCACCGTTGTTGCCACCTTTAAATTTTATTTCTGGCTGTTGCAATGCTCTTGTTGCCGAAAGATTAGCATCTAAAGTAGGGCGTGATACGCCTATTTGATTGATTCGAGCTGACCTTGCCTGCGCGATTCGCGTTTTAGCCACCGCAATATTGGGCGACAAAGCTTTTGCAGAACCAATCAACTCTACTAATAAAGGGTCATTAAATTGTTGCCAAAATTCACCCAATTTTTCAACTTTTCCATCATGAGGCCTTGGCGCTTGCCAATTGGTTGGTAGCTTAGTTTCTTTAACGATATTTTCTGGTATTTGCTTTAATTTTAATGAGTCTAAAAACACACAGCCATTTAATAGCAAACATGCAAAGCCCATGCATATCATTGTATTTTTGCTAGTCATTTATTTAACTGCTTTCTGCGCTCTTTTTCAGCTTTAACCATGCTTAACCCAAACATCACCAAGCGCTGTTGTGTTGTATTTAATTCTTCTTCATTTGCAATAATATTTGGGCATATTTTTTCAATCACATCGCGCCCCACCATTAAATGCACACCCATCGCCACAATGCAGATAGCGAGTCTTTGCAAATCATCATCAACCGTTTGCAAATTCAAATGATGCTGCAATACAACCAGCAACGCTTGATGACAAGGCGTTATGCCATTATCTATCTCATCTGCCCACAAACCAGTTGGCTCAACCATTTCACGCATGTGTAAGCGTATACAAAGTTTTGTCAGCTCGTTTTTTTTTAACGGCTCAATAAAGCTGCTAAATAGCCCGTTAAGCGCTTGTTTTAGCGTTAAATTTGGCGAATTAAATAGCGCAATATCATCAAGAGGTGAACCCATTGGCTCAGTAAACGCAGCGCGATAAAGCCCCACTTTATCGCCAAAATAATAGCCAATAGCCGAAACATTAACTTGTGCTTTTTTAGCGATTTGGCGAATAGTAGCCCGCTCAAAACCCAGTTCTGCAAACAGCTCTAGGGCGATTAACAATATTTTTTGCCTGGGTTGCTGGTTTGTTATTTGGATGGTTTGCAAAGTAATTTTTAGCCGTTAAATGGATTAAATAAGTTCAAACGTTTGTTTGATTTTTAATACTATAAGTCAAACAAACGTTTGAAACAAGTATAAAAAACATCAGTTAAGGCCAATGGGCTTATTTTTGAATTTTCGAATTTAATCATTAGACCCAGCTTTATCGTTACACTGGTTAAAAAGTTGCTTGCCTGGATACCAGCCTACGCTGGTATGACGATGGTGGTTGTTTTTAGATGTTGCTTAAATAATAAATGTTTTGATTAAACACAGGATTCACAAAAAACCGTCATTCCGCCAAAGCCAAATCCACCAACAAACCGTCATTCCGCCAAAGCTTAATCCACCAACACACTGTCATTCCAGCGAAGGCTGGAATCCAGACCAAGTACAAATTTAGCCAGCTAAATTATATTAACTTGTGATTGATTTGGGGTTTTTAAAACACCTAGTTCGTTAACAGGACGAATGCAACATTAATTAGCATGTTGCTTGCCTGGATACCAGCCTGCGCTGGTATGACGATGATGATTGAAGTTATATTTCGCTTTTTTTGATGGTTGATTGCAGGCTTAAAAAGGTCTTTTATTGCACTGCACCCAAACTTTGCGCTCTGGTTTTGGTTAATTCGTTGTCTTCGGCCGCTTTCGCATTATCCCAATCTGCACTCACCCAACCTTGCAAATTTTCTAACGCGATTTGCGTCATCGCATGAATCCAATCTTCATTTTCATTTAAAGCTGGAATGTAATGATATTCCCCACCGCCAGCATGGGTAAAAATCTCTTTACCTTCCATGGCGATTTCTTCTAGTGTTTCTAAACAATCGCCACTAAAACCTGGGCAAATCACGTCAATGCGGCTGGTTTTGGCTTGGCCTAATGTTTGTAGCGTCGCCGCCAAATAAGGTTTTAACCATTCTTGCTTACCAAAGCGCGATTGAAACGCGACTAAATAATCATCCTTTTTTAGACCAAGTGAATCTGCCAATAAACGGCCAGTTTTATGGCAAGTGCAGTGATACGGATCACCCTTGGTTAAATGTACTTTTGGCACACCGTGAAAGCTCATCACTAATTTTTCACCGCCACCAAAATTAGGCTTACCGTTTATGAGCCAATGTTCCTGCACTGTTTTTGCAAGCGCTGCAATATAAGCGGGATGATCGTGATAGCTTCGAATGGTGCGAATAGCAGGCACGTTACGCATTTTTAGTAGCACTTTATAAGCGGCATCAAACACGGCAGCGGTGCTGCTTGCTGCATATTGTGGAAATAGCGGAAACACCAAAATACGATCGCAATGCTGGGCTTTTAAACTTTCAATCGCGCTTTTCATGCTCGGGTTACCATAACTCATGCCTAGTTCTACCACAAATGGTGATTTGATTTTTTCGCCTAAAAACCCGCGAAACATTTGTGTTTGTTTTTGGCTGTGCACTAATAAGGGTGATCCTTCGCTCGTCCACACTTGTGCATATTTTGCGGCTGATTTTTTTGGACGAATCACCAATATGATGCAGTGCAAAATCCAGCACCAAATAAAACGTGGAATCTCTACCACGCGCCTATCCATTAAAAACTGTCCTAAATACGGTCTTAAAGCTTTTGCAGTAGCTGCATCTGGCGTACCAAGGTTGGCTAATAAAATGCCTACTTTTAGTTGATCATTATGAGAAAAGGGTGGTTCGGAGTTGTAATAAGCCATGATCGTATTTTAAATTAAAGTGCAAATATTAGCCAATTAAATGCTTTGCCCTCTTGTATTGTTCTTAATCAAGATTACACTAATTAAACATTGATTTAAACCATTGATAAAAATCGACATTTTTAAATAAACTAGCCATATTAAAGTCATTTTTAAATTCTATTTGTAATGCAGCAAACAATAAAAATTAAGAGGAAAAGCATGGCGGCTATCACTAATGATCACGATAAAGATAAAGATAACAATCTGAATCAATCTGAACCAATTAAATTGGATGAATCTGCCGAAACCTTAAATGCTGCAGAAACAAACGATGAATCTGAATCTGAATCTGAATTTGATTTAAAAAATTCATCAGAAAATTTATTCCCAATTGTTGGCTTAGGCGCATCTGCGGGTGGTTTAAAAGCGTTTGAGCAATTTTTTTCTGGTATGCCTGTTAATGTCGCGCCGCAAATGGCTTTTGTATTGGTGCAGCATTTAGCGCCAGATCACAAAAGTATTTTGACTGATTTAATTAGCCGCTACACCACCATGCAAGTGTTTGAAGTCACTGACGGTATGACGGTACAAATCAATTGCGCTTATATTATCCCGCCTAATGTCGATTTAGCTTATCTCAAAGGCAAACTGCATTTGCTTGAGCCTGCCGCGCCGCGCGGGCAACGCTTGCCTATCGATTTCTTTTTTAAATCTTTAGCACAAGATCAGTGTGAACACGCCATTGGCATTATTTTATCTGGCACTGGAAGCGACGGTTGCGAAGGTGTGCGTGCCATTAAGGGTGAAGGCGGCATGGTCATGGTGCAAGAGTTAACATCTGCCGAGTTTGATGGCATGCCGCGAAGTGCCGTGGCCACTGGCTTGGTGGATTTTGAATTGTTGCCACGAGATATGCCAGCTAAATTATTGGCTTATGCAAAACACGCTTATGGCAAGCTTACCCATCACAAAATCGCTGAAAAGTTAGATAAAAGCAGTTTAGCTAACAAAATATTTATTTTGTTACGCGCACAAACTGGGCATGATTTTTCGCAATATAAATCGGGTACCGTTAATCGTCGTATTGAACGGCGCATGGCTGTGCATCAGGTAGATTCTATTGAAAGTTATGTTAAATATTTACAGCAAACACCTACCGAAATAAAAGCGTTATTTAGAGATTTATTAATTGGCGTTACCAGATTTTTTCGCGATGATGATGCGTTTAAAGTGTTGGAAGAGCAAATTATTCCCAATTTATTTAAAGATAAGCCTGCAGATTCTGTTATACGGGTTTGGGCTGCAGGCTGCTCAACGGGTGAAGAGGCTTATTCTATTGCCATGCTATTGCAAGAACACATTGAAATAACCAAAAAAAATTATAGCGTACAATTATTTGCAACTGATATTGACAACAAGGCAATTGCCACAGCGCGTGCTGGCTTATACCCTGCCAGCATTGTGGATGATATAACGCCAAACCGATTAAGCCGTTTCTTTTCGATTGAAGCCAATGGTAGCGCTTATCGCATTCATAAAAATATTCGCGATATGCTGGTTTTTTCTGAGCAAGATGTGATTAAAGACCCGCCATTTTCTAAATTAGATATGATCAGTTGCCGTAATTTACTGATTTACATGGGGCCAGAATTACAAAAAAAACTAATCCCGCTATTTCATTTTGCACTTAAACCAGCGGGCATTTTATTTTTAGGCACATCTGAAGGCGTTGGTGATTTTCATACTTTGTTTAACGCGCTTGATCGTAAAACCAAGTTTTATCAACGTAAAGAACAGCATGTGAGTTTAAGAAAAGACCAATTAGGCCATGTGTTATCGCCTTTATTTAATACAGATTCATCGCTTCATGTTGTAAAAACGCATATAAAACCAGCTATTGAGCCTGCCAAAATTTCACTTAAAGAATTAACAGAACGCACTATCTTACAAAAAATTGCCCCTGCCAGTGCATTAGTAAATGAGCGCGGCGATATTTTGTATTTGCATGGTAGAACTGGCATGTACTTAGAAATGAATGCGGGCGAGGTAGGCATTAATAATATTTTAAAAATGGCGCGTGAAGGCTTGCGACGTGAGTTAACTAGCACTTTAGCGGCAACAGTTAAAACAAAAACTACGCAGCGTTGCATGAGCATAAGCGTTAAAACCAATGGCCATTTTACGCGGGTTAATTTAACAGTTTGCCCAGCCCTTGCAGAAGATGGCTTAACAGTTAACAAAAACACAAGCGCTAGCCAAAATACAAGCGCTAGCCAAAATACAGGCACTAGCCAAAAAACAGGCACTGGTAAAACTACTAACGCCAGCAAAACCAAGCCTGCAAGCCAAGCATTAAATATACAAGCCCTAAATATATACGCTGATCATTATTTGGTTATTTTAGAAGAAGATTTAAGCCAACTTAATGAGGCTATATCGCAAACTAGCGCAATAATTAACTTAAATGAACATGCAAATCATAAATTTGTAGACAGTTTATATAATAGTGAAGCTGATGCACTGATTGAGGCGCTTAGGCAAGAAATGCGCGCTAAAGACGAATATTTACAAAGTACGCATGAAGAATTAGAAAGTGCTAACGAAGAATTAAAATCGTCAAACGAAGAGATGCAATCGGTTAACGAAGAACTGCAATCGACCAATGAAGAGCTAGAAACTTCAAAAGAAGAGTTGCAATCGGTTAATGAAGAGCTAGCAACGGTTAATACCGAGCTACAAACAAAAGTGGTGGATTTATCTCGTGCCAATAACGACATGAATAATTTGCTAGCTGGTACTGGTATTGGCACAGTTTTTGTTGATCACCAATTGCGCATTTTGCGTTTTACGCCAGCGGCTAGCTTGATTATTAATTTAATATTAAGCGATATTGGCAGGCCAGTTGCACATATTGTGAATAATTTGGTGGGCTATGATAATTTAATAGCTGACACGCAAGCAGTGCTAAATACGCTGGCAACCAAAGAGATAGAAGTGCAAACTAAAGCTGGTGAATGGTATGAAATGCGCATTTTGCCGTATCGCACCTTGCATAACGTGATCGAAGGCGCAGTTATTACATTTGTTGAAATTTCAGAGATGGTTAAAACTCGACTTGCGCTAGAAAAAGCCAACGATTTTTTACGCTTAGCAGTGGTAGTTAGAGATGCTAGTGATGCGATTACCGTGCAAAGCATGACTGGACAAATAATGGCCTGGAACCCAGGTGCCGTTAAATTATACGGTTGGACTGAAATTGAAGCATTAAGCATGAATGTGCGTGAGCGTATTCCACAAGATTTACGTGAAAAAGCGCTGGCTAAGTTAGCGCAACTAAGCCAAGCTGAAATTTTAGAGCCTTATTTAACGCAGCGCTTAACTAAGCAAAATGCTGTTATACAAGTTTCTATTATATCAACCGCACTAGTTAACGAAGGCGGTGATGTGTATGCGATCGCAACCACTGAACGACAAGTTTTAGGCAAAAAATAATGACTAACCAAGATAAAAATATTAAAAACAAAGATAACGCACAAAGCCTGCGCCATAAGGCTGAAACGCTGGTTAATATTCGAAGTGACGCATTAAATGTAGGCAATTTAACAGTGGAAGCCATTCAAGCGCTATTGCATGAACTAGAAGTGCATCAAATTGAGTTAGAAATGCAAAATGAAGAGCTACGCGAATCGCATATTGTGCTTGATATTGCGCGTAGCCGTTACTTTGATTTATATGATTTAGCCCCAGTGGGATATTTAACGCTTAACTCAAAAGGCATGATTCAAAAAGCGAATTTAACCGCGGCTACTTTATTGGGTATAACCCGTAGCGTTCTTATTAAACAACCAATATCGAATTTGATTTTAAATGCTGATGAAGATATTTATTATTTAAATAAAAATAAATTGATGGAAAATGGCGATCCACAATCGTTTGATTTGCGTCTGGTAAAAACAGATTCCACTGTATTTTGGGCTAATGTAACGATTACCATTGGCACAGATACCGAAAGCGCTATTTTTGACGAGAAAAACCAAGATGCGTTTGAATTACGTGCGGTTATTAGCGATATATCTGAACGAAAACATGCAGAATTGGCGTTAGAAGAGGCTAAAAAGATGGCTGAACAAGCAAATTTAGCAAAATCGACTTTTTTATCTAGCATGAGCCATGAATTACGCACACCACTAAATGCCATATTGGGCTTTGCACAATTGATTGAAGTGAGTAACCCTGCGCTGTCACTTAATCAAAAGCGCAATACTGAACAAATCATTAAAGCTGGCTGGTATTTACTTACCTTAATTAACGAAATACTTGATTTAGCGGTGATCGAATCAGGCAAAACGCTATTAATCACCGAAATATTTTTACTCTCTGACGTGTTAACCGATTCACATGCCATGCTAGAAAATCAAGCGCAAAAACGTGGCATTACCTTAATTTATGCGCCTGGCGATCTTAACTTTTTAGTTACGGCAGACCGCACTAGATTAAAGCAAGTCTTTGTCAATTTAATATCTAATGCCATTAAATATAACAAACCCAATGGCACTGTCACCATAAGATGCGCTCTACATCCAAACCAACGCTTACGTATTTTTATAGAAGATACTGGCGATGGCTTAACGCCTAAAGATTTGGCACAATTGTTTCAACCATTTAATCGGCTAGGCCGAGAATCAGGTAATGAAGAAGGCACTGGCATAGGTTTGGTTGTGTGCAAACGCATCGTAGAGCTAATGAATGGGGCAATTGGGGTAAATAGCGAGGTGGGTAGGGGCAGTATTTTTTGGGTAGAGCTAGATTTGGCTGTAGAGTTAAGCTTGGCTGTATGATTAAGCCTAACTGTATGATTAAACTTGGTTGTATGATTAAACTGGCTAAAAATTTACTTTAGGTTATCTTTATATTTAATTCACGTTCTCTTTAAGGTTACCTTTTTGGGTTTATCTTTTCGCTTATTTTTGAATTTATTTTAAAGTAAACTTTGTTAATACCAATTATTTAAAAACATGAAAATGTTCTTAAACAGTGGTTTCAAACCGCATTATCTCAACAATTTTCTTTGCGATGTCTTCTGGTGACAACACAAAATCGATACAGCCACTATCAATTGCACTTTGTGGCATATCGGGTTGACTAGCTGTGATGAGCTTTTGCGCAATCGTAATACCACCCACTTCTTTAATTCCCCGCAATGCTTCAGAGCCGTCTCCATCAAAACCAGAAACAATCACCGCAATTAATTTGCCGTCCCAATAATCGGTTAATGAGCGCAAAAAAATGGTAATCACATCTGGCCAACCTCTGGGTTTTGAAATGGGTTTTAATAAAAATTTACCGTCTAAAACATGCAGATCGCGATTAGGCGGAATGATATAAACCTGATTGATTTTAATGATCAATTGCTCTGTGATCAAGTTAACAGGCATATCGGTGTGTTTAGGTAAAATCTCATGTAATAACGTGGGCATGGTTCTAATGTGATTAACAATCACAACCGCAACACCCATATCAGCATGCATGTTTTCTAGTAATCTAATGTACGCATCTAGCCCGCCAGCTGAGCCGCCGACACAAACAATAGGAAAATTTTTTTCAGAATCGCTCATTTAGATTTCTAACATAATGCACTTGGGCAAGACATTAGTTTATGAGATTAATTATTTTTTTTATGTGCGCTAAAACACTTAATAAAATTTATAAAAAAATAATTAATTTAATCGCTTAATAGCTCTGCAATCGGTTTTAAATGCTCTACATGCTCGCAAATCACCTTTAAAATAACCACCACTGGTATACCAAGCAACATGCCCCATAAACCCCATAACCACGAAAAAAAGATAAGCGAAATAAAAACAATCGCTGCGTTCATTTTTGCAATGCGGCCTGTCATCCAGGTAGTAACAAAAACGCCAATAATGGTGGCGATAACAATTGAACTGCCTGCGATAGTAAATGCTGATATGAGCGAATCAAATTGCATATAAGCTGCCATGCCAGTAATGGCTGCAGTAACAATAGGCCCAAAATAAGGCACGATATGTAACACCCCAGCCGCTACTGCCCAAGCAAGTGCATTTTCTAACCCGAGTAACCGAAAAGCCACATAAGAAACCAAACCGACCAGCACATTGGTGACCAGTAGCATGGTCATATAGCGCTGAATAGAAAGGTTAATATTGGTTAAAATGTTAACGGTGATTTTTTTGCGGGTGAGCGTTGGGCCAGTAATCTTGACTAATTTTCGCTTAAATGTGTCACCTGAAAGTAAAATAAAGTACGCTAAAAAAATCATGGTGATGGCCTCAGCCACAAAGCCAAATGCGCCAAGAGAGCTACGCCATAAAAAATCACCTAGTTTAAATTTAGGTTCATCTATGGTTACCCGCATCAATGGTTTTTTTGAACCCTTTATATTATTTTCTGCCGCACTGGCGGCCGTTTCTACTTGATTGGCCGCGATTTGCACTTTTTGCAGATTGCTTAGCGGTTCACCTCGTTTAACTGCAAATCCAGAAGTTAGTTTGATAGCCGCCTCTGGTAGGGTAGAAATGATTGATTGCACTTGATGACGCAAACCATAACCAGACCAAACAGCGCCCACTACCACCGCACCAATCACAAGCGTAGAGCCAATGGTGCGGTGGATTTTAAGGCTTTCTAAGCGGGTAACTATTGGGTTTAAAATGGTAGATAACAACATGCCCAAAAGTAGCGTAATAATAAAGCTTTGCGCCCATTGCAACACAAACACGATCGCTAATGTGCTAATAATGATCAAAGCGATATGTTGGGCTTGAGAGGTATCAATTAATGCGAGCAACGAATGATGATGAGTAAGCTCTGGCTCTGCCGTTTTATTGTCAATAAGTTCGTTATCTTGCATGCTTAATCATTCAATATTGCTCAACAAAAAGTAATTAGGGATAAAGGCATTCAAAGCCAACTAATGATCTGATAGCGCGCTTGATAGCAATTTAGCTGTCACATCAACTATCGGTATCACGCGCTCATAAGCCATTCGTGTTGGGCCAATCACACCAAGCGTGCCAACCACCACACCATCTGCCTCATAAGGCGCTGTCACAATCGAACATTCATCAAGTGGAATATAGCCACTTTCACCACCAATAAAAATTTGTATACCGGCAGCTTGCTGGCTATTATTTAATAATTGCATTAGATTGGTTTTACGCTCAAAAACCTCAAAAAGTTTACGCAAACTATTTACATTGCTTGATAACTCATCTACTTTTAACAAGTTACGCTCACCTGCAATCACCATATTTTCTTGATTGGTTTCACTTACACTGGCATCTAATGCGCTTGTCATTAAGCGGTTCATATTGGTTTGCATTTGTTGTAATTCTAACCGCAATATTTGCTTGGTTTCATCAAACGTAAACCCTGAAAAACGTGCATTAAAGTAATTGCTCGCTTCTGACAATTGGGCGGGGGAATGCGGTTTATCGGCCAAAATCACACGGTTTTGCACATTGCCGTCATTAGTTACAATAATCACTAAAATACGTTTATCGGTAAGAGGCAAAAATTCTAAGTGTTTAAAGCTTAACGTTTTGCGCTTGGGCACCATTACAACACCTGCAAATTGTGTTAATTGCGAGAGCATATCGGCTGCGCTATTAATTAAATCAAGCTGATTAGGCGAATTTAAACCACTTTTTAATTGCGCCAACTCTGTTAATTCTAGCGGCTGCACAGTTAATAATGAATCGACAAATAAGCGATAACCTTTTTGTGTGGGTATACGGCCAGCGGACGTATGTGGACTAGTCACAAATCCCAACTGCTCTAAATCGTTCATCACGTGGCGAATGGTGGCGGTGCTGATATCTAAGCCAGAATGCTGCAAAAGCGTGCGCGAACCAATAGGCAGGCCATCACTAATGTAATGCTCTACCAAGGTTTTAAGCAATATTTGCGCGCGTTTATCCACAGATAGGCTTTTGTTTAAACATTAATAGGTTCATGGTGATATTTTGCCTTAATTGCAACAGTGCCAGTGAAAAAGCATTAAAAAACCACTAATTCATTTCTTGATTAGCCCGTTCGGGCTATTGGGGTCAATTAATCCATTAGTATTGAATCCAATTTTTTAAAAATCTCGTAAAGTAATTAGATTGGCTTAATTTATATTTCGTACGTAATTTGGTCATTCAACATCAAATTTACATTTTCATTTTTAGGGAGATTTTCATGCAACGCAAATGGTCAAAAATGGCACTGTCACTGGGGTTTATAGCCAGTTCAATGGTTATAAATAGCGCTCAAGCTATTAGTTTGGTTGGCATTAACAGCATCAATCAAATTGGTGTGTTCGATTCAGCCAATGTAGCTAATGCAACATTCACCAATATTATCGGCTTAAGCACGGGTGAATCATTGATTGGTATTGATTTACGCCCATCAAACAACACGCTTTATGGCATTAGTAGCGCTAATAAACTCTATACACTAGATGCCAACACTGGCACGGCACAATTTGCTTTTAATTTGGCTAGCCCAATTATTGCAGCAGGCGTGGGTTATGGGGTCGATTTTAACCCAGTAGCTGATCGTGGCACAGGCGCATCTTTTCGCGTAGTGGGTACCAATGGCAGCAATGTAGCTGTTAATACTAATACGGGCGCAGTTGCAACCCAAACAAACATAGCTACAGGGTTTTCTGCAATTGGCTATAGCAACTCTGACCCTAGCCAAATGGGTGCACCTGCAAACACACAGCTTTATTACATTAACAGCACAAACGATACTTTATCAGTTGCTACAGCTGCGTTTGCAAATCCAACGATTACATTGGTTGGTGCAATTGGTATTGATATTTTAAAGGCCAATGGGTTTGAGCTTTTTAGTAATAATTTAGCTTTTGCAGCGGTAAATATTGATGACGGTAGTTTAGATAGTAAATTATTAAGCATTAATCTAGCCAATGGCACAGGTACATTGCTAGGCACGTTTAACGGCACGATTAATGGCTTAACTTCAGCGCCATCTGCTGTGCCAGTGCCAGCGGCATTACCATTAATGGCATCAGCCCTTGGTTTATTTGGTTTGAGCCGTCGTAACAGGGCAAAAAAATAGATTTAGTTGTGTTTTTGTAAGTGTATTTAATGTAAGTGTATTTAATTTAAAAACGTTTTTTTAAATATGTAGATTAAAGCTGGACTTAATATTATTAAGTCCAGCTTTTTTTTTGTTTAAAATTAATTGTAACTAACTCTTTTATATAACTTTATTTTGTATTTTTAAGCTTATAAGTGCGCTAACGAACGGAGTGATGCCTTTTTGGATGGTATCTTAAATTTCCTAAATTTTTTAGAGAAAAGTGACCAACATTTAATCGCACTATTTGATCCTTATAGTTGCCATTAAACGCAGAAATTCAACTCATGATAATGCTAGGTTTTTACAATTTTGAAGTTCAATTCTTTAAGGAGAGATTCATGAAACAGTCGTATGCTACCAGAGCGTTATCATTAGGTTTTATTGGAAGTGCGCTATTATTTAATGCAGCGCATGCGGCAAGTTTAGTGGCTATCAATAGTAGTAATCAGTTCAGTGTATTCGATACGGCAAATGTAGTTGCCGCGACATTTAGTAACATAACGGGTTTAGCTGCTAACGAATCTTTTATCGGTATCGATTTACGGCCTTCAACCAATACGGTGTACGGCATTAGCACTTTCAATAGAATTTACACTTTGGACACGACATCAGGTGCAACTTCGTTTGTCGCGGCTTTAAGCACACCTATTTACGATGCTGCATCTCTTCAAGGTTATGGGCTTGATTTTAATCCTATCGCTGATCGTTCTGCCGCTGCATCACTGCGTGTGGTTACATCAACTGGTAGCAATTTAGCGGTTAACGTTGCCACGGGCGCTGTAATTATTCAAACGCCAATCACGGCTGGTTTAACGGCTGCTGCTTACAATAACTCTGATCCAGCGCAAGTTGGCGCGCCTGCAGATATTGATTTATATTATATCAATAGCGAAACAGACCGCCTTGCTGAGGCTTTAACTGCTTTTGACAATCCTACTATCAATGATGTTGGCGCACTTGGCATAGATATTTTGAATGCGAATGGCTTTGAAATAGTGGGCAATAACCAAGCTTTTGCAGCTGTTAATGTAGATGGCGGCACGCTTGATACGTTTTTACTAAGCATTAATCTAGAATCGGGCGAAGGTTCAATTTTGGGTCGTTTTAACGGTACAATTAATGGCCTGGCTGGTGCGCCGATTGATTTAGGCAATCCATCAGAAGTACCAGTACCCGCCGCATTACCATTAATGGCAACAGCACTTGGCTTATTTGGTTTAAGTCGCCGACGTGGTGTATAAAAACTGTGTATAAAAACTTGGTTTTTTAGTCTTTAAGTTTTTGCTTTGTAAAAATTGGGCTTGACCCGTTAAAATTGAGCTTGTTGAATCAAGCTCAACGTCAAGCTCAATTTTTTTGTCTTATCTGGCAAGTTTTGATTATAAATACGCTATCACTATTTTAGCGATTTATGCTTAAATACAGCCATGTCGCAAGCGTTTAAATCTATCGCCATCATTGGCAAATACATGAACCCTTCTGCTTTGCAGCAAATGCAAACAGATTTGGCTGATTTAGCGCGCCATTTAATGCACAAAAATATTGAGGTGTGGATTGAGCAAAATACCGCCTTACACGCCGAATTAACTGGTTTTAAAACAGCCAGTTTAGAGACAATTGGCCGACACGTAGATCTAGCTATTGTGATGGGCGGTGATGGCACCATGCTAAGCGTGGCGCGTACGCTTATTAACGATAACATACCAATTGTGGGCATTAACCGCGGCCGTTTCGGGTTTTTAACTGATCTGCGTGCCGAACACATGCTAGGCTCAATTGACAAGATTTTAAAAGGCTCACATTTTAGCGAATCGCGTATTTTATTAGATGCAACCGTTTGTCGTGCTGGCAAGGCTATTCATCAAGGCGTGGCGCTTAACGATGTGGTGATTAAAAGTGGTTTACGCTTAATTGAGATTCAAGTTGAGATCGATGGTAAATTTGTATATAAACAACGCTCTGACGGGCTAATTATTACCACGCCCACTGGCACAACAGCTTATGCGCTATCTGCTGGCGGGCCTATATTACACCCCAATGTAGAGGCAATCACCCTAGTGCCTATTAGCCCACATACTTTAAGTAACAGGCCGATTACCGTTAATAGCAGTAGTCAACTAGAGGTTAAATTGATACAAACTGACGAAGCGCAGGTGAGTCTTGACGGGCAATTTCAGCTTTCACTTGAAATGGGCGATAAAATTCTAATTAAACGCGCTAAACAAACCATCACTTTGTTACATCCTAGCGATTATTGTTATTTTGATATGTTACGCAACAAACTAAACTGGGGCTAAATTTTTTGCTGAAAATCGAAACTGACCGCGTTACCTTCGTCTTGCCGTACTATTCGTACTGTCTTCGACTCGTCGCCTTGTCATTTTCGATTTTGAGCAAAAAAACGATTAATTTCTAAGCCTATGCTACAAAACCTTTCTATCCGTGATTTTATTATTGTTGAATCTCTTGATCTTGAGTTTCATGATGGTTTTACCACGTTAACAGGTGAAACAGGTGCAGGAAAATCCATATTAATTGATGCATTGTCACTCGCTTTGGGCGCGCGTAACGATGGTATCGTGACCCGTAAAGGCTCAGATAAAGCCGATATTAGCGTTAGTTTTGCCATGAACGATAACGCGAAAAACTGGTTAGTTGAACATGAATTATTGGCTAATTTAGTTACTGACGAATCAACAGAAGAAGATGGCGAATTAACCTTAAGACGCGTTATTTATGCAGATGGCCGTAGCCGTGGTTTTATTAATGGCACGTCAGTCACCATTGGCCAATTAAAAGAATTAGGCGAAAGTTTGGTCGATATTTATAGCCAAAACGCACATCATTCTTTATTAAAAGCGGCTACACAGCGCCAAATACTTGATGAATTTGGGCGCGCTACAGACCTTGCAAATACTGTATCTCACCAATATAAAAATTGGCATGTGTTACATCTTAAACGCTTAGATTTAGAAAAAAACTCTGCTGCTTTTGCCGATGAACTAGCAGAATTACTTGATAAAACGCGCGAGTTGCAACAACTTGGTTATACAGTCGAAGATTGGCAAGATTCGCTATCTGAACATAATCGTTTATCAAATGGTGCATCGCTACTTTCTGGCTTAGAAGCGTGCATTGCGCTCATTGATGAAGCAGAACCAGCCGCAATTAGCTTATTAACGCAAGCACAGCAAAAATTAACGACTTTAGTTGAGTTTGACCCGCAATTAAAAAATGCGGCTGACGTTGTCGATTCGGCAGTGATCAGTTTAGAAGAGGCCAGCCGTGAGCTTAACCGCTATTTGCAAAAAGCCGAGCTTGATCCAGCGCGCTTAAGCACCTTAGAAAATCGTATACAAGCCGTGCATAACACAGCGCGAAAATATCGGGTGCGCCCAGAAGAGTTGGTTGATTTATTTAATTCTAGCCAATTGCGAATGAATGAACTTGAAAGCTTTGCAAGTGATGGCGCGCTAGCTAAACAAGAGCAACAAGCATTGAATGAATATCAAGTAAACGCAAAAAAACTAAGCGATGTTCGCGCCCTTGTAGCCAGTGATTTAAGTAAAAAAATCAGCCAGCAAATGCAGCGTTTATCACTCACTGGCGGGCAATTTAAAGTGGCTTTGCAGGCAAGTGAAAAAAATGCTAACGGGCTAGAAACGGTAGAATTTTTAGTGGCAGGCCATGCGGGTGTTGAACCGCGACCATTAAGCAAAGTGGCGTCAGGCGGTGAATTATCACGCATTAGTTTAGCGTTGCATGTCACTTTGGCGTTAAATTCAGTTAATGAAAACCAAAATGTGTCTAAAAAACAAAATGCATCGCAAAAACAAAATGCACCGCAAAATGAACAGCTTGTTAAAAATGCTGTGCCTTGCATGATTTTTGATGAGGTAGATGTTGGTATTGGCGGTAGCGTGGCAGAAGTAGTTGGGCAGCTACTTAAACAGCTTGGCCAAGAACGTCAAGTGTTAGTGATTACCCATCTGCCGCAAGTGGCTTCGCTTGCCAAACAACATTTGCAAGTGTCAAAAAGCCAAGCAAATGGCGCAACACTTAGCCATATTCAAATGCTTGATTCACAAAACAGAATAGAAGAGATTGCGCGAATGTTAGGCGGCATTAACATTACCGACACCACGCGCAACCACGCAAAAGAGATGCTGAAATTATAGTTTTTGAGCGCTTAACAACACTTGGTCGATATTACGTACAAAAACAATGTTCTTTAAGCCTTTTGTATATTGGCTTGCAGGAATAACTCTGAATGCGCCTGCAAGCCTGTAGCCTCGATTCAGTGCAACGAAATCGAGGGGGTTTAACTTGGCTTCCCTCGATTCCACTTCATTTCATTGAGACTACGATCGCTTCGTTTCATTAAGGCTACTCTTGCCAATTAATCGATAATTGTAATCACGCCATTCATCATGTCGTGCGATTGACAATTGTAATGCAAAGTTGCTGGTGCGCTTTTGGGCACGTTAAAAGTTAAAGTGCCACGCTCTAAACCATTTCCAGTTACACCATCGGTATACGCGTTAGCAGAACCTGTAGAATTTTGTGTTTTGATCCAAAACGGATGACCAGTAGCTTTTAATGTAAACGTGTAAGTCACCCCGCGTTTTAATGTGATTGCAGGGTTTGGATTGCCGTTAATTGAGTAAACAGGCTGATCGCGAGTGACTACTTCAAAAACAGTTTGAGTGGCATCAGCTTTTTTTGCCTCAGTGTTATCTACCACGCTAGATGCAGGCGCGCTATTGCCATAACCGCCAGCGCAAGCTTGCAAAGTAAAAGTTAAGCAAGTAAATATTAGTGCCGATTTAATGCCAGAATTTAATCGTTGTTTTGTCATGATTTCTCCTAAAAATGTAGTTTGTCCCTCAATTATTACTCAAGTTTTCGCTTAGCGCGCGCGGTCTCTGCTCCTCCTTTTGCCTGAATGCGAAGCGATTTGAGCGATGCTAGAGTGCTTGGGTTTTCTTGTGCGTGTGTGAGCATCGAACTCTCTAGGGGCTTGATGAGTTTCATAATATGCTCTAGCGAAGAGGATGCCAGTCGACCAAGCTGCGCTACGCCCGCCTCATCATCACTGAGGCGGAAGGCGGCCAAATGGCCGATGGATACTGGAGCGCCTGAATCATCTAGCAGGACACCCACACGCACTTCTTCGAAAGCACTCACAGGGTGGGCAATGTGCTTGTCGCGAGTATCTTTGTAATATTGATGGGTGCCAATTGGGTCGCCAGGAAGTCCAGCGTAAATTTCCGGGTCAATACAGATTCGTTTTCCAGTTTTAAAGCAGCGCACATAGGCTACCAACGCAGACGACCACAAACTTCTTACGAGTGTACTGTCACGTTCTGTTTGCTGTAGCAAATGGACTAGAGTTTTGGTTGCAGAAATAACATGCTCCAAGTCGTAGGCGATGCCGTACCAGTCCGCGATAGTTAAGGACTCGCTGTTTTGAATCTCAAAGAAAGGCTTTGGCTCGACCATCATTTATGTAGAGCAGGTCCAAAAGAATTAAATTTTTTATTGGAGCAGATTGTCCGGAGTTCGAACGATAGTATTTTATTTTGCAAGTTCCGCTGCCTCAACCACCACTTTATACAATTGCGCTTCTTGCGGCGTTTTAAGCGTTTCGCCCACGGCTATCTGATTGCGTTTTCCTGCTGCAACACCATTTATCACCATCGGTTGGCTTTGCCCTACTGCACGGCCAGTGCGTGCGTCGTATTTCACCACGCGCACTTGTACGCGGCCAATCGGTAAACTGGTGGTGTTTTGAACAACGGCGAATAAATTACCTGTGTTATCAGCTTGCGCGCCCGATTGTATGTATTTAGCAGGATTACGTGGTAAGTCAATTCGCACCGCGCGTGTCGTGGCATCTTTGCCTATTTCAGAATTTGAACTTGCGGCTATTTGATAATGTTGAAAAGCTGAATTGATATCGCCGCGCTCTTCACTAATTTGGCCTAATAATGCATGGCCAGGTGCTGTGGGTAGCAGTTCATTTGCGCGTTTTAAAAACGGCTCTGCCTCATTTTTGCGACCCATATTAAATAATGCAATGCCGCTTTGTACGTGTGGTTTAAAGTAGTTTGGCTGCATTTGAATCGCTTTTGCATAATGGTTAAGCGCTTCTTGCGATTTTTTCTCGGTTAATGCAATATCGCCCAAAAGCTCTTGAAAACGTGCCTCACGTGGCTCGCCAGATATGGCTTGCTGGGCTAGTTTTGTGGCAGTGGCTGTATCTTTTTTGGTTAATGCTTTTATGCCATCGTCATACGCTTTATATGCGGCTTGCGTGCTTTTGATTTTGGCCATTTTTTGGGTATACACTTCTTTACCCATATTGCCACCTGCGCCCATTTTGGCTAATGTCATTTTATTAGCATCTACCCGCGCTTGCGATGGTGGGTGGCTTGCAAATAATCCGCTTAAAAAATCACTGTTGCGGTCTTTACTTAAACGTACAAACGTTTCTTGCAAGGTAACTGCGGCAGCAGGGTCGTAACCCGCCTTTTTCATATATTGCATGCCATATAAGTCGGACTCTGATTCAGCATCGCGCCCATATTTGCTAGAAACCAATTGAGCACCGATTTGCGAGCCGCCCACGATTAAATTGCCATAATTGCTATTTTGCGCACCAATGCCCACCGCTATCATGGCGCCTTGCAAAAATATGCCACGCTCCATGCTTTTTGCACCATGACGCGCGGCTGCATGTACGATCTCATGACCCATTACGGCAGCCAATTCTGCCTCATTATTAAGTTCATACAATAAACCACGATTAAACGCGATCTTGCCACCAGGCATAGCCCAGGCGTTTGGGGTTGAATCGTTAATCACCACGAATTCGTAGGGTAATTCTGGCCTGTCTGATACCGCGCCTAGCCGCTTGCCAATATCTTGCACATAAGCCGTTAATTCAGGGTCAATAATGTAATCGCCACCTTGCGATTGACGCGCGGGCGCATAATTTTCTCGCCCAATGGCAATTTCTTTATCTTGGCTAACAAACTGGAATTCTTTTTTCTTGGTCACTGGATTAGTGCCGCAAGCGCTTATGCTTAGGCTTAAAATTATTGCTAATACATGTGAGAAATTAGGTTTAGGCATCATAAGCCCTTAAAAAAATTGGTATCAATTATTTTTTGCTAACGTTCAAGCTGTTGATTCGTACTACATTAACTAATGATGAATTTAAAACCAAGCAACTATTAATTAATTGAAAGACGATTAAATTAAATATATTTATTAAAAAAGACACAATCATAAGTGCAAAAATAACAGCGCATATTGCTCACTTTCTAGGCCCACAAGGTTGCTTGCTGCAAATGCCGTAAATCATCAATGAATGTTCTTGCATGGTAAATCCACGCGATTCAGCAGCTTGCTGCTGGCGTTTTTCAATCTCTTCATCGTAAAATTCTTCTACTCGACCACACTTAACGCACACAATATGATCGTGATGCGTGCCTTCATTGATTTCAAACACCGCTTTACCACTTTCAAAATGATGGCGCGATAATAAACCAGCCTCTTCAAATTGCGTTAATACACGATAAACTGTAGCCAAACCTACATCTTCGCCCGTGTTGATCAAAATCTTATACACATCTTCAGCCGATAAATGCCGCTCGGTGCTTCGTTCAAATAGCTCTAAGATCTTTAATCTAGGCAGAGTGGCTTTAAGGCCAGCGTTTTTTAAATCTTTTTGATCATGCATGTTAATCACTCAAAAATTAAAAGAATTTGGTTGCAAGCTAAAAATTTGGTTACAAGTTTTTGGTTTTAGCCTTGCCACCGTCGTGGTATATTAACGCCAATTTAGCAATAAGTCTTTACCTATGCACACTTTCAAGCTTAGATTTTTAGTAATAGCATTAATAACTTTTAGCGCCTTATTAACAGCATGCGGCTCTAGCGTGCCTGTTATTAAGCCGTTTAAAATGGACATTCAACAAGGCAATGTGGTGACTTCTAAAATGTTACTGCAACTGCGCCCAGGCATGACAAAATCGCAAGTAAAGTTTGTAATGGGGTCGCCATTAATTATTGATAGTTTTCATACAAATCGCTGGGATTATTTTTATCAATTACGCCAAGCGGGTAAAGTAGTGGAGCAACGCCGCGTGATACTGGATTTTGAAAAAGAACTATTATCGCGTGTGCGCGGAGATGTAGTGCCACAAGGCAGCAATAGCGATGCAGTTGGTTTATCAAATGAAACTGAATTTAACGGATCAAGAGCACCTAGTAAAAGGGTTGAAAAAGAAGGTGTGTTTGAAAATTTAAAATTTTGGAATAGGGATGAAACACCATTAAATAACTCGATCGAAAAACCAGCTGCAAAGCCAGCGGCAAAAAAACCAAACTCTGAAGATAAAGGCTTGTTAGATTCGCTCAAATTTTGGAAAAAAGAGGCGAAACCTGATGTTAAAAAACCGTTAGCGCCTGCAAAATCTGAAAACATAAATTTAAAAGAGCTTGAAAAACCAGAATTATCTAATATAAAGAACCAGCTTGAAAGCGTAATAATTGATAAACCTGTAGAAATTACGCCAGTGATCAGTCCAGAAACTGAGTCTGCAACTAAACCTGTAATCACAAATGATAATAAGCAAATCCAATTAGAGCTTCCGCCAGCGAGAATCGGCCCACTAAAAGAAACAACACCTGGTATATCTTTTACAGACGCACAGCCCGCTTCTCCAGCGATTGTAGAACCTAAAGCAGTAGAAATGTTACTAGAAAATGAAAAGCTGAAATTAAAACCCGAAAATTCAGAGAATATTCTGGATCAAGATAAGCGTAAAATTTTTAGGTTTGATAAAAAACTTAATACTGTACCAACTTCAAACAAAGTCGAACCAATCGAACCACTTAAACCAGCTGAACGAGCGGTGCCGCAATTAAATACAACGCCTGTAAAAGCGCAAACTAGCAATGCTGAGACACCAAAAGCTGAAGTCATTAAGCCAGATATGTTTGATCGCATATTGGAAAAAATAGGTTTTTAATAGAGTTAATAAATGAAACTAATAGCATGCTAAAAACAAAAGTAGTTGTTGCTGGTGTAACAGGGCGCATGGGGCATGCTTTGCTTGAGTGCATATTTGCTGACGATACCTTACAACTTCATGGTGCAATTGACCGAATTGATAGCCCACAAATTGGGCGCGATGCGGGTGAGCAATTTGGTCAATTAACAAATGTTAAAATAACTAGCGATGTGGAAGAAGCTTTAGTTGGCGCAGACACATTGATTGATTTTACGCGTCCAGAAGTTACTTTAATGTACTTAGCAGCTTGCAAAAAAGCGAATGTTAATCACATTATCGGCACAACAGGTTTTAGCGCGGAGCAAAAAAGTGAAATAGATCAAGCATCTAACAAAATCGCCATTGTGTTTGCGCCTAATATGAGCGTGGGCGTGACGTTATTGATTGATTTGGTACAAGCCGCAGCAAAAGTACTAAACGATGGTTATGACATTGAAATTATAGAAGCGCATCATCGGCATAAAATAGATGCGCCATCAGGCACTGCTTTGCGATTAGGTGAAGCAGCTGCAAAAGCTTTGGGGCGCGATTTACAAGCTTGCGCGGTGTATGGCCGCGAGGGCGTGACAGGTGAGCGTGACGCTTCAACCATTGGATTTGCTACAGTTCGAGGCGGCGATGTAGTGGGTGATCACACTGTTTTGTTTGCAGGCGTTGGTGAAAGGATAGAATTAACCCATAAAGCCAGTAGCCGTGCAACTTTCGCACAAGGTGCGCTTAGAGCTGCAAAGTTTTTAAGCGGCAAACGATCAGGTTTATATGATATGCGCGATGTGTTAGATTTAATTTAAGTAAGCGCTAAATAAAATACTGATGTGAATTGGCAGAGCGCAAAAATAACGAAAAAGATGCAAAAAATTTCTAAGCTTGTACAAATTGGCCTGTGTTAAGTTAAAGAAACACAAGTTAAACAAATACAAATTGAACTAATAGAATTGAAACAAATAAAATTAAAACAATTTCTAAATTACTTAAAAAGATCTTCTTAAAAATTGATTCAGATCAAATTTATCTTTAATCCCCTTAATTAGTAATGTTTAAATTAACATTTAAGCAAATTAAAAATCGAGCCAATTTTTGGTTGTGGGTAGGTTTTTTTCTGGTGTTTACTTTTGGATCGTTGTTAACTGTATTTGTTGGTAAGTCGCAAAACACAGAAATGCGTGAAAACTTGATTGTTTATGTAAAAACTATTGAACAATCTATCAATTGGCAGCCGTTTGCTTCTGTATTAAATACCAACCCTAATTCACTTAAAAAAAGTGATTTAACCATGCTAGAAGCGCAGCTTAAAAGTGCTTGTAAAGCCAACAAAAATTGCCACTTTATTTATTTGTTATATAGCGAAAAGTCTGACGGCAATCGCCAAGTTAATTTTTTGCTTGATGCAAGCCCACAACCAGCTTCTGAAATATCGCAATTGGGTGATTTATTTTTTGAAGCAACTGATGCGCTTAAGATTGCAATGACTGATAAAAGTACGCTAGTCGAAGGTCCAGTCACAGACCGCTGGGGTACTTGGGTAAGTGCAAGAACACCGCTCACAACAACTGCCGATACAAGTAATTTCGTTATGCTTAATATTGATGTAGCGGTTACAGGATGGAATCAACAGATATTAAAAAAAATGCTTGTACCGTTCACGGCAACCTTGGTCTTTTTAAGCATTTTGGTCTTATTGATGATCTCAAACAATAAGCGAGAGCAAGTGCTTAATAAAATAATAAGCTCAACTAGTCATTTAACACTTTTAGCTAATCACGACCCATTAACTGGATTACCTAATCGCCGGCTATTAGAAGATAGACTAGATCAAGCCTTAAAAGCCGCTAAGCGCTCTCAAGAAATTGTTGCAGTTTTTTTTCTAGATTTAGATTTTTTTAAAGTGATTAATGACACTCACGGGCATTTAGCTGGAGATCAATTGCTTAAAGATGTGGCACTTAGGCTGGTAAACCAGTTACGCTCGCAAGATACAGTTGCGCGCATTGGTGGCGATGAATTCGTTATTTTATTACCCAAAGTTACAGACGAATTGCAAGCCATTGCCACAGCTGAAAAAATAGTACAAAGTTTAACTGTTCCATTTATGATCGGCAACGAAGTGCTAATGCAAAATGTGAGTGTTGGTGTAGCCCTTTATCCACAACATGGATCTAGCGCAGATGAAATAATTAAATGCGCAGACGATGCCATGTATGTTGCCAAAAGACATGGCCGCAATTGCTTTGAGCTATATTCTTAAAGCCTGAAAATTTGATAAACATCTTGTTAATCACTTTGAAAGTTAATCAATTTTTTACCAATTTGTTAGCTTAAGTAATCAATTTAGTTGCAAGCCTTGCTTGAAATAGCTGCGGTTTTTCGCTATAATCTGGCAATTCTTAAACGGGAAGAGTGCATTTGCTCCTCCCGTTTTGCACATCTGCAACTAATTAAATCTTACAACTTTTTAATTTAAGTGTTGTTTTAAAAAAGTCATTGCACAATATCTTTAACAGTTGTTTGATCGTTACAAATCGTATTTGCGTATCAAATTAAGGGGTTTATGGTGTCAGATACAATTCCAGCAGTATTAGTATTAGCAGATGGAACTGTTTTTCGTGGCGTCAGTATTGGCGCCACTGGTGCCAGCATTGCTAATAATCATAGCGTTGGAGAGGTTGTTTTTAATACTTCAATGACTGGCTATCAAGAAATACTAACTGACCCGTCATACGCCCAACAAATCGTCACACTTACCTACCCGCACATTGGCAACACAGGTGTTAATTTTGAAGACATAGAATCAAACAAGGTATACGCAGCTGGCTTGATTATTCGCGATTATCCACTTTTGCATAGCAATTACCGTAGTAACCTTACTTTATCTGAATATTTGATCGCCAATAATGTATTTGCAATCGCCGATATTGATACGCGTAAATTAACGCGTATTTTGCGTGAAAAGGGTGCGCAAGCGGGTTGTATCATGGCTGGGCATATTAATGAAGCAGAAGCGTTAACAATCGCAAAAGGTTTTTCTGGTTTGGCTGGTAAAGATCTTGCCAAAGAAGTATCGTGCAAACAAGCTTATGAGTTTAGCGATGGCGAATGGGATTTAGAGCAAGGTTACACGACTGCACAAGCCGCTAAATTTCACGTAGTCGCCTATGATTATGGCGTTAAACAAAATATTTTGCGTATGCTGGTTTCGCGCGGTTGCAAAGTCACTGTTTTACCTGCACAAACCACGGCGGAAGAAGCGCTTAAATACAAACCTGACGGTATCTTTTTAAGTAACGGCCCAGGCGACCCTGAACCTTGTGATTATGCTATTTCAGCCATTAAAACATTTGTGGATTCTGGCATTCCAACTTTTGGCATTTGTTTAGGTCATCAATTATTAGCTTTGGCAGCGGGTGCAAACACGCACAAAATGAAGTTTGGTCACCACGGCGCTAATCACCCCGTGCAAGATTTAGAAAATAAACGCGTTTATATAACTAGTCAAAATCACGGCTTTGCGGCAAATCCAACAACACTTCCAGCCAATGTAAAAATTACGCATGTGTCATTATTTGATGGCAGCCTGCAAGGTATTGCGTACACAGATAAACCCGCGTTTAGCTTTCAAGGCCACCCTGAAGCTGGTCCGGGTCCGAGTGAAATGAGTTACTTGTTTGATCGGTTTATTGGCTTGATGGAAAAGACAAAAGCAATTTAGCCGCAGATAAACGCGGATAAACGCCGATAAAACCCCAGAATATTACAAATGAAACTTTACAGAATTCAATTAATTACACGGATGCAAAACCAATATTTTTTTGCATTTGACTTTATCAGCGTGTATCAGCGTTCATCAGCGGCTAAATAAATTATGGCAAAACGTACCGACATTAAATCTATATTAATCATTGGCGCAGGCCCAATCGTTATTGGCCAAGCGTGCGAATTTGATTATTCTGGCGCGCAAGCCTGCAAGGCTTTGCGTGAAGAGGGTTATCGGGTGATTTTGGTTAATTCAAACCCTGCCACTATCATGACCGACCCAGAAATGGCCGATGCGACTTATATTGAGCCTATTACCTGGCAAGTGGTAGAAAAAATCATTGAAAAAGAACGGCCAGATGCTTTGCTACCAACAATGGGTGGGCAAACGGCACTTAATTGCGCGCTTGATTTAGATAAGCATGGCGTGTTAGCTAAATACAAAGTGGAGATGATAGGCGCTACAAAAGAAGCGATTGACAAGGCGGAAGATAGGCAAAAGTTTAAAGAAGCCATGACCAAAATTGGCCTGGGTTCAGCGCGTTCAAAAATCGCGCATAGTATGGAAGAAGCTTTGCTAGCGCAAACAAGCATTGGTTTCCCAGCCATTATTCGCCCATCATTCACCATGGGTGGCAGTGGCGGTGGTATTGCGTATAACCGTGAAGAATTTTTAACCATTTGCGAGCGTGGTTTAGATGCATCGCCCACCAAGGAATTATTGATTGAAGAATCGATGCTTGGCTGGAAAGAGTATGAAATGGAAGTGGTTCGCGATAAAAATGATAATTGCATCATCATTTGCGCAATTGAAAATTTGGACCCAATGGGCGTGCATACGGGTGACTCTATTACCGTAGCGCCTGCGCAAACGTTAACAGACAAAGAATACCAAATCATGCGTAATGCCTCGTTGGCTATTTTGCGTGAAATTGGCGTTGAAACGGGCGGCTCAAACGTACAATTTGCCATTAATCCTGAAAATGGCCGTATGATCGTGATTGAGATGAACCCGCGCGTTTCACGTTCAAGCGCGTTGGCATCTAAAGCCACTGGTTTCCCCATTGCAAAAATAGCCGCCAAATTAGCGGTGGGTTATACGCTTGATGAGCTAAAAAATGATATTACGGGTGGCCAAACGCCAGCCAGTTTTGAGCCTTCAATTGATTATGTAGTAACCAAAATACCAAGGTTTGCCTTTGAAAAATTTCCGCAAGCCGATTCACGCTTAACCACGCAAATGAAATCGGTGGGTGAGGTGATGGCGATTGGACGTACTTTTCAAGAGAGTTTTCAAAAGGCACTTCGTGGTTTAGAGGTGGGTGTTGATGGGTTAGATTCAATCACAACCGATATTGACCGCATTAATAAAGAAATGGGCGAGCCAGGGCCTGAGCGCATTTGGTATGTGGCAGACGCGATGCGCTGTGGCTTAAGCAACGAAGAAATTTTTAATATTTCAAAAATCGATCCTTGGTTTTTAGCGCAAATTAAAGATATTGTTGAGCGTGAAAATGCGCTAAAAGGCAAACACATTGCAGACTTAAATCGCGATGCTTTGTTTCAACTTAAGCGCCGTGGATTTTCTGACAGGCGTTTGGCTACTTTATTAGAAACCGATCAGCATGCAGTGCGTGCTTATCGCCAAGCCTTAAATGTTCGCCCAGTGTATAAGCGCGTGGATACTTGCGCGGCAGAATTTGCAACCAACACCGCTTATATGTATTCAAGCTATGAAGAAGAGTGCGAAGCCAAGCCGACAAACAAAAAGAAAATCATGGTGTTAGGTGGCGGGCCAAATAGAATCGGCCAAGGTATTGAATTTGATTATTGCTGCGTGCATGCGGCATTTGCACTACGCGATGATGGCTATGAAACCATCATGGTCAATTGCAACCCAGAAACGGTTTCAACTGATTATGATACATCTGACCGATTGTATTTTGAGCCAGTGACCTTAGAAGATGTGCTAGAAATCGTACATATTGAAAAACCAGTCGGCGTGATTGTGCAATATGGCGGCCAAACGCCATTAAAGCTAGCGCGCGCCCTAGAAAAAGCGGGCGTGCCGATCATTGGAACATCACCTGATGCAATCGATAGAGCAGAAGACCGTGAGCGTTTTCAAGCATTACTACACGATTTAGGCTTAAAGCAACCACCAAACCGCACTGCGCGTACACCTGAAGCTGCGCTTATTGCAGCATTGGAAATTGAGTATCCCTTAGTAGTCAGGCCGTCATACGTATTAGGCGGGCGGGCGATGGAGATCGTGCATGAGCAAAGCCAATTAGAACGCTACATGCGTGAAGCAGTAAAAGTATCTAACGATTCACCTGTGTTACTTGACCGCTTTTTAAACGATGCGCTAGAAATTGATGTGGACGCGATTTGTGATGGTACCGATGTGCTCATTGGCGGCATTATGCAACACGTGGAGCAAGCGGGTGTTCACTCGGGAGATTCTGCCTGCTCGCTACCGCCTTACAATTTAAGCAAGCAATTACAAGATATTTTACGTGAACAAACCGTGAAAATGGCCTTGGCGTTGGGGGTTAAAGGTTTGATGAACGTGCAATTTGCAATACAATTTACAAGCCAAGGTGAAGTTGTTTACGTGCTGGAAGTTAATCCGCGTGCAAGCCGCACTGTGCCATTTGTATCAAAAGCTTGTGGATTGCAATTGGCCAAAATCGCCGCGCGTTGTATGGCGGGGCAAAGCTTAAAATCGCAAGGGGTTACAAAAGAAATAATCCCCCCTTATTACTGCGTTAAAGAAGCCGTTTTCCCGTTTATTAAATTTCCAGGCGTTGATACGATTTTAGGCCCAGAAATGAAATCAACGGGTGAAGTAATGGGCGTAGGCGCCACTTTTGCAGAAGCCTTTGTTAAAGCGCAAATGGGTGCATCGGCCAAATTACCGACAGGTGGGCGCGCTTTTATAAGCGTGCGTAAAGAAGATCACGCAAAAGTGGTAGATATTGCGCAAGATTTACACGCGCTTGGCTTTACCATCGTAGCCACAAAAGGCACGGCAAAAGCGTTAATGGCTAGTGGATTAACAGTGATGCCAGTTAATAAAGTTGCAGAAGGACGTCCACACATAGTGGACATGATTAAAAACAATGAAATTAGCTTTATTGTAAATGTGACTGAAGATAAGAAAGCGGTGGCTGATAGTTATGAAATTAGACGCAGCGCTTTACAAAATAAAGTGACGTATTACACCACAGTGGCAGGTGCTAAAGCGGCGTGTATCGGTATGGCACATATGCAAGAACTTAATGTGGAATCGCTCCAAGAGCTGCATAAAAAATTGCCGCAATGTAAAAATTAACTAATCTTAGCCAATTTAAATTTTGTATTTAGTTTTTAACTAAAAAAAGAGCAAAATTTAATATTTGCCAATTACATCATGCGGTGTTAAAAAATGTTAATTTTTACCAAATAGCTTTAAAAATTCAAGTATTGCCCATCAGTACAATTGTGGTAATGCCAAAATGTTGATACATTACATTAACTACTATAATTAATAGGCTGAAGCGATGAGCTTAGACATTAAAAGTCAAGACAACGCACTCCACACTCCTACGACTCCAAACCCAGCAAATATTGCGCAACCTAACACCTTAAGCAACATTGATTTGGACTTGCTTATTGAGCAACAAAGCGGTTTAAGTGATGCTCTACTTGGGTGCTTACTACTCGCATGTCGAACACATCGCATTGCCACTACTCGTGATGCATTGATAGCAGGTTTGCCGTTACGTAACGGCAAAATGACCCCAGCGTTGTTTAAGCGCGCAGCGAACCGCGTTAATCTTTCAGTCACCATTTTAAAAAAGCCCATCCATGAAATTCGCGCCAGCTTTTTGCCTGTTACGCTACTTTTAAATAATGATGAAGCTTGTAAATTAGCCAGTATTGATCTTATTAACCACAAAGCAAGTGTGATTTACCCAGAATTAAACGATGCTGAAGTCACCGTTTCGATAGATGAAATAGCCCAGCAATATTCTGGTTACTTAATTATTACTAAACCCAAATTTGCGTTTGATAAACGCGCACCAGAAGTTGGCAAGGTGCGTTTGCGGCATTGGTTTTGGGGCACGCTTGCTGAAAATAAAAACATCTATCGCGATGTAATGGTGGCAGCCTTTGTGGTGAATATATTCGCGCTTGCCATGCCGTTATTCACCATGAACGTGTATGACAGGGTAGTGCCAAATCGCGCGGTCGAAACCTTATGGGTGCTAGCAATTGGGGTTGCGGTAATCGTTATTGGCGATTTGATTTTACGCACCATGCGTGGCTACTTTTTAGATTGGGCCAGCACGCGTATCGACATCAAGCTAAGTGCCCGCATTATGGAGCAAGTGTTGGGCTTGCGCATGGAACAGCGACCTAATTCAGTGGGGTCATTTGCGTCTAACTTACGGTCTTTTGAAAGTGTGCGTGATTTTATTACCTCTGCCACCATCACCACTTTAATAGATGTGCCATTTGGGCTTATTTTTATCGGAGTTATTGCGTGGATTTCACCATCTATGGTGATTCCCGTTATTGTTGGCGCAATTGTCATGTTGCTTTACGCTTTTAGCGTGCAAAGCAAAATGCACGAGCTATCAGAAACCATGTACCGCGCGGGTGCAGTGCGAAATGCCACTTTAATTGAAAGTTTAGTGGGGCTAGAAACCGTAAAAGCCCTGGGCATTGAAGGCACCATGCAACGCAAATGGGAACATAGTGCTGCTTATTTGTCAGAAGTAGGTAGTAAATTACGTCTCCTTTCATCATCAATTAATAACGGCTCTAATGCTATTCAGCAAATCACGGCTATCTCACTGATTTTATTAGGTGTCTATTTGGTTACCAGTGGCGATCTAACCATGGGCGGGTTAATCGCCTGCACCATGTTGGCCTCACGCGCTCTAGTGCCCATTTCGCAAACAGCAGGCTTACTCACGCAATATCACACCGCATCAACTGCCATGCAATCGCTAGATGAAATCATGAATAAACCTGTTGAGCGGCCGCTTGATTCTAACTTTTTATCGCGCCCCAGTTTTAGAGGTGATATTGAATTTAGAGAAGTGAGTTTTAGTTACCCTAATACACAAGAAAACGCTTTAACAAAAGTATCTTTTAAAATTAAAGCGGGCGAGCATGTTGCTCTTTTGGGACGCATGGGTTCAGGAAAAACCACTATTCATAAGCTTATTTTAGGGCTTTACTTACCCACAGAAGGTGCGATTTTAATTGATGGTATTGATGCGCGCCAAATTGATCCCGCTGAGTTACGCCGTTGCGTGGGCTATGTGCAACAAGATACGCAATTATTTTACGGCAGCATGCGTGAAAATTTAACCATTACCGCACCGCATGTTGACGATGCAGCCGTATTAATGGCCGCCCATGCTGGTGGCATCGATGAATTTATTAACGCGCACCCAAAAGGGTTTGATTTAAGCGTGGGCGAGCGCGGCGAAACCTTATCTGGCGGGCAAAAACAAGGTGTTGGCATTGCGCGTGCATTAATCAGCAAGCCTTCTATTATTTTACTTGATGAACCCACAAGTGCCATGGATCACTCGGCTGAAGAAGCGGTTAAAAAACGCTTAATGGAAGCCGCTGTAGGTAAAACAGTATTGCTTATTTCGCATAGGTCAGGGCTGTTTGATTTGGCTACTCGAATCATTGTGATCGATTCTGGTCGAGTGGTGGCTGATGGCGCTAAAGACCAAGTGATCGAAGCATTACGTTCTGGAAAAATAGGTAAAGCGCTGTGATTGTTATTTTAAACGGTTTGAGCAAAGCATAATGAGCACTTCACGATGAGTCAGGGATTATTCAAGTTTATTGGTGCGCTCAATAATTTTTTCAAAAAGCAATCATGGTTAACAGCGCCCATTTATTGGATGATTAACCGTGCGGTACCCACTGAGAGCCGAGATGATTTGCCTTGGAATGAAGAATCTGATTTGGCGATATTAGAGCAAAATCCACTAAAAGCACGGCTACTTTTATATGGCATATTGGCAGTGTTAATCGCAGTAATCGCTTGGGCATGGTTTGCAAAAGTAGATGAAGTAACGCGCGGTGAAGGTAGGGTGATTCCTTCTCGACAAGTGCAGGTCATTCAATCGCTAGATGGCGGCATTGTGTCTGAAATTTTAATTAAAGAAGGTGATTTGGTTAAAATCGGCATGCCGCTCATTAAAATTGATGAAACTCGGGCAATTTCGTCGCTACGCGAAAATAAAGGTCAGTATTTAGCGCTATTAGCCAAACAAGCGCGTTTAAAAGCATTAGCGCAAGGTGGTGCGTTTAACCCGCCAGCAGAGGTGCAAACTGAAAGCCCACAAATTTATGAGCAGGAGTATGCCTTATATAGCGCCAGCCGTGATGATTTGGACTCAATAGTAAACATTGCGCGCGACCAAATGGTGCAGCGCGAAAAAGAGCTTATTGAAGTGCAGTTTAAAGCCGAAATCGCAGAAAAAACCTATGAATCGGCCAATAAAGAATTAGCAGCTAATAGACCTTTATTAGCCAGCGGGGCGGTGTCAGAAATAGATATTTTAAAATTAGAACGTGAAGCAACCAGAGCGCGCGGAGAAATTGATCAAGCAGGTGCGCAAGGCAATCGTATAAAAGTATCGATTAGCGAAGCACGTCGAAAAATTACAGAAGCAGAACAAAATTTTAAAAGCCGTGTGCGAACCGAGCTAAATGAAACGAGCGCTAAGCTTGATAGCATCACTGAAACCAGCGTGGGATTAACCGATAAAGTAAAACAAGCCACGCTAAAATCGCCCGTTAACGGCAAGGTAAGCCGCTTATTTTACAATACGTTAGGTGGCGTTATCCAGCCTGGCAAAGAGGTGATGGAGCTAGTTCCTACTGACGATGCACTGGTATTGGAAACTAAAGTTGATATTAAAGATATTGCATTTTTGCGGCCTGATCAGAGCGCAATCGTTAAATTAACTGCTTATGATTACACTATTTATGGCACGCTAGATGCCAAAGTCGAAAGTATTGCTGCTAACTCCACAGTGGACGAAAAGGGCAATGCTTATTACATTGTGCGGGTGCGCACCGCACAAACCAGCCTAGGTAAAGGCTTGCCAATTATCCCTGGCATGGTGGCGCAAGTGGATATTCTAACAGGCAAAAAAACTATCCTTTCTTATTTGCTTAAGCCTGTTCTGAAAGCAAAATCTTACGCCTTTAGTGAGCGATAAAGGCAATATGTTGCAAGCAAATGATATTTTTATCTCGCCTATTGCAGGTGGAATATTCAACTGGTTAGAAGCGTTTCCAAAAGCCCACTTATCAACTGATTTTAAGTTATTGTCACTCAAATCATCACAATCTAAAAATAGCGCGGGTTTGATTTTTTGGCTGCACATGAACGAAGATAGACAAGAGTGGCTAACGAATACCATTGCCATTATCAAAAAAAAATACAGCCATGCAAAAATAATTGTTCTAGCCAACGCACCTAATCAGGCAGAAGCTTTTTATGCGATGAGCCTGGGCGTGGTGGCATACTCGCATGCGTTTAGTCCCGCAAATGTTTTAAATGAGATTAAAACAGTGATTAGCCATGGCGGGGTGTGGATAAGTCAAGACTTATTAAAACGCTTAATTGAGGTATCAACTAGTTTGGCTGGCAATCAAGCTGAAATAGTCAACCAGCATTTGAGTCGATTAACCAAGCGCGAAAAAGAGATAGCCATGCAAGCGGCCAAAGGCTTAAGCAACAAAGAGATTGCACGCATTTGTAAAATAACCGAGCGCACGGTTAAAGCGCACCTATCTTCAACTTTTGAGCGATTAGGTGCAAAAGATCGCTTGCATTTAGCGTTGATGTTAAACAACAAAGCCTAAGTAAAAAGCCTAGGTAATTTGTTCAAAACCAACACTTTTATGATTAATTCCTAGCTTTCTACCAGTAGTTTTTCAACGCCCAACTCCGCCTCACATTGTCCACTGTCCACTGTCCACTGTCCCACTGTCCACCAGGCCAATATTTTTATTGTCAGCATTGCTGTTTAATGGTGCAATCGAAATTAATAATGTGTTTATAAAAAGGCAATCATCATGGCAAACATCGGCACCGTTGTATCAATTTCAGGCTCAGCAATTATTGTAGACGCTAACGGCGGACAAAGAGCGTTAAAAGTGGGCGATATTGTGAATACGAACGACACGATTATTGCCACCAACGGAGCGCAGGTAGGCTTGCAATTGGCTAATAATAGTCAAGTACAAATCGCCTCGCAACAAACGGTCACCATTACGCAAGAGTTAAGTGATGCGATTTTGTATGACCTAATTGACCCCAATAATAACGCTGTTACCCAAAGCACCATTCAAGGTTTAATTCAAGCAATTAATACGGGTGACAATATTGACGACATTATTAACGATCTAGCGACCAACGCTAGCAATGCCAACCAAAGCGCAGATAACCAGATTTTAGCCAACCAACAAGGCCATAGCTTCGTTGAGTTATTGCGCTTAGACGATGTACTTAACCAATTCGATTACAACTACGATGTTGCCAGCCGCGAATATCTAGACACGAATCCGCTTGATCAAGACCGTGATGCACAAGCTGGTGACGCGCTTTCAGGTGAAGGCTTTTTACCACGTATTGATCAAGACTTGAATAGCTTTAAATTCGCTTATAAAACAACCCCGCTGGTATTTGAAACACGTCGCTATAACGAAATCATTGAAGCAAATGACGAGGATTATGCTCGCCCAAATCAAGCACCTGTTGCTAGCTTTACCAGCATAGCAGGCTTAGAAGACGGCGCACCTGCCCAATTAAACTTATCAGGTACCGATTCCACAGGTAGCGTTACGCAAGTCACTATCACTAGTTTGCCCAATGCGCTCACCCAAGGTAGCTTATTCTACCAAGTAGACGGGGCAGGGCCGCTCATTGCCATTGTGGCAAATGCACCCATTAGTATTGCCAACGCTGCATTTGTGCGTTTTGTGCCAGTAGCTAATTTTAACGGCGTGGTTAGCATACCGTTCTTTGTAACCGATAATAATGGCAGTGTTTCACCAACAATTAACGCCACTGTTACTGTCATCGCCGTCAACGATACACCAGTAGCGGTAGACGATATTTACGCGGTGACTGAAGATACAACTGTTACGGGTAACGTATCAGGCAACGATATTGATGTGGATTCATCAGAAATTAACGCGAACAATCTAATCGTTACTCAATTTAGCTTTAGCGTAGCTGGTGTGGTAAATAGCTTTGCCCCAAGCACCACCCCTGTAGTTATTGTGGGCGTAGGTAGCATCACCTTGCAAGGCAATGGTAATTTTAGTTTCACCCCGGCCCCTAACTATTTTGGCCCAGTACCAGTAATTAGCTACACCGTAACTGATGGCTTATCACCAGCTATCGGCAAATTAATTTTAGGCCCTGTTAGCAACACGCCAGATGCACCCGTCGCCAATGATGACGCTATTGCGGTTACTGAAGACATAGCAGTCATAGGCAATGTGTTGACTAACGACACCGATGCCGACGGCGATCTACTTAAAGTCAGTGCAGTGCAAGTGGACATCAATGGCGATGGTATAGCAGATGCATTGGACATTGGTACACCCACCTTGATCACCAACAATCTAGGCATCGCCATTGGCACACTCATCTTTAACAGTGATGGCAGCTTTAACTTTAGCCCAGCCCCAAATTATGTTGGCTCAGTGCCTGCAATCACCTACACCGTGAGCGATGGCTTAGGCGGCACAGACACTGGTACGCTTAACCTAGGGCCGCTAACTAACACACCAGACACACCCACTGCCAACCCCGACACTGTCACCATCAACGAGGATGACACTAATGTTGTGCTTAACTTGCTTGGTAATGACAGTGATGCAGATGGCACTACGCCTAGCATTCAAAGCATCAATGGCGTCGTGCTCACCCCTGGCTTTGCCCAAACTATCAGTGTCACCAATGGCATAGTCAATGTCAGCGCAGCTGGTGTTGTCACCTTTAGTCCCGCGCCTAACTTTAACGGCGCTATCAACTTTGCTTATGTCATCACAGACGGCGCTTCAAGCGCGAGCGGTAGCGTTAGCATCAATGTGACAGCGGTTAACGACGCACCCACTGCCACCGCTGCCACCAGCGCCACTCCAACCGAAGACGGCGCAGCTGTGGCTATACCATTGGCAGGCATCGATATTGACGGCAGCATTGCCAGTTTCACTATTGTCTCTGGCCCAACA
This sequence comes from Methylotenera sp., assembly GCA_043759515.1. GTDB lineage: Bacteria > Pseudomonadota > Gammaproteobacteria > Burkholderiales > Methylophilaceae > Methylotenera_A. The sequence goes on from JAYVLK010000005.1 coordinate 92,109, forward strand.
GCAGCTCAGGGCGCGCTCACTTATGATGATGATAATAACGTAAATACAGCGCGAGTCGCCGTACCACTTGGCATAGCGTTATTACCAGTACAAGCCGCCACCGTGACCTTTACACCAGCGGCCAATTACTTTGGCGTAGTCAACCCAGTTGTTTTTAACGTCATTGATAATAGCGGCACAACTTCTGTCGCCAACGCTACAATTAACATCCCCGCTATTGCAAGTATTAACGATGCCCCAGTTGCCAATAACGCCACCATCACGCCAACCGAAGACCAATCGATTGCCGTGCCGCTCTCAGGTAGCGATATTGACGGTACCATTGCTAGCTTCACCATTACCGCAGGCCCAAGTGCTGCCCAAGGCACTTTAGTGTACGACAACGATGGTAACCCAGCGACCCCACCAGTAGCGCTGGCTCTGAACACGCCACTCACGCCACTAGAAGCCGCATCCGTACGCTTTTTACCAACCGCTAACTACAATGGCGTAGTGGCACCCGTCACCTACACCGTGACCGACAATCTAGGTAGCGTATCAGCACCTGCCACCATCACCATTGCCAATATTGCTAATGTCAATGACGCACCGACTGCGCAAGCCGATAGTGGCAGCGTCACAGAATCTGGCGTCAACCCAGGCAACACTGCCTTTACTGGCACCCCAAGTGTGGCAGGTAACGTCACCAGTAACGATACTGACGTAGATGCAAGCGACACTAAAACGGTGACGATTGTGAACGGCCAAGCCGTTGCCGCTGGCACCCCGTTAGTACTCATTGGCACTTACGGCACGCTTAGCATTGCTGCCAATGGTAGCTATACCTACACCCTAGACAACAATAAGCCCGCCACCCAAGCCCTAGACCAAGGGGTTGCTGGCACCCCAGAAGTATTTAACTACACCATGGTTGATAGCGCAGACGCGCCTAGTAGCAGCACACTCACCATTAGCGTCACAGGCACCAACGACCAACCTGTCGCCAACGTCGATGTCGCCAGCACCAATATTGGCGTTGCACTTAACAACATCAACGTGCTTGCTAACGACGTTGAACTAGATGCCGCTGATACCTTGAGCGTGACCACCGCTACCCTGGCTAACCCAGCACTGGGCACAGTGAGTATCAACACCACTGGCCCTAACGCGAACACGCTTAACTTTACCCCTGCAGCCACCACCACGGGCAATGTCGTTATTAATTACACTATAACCGATAGCCATGGTGCGACGAGTACGAGCACACTCACGGTGAACGTAGGCACCAACACGCCACCTACTGGCACGGATATAACTAAAACCATCAATGAAGATGCATCCCTCACGCTAGGCACCACCGACTTTGGCTTTAATGACGCTGACGCTGGCCAAAGCTTAGGCGCAGTAAGCATTGACAGCCTGCCAGCGATCGGCACAGGCACACTGACACTAAACGGCGCGGCAGTTGTCGCAGGTGACTTGATCCCAGTGGCTAGCATCACCGCAGGCAACTTGGTGTTTACCCCAACACCTAACGCCAATGGGACTAACTACGCCAACTTTACTTTTAGTGTACAAGACAACGTCGGTGGCTTTGACACCACACCAAACACACTCACCATTGATGTCACCGCGCAAAACGACGTCCCCACTGCAATTGCGGATGCCAACAGCATCACCGAGCGTAAAGACAATACCGCCCCTAACATAACCACAGGTAACGTATTGGGTGGGGCAGGCGTAAGCACGAACGACAAAACCGACACCGACATTGATTTACCCGCACAAACGCTTAACGTGAACCAAGTGCAATTTGGTGCAAACCCAGTGGTAGTAGTCCCAGCAGGGGCTACTGGCGCTACACTTAACCTAGCCTACGGTAGTTTAGTCATCAAAGCCGATGGTACTTACACTTATACACTAGATAACACCAATACCACCGTCAACGCGCTCAACGTGGCGAGCGCTGCATTGACCGAAGTAGTGACTTACCGCATCACCGACAACAATGGCGGTATCAGCAGCACCACCTTAACCATCAATGTGAATGGCATCAACGATAGCCCAACGGCGACAGTTAGCACGATCAATGCGCTAGAAGACCCAGTCAACCCAATCCCAGTACCATTGACTGGCACTGACCCAGATAGCCAGATTGCGTTTATTAGCGTGACCACGCTACCGTTAGCCAGCCAAGGCGTACTTAGCTATGACGATGACAACGACGCAGCCACACCAAGGGTAGCCGTAGTAGCCAACACCGCACTCACACCAGCACAAGCGGCGAGCATGGTCTTTACCCCAGCGCTTAACTTTAACGGCACGGTCAATATCGCCTTTAGCGCAACCGACAACCAAGGTGCGACTTCGCCCATTGCCAATACGGCCATTATTATTGCAGCCGTCAACGACGCACCAGACGCCATCAATGACGCCAACACAACGCCGATTAACGGCGTAGCCACAGGCAACCTCATTACCGGTGGCACACCAGACAATGATGTGGACACCCCGACTGCGCAACTTAGCATCACCCAATTTAGCGTGGCTGGCATTGCCACGCCCTTTACCGTGACCCCTGGCACACCAGGCAACGCCACCATTGCCAATGTGGGCACGTTAACCGTTGCAGCCGATGGTAGCTACACCTTTACCCCATTGGCTAACTTTAATGGCGCGATCCCAGTGGTTACCTACACTTTAAGTGATAACGCAGCTACGCCACTCACTGACACCGCCACTCTTACGCTTAGCATGGGTAACAATGCGCCACCAGTAGATGGCAACGAAGTGGACACCACCAATGAAGACGCGACCTTAACCGTGGCAGCAACCGCCAGCACTGGCTTATTGGCGAACGCCACTGATGCCAACAACAACCCATTGACAGTGACGAGCTTCTTGGTCGCTGGTAACCCAACGCCGATTAGCGTTACCCCAGGCACACCAGGGCTTGCCAATATTGCAAATGTTGGCACACTCACTATCAACGCAAACGGCAGCTATAGCTTTAACCCAGCGCCTGATTTTAATGGTGCAGTACCGACCATCACCTACACGGTGAGCGATGGTCTTGGTGGGCTAGATACCTCAACCTTGAATTTAAGCGTCACCCCAGTAGCAGACGCCCCAGTCAACAGCGTGCCTGCTGCCACCCAAGCCACAGTTGAAGACAGTGCAAAAGTCTTCTCAGCCGCCACTGGCAACGCCATTACGGTGGGTGATGTCGACGGTGCGGCAGTCAACTTAACCACCACCATCAGCGTCACCAATGGCAGCTTTAACGCCATCATCGGTGGTGCTACCATTACTGGCAATGGTACTAACACGGTCACCATTACGGGCACTGCTGCCCAAATCAACGCCGCCTTAAATGGCGCCAGCTATACCAACACGCCAGACTATAACGGCAGTGCTACGCTTACGGTGACCACCAGTGACGCGACTGCGACTGCCCCTGCGGTTGATGTGATTAGCATGAGCATTAGCCAAGTCGCTGATATCGAGAATGATGCGCTTAGCACCAATGAAGACACCAGTATCACCTTTAACCCGATTGCAGGCACAAATGGCGCCAGCATTGATAGCTTTGAAGGGGCAGCTGCCCAAGTGACGCAACTAAACGTCAACGGCACACCAGTCAACGTCGGTGGTTCAATCACCACGCTCGAAGGTACCATTAGCTTAGGCACCAATAACTTGGTCACCTTCACCCCAGCACTTAACTTTAATGGCGCAGTCCCCTTGTTCACCTACACCGTCACTAGTGGTGGCACGACGGAGACGGCGAATATCAATATGAGTGTGACTGCGGTCAATGACGCGCCAGTTGCCAATAACGCCACAACGGCCACCCCAACTGAAGATGGCGCAGCCATTAGCATTCCATTAGCCGCAAGCGATATAGACGGTACTATTACTAGTTTCACCATCATTTCAGGCCCAAGTGCAGCTCAAGGCACCCTTAGCTATGATGACGACAACAACCCAGCCACACCCGCGGTCGCTGTCCCTTTCGGTACGCCACTCACACCCGCTCAAGCCGCTAGCGTGACATTTACCCCAGCAGCTAACTACTTCGGGGCTATTAACCCGATTAGCTTTAACGCAACCGACAATAGCGGCACTGCATCGGCCATTGCCACTATCACCATCCCAGGTATTGTGAATGTGAACGACGCCCCAGTTGCCATTGACGACACAATCACCGCCATTGAAGACACGCAATTTACTTCAACGGTTGCCTTAATTGCCAACGACACCGACGTAGACAGTACACTCACGGCAGTGGCTGGCACCTTCACTACTAGTCAAGGCGGCACACTGGTATTAGCCGCTAACGGCAGCTACACCTATACACCAGCGCCTAATTTCTTTGGTACTGATACGGTCAATTACAGCGTAACCGATGGCACACTCAATGACATTGGTACCTTGACCATCACGGTTAATGCAGCCAACGATGCACCCATTGCCAATGATGACGCAATCACCGCCATTGAAGACACACAATTTACCTCAACAGTAGCTTTAATTGCCAACGACACTGATGTGGATAGCAGCTTAACCGCAGTGGCAGGCACATTTACCACCAATCAAGGCGGCACACTGGTATTAGCCGCTAACGGCAGCTACACCTATACACCAGCGCCTAATTTCTTTGGTACTGACACGGTGAACTACACCGTCACTGACGGCGTACTGTCTGACATTGGTCAGCTCACCATCACGGTGACCCCAGTTAACGACGCCCCAATCGCAGTAGCAGACACTGCTACCACCCCGATCAACGTCACTATCAACAACATCAACGTTAAAGGTAACGATACCGACGTAGACAACACCAACGCACAACTAACTGTCAGTGCCCCAGCCTTAACTAACCCAGCACAAGGCACTGTCACGTTAAACCCAGATGGCACGCTTAACTTTAGCCCCGCCACTGGTGTCACAGGTCCTGTCACCATCACCTACACCGTTACCGACCCAGCAGGCTTAACAAGTGTTGGTACACTCACGGTGAATGTGGGCGCAAACAACCCACCCACCAGTAGCGATATCACTAAAACAGTTAATGAGGATACGCCATTAACCTTAGCAAGCGCTGACTTTGCCTTTAACGATGTAGACGCAGGCCAAAGCCTAACAGCGGTACGTATTGACAGCCTAGCGACTAACGGCACATTAACCCTAAACGACGTTGCAGTCAGCGCTGGTCAAATCATCGCGGCCAGCAGCATTGCAGCAGGCAACTTAGTGTTTACGCCAGCACTTAACGCCAATGGTAACAACTACGCTAACTTTACCTTTAGCGTACAAGATAACGCAGGCGCATTTGACACCGTACCTAACACGGTAACGGTCAATGTCACCCCAGTTAACGACGCACCAATTGCAGTTAACGACAATTACACCATGAATGAAGATGGTGCAGCAATCACTCTCACGCCATTAGCGCTTGACAGTGATGTTGACGGGACAACACCGACTATTGCCAGCATCAACGGTACTGCCTTAACCCCTGGTATTGCACAAACCATTACCGTGACTAACGGCACCGTGAACATCAACGCAGCAGGCGTCATTACCTTTAGCCCAGCGCTAAACTTTAACGGCACCGTCAACTTCCCGTACGTGATTACCGATGGCACAGCAACCGCCACTGCCAACCAAATCATTACGGTGAGCGCAGTTAACGACGCCCCAATTGCGGTTAACGACACCTACACCATGGCGGAAGACAGTGCAGCCATTACCTTAACGCCATTAGCGCTTGACAGTGATATTGACGGCACCACTCCGACCATCCAAAGCATCAACGGCACGGCCTTAACACCAGGTATTGCCCAAACCATCGCAGTGACTAACGGCACCGTGAACATCAACGCAGCAGGTGTCATTACTTACACGCCAGCTTTAAACTTTAACGGCACGGTCAACTTCCCGTATGTGATTACCGATGGCACAGCTACCGCCACTGCTAACCAAGTCATTACGGTGACAGCAGTTAACGACGCCCCAGTAAACAGCGTACCAGCCGCGCAAACCACGCCTGAAGATACCCCACGTGTATTCTCAACTGCCAACGCTAACGCCATCACCGTCAACGACTTAGA
>JAYVLK010000006.1:0-30089 GCA_043759515.1 Methylotenera sp.
AATGTGACCACCAGCCCCGATACGACAGACGGTGACTTTACGCTAGACACACTAGCACCAAGTGTGAGCGTTGTTGAATTAGGGGACCGCATTAAAACCGCGCTTGAAGCCACCAGTGCGGCAGGTGTCATTAGCGTATTAAGTGAAGCAGGTTCCAGTTCTACAGTGACTTTTACCAATGCAATCACTGGCGGCATTGTCACTAAAACCTTTATTAACGATGGTAGCGCACTGCCTGTGGTATTAAGCGCTGCTGATTTACTGACGCTAGGTAATGGCTTAATCGAAGTGACTACCGTCACAACCGATGTGGCAGGTAATGTGACCACCAGCCCCGATACGACAGACGGTGACTTTACGCTTGATACCGTCGCACCAAATAGCCCTACGGGCGCTTTAACTCATGACGCTATTAACGATACGGGGATTTCAAACACGGACTCAATCACTGGTAATGCTAGTCCAGAAATCAATGGCAATGGTGAGCCTGGTGCTACCATCACTTTATTTGACAAAAATGGTGGCTTTATTGGTGCTGCTATCGTGGCGGCTAATGGCACATGGTCTATTAATCCGCCAAATGATTACCTTGAAAACGGTTTAAATAACCTAACAGCTATTGCTACAGACCCAGCAGGCAATGTGAGTGCACCCGTAACCATACCTGTGGTTTTAGATAGCTCAGTGCCAATCGCAGCACCCTTTGTTGAGGCAGGATCTGCAGAGGAAAATCTTGCCGTAAAATTAATAGGTGCAGATGTGATAGGTGTGATTACCAGCATTACGATTAAAGTTGTGCCGTCTATCTCGCAAGGCCAGTTATTGCTAGCAGATGGCACAATAGTGCTTGCGGGTGCTGTTTTAACACCAGAACAAGCATCAACGTTAGTTTTTAAACCTCTACCTAACTTTGACGGCATTGCAACAATATTATTTACCGTAATCGATGATGAAGGGCTGGAATCAAATATTACCTCGGCTAATTTATCTATTAAAGAAGTGCGCATACAATTTGAGGCGCAGTTGCAACAAGATATGCCAATTGCACCGATTATTAATTTACCAGTTAATAATCCTGTAATAACCATAGGCATGCCAGAAAATATATTTGTGACGCATAGCGTACGAGATTCGCAAAACCAAATCGCACAAAATAGCGCACTGGGCTTATTTAACACCGACACGCCAACTGCAAATGCATTAAGCAACTTTACTTTTGATTTAAAAGGCTTGCCAATTGGCATGGACCCAACCTTATTTGTACAGCATGCAGTGCGTGGTGTACCTGTAACCACAGAGCCAGGCATATTTGTGCAAAATGCGGTACGTCAATCTCAGCTTGAGTCAGTTGCAAGAAACATTGGGGTAGATTCAATCAACACAGCCACCAACGCGGTAACTAGTTTATTAGTGTCTTTTGAATTGGGTTCATTTAACAACGATAGCCGTGACTTATCTATTGATGGCGTGCAAGGTGAGTTTGCTGATGCAACCTTAAAAGCTCCAACTGACCTTGAACCTGTGGCTAATAGTAAACCTACAGCAGTTTCTAATTTAAGCGATGCCGTAGATAAGGGTGATGTAACCCTGTTAAATAGTGATGATATTGCAATTAAACAAAACCCAGTAATTGCTAAATTAGTGGCTACTAAAAAAACAGCCGCCACTAGCTTTGCAAGCCAATTAAGCATGGCCGCAAAACAAATTAAAAGTAATCCATTTTCAAACTTAAATTAACTATTTCGTTAAACCAGAAAAAAGCAAATTAACTCGCTACACACACTTAAGGAAGCAAAGATGCTCGCTAATAATTTACCATTTTTAAAACCAAAACTGCTTGTATTAGCGGTGGCATTAACGTTGTCTGGTTGCTCAGTTTTTCCTGAATTAGCCACCAAACAGGAAGTTAAAACACGCGTAAAAGAAGACGTATCACGCATGTATACGAATCAAGAGCCGATTACTAAAGCCATATCACTAGAAGAGGCAGCGGCTAGAACACTAAAATACAACTTAGATTACCGCTTAAAACGCATGGAATCTGCACTGGCTTTACAATTAGCCGATTATTCTAAATATGACATGTGGCCACAATTATTGGCAAGTGCGGGATACAACTCACGCAGCAATTTTTCTGGTGGTACTAGTGTGGGTATTGATGATGGCATTCAATCTTTACGCGCATCCACCTCTCAAGAGCGTGATTACGCACAAGCAGGTGCTGAGTTTAGCTGGAATGTGCTTGATTTTGGGGTATCGTATTATCGTGCCAAGCAAAATGCCAACCAATTTTTAATTGCAGAAGAACGCCGCCGTAAACTAGTTCAAAACATGTTGCAAGACGTGCGCGCTGCTTATTGGCGCGCGCTAGGTGCGCAGCGCCTAACCAATGATGCAAGCGAAATTATTATTCGCGCAGATAAAGCCTTAATGCGCTCACGCGAGGCAGAATCGCAAAAAGTGATCTCTCCCGCATTAGCACTCAATTACCAACGTGCTTTGCTAGATGCAACATCACTTTTAAATCAGCGTCGTCAAGATTTAGAATTTGCTAAGCGTGAGCTGGCCGCCTTAATGAGTGTGCCACCAGGCCAAGCTTTTACACTGGCTGAAACAAACGAGATTAAGCTACCAACAGCGCCTATTGATATTAGCGCGTTAGAAGAAATGGCCTTGCTACAACGCCCAGAATTACGCGAAGAAGACTTTAAAAAACGCATTACCGCTGATGAAACTAAAAAACAAATTTTAAGCTTTATGCCAAACTTAAACTTAACTGCTGGCGCGCGCTATGATTCAAATGATTTTTTAGCCAACAGCACTTGGCAACAAGCAAGTGTTGGCGTTACCTGGAATTTACTCAAAATATTTTCATTACCTGCGCTGGAAAAATCCCAAAAAGATCAAGTGGCCGTAGACTCAGCACGTCGTACAGCGCTATCCATGGCCATTTTAACGCAATTGCGGGTAAGTGTTGAACGCTATCGTTTAGCGCTGGAAGATTATAAATTGGCCGATACAGCAGCCGATGTTGATAAGCGTTTAGCTAATTATACAAAAGCATCGGTTAGTGCAAAACTAGAAAGTGAGCTTGAAGCCATTCGCACCCAAGCACGTGCTGTGTTGGGTGATTATCAAAAAGCCAATACTTATGCTAACGCCCAAATTGCTTTTGGGCGCATGTACAACACGCTTGGTTTTGACCCTTTAGAAGATAATTACGACGGCAACTCAATCGCTGATTTATCGGCTAAAGTTAAGCAGCATTTTATTGAATCAGAACAAGAATCGTTGAAAATGAAATCAAACTTGTTTGGAAATTCCACTAAAGTGTCGGTTATTATTAAAGGTGTGCAAGATGTTAAATTGCAACAAGCCATGAAAGACAAAGTAGTAGCTTTGCTGGCGCGTAACCAAATTGTGCATGAGGCAACAGGCATGCCATTAACATTTAGTTTAAGACGTGATGCAACGCTTTCTATTGAAAAAGCCACTTGGCACATTGAACTTGATAACAAAACAGGCAAAGCGCCACACAATGTAAACTTTGTGACCAAAATGCCAGAAAAATCTCGCGATTCTGTGCTGGAAGCAACCCTAATTGCGGCTGCCACCTCGCAATTAAGCACGATGAAAACTTGGTTATTGCGCACGGACGAAGAAAATTTAACTTCTAAAACGACTTCTAAAACAATAGCCAAAACACAAACTAACTAACCATGATAAAAGCGTCCATTGTATTGTGTTTAAGCTTGTTGTCCGCGCAGGCTTTTTCAGTTGATTTTAACTTAACCAGATCGTTGAATTTAAGCCGACAATCTGTAGCGGCAGCTCCATTAACTAAAACAGCACCCTTAACCAAGCCTACTAATGTGTTTGCTCCAAAAGTCGTTTCCCCAGTAGCATTTAATACTAACCCTATTCGAGTGTTATTAATTCCCAATAAAGAAACAACCGTTTCAAGCACAATGGCAGCCCGTATTGTGAGCTTTAATGGTAGCTTAGGTCAAAGCTTTAAAGCGGGTGATGTGTTAGTAGCGTTTGATTGTGACGAAGCACTAGCGCGGGTGGAGATGTCAAAAGCTGAATTATCAGGCGCAATTGACCAGCATGAAGCGAAAGTAAAGATGCAAGGTTTAGAGCAAGCAAGCGATGTTGAAGTGGCACTGGCTGCAAGTGCCTCAAACAAATCAAAAGCACAGTTGAGTTTACATCAAGCACAAGTGTCGCAATGTCGTATTTATGCGCCTTGGTCTGGCCGTGTGGCTAGGACAAATGTTAAAAATCACATGACAGTAACCCCTGGCCAGCCTTTGATGGAACTAGTTGATTTTGGCGCGTTAAAGCTTAAATTAAACGCGCCTTCTAAATTAATTGCCAAATTAAAGTCGGGTGCAAAATTCAGTATTAATATTGACGAAACAGGTTTGAATTACCCAGCGGTTGTAACCGCGGTCAATAGTCGCGTGGATCCTGTGAGTCAAACGGTTGAAATTGAAGCTAAATTGGCTAAAAACTACCGTGAATTACTATCTGGCATGAGTGGTGTGGCCGATTTAAATGCCTATTATTGAGAGTTAACGGTTCAGGTTTTATTTTAAAAAACCAAATCATCATTAGACTGCTTGACCCAAGTGAATTTACCCAATATTGCTAATCCTCCCGATCTTCAAGGCACTACTTTGCGCAGCAAAGAGCAAGTTTTCATTGCGTTAAGCTTGCGCACTATCGCGGCCATAAAAGCTGCCGATTTAGCGTTTATTATTGTTAATGAAACCATAGGTCTGGCTCATTACAGGCAAGCTGCTTTCTTTAATATACGCAATCAGAAAAAGCCGATTCTTGTAGCAGCATCTGGATTGGTCAGCGTGGCAGAAAACTCACCTTACAGCGTTTGGCTAACGCATTTTGCTAGCACTTTTGATTTAAACCTTAAGCATCAGCTAATTAGTTTTGAGTCAGCAGACATTAAATTTCAGGAAGAATGGCAAGAGTGGTTACCAGAGCATTTATTGGTGTTGCCGTTACGCGACAATGATGACGCGCTATTAGGTTTAGCTTTGTATGCGCGCGAACAAGCATGGTCTGCGCTTGAGATTAACCAATTTGAAGTGATGCATAAAGTGTATGGCCATAGTTTAAGCGCGTTAAATAATCATAAAAAAAGCTGGTTAACAAAAGCTAGCAGCCTATTTAAATTTAAATACTGGGTACTAACCAGTTTTATATTGGCAGCACTTATGCTGATGCCAGTGCGCTTATCTACATTGGCACCTGCTGAGGTGATCGCGCTTAATGCATTGAGTGTTGCAGCCCCGCAAGATGGCGTGATACAAGCCATACTAGTTGCGCCAAATGCGTATGTAAATATTGGTGACCCACTATTTACCTTAGACGACACCTCAATTACTAATCGTTTTGAAATAGCCAACAAAGCGCTATCATCTGCCAAGGCCGATGCATTGGTTGCCCAACAGCGTGCCTTTGATGACTATAAAGGGAAAGCGGAGTTAGCGGGTGCAATTGGTAGAGTGCACGAAAAAGAAGCAGAGCTAGCTTCAATTCAAGCTTTAATGGCACGCGTGGCCATTAAAGCAGAACGTAGCGGCATTGCGGTATTTACTGATGCGAATGATTGGATAGGAAAACCCGTGCAAACTGGGGAGCGTGTAATGCAAATTGCCGATTCAAATGACGCTGGTTTACTAATGTGGTTACCAGTAAAAGATGCGCTAAATATTCAAAAAGGTGCAAACATGAAATTATTCTTGCATACCGACCCGCTAAACCCAATCACCGCCAATTTAGAGCAAACCAGTTATCAAGCTAGTTTAAGCCCAGAAAACGTGTCAAGTTATCGTTTAAAAGGCGCTTTTGAAAGCAAACAAAATCTGCCACGAATCGGCTTACGTGGCACGGCACGCATAACGGGTGAGTGGAGCAATTTAGGCTATTATTTGTTTAGACGCCCAATTGCAGCCACACGCGAGTGGACTGGCTTTTAATGTGACGTTTGCAACGTACACACTTTTTCAGCCGATTAAATCCGCTTAAATCCACTTAAACTTAAGTTTTCAAATGCAACTTGGCGCACCACAAGCTCCTGAAACAGTTCCTGACATTCGCGAAGAATTGCGATTGATTCCTGCAGCTGCCAATTCAGATGGTAGCCCTGCTTGGATGATCCATGACCCAATCAACAACAAGTTTTACCGCTTAGGCTGGATGGATTTTGAAATATTAACGCGCTGGGGTTTGCATCTTATCGACGATATTGTGATTGACGTGAATAATGAAACGACGTTAAATATTGAACCTGAACATGTATTGAGCTTAGCTGGTTTTTTAAATCAACACCGCTTGCTGCAAGCCAATACATCAGCCGCTGTAGATCAATTAATAAACGAAGCAAAACGCCATAAAAAAAACTTTTTAACCCAATTAGTCCATCACTACTTGTTTTTTCGCATTCCGCTAATCAAGCCACAAGTACTTTTAGCCAAATGCCTGCCATTTGTACGCTGGGTATTTAACCCTATAACCGCATACGTGGTGCTAGCGATCACCCTAACAGGCTTGTTTTTAGTCACTCGGCAGTGGGATACTTTTAAAAGTACTTTTGTGGATCAGCTAAGTCTTGCAGGCGCATTTAGCTTTAGTCTTGCCTTGGTTTTTTCAAAATGCATGCACGAGCTAGGCCATGCCTTTACTGCCACCCGTTACAATGTGCGCGTGGCGCATATGGGCGTTGCATTACTGGTCATGTTTCCCATGCCCTACACCGATACATCAGAAAGCTGGAAATTAACCAACCCCAAACAACGTTTAAATATCGCCTCAGCAGGCATCATTACAGAACTAGCATTAGCTGGCATTGCTACATTAGCTTGGAGTTTAAGTAGTGAAGGCGCATTAAAAAGCGCATTGTTTTTTTTAGCCACCACTAGCTGGGTGCTGACATTATTAGTTAACGTTAGCCCATTTATGCGCTTTGATGGCTACTTTATTTTGTCTGATTTACTGGATTTTCCTAACCTACATGAACGCTCAACCGCAATCGCCAAAACCTGGATGCGACGCACATTATTAGGCTTTAATGACGCTTATGCAGAAGAATTTTCATCAAAAAAACGTCGAACACTGACTATTTTTGCGACCATTACTTGGGTTTATAGGTTAACTGTTTTTATTGGTATCGCTTGGTTGGTCTATTATTTCTTTTTTAAAGTATTAGGCATCATTTTATTTGTCATAGAATTAGCCTGGTTCATTTTTTTGCCAATCTGGCACGAGTTAACTATCTGGTTTGAAAGGAGATCTGAAATTAAGTTGAGTCGAATATTGACAGGTTTATTATTGATAAGCAGCTTGCTTGCATTAGGGTTAATACCTTGGCAAACCAGTGTGCATGGCCAAGCTTGGGTGCATGCTACCCAACAAAGCGTTATTTTTACCCCAACCGCTGGCAAGCTTGCAAGCATGGCAAAAAATGGCTCTGTGGTTGTTGGGCAACGTTTATTTACGCTTTCATCACCCGATATTGCCAATGATGCTCTACGTGCACAAGGCTTGGCTGATGCTAGGGGGAATCAAATGCGCGGCTTAAGCGGCATCGAAGATGGCGAAGAGCAACGCGCACAATTACAAAGCCAGCAAGATAAATTTAATGCTGAAGTAAAGCTCTATGAAGATGAATTATCGCGCATGGATTTAGTTGCGCCGTTTACGGGCGTGTTACAAGATATTGACGAGAGTTTGAGTGTTGGCACTTGGGTACATCCAAAACAAGCGATGGCGGTTTTGATAAATCCGCAAACTTGGGCTGCAGATGTGTTGGTAGAAGAAGCTGAAATAAAGCGCGTACAGTTAGGAGACAAAGCAAAAATTACCATTGAAAGCGGCAACTATCATGTTTTTAGCGGTCAAGTACATGCGATTGATACTACAAAGATTAATACGCTGCCGCATAGCATGCTTGATGTGCAACATGGCGGTGAAATTGCCACGCTCCCAAATAATAAATCAAACCCTGTACAAGGCTTTTATAAGGTGCGGATTATGTTTGACCAACAACCAGATTTACAAAAAATGACCCTAGCAAATGTAAGTATAAGCACACAAGCGAAAGCTTGGTTGCCAAGCGTTTTTAACCGATTTGCGGCTTTGTTTATAAGAGAAAGTGGATTTTAAAAGTATATGAAAATATTTGATGCCAATCAAAAATATGTTAATGACAACAATTAGAGTTTTTTAACTCAAAACGGTCATGTTAATATTGGTGTTAATCAACAAACAATAAACAGCAAACGATTAACGCAATACATTATTAGGCTTGCTAACTATTGGGTTTACAAAACACTTTGCATCTTAAATAATATTGAGTAGAATTTAGGTAAAATTAACCAATAAGATTAGCTATGACTCAATACAGCAACCTAAAGCTAGACCATCAACTTTGTTTTGCACTTTATGCCGCTACCCATTCTCTTACTCGTGCTTATCGAGCTTCTTTAGAAAAATTAGGTATTACTTACACGCAATATTTAGTTTTATTGGTGTTGTGGGAGCAAGATGGCATTAGCGTTGGCAAGATAGCGCAACGCCTGGAGCTTGATTCGGCAACCTTAACCCCAATGCTTAAAAGGTTAGAAGTGGCTGGTTTTGTCACTCGTATACGCAACCCAAAAGATGAGCGCATTGTAGAAGTAAAATTAACGGCTGCGGGTAGCGCTTTGCAGCAAGAAATCGCCCAAGTGCAGCATGGTGTTGCTTGCCAAACTGGTTTGGGTGAAGAAGAATTCAATCAGCTAAAAGATTCATTGCACCGCTTGGTGCAAACCATGTCGAATTGTGAAGTACGATCCACGTGATGTAAATAACCCAATTAGGTATACAACAAAAATCAAGCCTTAAAACAAAAGTAAAAAAAAGCCAGTCGTAATCGCTGGCTTTTTATACTTACTTGTTTTTATTACTTGTTTTTATTACTTATTTTTTTGTCGCTTCTGTCACTGGTTTTTCTGCCGTTACAATCACGTTACGATAGCTTTCTAAATCTGCCATTAGTTGACTGATTTCAAGTGCAGGTATGTTGTATGTATAAAATGTCTCTAAACACTCGTTTAAAATAATATTAAATTCGCGATTTGAAATATTTAAATGTGGATGGCTGTCTTTCATTGATTTACCACGACCAAATTCATCTGGTTGATAAATTTTTGGACCGCCTGTTTCTTGCACTACCCAGTTAGTGAGCAAAACTTTAAATCCTGCTTTTGTCTCTGGTCTATCGTGAATGGCTTTTAGTTTTGGGTTAGCATTTAAGCCACGGTTTAAGTAAATTTTATCGACTAAGTGATCAACTGTTTGCGCAATATTATAAGTACCGCCCAAACGTGTATACAAGCTGTCTTCTGCTGTTGCAATTGATGAAACAGACATTGCGCCAATTGCTGCAACTGATAATAATAATCCAACAATTTTACTTTTTAAGGTCATTTTGCTTCTCCTAATGAATT
Source organism: Methylotenera sp. (assembly GCA_043759515.1). Classification (GTDB taxonomy): domain Bacteria; phylum Pseudomonadota; class Gammaproteobacteria; order Burkholderiales; family Methylophilaceae; genus Methylotenera_A. The sequence continues at coordinate 9,519 of JAYVLK010000006.1, forward strand.
TAAGTGATGTGATTGAGTTGATAACCCAAAAATTTTTTTAATTTTATATTTTAACGATTAGTTTGTTAGCTTTATAATATGTAACAGTTTGCAACAATTGATTAACATCTACAAAGCCTTTACTTTATAGCATATTAATTATTAGCATGCAAACTAATTTACAGGCTCATCTTTTTGAATAAACCGTTTAATTAATTCAAGCCCAAAACCTACGCCAAAACCGTTCACATCACTTTGCACAGCGCCTAATCCGCCTTTGCGATTCGTGCTTGATAGATCGGCGTGCACCCAGGCAATATCGTTCTCAATAAATTTACCCATAAAGCGTGTGGCATGTAGATGATCGCCACCGCCTTCAAGCGTACATTGTTTAATATCTGCAATGTCACTTTCTAAATCAATATCCCAATCTTCCTCAAATGGAAAAGCCACAATGCGCTCACCCGCCGATGCGCCCGCGCCAACTGCCATACAGGCTAGCTCTGGCCGATTACTAATAATGCCACTCATGCGATCTCCAACCGCAACTGCCATACTGCCAGTTAAGGTTGCGTAATCTAGTATCACATCAGGCAGATTGCCTTCTTTATCTGGCCGTGATGCAAGAGTTAGTGTATCAGCCAACACCATGCGGCCTTCAGCATCGGTATGCACAATTTCAATCGTCATGCCATTTAAAGCTGTCACCACATCATTTTGTTTATACGCCAATGGGCCAATATGATTTTGGGCAATCGCTAACCAGCATTCTAGCTTTACGGGCAACGCCATTTCTGTTGCAGCTTGCAAAATACTTAAAGCAACCGCACTGCCGTTCATATCTTCATGCATGCCTTGCATGTATTTAGCTGGTTTTAAATTGTGGCCACCGGTGTCAAAACAAATGCCTTTGCCAACTAGTGCGATGCGCTTTAGTGGCTCTTCTGCATCGTTAATGTTGTCTTGAAGTTTTTTTGGCGAATAGCTCAAATGCACAATCGCCGCATCCATCGGCTCGCTACCTTGACCAACCGCGTAAAACGCGCCAGCGCCCATTTCTTTTAGCGCGTTCATATCAAACTCTTCATGCGTCCAGCCATATTGCCTAGCTAATTCAGCTACCTTTTGGCGATAAATCGTAGGTGTTAATTCGTTTGGTGGCAGCATGGTAAGGCTACGACATAGTGTGTTAGCCGCAACCCGCGCATTAACAAAGCTGTAGTCGTGACTAGCTTGATAGCCATAAATAGTGACTTCTTGAAGTGTGGCTTGTTTGGCTTCTTTTAAAGTTTTTCGGCTGGGTAATATGGCTGCATTAACGGTTACAACATAATAAGCCGCGCAAGCATGTTTTTCGCGCGCCTCTTCCACACCGCTATACACACAAATCGCAACACTTTGTGGATGTTCATCTAATAAAGGCTTAACCGCTTTACGTAATAACGAATGCTGTTGAAAAACCGATAATGACGGTTGCAAAACTACAAAACTGGCGATACCTCCGTTTGGCAAATGAATACAAACAGGCGTTTTAGCTAGGCTTTTAAAGTCAGTAGAATTGCGCTCTAGATGTGTTTTAAGCAAATCAGCAAATAAATGCTTGTTTTCAGCCATTTCATCTAAAACAAAAATGCTGTGTTTATGCGAAAATAAGCTATTTTCGATGCAATTACTTGTAATTTGTGTAAGTTTTACCAACATTTAATTGTTCCTTGGTCTTATGGTTAGTCTTATAGTTAATCATTATCTAAGCTAGCAAATCTTAATTTTAAACAGCTTGTAGCACTTGTTTAACTTGACCTAAAAGCTGAAAATTGCCACACTATAATCTTTATGATGTTGGCATTTAAGGTCAGTTCATCGGTATCTATTATGTTTTAAAAACTTATAGTTTTTTTGGCCAAGTTTTTTCGGCCATTAACTTGAATTTTATCTAGTTAAATTACTCAATTAAGCGCTAGACCGCATTATAACAATAGCAGCAGCATCCACGGAGACTATCCCCGCATGAATTTGAACACCCATCAGCATTTGATAGAAACAGACGCGCTTGAAACGCAAGAATGGCTAGACGCGCTAACCGCGGTTATTGAAACCGAAGGTACAGATCGCGCGCACTTTTTACTTGAAGCCATGATTGATAAGGCGCGCCGCTCTGGCAGTAATTTGCCTTATAACGCTACTACTGCTTATGTAAATACCATTCCAACACACCTACAGCAACGCTTGCCAGGCGACCCAGAAATGGAGCGCCGTGTGCGCGCGCTTGTGCGCTGGAACGCGATTATGACGGTGTTACGCGCTAACGAAAAATCCCCAGGCGTTGGCGGCCACATTGCCAGCTTTCAATCGGCAGCTACCTTGTACGACACGGGGTTTAACTATTTTTTCCGCGCGGCAACACAAGATTTCGGTGGCGATTGCGTCTATTTTCAAGGCCATTCTTCGCCTGGTGTTTACGCCCGTGCGTTTTTAGAAGGCCGAATCAATGAAGAGCAATTATCCAATTTTCGCCAAGAAACGGGTGGTAACGGATTATCCAGCTATCCTCACCCATGGTTAATGCCCGATTTTTGGCAATTTCCCACGGTTTCAATGGGGCTTGGACCAATACAGGGCATTTATCAAGCGCGCTTTCTAAAATACATGCATGACCGCGGTATCGCTGATACGTCGAATCGTAAAGTTTGGGTGTTTTGTGGCGATGGCGAAATGGATGAGCCAGAATCATTGGGTGCAATCTCCCTTGCTAGTCGCGAAAATCTGGATAATTTGATTTTTGTAATCAACTGTAATTTACAACGTTTAGATGGCCCAGTGCGTGGCAACGGCAAGATCATTCAAGAGTTAGAATCTGATTTCCGCGGATCTGGCTGGAATGTATTAAAAGTGGTTTGGGGTTCGTATTGGGATCCCTTATTGGCCATGGATAAAGATGGAATTTTAAAAAAACGCATGGAAGAATGCGTGGATGGCGAATACCAAAATTTTAAAGCCAAAGGTGGTGCCTACACGCGTGAAAACTTCTTTGGCAAATATCCTGAGTTAAAGGAAATGGTTGCCGCCATGAGTGATGCTGATATTTGGCGCTTGAACCGCGGTGGGCATGATCCGCATAAAGTATATGCAGCGTATCACTCAGCTGTAAATCACAAAGGCCAACCAACGGTAATTCTAGCCAAAACGGTAAAAGGCTACGGTATGGGCGATGCAGGCGAAGGCCAAAATACCACGCATCAGCAAAAAAGCATGGATATTGAATCGCTGAAAAAATTCCGTGACCGATTCGATTTGGCGATTACCGATGAGCAAGTTGAGGGCTTAAGTTTTTACAAACCAGCTGACAATTCACCAGAAATGAAGTATTTGTCTGAACGCCGTGCTGCCATGGGCGGTTTTGTACCGCAACGCCGACGTAAAGGTAACGAGTTAACCGTGCCCGCATTATCGGCTTTTGAAAACATGTTAACTGCCACGGGTGAGCGTGAAATATCGACCACCATGGCATTTGTGCGTATTTTATCCACATTATTACGCGATAAAACACTGGGCAAATTCATAGTGCCAATTGTGCCAGATGAAGCGCGCACTTTTGGCATGGAAGGTATGTTCCGACAGCTTGGCATCTATTCGCATTTAGGCCAGTTATACGAGCCAATGGATTCTGACCAAGTGATGTATTACAAAGAATCGAAAGATGGTCAGATTTTAGAAGAAGGCATTAACGAAGCAGGCTCATTTTCTAGCTGGATAGCGGCAGCAACTTCGTATTCTGTCACTGGCGTACAGATGATTCCGTTTTATATCTTCTACTCTATGTTTGGCTTTCAGCGTATTGGCGACCTTGCCTGGGCAGCAGGTGACTCACGTTGCCGCGGCTTTTTATTGGGGGCAACCGCTGGCAGAACAACTCTAAACGGCGAAGGCTTGCAACATGAAGATGGTCATAGCCACTTAATGGCGGCCACCATTCCAAATTGTGTTTCTTATGACCCAACTTTTGCTTACGAATTAGCGGTAATCATTCAAGAAGGCATGCGCCGCATGGTACAAAATCAAGAAGATGTGTATTACTACATTACCTTGATGAATGAAAACTACAGTCACCCTGCTCTGCCAGCTGGCGCTGTGCAAGGCATATTAAAAGGCCTTTATAGCTTCAGCAAATCAAAAACCAAAGGCGAGAAAGTACAATTGATGGGCAGTGGCGTTATCTTGCGCGAAGTAATTGCAGCGGCCGAATTGCTTGAAAAAGATTGGGGCGTGTCTGCCGATGTGTGGAGTGCGACCAGTTTTACCGAGCTACGCCGCGAAGGCTTGGATTGCGAACGCTGGAATATGCTGAATCCAGAAAAACCACAGCGCTTGAATTACGTTGCGGAATCTTTAAAAGAAGCCAAAGGCCCAGTCATTGCTTCAACCGATTACATGAAAAGCTTTGCTGAGCAAATTCAACGCTTTGTGCCTAATAGGTTTGTAGCATTGGGTACAGATGGTTACGGTCGATCAGATAGCCGCGAAGCTCTACGCGACTTTTTTGAAGTAGATGCGCGCTATATTGCAGTTGCTGCTTTAAAAGCATTATCTGATGAAGGTAAATTGCCAACGGCTAAGGTGTTGGAGGCTGTTAACAAGTATAAATTAGATGCTAATAAACCGAATCCTGTGACTGTTTAATTTTTTATTTCTTAGCCACAGAGGGCACAGAGAACACAGAGAACACAGAGAAAATCTTTCTTAACGTAATTCTCGCTAAGAGAGTTTCAGTTAAGTTTGAAGATTAAATCAACGCTCTGTGAACTCTGTGTTCTCTGTGGCTAAAAAAAGGGTTTTAAATAATGAGTAATTTAAAAGATGTTTTAGTGCCTGATATTGGCAACTTTGATAGTGTGGATGTGATTGAAGTGTTGGTAAAAGCGGGTGATACGGTTGCCAAAGACGATTCTCTAATCACAGTTGAATCTGACAAAGCGTCAATGGATATTCCTGCGCCATTTGCTGGTGTAGTTAAAGATGTAGTGCTAAAAGTGGGCGATAAAATCGCACAAGGGCATTTAATGTTGACCTTAGAAGCTGCTGAAGTGGTTGACGAAGTCAAAACGGTGTCGCCAGTAGCTAATACGCATGTACCTGTCAGCTCTACCCCATTGAGTGTGGTCACTGAAACACCAAAAATTAGTATTCCAGAACCAGTTATACCAAGTTCTATTCCAGTGCCATCGCGCCCCGCTCCAGAGCCTGCGCAAAAGATCCAGCCTGCGCATCAACCGTTACCAGTGGGTGAAAGTGTTGTTGTTAATGGTGGTAAAACATCACATGCTAGCCCATCTGTGCGTAAATTTGCGCGTGAATTGGGTGTTAATTTAGCGCTAATTAAGGGAAGTGCAGCAAAAGATAGGATTACAGAAATTGACGTACAAAATTTTGTAAAAAATGAATTGGCTAAGCCACGTACAGAAAATATGGGCGCAGGCCTTGGTTCGTTAGCTACATTACCAATGCCAATTATTGATTTTAGTCAATTTGGTGAAATTGAAACTAAACCATTATCTAGAATCAAAAAAATCTCTGGCGCAAATTTGCATCGCAATTGGGTGACTGCACCGCATGTTACGCAATTTGATCAAGCTGATATTACCGATTTAGAAGAATTTAGAAAATCAATGTTGAAGGATGCGGAAAAGCGTGGTGCAAAATTGACTATGTTAGCGTTTTTAATTAAAGCATCGGTTAATGCGCTAAAAGCTTATCCTAACTTTAATTCTTCACTTTCACCCGATGGCGATAGCTTAATTTTAAAAAATTACTACAACATCGGCTTTGCTTGCGATACGCCAGATGGTTTAGTGGTGCCTGTGGTTAAAGACGTTCAGCAAAAAGATGTGCTAGATATTGCGCGTGATTTAGGTGAATTATCGACCAAAGCGCGCGAACGCAAATTAAAAATTGAAGAAATGCAAGGCGGATGTTTTACTATTTCTAGCCTTGGTGGCATTGGTGGCACCATGTTTACGCCGATTATTAACTGCCCAGAAGTAGCCATTTTAGGCGTTTCTAGGGCATCTATGCAGCCCGTTTATGATGAAAGCACCAAAGCATTTGAACCGCGTTTAATACTGCCCATGTCTCTGTCGTATGATCATCGCGTGGTAGATGGCGCTGATGGTGCGCGCTTTACCAGCCATATGCGCATGATGTTATCAGACGTTCGTCGCTTGTTACTTTAATTGCAAATTAAGCGTAACACACTTAAGCTAGGTTTGAATGCATGTTAATCATTACAAACATCTAGCAACCGCTTAATAAAATCTATAGGTTGCAAACTTTATTAAGCCTCATGTGTTGCAAATCAGTCATTCACAATAATGTTAAAATACATTTAACAGTAAAGCAAATTAAAGGGTAAGCATGTGCGTTTTAATGGATATATTGGTGCCTGATATTGGCAATTTTGACAGTGTAGAGATTATTGAAGTATTAGTAAAAATTGGGGATATGATCAACATTGATGATTCCTTAATGACGGTCGAGTCAGATAAAGCATCGATGGATATTCCCTCCTCACATGCTGGAACTATTAAAGAAATAAAGATTAAAGTCGGCGATAAAGTCGCTAAAGGTTCATTGATTTTGATCATTGAGCCAGAAACGCAAGCGGCTTTGCCATCATTAAAAAATGACTTGATAGAAATACAGCAAGATAAACCAGAAGTGAATATTTCTGCTGTACCTGCAGTCGCTCCAATACCGAAGACTATCGCTATAAACGCAGCACCTTTAATGGCTACCTCTACAAACGTAACAGAAATAGCCAATAGCGATTTAATCACTCAAGTGGTGGTGTTAGGTTCAGGCCCTGGCGGTTACACGGCGGCATTTAGAGCAGCAGATTTAGGGTTAAAAGTAGTGCTAATTGAGCGCTACGCAACCCTTGGCGGTGTTTGTTTAAATGTTGGCTGTATTCCTTCTAAAGCATTATTACACACAGCAAAAGTAATCACAGATGCAGAGCACTCTGCACAGCATGGCGTAAGTTTTAGTGCGCCTAATATAGATTTAGACGCATTGCGTCACTGGAAAAGTAATGATGTAGTGGCCAAATTAACTGGTGGCTTGAGCCAAATGGCTAAACAACGCGGTGTAACAGTGATTGCAGGAAACGGCGTTTTTACAAGTGCTAATCAAATTTCAGTGACAGATATTGATGGCAAAATAACAACCATAGTCTTTGAAAACGCCATTATCGCAGCAGGTTCTCAAGCGGTTAAGTTTCCTGGCTTAGATCAACATACAGCTAATGATGAGCGCATTATGGATTCTACTGGTGCGTTAAAACTGGCCGATATACCAAAGCGCATGTTGGTGGTTGGTGGTGGCATTATCGGGCTAGAAATGGGCACTGTTTACGATGCGCTGGGTTCAAAAGTGAGCGTTGTGGAATTTACTGATGGCCTAATTCAAGGTTGCGATCGCGATTTGGTTCGCCCACTACAAAAGCGCATGGAGAAACGCTTTGAAGCGATTATGTTATCAACTAAAGTAGCTAAAATGGAAGCTAAAGCCGATGGCATACATGTGAGCTTTGAGGCGCAAGGTGAAGATACAAAACAAAGCGAAGATGTAAAACAAGGTGAAGCTTTAGCACAAGCACCAAAAGAAGTGCAAATTTACGACCGCGTTTTAGTGTCAATCGGGCGCTACCCCAATGGTAAAAATATTGGCGCGCAATTTGCAGGTGTTAATGTTGATGAACGTGGGTTTATTGCAGTTGATAAACAAATGCGTACCAATGTTAGCCATATATTTGCCATTGGCGATATTGTCGGCCAACCCATGCTAGCGCATAAAGCCACGCATGAAGGCAAAGTAGCCGCTGAAGTTATCGCTGGCCATAAGGTGGAATTTCAAGCTAAATGCATCCCATCTGTTGCATACACTGACCCAGAAATCGCTTGGGCAGGTGTTACCGAAATAGAAGCAAAAGCTAAAGGCATTGAGATTGAAAAAGCCAGTTTTCCGTGGGCAGCCAGTGGGCGCGCGCTTGCAAATGCGCGCACCGATGGTGCGACGAAATTAATATTTGATAAAACCACACAACGCTTAATTGGCGCGGGCATAGTGGGGGCAAATGCAGGTGAATTGCTAGCAGAAGCTGTGTTAGCCATTGAAATGGGCGCAGATGCACATGACTTGGGCTTGAGTATTCATGCGCACCCCACCTTATCAGAAACCATTTGTTTTGCGGCTGAGATGAAAGAAGGCACTATCACAGATTTGTATATTAAGAAAAGATAGCCAACACGATTGCTAAAAGTTATGCTATTTTATTAAAATAGTTTGAATTAAAAAGGTCTATGTAAATCAACCTGTTAGCGTTTGTTTTTTGATTATTATCATACAAAACAATTACTATTAACTAATAAAAACCTATGCAGGACAAGCACTTAATTTTAATTCTGTGCCTAAAAATTCTGGTGTGATTTTTTGCAACTCATCAGCCACTTGCGCACCAACTTCAGTAATCAACAAGCTTAAATTGTTTTTACCAGGGTTACGCAATGCTTTAGTAACACCTTGTATGCCTTTGGCTTGCAAATCATTTAATAGTTGAGTTGCCAGTTGCTCATCTTGAAATAAGCCAAAAGAGATTGCATTACGCCACTGCGAATCTTGCACCACAAACAATTCTGTAACACCTAGAGCGCTTATCTCGGCGGCTTTTAACTGGGCTAACTGCGCACTTTTTAGTGGAGGGTAATAGATCCAAAAACGCCTGTCATTTACTATTGTAGTGGTTTGTTGTGTAACGTTTTTTAAATTTAGTTTAACCAATGCTACTTGCGCTGCTGGCAAATTGTTGGCTGTAAAGCTTCCCCACTCATAGCAACTTTTAGGTTCATTTGCAGTGTTATCAACTACTGTTAAATCTGTAGATTCTGTCTTCAACTTTTTTGGCATAGCACTTAATTCTAGCTGTGAAAGAATCTTTAGTTTTTCTGGATTTATAGGCTCAAATGGTGAGGTTTGTTTAGGGGCGATCAAATCAAGATTGAAATAAATCAAGATCGCCACATTTAATAACGCTAAACTGATGATCCATTTCATGCGCGTTCTCTTTCAAGCAAAAGTAGGCCTTGCAGTACAAGGTTTGGTGCAAGCTGCGTTTCAAAATAAGGCGCTATGATAACCTTTTTTTCTAACTGGTTTAAGGCAATTAATAATCTGCTTGCATCCCCACCTGATAATATCACTTGTAGCTTTTCACCATGTTTTAGTTGCATATTATTAAGCATCAACATAATCGCGCCAACTGCCGCGTTAATACAACCTGTTTCAATCGCATCTTTAGTATTGTTGGGCAAGCTTACGTATTCTCCAACATTTAAGCCCAAGTTAGCAGTATTGTTATCAAGGGCAGCGCGCATCAAATGTAACCCTGGCATGATGGTACCGCCTAAAAAAACACCTTGGTCATTTAGAGCATCAATTGTTATGGCCGTACCAGCATTGACAACTATGCAAGATTGCTTAGTTAAGTGCCAAGCAGCAATCAAAGCTGCAAAGCGGTCTACACCTAATTTTTCAGGCTCAACATAAGCATTTGTAACACCGCAAGCTTTAAGTGTTGGCCTAATAAAATGTATAGCTAATGGCAATAATAGTTGTTGTAATTGTTGCGCCATTTGTTCACCTGCCACATTTGCAACCACCACCCTGCTGGCTTTTTTCGCAGTTAACTTTAATTCAGACAAAACTAATTCAGCATTTATACAAACACCTAAATCACTTAGCGCGTTTAATTGGTTTTCATGTGCAAAATCAGCATTTGCCGCCAAAGCCCATTTAGTACGGGTATTACCCACATCTATTAACAATATCATTGCAAACCACGCATACTAATCTCGCCCGCATTAAAACGCTGCAAGCCCTGCATTGTTTCTATTAACAACACCCCATCATCTGCCACCCCGTTCACCACACCTGCAATCTCATCCCCATTTGGTAATAACATCTTCACGCTTTTATGATGATACGCATGATAACTAGTCCACTCATCACGCAGCTCAACAAATCCATTTGCTTCAAAGCTGCTTAAAACTTCGGCTAAATGTTTTAGCAACACGCCTAAAAGCGCACTTTGATTAATTAAAGGCTTATTTGCGGTAGCTAAAATGTGCGCTAAGTCAGTTGCTGGTTGATCAATATTTTCGAGCATTTCTTTAGGACAACTCAAGTTTACCCCTATACCAATCACCGCCACACTTGGCCCATGCAAATCGCCTTGCAACTCGATTAAAATGCCAGCTAACTTTTTGGCAACTTTCATATTATCTAAAACAAGCACATCATTTGGCCATTTAAGTTGCGCACATTCAATGCCCATCTCATGCAAAGCCCTGATGATTGCCACCCCTACCGCCAAACTTAGGCCAGATAATGCCGCAGCCCCGCATTGAAAGCGCCAAAGTAGAGAAAAAGTTAAGCTAGCACCTAATTGCGAAACCCAAGCGCGACCGCGACGGCCACGGCCATTGGTTTGAATATGAGCTGCAACGCATGTAGCGTGAGCCACATTCTTTTGCTGCATTAAATAAGTATTAGTTGACGGGATCTCATCAAGGATAACCAAATCGAAATTCTCAAATTGTTTTCCAACAGCACTTAATACATTGTTTTTATCAATAAAATCAATTGCTTGTGGCAATTTATAGCCGCGCCCGCGCACACAAAAAACGTTTACCCCTAAACTTTTGGCGTGCAAAATCGCGTTCCAAATACTTGCGCGCGACACTTTATAATGCTGTGCCAACACTTGGCCAGAATGAAACTGGCCATCTGCTAACATTCGTAATATTGGAAAAGTGAGTTTATTCATAATTTACACCATTTTAACATAGCCAAATTTAAGCTTCACAGCTTGTGATTTATGTCACCAAGCAGATTAATATCAAGCGTTTGCAAAAAAACAGGCTTGTGCTTGGGTTTGTGCAAAATGGCAAAAATTACAGTGTAAAATATGTGTCTTACTTGTTAATAAAAATTGAACAAAAAACCATTATGTCATCAGAAAAAACCGTAACTCCCGCAGCTTCAAACTTTATTCGTGCCATTATTGAGCATGATCTAGAAAGCCACATTTATGAAAATAAAAAATGGGCAGGTAGCCCAGGCGATGCCGCGCATCATGCTGCTGGACAACAAGATTTCGCTAAAATCCGCACCCGTTTTCCACCAGAGCCCAACGGCTATTTACATATAGGGCATGCAAAAAGTATCTTTTTAAACTTTGGTTTAGCGCGCGATTATGGCGGCGTATGTCATTTACGTTTTGATGACACGAATCCTGAAAAAGAAAGCCAGGAATATGTTGATAGCATTACGGATGCTGTAAATTGGTTAGGATTTGGCTGGAAAAATTCATCAGAAAATAACTTGTATTTTGCCAGTGATTATTTCGAATTTATGTACCGTGCCGCCGTGCATTTAATCGAAAATGGCCATGCTTTTGTTGATAGCCAAAGCGCAGATGAAATGCGTGAAACACGCGGTACGCTGACAGAAGCTGGCAAAAATTCACCTTGGCGTGATCGCAGCGTGGCGGAGAATTTGCAATTATTTAACGAAATGCGCGATGGTAAACATGCCGATGGCAGCCTGATTTTGCGCGCTAAAATTGATATGAGTTCACCCAATATTAACCTGCGCGACCCTGCTATTTACCGCATTAAACGTGCGCATCACCATAATACGGGTGATGCATGGTGCATTTACCCCATGTACACGTTTGCGCACCCTATTGAAGACGCGTTAGAGCAAATCACCCATTCAATTTGCACGCTAGAATTTGAAGACCAACGCCCGTTTTATGTTTGGCTGTTAGAGCGGTTAGCAGAACCTTCAATTGACTCTACAGGCATAAAAAAGCCAGCCTTATTAGCGCACCCATTACCCAAGCAATATGAATTTGCACGGCTTAATTTAACTTATGTGGTGCTATCAAAACGTAAGTTAATTGATTTGGTGGAGCAAAAACACGTTTCTGGCTGGGATGACCCGCGCCTGCCAACGCTAGCAGGCGCGCGCCGCCGTGGTTATGTGGCAGATGGCTTTAAACTATTTACAGATCGCATTGGCGTAAGTAAAGCCGATAGCTGGATCGAATACACGATATTAGAAGACTGCATGCGAGAGGTGCTAAACGACTCTGCAGAACGCAGAATTGCCGTGTTAGATCCAATTAAATTAGTTATAGATAATTACGAAACAGACAAAGTAGAAGATTGCTTTGCACCTAATCATCCATTAAAACCAGAACTAGGCAAACGCATCGTGCCATTGAGCCGCGAATTGTGGATAGAAGCCGAAGATTTTATGGAAACGCCCAGCAAAGGATTTTTTAGATTAACGCCAGATGGGCTTGTAAGGCTGCGTTATGGCTATGTAGTTAAATGTGTAGGTTTCGAAAAAGATGCGGCAGGCAAAATAACTGTAGTGCATTGTGAATATTTGCCAGATACCAAATCTGGCACACCTGGCGCAGATGCCATCAAAGTGAAAGGCAATATCCATTGGGTAAGCGCAGCTCATTCTCTATCTACAGAGATTCGTTTATACGACAGATTATTTAAAGAAGCCCACCCTGGCCAAAGCAATAAAGACGAGCCTGATAGAGATTATTTAGATGATATCAATCCAGATTCCGTTAAAACGATTACCGCACAACTAGAACCAAGCTTAAAAGATACAAAACCAGAAGACAAGTTTCAGTTTGAACGACATGGGTATTTTGTGGCGGATAAAATAGATAGCGTGGCTGGTAGGCTTGTGTTCAATCGTACTGTGACTTTACGAGATGCTTGGCAAAAGTAAGTTAAAGTGCCATGATAAAACTTAATACGTTGATTGGAAATGCAAAATGAAAACAGCCGATATTATGAATGAATTAGCTAATCTACCCGTTGAAGAGCGCGCTTTAATTGCCGATAGTCTATTACAGACACTCAACACCAGCCAACCTGAAATTGAGCTGGCATGGTTAAAAGTTGCACAGCAGCGTTTGCAAGAAATTGATTCGGGTAACGTTAAAGTGGTTTCTATGGAAGAAATGACAACGCGCACCAATCGTCGCTTGGGCGCATGAAAGTTAGCTATCACCCCAAGGCGGCTGACGAATATGATGAAGCTATTGACTACTATGAAGATTGCCAAGCTGGGCTAGGCAAACAACTCACACAAGAAATTGACGCTTCAATTAAGTTAATTCTAACCTTTCCAACAGCTTGGACACTTCTAGAGGGTGAAATTAGGCGCATACTCATACGCCGCTTTCCATTTGGCTTGCTATATATCTCACGTGATGATGAAATCTACATTCTTGCTGTGATGAACTTAAATCGCAACCCGAATTATTGGAAAGAACGCACTTGATGAAAATTGCTAAAACACTCAGCCCTGAGCTACTATGCGCAGCTAGAGCCTTGCGCCGCGCGGCTATTAAAGTGAAGCTGGAGGCGGAGCGTTCAGGCGCACCTTATGTAGTGGCAGCTGAAAAAGGCAAGGTAGCAGATAAGCCTGTATTAAATAGAAGCGGGACTTTGCAGGATGTTTCACTGAAGTGATTATTATAAAAAGGACAATATGAATTTTTCAACACCATTAATGTTGACTGATGCAATGGGTAAAAGTATGCCGTTCGACTCAATTGAAACTTTGAAGATATTTTTCCAAAAAGAAATTGATTTTTGGACTCCTTTAACAACCCTCTCTGCCTCAAATCCAACTGCAAATTCATATATTCAAAAATACAGCAATTTTCAATCTGTATTAAATCAATTAATAAGCTGGAAATCTAGTTTCGAGACTTGGGACGTAGATACATCTTACAGTCAAATTTTAAATTTGATCATCCAGCAGATAGGGACAGCCTGGGTTTGGAGTGACCATCCATTTATTTACAAATGGTTAGCGCTTAATGAAACGTCAAATAGCAACATTGCTGACGCTTTTTTTGAGGCGATAGTAAACAAGACATCATCTAGGCAACAATACGGTTTCGATTTTTTTCAAGGCTATTTAATTGCATACGAATTCATAAACCAAGATAAAACAGGTCTTAACAAACGTCGTGGTGTAGAAGTAAAGTCTCTAAATACACTTCGAGACCAATTAGTAGAAAAACACAATGAGTTAATAAACAATGTTAATAGTTTTCAGAATGAACTAACAAATTGGAAAGACAAAACTGAAACCCAAGTTTCTGATCTGTTAGTTAGTAAAGAGGCATGTTTAGATAAAACAAATACTTTTCATTCTAAAACTTTTCATGAACAATTAGCTATTTGGACAGAAAGCAAATTAACTTTAGAGAATAAATATCGTGAAGATTTACGTTTTAGCTCTGCCGCTGAATATTGGGGTACTAAAGTTAAGATTTTTAAGAAACAAGGTTATTGGTGGGGTGCCATTCTTTTGGCTTTTCTAGTCTCAGGAATTTTGTTATTCAGTAAGTTTTTTTTAGGTTGGCTATCGGGGCAGCCAACAGGTTTAGGTTTACAAAGTATTGAGGGAATTTTAATTTTTGCAACTGTTTTATCAAGCTTCGCATTTTTAGTTAAATCAATTTCAAAGATGACTTTTAGTTCTTTTCATTTAATGAGAGATGCCGAAGAAAGAGAGCAACTTATACATTTATATTTAAGTTTAAGGGATGGTAAAGATGATGACCCAGAATCAAGAAAAATCATTTTGCAAGCTCTCTTCAGCCGAAGCGAAACGGGTCTGCTTTCAAGTGAGCAGGGGCCCACTATGCCATCTATAACTGAATTTATAAACGTAGTTGGCAAATCAAGATAATGAAAAAGTTATTAATTTAAAGAACAATCATTACTAAATATGACCTACCTCGACCTATTTAAATCGCTACAAACACATGACATCGATTACCTGTTGATCGGCGGCCTTGCCATGAACTTGCACGGTGTGCCGCGTATGACGATGGATGTGGATTTAGTGATTGCGCTAGATGCTAATAATGTTGCCAAGTTAGCAAATTGTGCGAGCGAGCTTGGGCTGCACCCGAACGTGCCCGTTAAGCTTGAAGACCTTGCGGATGCGGCTAAGCGTGAGGCGCTATTTGCAGAAAAAAACTTAATTGCGTTATCATTAATTAGCAACAAGCCTGCCACGCCCACGGTGGATATTGTAATTCACCATCCGCTTGATTTTAAGCAGGCTTTTGCCAAAAAAGTGTTGCGTGATATTGCGGGTACGCCCGTGATGTTGGCCTGTATTGAAGACATGATTGCCCTGAAAAAAGCGGCTGGGCGTAAACAAGATTTATCTGACATTACCCATTTAGAGCGGTTTTTAAATGAGCGAAATTAGCAAAGAATCAGCGCCAAACGGCTTTAGCTATTACGTCTCTGACGAGCAATTGGCGGCGTTTGCTAAACTCACCATGTTAGAGCGTTTGCAATGGGTGGAGGAGGCGCGGATGTTTACTTTAATGGCGCAAACGCCTGAAACTAAAGCGCGGCATGAAGCTTTGCGTAAAGGTAATGCTAAAAAATAACCATAAAAAAACGTCTGTAAAACTTAAAAAGCTTCACTTTCAAAAGCTTAACTTTAAAAAATCTAACATCTCTGTGGAATCGCCTGTTTACTTGGGCGATTTAGGTGTGCTGGTTTCCAACCTAATTCAACTTTAATATCAAATGAAAGCGGCAAGTTAAACGAGTTAACTTGCCGCATTACAGCTAATTAATGTTTAAAAATCCAAACTTAACGTTCTAACAACCCTGTCACTCCCGCTGCTAAACCAGTTAATGTGCTTGTTTTCGTTAAAGCACCGTTACTGTCAACACTGTATTCACCCACGCTGTTTGATCCTGGGGCAAGTACGTACAAGGTTTTTCCATCATTTGACATGGCCATATCTGTAGCGCCTGCTTCTCTAGCGGCTATTACTTGCAATAATTTTAATGTGCCGTTTGCATTAACCGTAAAAGACGAAACCGTGCCAGAAGCCGTATTGGTGGTGTAGGCAATTCGGCCACTTGGTGTAGTGACTATCCAACAAGCTGCTGCTTGACCAGGTGCGCCAGCTGAGCTTAGTAATTGCAACAAGCCTTCATTTCTAACTTTATAAGCCGATAGGCTAGATTCACCCGCTCTGCCCCCGTTTGCTTCTGAGATGATTAATTGATTGCGTTTATTAAAAGCAAATCCAAATGGCGTATCACCCACAGAATCAAAACTAATGCCATCTGCCGGTAAATTACTGTCTTCATCTATGGCAAAAGTGGTTATTTTATTGGTGGCTTTTTCTGTAACCACTAAAACCTCACCTTCGTTATCAAAACTAATTTGTGCTGGCGCTGTGCGTGAGCCACTTAACCTTTTATGCGTAAGCGGCAATGGTTCTAGCTTGCCTGTGCGCTTGTTAAATTTATAACCAAAAATGGTGTCATCGCCCGCATTAACAACAAACACGCGGTTTTTATCAACGGTCACACTTACTGGTCTTAAGCCATTATTGGCTGCAACATCAACTAACTTTAACTTGCCATTTTTGCCTACTGAGAATACAGAAAGTGTGTTTGAGCCTGGGTTAACAGCAAAAAGATAATCGCCATTTTTACTAAAGGCTAATGCGCCTTGATTACCTAATCCACCACCAGTGCCAGTGCCGCCAGTTGCAAAACGCGCTAAGGCCAACATATTGCCTTTCGCATCACGCTGAAAGCTAATCACTTCGTTTTTAGTCACATTATTTGATAAGGTATAAACGGTGTCTCTGCCGTTCTCTTTTTCTCTATCGTTATCGACATAATAACTAGCGGCATAGCCAAATGTAGGTATTACTAAAGCTAAACTTAACACCAAAGTTGAAAACTTGAATTTTGTAATCATGTTAACTCTCCAAAAAAATAAAAATCTCCCTAGCCTATATTTGCGCCTTGAGCTTTGGTCGAGAGAAATTGTTAAGCATTACAAATGAATGATGAATATTTAATGAAAGCGGGCTATGCTTTGAAGGCAACACATTTTATTAGCTACTCAACATAGCTGGCATTACAATGTGCTTGGTTGTAGATATATTTTTAATTATGAAAAACATGCATTACAAAACACAAGAAATTAAATTAAACCTAGGCAATTAATCAAGCTATTTAAAGCAAATACTTAAAACCAAAATGAAGTTTTAATTTTGCAAAAAGGCATTAAAAATGTTTTGTATAAGATTAATAGAAACAAAAATTAAATGAAAAAAACCCGCAAATTATCTAAAAAACATCACGCTAAAAAAAGTGGCATGGCGCCAGGCTCATTGGTTTATATAGGCGATATGCAAGCGGACGAGGCTAAATTAGAGACGCCTAAAGTGACGATATTGTCATATGACACTACACAATTAACTGAAAAAACGTTGAGTACAGATGATCTTAATACCTTTAAAAAAACCGATTTCGCAAACGCTAGCAAAAAGTTATGGCTAAATATTCATGGCGTACATGACGCAGCGCTGATCCAACAAATTGGTGATTTGTTTGACCTGCACCCGCTAGTGCTTGAAGATATTTTAAACACTGAGCAACGACCTAAAGTGGATGAGTTTAATGATTATATTTTTCTCGAAACACGTCTTTTTTATTATGAAAAAAATAGCTTAACAACCAATAGTGAGCAAATTAGCCTAGTGCTTGGGCGCAATTTTTTGCTGACATTTCAAGAGCGCTCAACAGGCGCGTTTGAACCTGTACGTGAGCGTCTGCGGGCTGATCACGCACATACACGTAGTCAAGGCGTTGATTATCTGGCTTATGCATTGTTAGATAGCGTGGTAGATAGTTATTTTAAAGTGCTAGAAGCGGTGAGTAACGACTCAGAGGATTTGGAAGATCGGCTTTTGGCAAAACCTAACAATGAGGAGCTTCATAACATTCACCGTCTTAAACACGTGAGCATTGAACTACGCCGCGCGGTATGGCCATTGCGTGAGGTAATTAATAGTTTGATACGCAACGAAAAAGGGTTTTTTCAACCCAGCACGATACCGTATTTACGCGATGTCTATGACCACACCGTCAATTTTGTTGAATCGCTAGAATCTATTCGCGATAGCTTAAGTAGCATGATGGATATTTACATGGCAAGCGTAAGTCAGCGTGTCAATTTAGAATTACGCGCGCTTACAGTTGTGGCAATGTTGTTTATGCCAGCCACTTTGATTGCGGGGATATTTGGCATGAACTTCAACTGGATGCCGTGGTTGGAAGATAAAAATGGTTTTTGGTGGGCGCTAAGCATTATGGGCAGTATTGCACTGATGATGATATTAATTTTTTGGCGCCGACAATGGTTGAGCAGTAAATCTTAAATATTAAATACAAAAATTAAAATGATCGTCTTAAAACAACATGCCTGCGAGCCGCATAGAAACTGGTTTGCACAGCATTCAATTTTTATCGTAGATTAAGACTCTGTAATTTAGTTTGCTATAAGCTGTGCATATTTGGCACGTATCTTAGCCGCTTTAGGTGCTGCCACTGCCATGCAATATGGATTGCCAGGATTTTTATCAAAATAATATTGGTGGTAATCTTCTGCTGGGTAAAACTCACTTGAATCATTTACCTCTGTCACGATCGGTGCTGAGTAAATTTTTTCTTCATTAAAAATTTCAATCATGGCGTGTGCTGCAACCATTTGTGCATCATTTTGGCAAAAAATAGCAGATCGATATTGCGTGCCAACATCATTACCTTGGCGATTTAATGTGGTTGGATCGTGCGAAACTAAAAATACGTCAAGCAGCGTTTCAAAACTAATTAATTGCGTATCAAACGTTATTCTAATGCCCTCTGCATGTCCAGTATCGCCATTACAAATATCTTTGTAAGTTGGATTTCTAGTGTGGCCACCTATATAGCCAGATTCCACCTTACTTACTCCTTTTAATTGGCTGAATACTGGCTCGGTGCACCAAAAACAGCCGCCTGCAAAAATCGCTATGTGTTCGTTTTTCATTATTAACACCTTTAACCTATTTATTTTAATTAATAGCAGTTGGTCAATATTACAGACAAAACATTCCAAAAAAAGTAAAATTTACGTTATGTCTTTAAATGCACTATACGTTGATTTTAACTCCTACTTTGCATCGGTAGAACAACAGTTATGTCCAGAATTGCGTGGCAAACCTATAGGCGTACTACCGATAATGGCAGAAACTACAAGTTGCATTGCCGCTAGCTATGAGGCCAAAGCCTTTGGTATTAAAACGGGTACTAGCGTGCGCGATGCTCGTCAATTATGTCGTGATATTGTTTTTGTAGAAGCGCGCCCGCCGATATACATACAATTTCACCACAAACTTATTGAAATTGTAGAAAGCTGTACGCATGTTGAAAAAGTGTTATCTATTGACGAAATGGTGTGCTTTTTAACGGGTAGCCAACAAGATAAAGTAAACGCTTTAAAGCTTGCTGCCAAAATAAAACGCCAAATTAGCAATCAGTTTGAGCATATACGCTGCTCTATTGGCATTGCACCTAATACTTTTTTATCTAAAGTCGCCTCTAACATGCAAAAACCAGATGGTTGCGTGGTCATTGAAAGCACTGATATTCCTGATAAGCTTTATGCGCTGCCAATACGGGCACTAAACGGTATTGGTAGCCAAATGCAATTAAGGCTCAATCGTTATGGGATCGATACTGTTGAAAAGCTTTATGCAGCAAATAGGCAACAACTACGCGCTGCGTGGGGCAGCATAGAAGGCGAGCGCTACTACGATAAATTACGCGGTATTGAGCCTTATTACGTCAAAAATAAACGCAGTAGCTTAGGCCACTCGCACGTTTTACCACCAGAAATGCGCAATAAAGCTGGCGCGAAAGCGGTATTGCATCGGTTATTACAAAAAGCCGCAATGCGCATGCGTAGCTATCAACTTCACACATCTCACATTAGTATTAAAATAAAACTATGCCATAACAAAACAAGAGAAATTGCACGTTTTTACAATGAAAGCGCGATTACTGAAACCGACAACAGCTTAAAACTAACTGAAGCATTAGAGACATTGTTGTGTGCTTTTAATCACGCAAACATTGATTTTTACCCGATAGCAGTTAATGTTAATTTTTGTAATTTAAGTAACGCAAGTGAATACATGGACGATTTATTTGCAGAAAAGCCCAGCGGGGCTGAAAAAAGCCTTAATAAAGCATTGGATGTTTTAAATTTAAAATATGGTAAAAACACCATATATTTTGCAGGCGCACATACGGCTTTAGATAATGCACCAATGCGCATTGCTTTTAATTATGTACCCGATATTGCTGTGGAAAGCTAATTTTCAGTATTTAACTAGTTAAAACGGCAAAAATCATCGGTGTATTTTCACGCATAACCGTTGTAACACCAGTCAAATGTGATTACAGACACTAAGTAGTAACTACAGACACCAAGTAAAGTGTTGCGCTAAATCCTCATGCAACCCCCAACAAAAAACCTCCACCAAGTCACCTTAGGGAGGTTTTATGTTAGCCATCTTGTTGATGACTGGTATTAAATAGCTTGGCGGTG
>JAYVLK010000007.1:0-31949 GCA_043759515.1 Methylotenera sp.
TAATTCAAAGTCAAAATGAAAAGCGTAGCGAGCGATGGCAGGTCGGGGGCAGACGGAGCGGAAAAACCGGAGCATACATGAAGTATGTGAGGATTTTGAGTGCCGTATGCACCCGAGATGTCGAGCGCAGTAGCTTTTCTTTGACTTTTACATCATGCCACCCATGCCGCCCATCCCACCCATATCCCCGCCACCCATTGCTGGTGCGTCGTCTTTAGGTAGTTCAGCGATCATGCAATCGGTTGTTAGCATTAAGCCGGCAACTGATGCTGCATTTTGTAAAGCAGAACGCGTTACTTTTGTTGGGTCTAAAATGCCCATTTCAATCATATCGCCGTAAGTTTCGTTAGCTGCGTTGTAGCCGTAATTGCCTTTACCTGCGGCTACGTTATTAACAACCACTGATGGCTCAACGCCTGCGTTTTGAACGATTTGGCGTAATGGTTCTTCTACCGCGCGCAGCACGATTTTAATACCCGCTTCTTGGTCTAGATTATCGCCTTTAACCAATGCAACCGCTGCACGTGCGCGAATTAACGCAACACCGCCGCCAGCAACAATGCCTTCTTCAACCGCTGCACGTGTTGCATGTAGCGCATCTTCAACGCGGGCTTTTTTCTCTTTCATTTCAATTTCAGTCGTCGCGCCAACTTTAACCACTGCAACACCGCCTGCTAATTTAGCCACGCGTTCTTGCAGTTTTTCTTTATCGTAATCACTTGATGATTCTTCGATTTGAGATTTGATGGTTGCAATACGAGCTTTAATGGTCATCTCAACGCCAGCGCCATCGATAATAATGGTGTTTTCTTTACCCACTTCAATACGTTTAGCTGAGCCTAGCATTTCTAGCGTCACTGTTTCTAGTTTCAAGCCAACTTCTTCAGCAATCACAGTACCGCCCGTTAAAATAGCGATATCTTCAAGCATGGCTTTACGACGATCACCAAAACCAGGTGCTTTTACAGCTGTGGTTTTTAAAATGCCACGGATATTGTTCACTACCAAAGTAGCCAAGGCTTCGCCATCTACATCTTCTGCAATAATCAATAATGGACGGCCAGATTTAGCCACTTGCTCTAACGTGGGTAGTAAATCGCGGATGTTTGAGATTTTTTTGTCGTGCAATAACACGTATGGATTATCTAACAATGCGATTTGACGTTCTTGATTGTTAATAAAGTAAGGTGATAAATAACCACGGTCAAATTGCATGCCTTCAACCACGTCTAATTCACTTTCTAAACCAGAACCATCTTCAACCGTAATTACACCTTCTTTGCCCACTTTATCCATCGCGTCAGCAATGATTTTGCCGATAGATTCGTCAGAGTTGGCTGAAATTGAACCCACTTGTGCGATTTCTTTGCTGGTTGTACAAGGTTTAGATTGGGTTTTTAAATCTGCGATTGCTGCAGCAACGGCTTTATCGATGCCACGTTTTAAATCCATTGGGTTCATACCAGCGGCAACAGATTTCATGCCTTCGCGAATGATCGCTTGGGCTAAAACGGTGGCAGTTGTTGTACCGTCACCAGCGATATCAGAAGTTTTTGAAGCCACTTCTTTAACCATTTGCGCGCCCATGTTTTCAAACTTGTCTTTAAGCTCGATCTCTTTAGCAACTGATACGCCATCTTTAGTAA
The DNA here is from genome assembly GCA_043759515.1 of Methylotenera sp. Lineage (GTDB taxonomy): Bacteria > Pseudomonadota > Gammaproteobacteria > Burkholderiales > Methylophilaceae > Methylotenera_A. The sequence continues at coordinate 1,647 of JAYVLK010000007.1, forward strand.
TCGTTGGCGCGCCGTAAGAACGCTCTAATACTACGTTACGGCCTTTTGGGCCTAAGGTTACTTTAACTGCGTTGGCTAGAATATTCACGCCATTGGTCATTTTTTGGCGAACTTCGTCACCGAATCTTACGTCTTTTGCTGCCATGTTAATTGCTCCTTAAATAATTTACTTATTCTGTCATTCTGACGAAAGTCAGAATCTATTTTGTTGTGTAAGATTCCGAATCAAGTCTGGAATGACAGTTGATTACTCAACGATCGCCATAATGTCTTCTTCACGCATAACTAGTAGCTCATCGCCATCAACTTTTACAGTTTGGCCAGCGTATTTGCCGAACAACACTTTGTCACCAACTTTAACGTCTAGCGCGTTGATCTTGCCAGAGTCATCGCGTTTGCCGTTACCAACAGCTTGTACCACGCCTTGGTCTGGTTTTTCTGTGGCGCTATCGGGTATTACGATGCCAGAAGCGGTTGTGCGCTCTTCTTCAGAACGTTTTACAACTACGCGATCGTGTAATGGGCGAATTTTCATTCAATTTCTCCTAGTGAATTAAACTACAAAAGTCAGTTAAAATAATGATTGTTACTATAAATAAAATACAATTGATTAAATCTGCATGCATTTTAGCACTCGCATATCTAGATTGCTAACTGCTCGCATTAATATTGAGATGATGTCTTCGCTTTCAATAGCAAAAGCAGTTTTGATGATTGATATAAGTTAAATGATGTAAATTAATTGAAAACAGAAAATGAACATGACAATTGATAAAATAACCACCAGTTCAAAAGGTGATCAAACCAAAGAAGCTGCGATTCAACAGGTGAATTTAGGCTATAACGCTGAACAAGATCGCTTATTGTTTAAAATCGGTTTAAGCGATGATACTGAGCTGTTAGTTTGGTTAACAAATCGAATTTCTAAGCAGATTTGGCAGTTATTAAATAGTGAAACTAGTCTGCCTACGGCCACATCTATTAATGCCAATGTAGCGCCGCAACAAGCAGTGGCGCAATTTAAGCAAGAGCTGCAAGCTACGCAAACACTGCAAAAATTAGACTTTAAAACCGAATATCAACCACGCCAAGTGATGCGTAATGAAGGCGCATTGCTGGCAACTAATGCAATAACTGTTGTAACTGAAAACAAAAAAATAACGTTGGAAATGCCTTGTTTAGAAGGCGTTACTGTGCGTATCAATCTGAATCAAGAGCTTATTTTAGCCATTTGTAATATGTTGCAACTGGCTTGTAAAGAGGCGGGTTGGTTATTAGGCGCTGGATTTACTTTGCAAAACCCAACTCCAATTAGTGTTATTAGCCCTGACACGAAAGTATTGCATTAATGGATTTTATGCAATTAGGTAACAGCCAATTAAAAGTATCCAAAATATGCCTGGGCACCATGACGTTTGGTGACCAAAATAGCCAAATTGAGGCACATGAACAGCTTGATTATGCGGTTTCAAGCGGTATTAATTTTATTGACACCGCAGAAATGTACCCAGTGCCGCCCAAAGCTGAAACTTATACGCGTACTGAAACGATTATTGGCCATTGGCTAAAAAACCAGCCACGCGATCAATTGATCATCGGCAGTAAAATATCAGGCCCACGTAGAGGTTTAGGCTGGATACGCAATAATGACTTTTCGCTAGATAGAGCGACCATACGCCAAGCTTTGCACGATTCATTAACGCGATTGCAAACAGATTATATCGATTTATACCAAATTCATTGGCCAGAACGTAATGTGCCACTTTTTGGCCAATATCAGTTTGATGCGGCTAATGAGTTAGATAATGAAGGTAACGAAAAACAGTGGGTGAGCATTCAAAATCAACTTGAAACGTTTGAGGAATTAATTAAAGAAGGAAAAATTCGCGCAATTGGATTAAGTAACGAGCAGCCGTGGGGCGTGATGGAATTTGTGCGCTACGCCAAGCAATACAATTTGCCGCATGTGGCTACTTTGCAAAATGGTTACAACTTACTTAATCGCCATATTGATTTCGGCATGAGTGAAATTTTGTATCGCGAAAATATAAGCTTGCTGGCTTATTCGCCACTGGCTTTTGGCCATTTAAGTGGTAAATATTTGGCAGATTCTCAGGCAACTGGCCGCGTGACTTTATTTAAAGGTTATGCACAGCGCTACACCAAACCGAATGTTCAAAGCGCTTGTGAAGAATATTTAACGCTCGCCAAGGCGCATGGATACTGCCTCACAGAGCTTGCTCTTGCATATGTGTATCATCGCTGGTGCGTGGCAAGCACTGTTATTGGTGCTACCAGCATGGCGCAGCTACAACAAAATATCGCTGCTTACAAAATTAAATTAACTCCAGAAATCATCAAAGAAATTGACGCGATTCATTTGCGTTACACTAATCCTGCGCCATAAATAAATGCGTTGGTAGCGCATAACCTAATGTTTAGTAAAATGAACAAATTGAAATTAAAAAAGGGAGACTAAATTGTCTCCCTTTTTTTTGTACGATTAAACCTTAAACTAATTTAACGGTGCCTTTCATGATTCCGCTATGGCCAGGAAAAGAGCAGTAAAACATATAGCTATCTTTAGCATTCATTTTAGCTACGCTAAATTTTGAAGTGGTTTTCTCGCCACCACCAATAATATTTGTAGCAACAACCGCCCGTGCATCTTTTGCCTTTACATAATTGGCGGCTAAACCTGCCTTACTACCATCATCAACCACGCCTTGCATATCAGCAGTTTTTGAAATGACCAAATTGTGACCCATAATCGCCTTAGGCATTGTGCCCTCTACTTTTAAGTTGATCGTAAAATCTTTGCAAGTTTTAGGTACATCTATATTTTTAGTGCTAAAAGCCATGGCTGCTGATACGCCGACATCTATAACGCAAGCAGGTGCAGCAAAAGCATTGGTTGTTGAAAATAGCGCTGTTAATGAAATAGCAGTGGCTACTAAAGTGGGTGCAAGTGTTTTATGTATTGTCATCATCATCTTTCTAAAAAATTGAAGTTATTAATTAACTATTTTAAGAAAACAAACGAACTAGTTAGTTTCAATGTTTTAATTTTAAATACTGTTTAATTTCTAAATCTTTAATTTTAATGTCTGATAGCTTACGTACATCCAATTAACTTTAAGCGATATAGACTGTTGATTTATGATGTAAAGATTTAAAGGTTAACACCGTTAATCAAACCATTCGATAAGCTGAAACGAGAACTTACATGATTGAATTTAAGATAATTAAACACAAGATATTTAAACATAAGATAATTAAGCATAAGTTAAACATTATTAAGATATTCCCCAATAAAAAACTATTAATGCTGTTTTGTAACGCTTTATTAGCAACACTTTTTCAGCCAATTTATTTACAAGCCAAAGAATTGGTCACTGTAGAGCAAGCGCTTTATCAATGTAAAACTACTTATCCGTCACAATTTGAAGCTAAAAAACGGCTGGCTTGCTTTGATAGTATTAGCTCGCCCGCGATTGAAGCTGTGGCTGATGACGAAGATAAAGCAGCCTTAAACCAAGATAGCCAGATTTCGCCAAACATCGAAACCGTGCCAGATAAATCAGTCGCAATTGCAGTTAAAAAAACCAATAAGGATCTAAGTTATTTAGAGCGTAAATGGCGTTTAACATCAGAAGGCGATTGGGATATAAGTGACTTTGAAACCTATAAAGCAAATTATTTATTAATTACCGATACGAATAACACCAATGACACACCTGAGAGTCCAAATCGTCCGAATACGGATGATAGAAACTTAAAAAATCAAGACTTGAAATTTCAGCTAAGCCTAAAATCAGAGTTATACAACAATATCCCGCTGATTCGCGATTTGCCTTATGTAACCAGCTCAAGGCTTTGGGGCGCTTATACGCAACAATCTTATTGGCAAATTTTTAATGGCGCGGCTTCTCGCCCATTACGTGAGAACAATTATGAACCTGAACTGATTTTATCTCTTGGATTTAATAATGAAATAGATGGTGAAAAGAAAGATTATATTCCGCGCATGGTTAATCTTGGCTTGGTGCATCAGTCAAATGGCCGCGCAAATCCATTATCAAGAAGCTGGAATAGACTATATTTAGAAAGCGGCTTTGAATTAACTGACCGCATCTCGCTGCTTGTGCGCCCTTGGTGGCGCTTGCCAGAAAGCAATAAAGATGACGATAACCCAGATATTGAAAAATTTATGGGTTATGGTGATATGACTGTCAGATACGAAACAGAGAGTCGCAAAACCGCTGTATCTGTATTGCTTCGTAATAATTTGCGATCTGAAAATAAAGGCTTTATGCAAGTTGATTTACAACAACGCGTGTTTAATAACCCTTACCTGAAATTTCATTTGATGGCATCTACGGGCTACGGCGAAACTTTGCTTGATTATAATCATTCGCAAAATGTGTTGGGGTTTGGTATTTCGTTGGGTGAGTAAAGTTTACTAAACTAGGTGAGTAAACTTTAATAAAGTAGGTTTGACGGATGTGAAAAAAGGTGTTACTTTAGTAACACCTTTTTTATTTAAGGATAATGTGATGGCAACCACCAGTTTAAAATTACCAGATGAGTTAAAACAGCGCGTTAATGCGTTAGCAGCCCTTACCAATAAAAGCCCGCATGCTTTTATGGTTGATGCGATTGCGGAGCAAACCGAGCGCATTGAAGAAGATCGCGTGTTTATGGCGCGAGCAGAAGCATCATTACAACATTATCGAGCTACAGGAATTTCATATGATGCGGACGAGGTAAATGCTTACTTTCGAGCCAAAATTCAAGGGATAGTTTTGCCCAAACCGCAACCGATTAAACGTAAATAAGCGCATTTATCGTATGGCAAAATTAGAATATTCACTCGATGCAATAGCTGATATAGACAGATTAGTTAACTTTTTAATCAAGAATGATTTGGCTGCTGCGCTCGACACATATGGCGTTATTAACGATGGGCTTCAACTACTTATACGACATCCAAAGATAGGACGTTTAGCGAATAATGAAAAGCGTGAACTGGTTATTTCGCGCGGAACAACGGGTTATATTGCTATTTATACTTTTGATAATTTTTTAGATGTTGTGATCGTATTAGCAATAAAACATCAGCGTGAATTAGATTTTAATTAAACATAATAATCTCACCAAATGACTAACCAAAATCTACTAAATCGTAGCCTAAATTCTGTTTGGCATCCCTGCACTCAGATGAAGATTCACGAAAATTTTCCGTTAATCCCCATTGTAAAAGGTGATGGCGTTTGGTTGACCGATGCCGATGGCAAACGCTATTTAGATGGGGTGAGCAGTTGGTGGGTTAACTTGTTTGGGCATAATAATGTGCGTATTAAAGATGCTATTAAATTGCAGCTTGATACGCTTGAACACGTGATGTTAGCTGGTTTTACGCATGAGCCTGTTGTGCAATTATCTGAAAAGTTAAGTCAATTAACGGGTTTAGGCCATGCATTTTACGCATCTGATGGTGCTAGTGCGGTTGAAATTGCGTTGAAAATGAGTTTTCACTATTGGCGTAACAATAATCAACCTAACAAAACCCAATTTATTAGCCTGCAAAATAGTTACCACGGCGAAACGCTAGGTGCGTTGGGCGTGACCGATGTGGCCATTTTTAAAGATACTTATACGCCGCTATTAAGGCAAAGCGCGCAAATGCCTAGCCCCGATTTTAGGCTGGCTGAGGAGGGCGAAAATTCAGAAGATTTTGCCCTGCGCTGTGCGGATGCTCTAGAACATTATGTGAGTGAACACTCACAAAATTTAGCTGCTTTTATTATAGAACCGCTAGTACAATGCGCAGCTGGTATGGGCATGTATCATCCCATTTACCTAAAACGCGTGCGCGAAATTTGCACAAAATACGGTGTGCATTTAATTGCCGATGAAATTGCAGTAGGGTTCGGGCGCACTGGCAGCATGTTTGCTAGCTACACCCAATGCGACAGCGCTTGCAGCTTTGAATCTTGCTGCCAACATAGAGATTGTCGGCCAGATTTTATTTGTTTATCCAAAGGCATTACTGGCGGCTATTTGCCTTTGTCTGTCGTATTAACCAAAGAATTGATTTATCAAGCTTTTTACGATGACAAAATAAGTAAAGGCTTTTTGCATAGCCACAGCTACACAGGTAATCCGCTAGCTTGTAGCGCAGCTTTGGCTACTTTGAGCATATTTGAAACAGATGATGTGATTGCAAATAATCAAAAAAAATCTGATTTTATTTGGCAAAAAATGCAGGCTTTAAATGCGCTGCCAATTAAACATTTACGCAGACCAAATCTAAACACCTCGGGTATGATTTTCGCGTTTGATGTAATTACTGACAACCCAAATTTTGCACGCGATTGTTATGCGGCTTCGTTAAAAAATGGTTTACTTACTCGGCCAATTGGCAACACGGTTTATTTGATGCCGCCGTACACGATTGCATCTGAAGAGGTAGAGCATGCTCTGCAAGCTATTATCCATGCGGTTTCTGAAGCATTGAAATTAAGAGCGTAAAAAACGATGACTCATTTAATGATAAGAAAAAAAAGAATTGAACGAGCACGCAACTGTTTAATAAATAGCTACGCTATTTTGGGCAATGTTGTGGCAATTTTAAAGTTAATTGCGACGGTAACAATACTGTTAATAAGTTTTGACGCGCATGCCGAACTACCATTAAGCGTTGCAGACGCACTTAAAAATGCAGGTATTTCGCAAAATAGCGTGGCAATTTATGTGCAAGCGGTAGACGCAGCTAGTCCAATAATTACGCACAATGCGGGCAAAAGCATGAATCCTGCATCAGTAATGAAGTTAGTCACCACTTATGCGGCGCTTGATTTGTTGACGCCTGCTTATCGCTGGAAAACTGAAGTTTATCGCGATGGCAGTGTGATTAATGGTGTTTTAAATGGAAACTTAATTATAAAAGGTTATGGCGACCCCAGCTTTAAAGCGCAAGAATATTGGCGTTTATTAATGAGTTTGCAGCAAGCTGGCATACGTGAGATTGCTGGCGATTTGCTGATTGATAAAAGTGTTTTTGCCAAAAATGTTGGTAGCAGAAAAACTTTTGACGCAGAAACTTGGCGCGCTTACAACGCCGAGCCTAGCGCGTTTTTAGTGAATGGACGCAATACCAGTTTTAAATTTTCAACTAGCGACAACCGTGTAAACGTCACCCAAGAATTTGAATTGCCAGAAATTCAAATCGTAAATAACATGAAGTTGTCATCTGCAACGTGTGAAAACTGGCGCGACCGTTTTACTTATGCGGTTAAATCTACAAACAGCTGTAACAGTGAAGATTGTGCTAAAAACGCTGGCGTGGTGGTTACGTTTAAAGGCGCTTTTGCGCCAAATTGCGGTGATAAATATTTAGAGCTAAGTGTATTAAGCGATGAGCAATATGCGTTTTACACGTTTAAAAAATTGTGGCAACAATTAGGTGGCAAATTTAATGGCAAACTAAAAGTGCAAAGTGTGCCAATAAGCGCAATAAAAGTGATTGAGCAAGAATCTGAGCCGCTTGGTTATGTCGTACGCGATATCAACAAATGGAGCAACAACTTAATGGCGCGCCAACTGCTATTAACTTTAGCGGCCGAAAAACGGGGTTTGCCTGCAACAGAAATAAGTGGTGCTAGTGTCGTTAAAGAGTGGCTAGTTGCTAAAAATATCAACGCGAATGAATTAGTAATTGAAAACGGCTCTGGATTATCGCGCACAGAGCGCATAAACGCAGAACATTTAGGCCAAATGTTAGTAAGCGCATACCTTAGCCCTGTGATGCCAGAATTAATGGCATCCCTTCCAATTTTGGGCATGGATGGCACCATCGCAAAACGGCTTAAATATAGCGCAAGCTCAGGTCGGGCACATTTAAAAACGGGGTCACTTGATAGTGTTAGTGCTATTGCTGGCTATGTTTTAAGCGCACAAAGCAAACGTTTTATTATGGTGATGATAATTAACCACAGTAGAGCAGCAGAAAGTAAATTAGCACAAGATAGCTTGATTGAATGGGTTTTGCATTCAAAATGATTATTGATTATTCTAGAAATTACTTCAACTGTTGTACCCGAATGGGCCATTGATTTTCAATTTTAAGAGTTTAATGTTTAGTTTCAGATCTAAAAACATTTAATTTTAAACGTCAATAGGGAGACTGTCATGTTAAAAACTTTTATCAAACAGTTAGTTGTTTTACCATTACTGCTAAGTTCCACAGCCGTATTGGCAGCTACTTATCATTTTTTACCCATCAATCCCAACAATAACAACATAGGTGCGCCTAATTCAGTAGGTAATCAATTAACTCTTGATGTCATAAATGCTGGACCATTTGCTACATTATTTCGCTTTAGTAATCCTGTAGGTATTTCATCATCTATTGTTAAAATTTATTTTAGTGACCCTGCGCCAATTTTGTTTACAAGCTTTGCAATCGTAGGGCAATCTTTAACTGGCGTTAATTTCGCATTAGATACTAATCCAGCCAATTTTCCTGAAGGCGGGCCAAGCTTTATTGAAGTGGCAAGTGCCGATGCAGCTGGAGGCGGTGTGAATGAGATTCCTAATGGCATTAATGCAATAGGTGAGTTTTTAGACTTTGCAGCGCTTTACAGTGGCAGTAATAATTTTGAGAGTGTCATCAGCGCTATAAACGCTGGTGATTTTAAAATTGGCTTGCAAACACGTGATAACCCAAGAGGCGGTAATCCAAGTACAGACCGTTGGTTGAATGCCACCCCAGTTAATGCTGTACCTTTGCCAGCAGCAGCTTGGTTGTTTGGTTCAGCTTTATTGGGATTTATAGGGCTAGGACGTAGAAGGATTTAGATTGTAATAATTTGAGAGTAATGTGTTTAGCGTATAAAAATAGGCAAGGATGAAGATTCATTGCCTATTTTATTGAGTATGGTTTTAAAGATTGTCAATAGAATTAAATCCTAACCAGTTTAGTAGCAAAATTCCTTACACCAACATAAATATTCTTAAGAAACAATACCCAATTTGGGGGATTATTAAAAGTTTATAACTGCAATATAGTTTGTTTAAGTTATTAGTACCGTCTATGACTAATTTTTCCCAAAAATCTAGTGATTGCATTTACAACAAGCTAATGACTAAATTATTTTTATCTATTTGCTAGGGATACAGTTATGAACACTTCAACAAGCAGAAATATTTTTTTATCATTAACACTACTAGGTAGTACTTCAGTTAACGCGGTTACTTATTCATTTGAACAGCTTTTAGGTAACGCAAATGCCAATGTAGGTCTTAGTGGTAGCGATCAATTAAAGGTCGATATAACTGCCTTTAACTCCAGCACTATTTTCACATTTACAAATGCGGCAGGCACTCCAGCATCTATAACAGCTGTTTATTTTGACGATGTAGACAATGCTAATATATTTAGTAATATTAGTAATAATATATTATTAGGAGCTGGGGAATCGACTGGGGTTAGTTTTAGTGATGGCGCTAATCCAGCTAATTTACCTCAAGGTAATACAATTGGTTTTTTTGCAGATTTTAGTGGAGATTCAGCTAATCCTCCTGTTACCAATGGTGTTGATGCATCTGGCGAATTCGTTAGTTTTTTTGGCCTTGCCCGAGTTGTTCCTAGTTCTTTTGACGCTGTAATCGCCGCCATTAACAGCGGTGACTTTAGAATCGGTTTGAGTGTACAATCTATCCGCGGTCGTGGTGCAGATCGCTACGAATTGGCTATTAATGATGCGCCTAGTCAAGTGCCATTGCCAGCAGCAGCGTGGTTGTTTGGTTCTGCTTTACTAGGCTTTGCAGGTTTTAAACGCAAAAGTATCTAAATTGCAAAGTAATCGAGCGTCAGTTAATTAAGTATAAGTTAAGTTGTAAAAAGGTGATGACTAAAACCATCACCTTTTTTTATTGTCTGTTTAAAACCCATGACGGATTAAAAGCAAATTAAAGTATGATATTGCTTTGCAAAAAAGGAGCAATTAATGATTAGATCAACGGTGCAGTTAGGCCTTTTAACGCTTATTCTATTAAGTTTAATCGGCTGTAAAGCTGAAACGACTAATTCCAATTCAACCAGCACAGTAACTTCAAATGGTTCAACCACAAAGGATAAACCCGCAATGAATGCAACAATTACAGAGCTACAAAAAATAGATACACAAGTAGGCACGGGGCGCGAAGCTGAGCCAGGCTTTAATGTAAGCGTGCATTATACTGGCTGGCTATATGACGAAGCTGCAAAAGATAAAAAAGGCCAAAAATTTGATAGTAGCGTAGATAGAAAAGAGCCATTTAAGTTTGATTTGGGCGCAGGCCAAGTGATTCAAGGTTGGGATGAAGGCTTTGCAGGCATGAAAATTGGCGGTAAACGCACGCTGATTATTCCAGCAGAAATGGGTTATGGCGCACGCGGTGCGGGCGGGGCGATTCCACCAAATGCCACTTTAATATTTGATGTTGAGCTGTTGGACGTTAAGTAATAATAGTAGTAGCGACGCCCTCGTCGCGATAATGCAATCGGCACGAGGGCATGCCTCCTACAGGGTGGTGAACGCAAGTCGCGATAATGCAATCGGCACGAGGGCGTGCCTCCTACAAAGAGATGCAAATGCAAGTAAAAATAAAATGGATTGACAATGTTAGTTTTGTCGGCGAATCTGAAACTGGTCATGCAGTGGTGCTTGATGGTGCGCCTGAAAATGGGGGGCGTAATATTGGCATGCGGCCAATGGAAATGTTGCTTATTGGCATGGGCGCTTGTACCGCTTTTGATGTAGTCACTATATTGAAAAAAGCGCGCCAGCCCATTCTAGATTGCGTTGCAGAAATTAATGCTACCCGCGCGGATGAAATACCTAAAGTGTTTACCTCTATTCATGTGCATTTTGTGATTACTGGCAATAACCTAAATGAAACCCAAGTAGAACGTGCGGTTAAGTTGTCGGCTGAAAAATATTGCTCTGCATCGATAATGTTGAGCAAAAGCGTTGCAATAACACACGATTTTGAAATAAAGACTTTTAATAATGAGTGAACTAAATAATAAAAAACCAAGCGGCATGTTAGGCATCCGCCATATTGCTTTATTTGTGAAAGAGCTTGAAGTGGCAGTGGAATTTTATACCCGCATTATGGGTATGCAAATCGAATGGCTGCCCGATGCAGACAATGTTTATTTAACGAATAAAGGCGATGTTTTTGCATTGCACCGCGTGGATTATGTGCCGCAAGCACAACAACGTTTAGATCATATAGGTTTTGTGCTAAAAACCGCGCAAGATGTAGATAACTGGCATGCGTATTTTGTAAAAAATGGTGTAAAAATTACAGAGGCGCCTAAAACCCACCGCGATGGATCGCGCGGTTTTTATTGTTTAGATGCGGTGGGACATTTGTTAGAGTTTATTTACCATCCGCCTATTTCAAACGGGCAGGCTAGTTAGTGGTTTTTTATTGAGATAAAGCTAGAGAAATGGATGCTTGAGTATAAGCTGTTTGAACAGTCAATTAATTGGTAACGACCACCACACTTAGTGGCTCTTCGTTTTCTAACACATTCAATAAGCGGTCAACATTGGGATGCTTACCAGGGCAGTTTTCAGCGTCTTCAGTGTGTTCCGCATAAAGCGATAAACCTTCGACTGCAGCGTCAAGCGTAATGCCACCGTACATCTTAAACAAATGGGTGAAAACCTTAAGAGACCCTTGAGTGCCAGGTTTATTTTCAATTACGCCAGCTGGTTTGCCATCTTCATAAAAAAGCTCAATGCGTTTTACGTCTTCCACATTATCAAGCGTTAATAAAACTTCACTAAATTTTTGCATTTGTTATTACCAGTTTCTCTTTAATCAATTGTTATGTTAAGTGTTACACATAATAAGCAGTTGTAGTCATAATTTTAGCAGCTATTTTCATGCCAAATTTAACTGGAGCAGGTAACTGCGCTGCGCCTAAATCTATTGCTTGCTCAGCGTGTTCGGTTTCGTCTTGTTGCATTTGATTAATGATGGTGCGTGTTTTAATATCGGCATTGTTTAATTTATTTAGATGACTTTGTAAATGAAGCGAAACTTGATTTTCAGTCTCTGCCAAAAAGCCTAAATTCCAGCGGTCGTTCAACAAACCAGCTACCGCACCCATGGTAAAACTGGCTGTGTACCAAACAGGGTTAAGCAAGCTTTTACGCCCACCAAGTTCGTTAATGCGGTCTTCGCACCAAGCCAAATGATCAATCTCTTCAAGAGCTGCATCTTGAAGAGAATCAACAATTTGCGTATTTTTTGATGTTAGCGCTTGGCCACTATATAAAGCTTGTGCGCAAACCTCTCCAACATGGTTAATGCGCATTAGGGCCGCCGCTTCTTTTTTATCTTGAGTAGATAATTCTGCCTCAACTTCAGCTGCATCAGGGCGAGCTCTGGTTGCAGTTGCAGGTGCAAATACAGTGCGTAAACCTTTATCAAACGTGTTAATCAGTACGTCAAAATTCATCATATTAGTTTAGTCCAAACTACCAATAAAGCCCATTTTTTAATCATATTCACAGTGTAAATCTTGTTTAAAATTGCTGTAAAAGATCGTTTTAAAGGTAAAACTAGTGGTGTTTGCTAAGGCCTTAGATTTTTTTATCTTCTTCAAGTTACTTGTAATTAAATAAGATGACGTTAAAACCATCAATTAAGCTTGCTTGATATTGTTCGCAATTGATTAAGTAACTAAACAAAAACAAAGCCCTATTAAATAACCAATCTTATCTTGATTAAATAACAGGGCAAATTATTTTTTTAGGACTTATTTTTTTATGTCAGCAGGTTTTTGTTGTACGGCATCTGTAGCTGGTTTAGCAATATCAACTTTAACCTCATTTGATTTTTTATCAGCAGAGCCTTTATCACTAATTTTGGCTTCAGTTAATTTAATCTCTGGTGAATTTTTTACTGGTAAGCCTTTTAAATGATTCATGGCTTGTAAAAATTGAAAATCTTCTGCGCTTGCTGGCTCAATCGGGCCAGTTTGTTCGGCATATTTTTTCTCACCTAATTTGGCTTTTGCAGCCGCCTCTTTAGCCGCATCTTTTATTTCAGCTGCTTTTTGCGCTTCAGTAGGGTTGCTTAAATGCTTGCCCAAATCTGCCTCGTGTATCGCATTAGAATGATCAAAGCCGTCTTCTACAATCACGTCTGGCGCAATGCCTTTAGCTTGAATTGATCGGCCTTTAGGCGTGAAATAACGCGCAGTGGTTAATTTAATTGCGCTACCATTGTTCATCGGCAAAATGGTTTGTACAGAGCCTTTACCAAAGCTTTGTATGCCCATAACCGTTGCACGTTTATGATCTTGCAATGCGCCCGCAACAATTTCAGATGCTGAAGCTGAACCCTCGTTAATCAATACGACAATAGGCGTTTTTTTGTAATCGGCTGGCACATCTTTCAAATAATCTGATTTGCCACGACGTGCGTAATCTTGTGGCGCTGCATTTAATTTCATTTTAGCGTCTGCTGTGCGACCTTCGGTGTAAACCACTAATTCGTTTTTAGGCAAAAACGCAGCCGATACGCCAACAGCCGCATCTAATAAACCGCCTGGGTTATTGCGTAAATCTAGTACGATGCCTTTAAAAGGGCCTTTGTTTTGAACATGCAAAGCAGTTAACGCTTTGGCTAAGTCTTCGCCTGTATGTTCTTGAAACTGAGTGACACGTACGTAGCCATAACCTGGTTCGATATATTTATTTTTAACACTTTGCGATTTAATCACAGCGCGCGTTAGGGTAAAAATCAATGGTTTGGCCTCTCCTTTTCGTAGTACAGTTAACACGATAGGCGTATCTGGTTTTCCACGCATTTTTTTAACTGCGTCGTTTAAGGTAATGCCACGCACCTGCGTATCGTCTAATTTTGAAATTAAATCGCCACTTTTTAACCCCGCTTTATAGGCAGGGCTGTCTTCAATTGGTGTAACAACTTTAACCAATCCATCTTCAAGCGCTACTTCAATACCTAAACCACCAAATTCGCCTTGTGTGCCTGCTTGCAAATCTTTGTAGCCGTCAGCATCCATAAAGGTTGAGTGTGGATCTAATCCAGAAAGCATGCCTGTTAAAGCTTCATTAATTAGCTTTTTATCTTCAACTGGCTCAACATAATCACTTTTTACCTTGCCAAAAACTTCTGCAAACACACGCAAATCGTCTAAAGGCAATTGTGACGACATGGCTGTTTTTTCAGCCAACGCAGGGAAGTTCAAGCTGATTAATACGCCAACTAAAACGCCAGAGCCAATCAAACCCATTTTTTCAAAAGAAGAACGCATCAATATCCTTTTAACTGATTAATTAATTCACATTAAAACATTAATGTGAAATGCTAAATATTTAAGCAAAAAGCGCTTTTAATAAATTAGCAAAACATTAAGAGCTTACAATAAAACAATAGTTTCATTTTGCGCTATTTCAAGTAGATTGAATAGCTTAAAGAGTTATTTTTACATATTGTGAGGATGAAAATGCAAGAAAATCAAGTTGAGCCAAAACCAACTGCGCCAGCCGAGACTCAAATTAATAGCATAGTGACAATCATTTATTGCACGCAATGTCGCTGGTTACTGCGCGCAGCTTGGTTAGCGCAAGAATTGTTGACTACATTTGATTCAGAATTAAAAGCGGTCAGTTTGCAACCTGGCACGGGTGGTATTTTTGAAGTGCGATTAAACGATGCTGTCATATTTAGTCGTAAGGATTTTGATAGATTTCCAGAATCTAAGGAGTTAAAACAGCTTATTCGAGATGTAATCGCGCCAACTCGTCATTTAGGGCACAGCGATGCATTTGACAGAAGTGTCAAAATACCTTGAAAAATATCCTTGAAAGCTACCCTTGAAAGCTATCCTTGAAAACTACCCTTCAAAACTACTAAAGTGCAACAAGTGAATGTTTTAAACCAAATAGCCAATCTAACAGGCTAATTGAAAGTGAAAATGCGAACTATTTGCAATTCTGCAAGTTATTATTTTTTGTTATAAACTGCATAAAGCAAAACGAATTTAATGCATTTAAACCGTATCAATAATTTACAGGAGAACAAAATGGCAGATGATCATGGTATCAGCACACCAGTCACAATGGCACTTAATACGATATTAGAGCTTGAACTAGCAGGTGTGGTGCGCTATACGCACTATGCCTTAATGGTATTTGGCTACAACCGTATTCCCATTGTTTCTTGGTTGCGCGACCAAGCAACCGAATCGCTAGCGCATGCCGATAAAGCAGGCGAGTTGATCACACATTTGGGCGGTCATCCTTCATTATCTATTGGGCCCTTGTTAGAAACGCACAATCACGATATTGGCGATATTTTAAGAGAATCGCTAGCACACGAAACCATGGCATTAAATGCTTACAAAGCCTTGTTAAGGTTGGTTGAGGGTGAATCTGTCATGCTGGAAGAATACGCGCGTGAGATGATCTATCAAGAAGAATTGCATTCTGGCGAAGTGGATAAAATGTTGCGTAAACCAGGGGAATTGGCCAAGTTTCACGTTTAGGGATTATTGCTTGCTTACAAATTATAAAAGGCCACATTTGTGGCCTTTTATATACATTAAATTACTTTATGCTAATCTTTTTATTAACTATTCTTTTAATTAGTTGCTGCAGGTTGTTCCGCTTGAGTTTCTAAATGATTTTCTAAACGCTGTGCGCCGTTAAAGCGATTAGCCCAGTAATTCACTTTCATACTTTCCACCCTAACCGCTGCGCCAGTTCTGGGTGCGTGTATAAATTTGTTGTCCCCAAGATATATGCCCACATGCGAAAAAGCCGTTTTTAAAGTATTAAAAAAGACTAAATCGCCAGGTTGTAAATCCTCTTTTTTAATAGTTTTGCCAATTTGAGCGATTGCGCGCGCGGTAGGCGGTAGCGTTAGATTAGTAGCTTGGCTAAACACATAGCGCACAAAACCACTGCAATCAAAGCCCGTTTCTGGGCTTGCCCCACCGTATTTATACTTAATACCAGTAAGGCTTAATGCATTAATGAGCACATCTTGCGTTTTGGCCTTCCATCCAGCGGCTTGATCTTGATCAGATTCTACGTTAGAAATTGCTTTATTTTCATCAGCGCTGTAGAGCACAACACCTGTTGCGTTTTCAATTAACGCTTCGCCCGCCAATAAAGGCTGGTGTGTACAAAGTATAAAAAGCCCAATAATTAGTTTTATCATAAAAAGTTTTTTTAAGTTTTAAAAACCCACCTTGATTATTGAGGCAGGTTTATTTTGGCTTTAGTTTATGCTTTTGCCATTGCGTTTTTAACCATACCAACGATCGCTAATAACACGCTACCCCCAATACCGCCGCCAGCTACGTTACCACCAACAGTGCCGCTTATTAACTGAATAATTAAACTTAAATCCATACATCCTTCCTAAAAATGACAGAAATAAAACGTTTACAGCCTGTGTAGGCTAACAACATCTTTTGCTTAACGCAATAGTTTTGATGCATGTGGCAAGGGTGTAGGCTATTTATGGGATAATTTAGAGATGTCTGAAATCACCAAACTCCCCCAAATTTTTAAAGAAAATGGCGCGCTGGCCAATGCCATAGCGGGTTTTAGCGAGCGTAAAGAGCAGCTAGAAATGGCATTGGCAATTGAAGATGCCATCAAAAATAACAAACAATTGATCGCAGAGGCGGGTACTGGCACTGGTAAAACGTTTGCTTATTTGGTTCCAGCACTTTTGTTAGGCGGCAAGGTGATTATTTCAACTGGCACAAAAACACTGCAAGATCAATTGTTTAACCGCGATTTACCCAATGTGCGTGATGCGTTAAAAGTACCAGTAACGGTTGCCATGTTAAAAGGCCGTAGCAATTATGTGTGCCATTATCATTTAGAGGCCGCTGCTAATAGTGGCCGTTTTGCTTCGCGTGAAGATGCAAAATATGTGCATTTAATTAAAAACTTTGCACAAAATTCTAAAATTGGCGATAAAGCAGAATTAACCGAAGTGCCAGAAAATGCGACTATTTGGTTAAATGTTACCAGTACGCGCGATAATTGTTTAGGCCAAGATTGCCAGTATTATAAAGAATGCTTTGTGATGGAAGCACGTAAAAAAGCGCTAGCAGCCGATGTAGTAGTTGTTAATCACCATTTATTTTTTGCTGATGTGATGTTGCGCGACGAAGGTGTGGCTGAATTATTGCCTAGCGCTAATACGGTTATTTTTGATGAAGCACATCAATTGCCTGAAGTGGCTGGTTTATTTTTTGGTGAAGATATTTCGACCAGCCAACTAATTGAGCTTTGCCGCGATAGCTTGGCTGCGCACTTAACGTTAGCCAAAGATTGCGTGGCACTAGGTGAAGCGATTCCTAAGTTAGATAAAGCTTGCAAAGATTTTAGATTAGTTTTTGCTTATGAAGGCTCAAGATTGCCAGTGAATAAAGCATTGGCGCTAAAAGATTTTGAGGCTGCTTTTATTGACATGCAAAGCACGTTAAAAGATTTAAATAAAGTGCTAGAAACACAAGCTGCGCGCGATCCTGGCTTAGAAAAATGTTGGCAACGCGGTATTGCGTTAAGCGATCAACTTAATAGTTGGATAAAAGCCCAAAACACAAACTTGGTACGCTGGGTAGAAGTATTTACACAATCCGTACAACTACACGCCACCCCATTAAGTGTAGCTGAGGGATTTAGTAGACAATTAAACGCGCAACCGCGTGCATGGATTTTTACCTCGGCCACATTAGCAGTTAAAAGCGATTTCAGCCATTATCAAGCACAAATGGGGTTGCAAGATGCTGATACTGGCTATTGGCAAAGCCCATTTGATTACGACCGCCAAGCCTTATTGTATGCGCCTTCTGGCATGCCTGATCCCAATAGCGCGGGCTACACTGCAGCCGTTGCCGCAGTTGCGTTACCCGTAATACAAGCCAGCCGTGGCCGCGCGTTTGTGCTTTGCACAAGCTTACGTGCCATGCGCGAAGTGCATGCTATTTTAAAAGATGAATTTGGTAATAAGGGCATGGAATACCCGTTATTATTACAAGGCGAAAGCACGCGAACCGAGTTATTAGATCGCTTTCGCGCGCATGGCAATGCCGTATTAGTTGGCTCGCAAAGTTTTTGGGAAGGCGTCGATGTGCGCGGTGAAGCATTAAGCGTGGTCATTATCGACAAGCTCCCGTTCGCACCGCCCGATGACCCGGTTTTATCTGCGCGTATTGATAAATTAACCGCTGATGGCAAAAATGCGTTTATGGAATATCAATTACCGTATTCGGTCATCACACTTAAACAAGGCGCAGGCAGATTGATTCGCGATGAAACTGATAGAGGCGTGCTGGTAATTTGCGACCCGCGCCTAATCACAAAACCTTATGGAAAGCGTATCTGGCAGAGCTTGCCACCTTTTAAGCGCACCAAGGAATTGACGGATGTGGAAGCGTTTTTTGGCAAAGATAAAGTTTATTACTAGAACATTTAAAGGTGATATGAATGAGTGATGAAAGCGAAAGTTCGTTAAAAAATATAGGAATATTTTCAACCCTTCAATCCGCAACCGAAGTCAGATACTTTCTATTATCTGCAACATTTGTACTATTGATTGATAATATTTTTATCGGTTTGAATCAACCTAGCTTATTTGATTTGGCTATAAATCAGGAATTAATGGCCAAATCTAATCTGGCTATGAAAGTCATTTTAATTTTTGTTGGCTTTTCTTTTTTGGCATCACTGGCTCTACCGTTTGCAACAATCTTAATACATGAAATTTATTACAATATGATACATCCTGTATTTGAGTATGCGCTAAAAGCTTCGAGTAGTTTATTTTTTAAAGAGAATGATGCTTCAGCAAAAAGAGAACATGACTGTATTTATCTTCATGAATTGAAGCATGAGGCATACGAAACGATGGATAAGTATTACCTAGATTTATATCATAAACACGTAAGTTTACGGCATAAAAATAGAGAAAGTGTCAACGAACACACAATGTTTTCAACCTACTGCTTGATTATGCTGTGTTGGAATTATGTACTAAGTACATCTAAGAACAGTGCCTTATCAGCGGTGTTTGCGAGTTATTTTGGTTCGGAAAAGCTTGTTTGGGTTGGAATAATTGGGTTGTTAATTTTGATGGTTGCTCGTTATTTTAGAAGCTACAAGACCGATTGGATTTATTGCCCGCCGTTATATAAAAAATTAAAAAACAGAGAAAATGAAAAGGTTAATAATCACTTCAATCGTTTTTAATAAGACTTAATGTTGATTATATGTAGACAACTGCATACTAAATATGTACAGTATAACGTACATATAAAGAGGTGTTGAAATGGATGCAATCACTTACACAACCGCTCGCGCGCAGTTGGCCAGTAATATGAATCGTGTGTGCCAAAACCACGAACCACTGATCATTACACGTAATCGTGAGCAATCTGTGGTCATGCTGTCGCTTGAGGATTATCAAGCATTAGAAGAGACCGCCTATTTGCTACGTAATCCCAATAACGCAAAACGCTTGATGGATGCTGTGATTGAGCTTAATTCTGGCAAAGGAATCGAGCGAGAGTTAACTGGATGAAGTTGATTTTTGCTGAGGCAGCTTGGCAAGATTATTGTTATTGGCAGGGTCACGATAAGCAGATACTAAAGCGAATCAATCAATTAATTCAAGAAATTCAACGCGAACCATTTACTGGTATTGGCAAACCAGAACCTTTAAAGCATGCGTTAAGCTCCTATTGGTCGCGCCGTATTAACGATGAACATCGTATTGTTTACAAAATAGAAAACGATGCTTTGCTAATCGCGCAACTGCGACATCATTACTAATAATTTTTTCACTATGATATTAATCCCCGAAACCGACTATGAACTAACTGCTATCCGCGCGCAAGGCGCGGGTGGGCAGAACGTGAATAAGGTGTCATCAGCCATTCATTTGCGCTTTGATATTGTGAATAGCACATTGAGTGATTGGTTAAAAGATAAGTTAATCAATAGCAAAGATAATCGTATTACCGATGAGGGTGTGTTGATTCTTAAAGCGCAGCAATATCGTACGCAAGAGGCCAATAAAAAAGATGCGATTAAAAGGTTGCACGAAGTAGTGAATGCGGCGAATGTTGTAAAGCCGACACGTTACGCCACACGGCCGAGTTATGGCTCTAAACAAAGGCGTTTAGAGGGTAAGACAATACGTAAGCAAGTAAAGCAATTGCGCGGTAAAATAGTAGGTGACTAAAAATACTGTCATTTAATACTCTCATTGCGGGCTTGACCCGCAATCTAGCAAATAGCCCCTGGATGCTGAAATTTTGTTCAGCATGACAGTTAATTTAATAGATTAACGGCAACATGAAACTACTCGCACTCGATACCTCTACCGAATTTTTGTCGCTGGCAATCCAAGTTGGCGAACAAACATTTACGCACTATCAACTAGCTGGCAATGCATCTTCCACATTAATATTGCCGCAAATTCAAGCGCTGTTAGAAGAAGCCAACATTAAGTTAAGCGATTTAGACGGCATTGCGTTTGGCGCAGGGCCAGGTGCTTTTACAGGTGTTCGCATTGCTTGTGGCGTGGCGCAGGGCTTGGGTTTTGGCGCTAATATTCCCGTTGCAGGTATCAATACTTTGTTGGCGGTGGCAGAAGCCAGTGATGCAGATAAATTGATAGTGTGTTTAGATGCGCGCATGGGGGAAATCTATCATGCAGCTTTTGCTAAAGTGTTCACTCAAAATAAATTAAATTATGATTGGCAGCAAATTCACGAGACCACTGTGTGCAAGCCAGAAGCTGCACCAATGCTGGTTGCTGGCGCATCAACATTAAGTGGTAATGAAAAAGATTGGGTTGGAGTAGGTAGTGGTTGGGCCGTTTATGGTGATATTTTAAAAAATATCTATGCACAAAACTTGGTTAACATACACGCTGAAATCACCCCAACGGCAGAGGCTATTTTAAAACTAGCCACACCCATATTTTTAGCGGGTTTAGCCAAGCCAGCAAGGGATGCAACGCCAATTTACATTCGTAACAAAGTCGCGCTTACTTCAATTGAGCGCGAGCAAAGAAAAAGATTGTAGGTGTAGCGCTTATGATTATTCGATACGCTAATCATAAACGGATGCTTTTAAATTGAGCGCACAATTAAAGCCAAATTTGCAAATGCGCCCCATGCGCTTTGATGATTTAGATAAAATAATGGTGATTGAACCCACAATTTATAGCCATCCGTGGACGCGAGGCAATTTTAGCGATTCGCTTAATAACGGCTACAGTGCCTGGGTTTTAGAATCTAAAGACGTTGTAAATACTGGTGAAATGATCGGTTACGCGTTGATTATGCTGGTATTGGATGAAGCGCATTTGCTTAATTTGAGCATCGTTAAAGCGCATCAAAAACAGGGTTTAGGCCGATATTTACTTGAGCAGATGCTACAAATCGCTAAAAATCATCGCGCTGCCAATGTGTTTTTAGAAGTACGACCAAGTAATTTAAGTGCGATTATATTGTATGAAAAGTTAGGCTTTTGCGAAATGGCCACGCGCCGCGGCTATTATCCTGCAGACCCGAAAATCTCTAAAAGTGGCCGTGAAGATGCTTTGTTGATGGGGCTAGTTTTATAAGGCTTATTTTATAAGGCTTGCAATGTTGAGACTTAATGTAATGAGAGTTGTATGATACAAATTGCTTTAATAATATTCGCGTTATGATGACCAGAGACGACATGCTGCGTGAGCTTGAGCTATTGCCGATGTGGAAATTGCGTGCGCCAGTTAGCACTGTGCTACCCACAATTGTTGAAGCAAAATTGACTGAGACCGTTGAAATTGAACCAATAATATCAAGCTTGGATGTTGCAAATGACGAGCCAGAAAAGCTGCCAGTTATTCAAGCATTTTCGCTATCGCAGGTTGAAATAACGCTATCACAAGATAAAAATTGGGCATTTGTGTATGAAGTGTTTGATGATAACGATTTAGCTAGTCAATCATCTGGTTATTCAACTGGGCAAACAAGTATTCCTGCAAACCACGTAGATATTGGCTTGCAGGTTAATTTATTAAATAACATGATGCAAGCTTTGCATATTGATAAGTTTAGCAAAATGAATAACCAAAACTTAAATAATATAGATGCAAAAATCATTGTGGCTTTTGGGCAAAATGTAGCGCAACACTTGCTTAAAAGCCAAGAAAAGCTTGAGAATTTGCAGGGGAAACTGTATGCAATAGATGATAGCCAATTGATCGCTACACACGCGCTATCACATTTATTGGCTTACCCGCAGTGCAAAGCCCCGCTGTGGCAAGATATGTGTTTAGCGCGTAGCTATTTACAAAACTTGCATAGTTAACATTAATCGCCATATACTCATTTAGAGTAATAAATACAGTTTGGCAAATAACCGATTGCTAATCACATAAAGTTAATCAGACTGCTTAAAAATTAAAGGAAACAACATGAAAAAATGGATAAAATCAATCGCTATTGCAAGCTTAGCAATAGCCCTTAATGGTTGCGGCTACAACGCGTTTCAAAGCTTGGACGAAGAAGCAAAAGCGAGCTGGGCAGAAGTGCTCAACCAATATCAACGCCGCGCTGATTTAGTGCCTAATTTAGTTGAAACGGTTAAAGGTTATGCCGCGCACGAAAAAGAAGTATTAACCGATGTGGCCAACGCACGTAGCAAAGTGGGCAGCATGCAAGTAACGCCTGAGTTGCTAAACGATCCTGAGGCATTTGCCAAGTTTCAAGCTGCACAAGGTCAATTAACAGGCTCGTTATCACGTTTAATGGCAGTTGCTGAAAATTACCCCAATTTAAAAGCCGATCAAGGCTTTAGAGATTTACAAGCGCAATTAGAAGGTACTGAAAATCGTGTAACTGTTGCGCGTAATCGTTATATTGTGACGGTTAAAGAATTCAATGTGGCAGTGCGCAGTTTTCCTAATAATTTAACGGCAATGATGTTTGGCTATAAAACCAAGCCCAGCTTTACGGTTGAAAATGAAAAGACTATTTCTACAACACCAAAAGTAGATTTTGGTGATCAGAAATAATCTAAGTTTTAATATAATCACTTAAACATAAAGTGTTTTTTAACCTAAGAGCAAACTTTATTGCGCTAGGCATGTTGCTGTTAATGGCAACTGGCATGGCGCAGGCAGCGCTTGTTGCAATACCCGATTTAAAAAACCGCGTTACCGATTTAACCCAAACCTTTTCACCAGATCAACAGGCTCAGCTTGAACAAAAATTGGCTGTTTTTGAGCAAAAAAAAGGCAGCCAGATAGTGGTGCTTATGGTGCCAAGCACTGAGCCAGAAGATATTGCACAATTTGCCATTAGAGTAGCTGAGAAATGGCAGATAGGACGCAAAAAAATCGACGATGGATTATTGCTAATCGTTGCCAAGCAAGACCGAAAATTACGCATAGAAGTTGGTTATGGTTTAGAAGGTGCTATGCCAGATTTAACCGCCAAACGCGTGATTAGCGAAATCATTAGCCCTCAATTTAAGCAAGGTGATTATTTTGGCGGGCTAAATGCAGGATTAGATCAATTAATTGGCCTAGTAGACGGTGAAGCGCTACCGCTGCCAGCTACTGCCAATACAAGCGCAAAAGGCTTATTTGAGTTATTGCCACTAATTTTTATTGGCGCTTTAGCTGGTGGCATGATTTTACGCGGCATGTTCGGCACATTTTTTGGTAGCTTGCTAAACGGTGGCGCGATTGCCGCGATTGTGTGGTTTTTTGGTGCAGCTTTATTAACAGCTTTGTTAGTGGCAGTATTCGGTTTTATTTTTACATTGGCCATGGGCGGGCGTGGGCTTGGTGGTTATGGTGGAATGCCCATGGGTGGTGGTGGCTGGAGCGGCGGCGGCTCTACAAATTGGGGTGGCGGTGCAGGCGGCGGCTTTGGCGGCGGCGGGGCATCGGGTGATTGGTAGTTGGATTGGCAGATAACGAGTGGACAATGCGCATGAAACGTAGAAATCCCGTCATTCGATTTTTTAATCACTTAATCAGTGGCACGTGGCAAGTGCGCAATCATTTTTCTACAAGCGCTTTACGTAACATTGAGCAGACAATCAAAGCCAGCGAACGCACGCATCTTGGCGAAATTCGTTTTGTGGTTGAAGCGGGTTTGCATCCCATTGAGATCATCTATAAAAAAACACCAAAAAAACGCGCTCTTGAATTGTTTGGTCGCTTTAATGTTTGGGATACGCAACACAATACTGGCGTACTAATTTACCTGCTGTTAGCCGATCGCGATGTTGAAATTGTGGCCGATAGAGGCATTAATCAGCAGGTGGGCGATACAGAATGGGAACGTATTTGCCACTTAATGGAGCTAAAATTTAAAGCTAACGAGTTTGAAGCAGGCGTATTACTTGGTATTGCAGAAATCAGCAAACATTTGCAACAACATTTTACATTCAATTCTGATGAAAATAATAACCCAAACAATAATAGTGAAATGCCCAATTACCCGATCATTTTGTAATGAAGTTTCAGTTTTAAAGATTAAAAAGATCAGCAATCAATCAGATTTAAAAATAATCTAAGTTATTAGTTTAGTTCACAGCTAAGCCTTTTTTGCCAAAAAACGGGCAAAAACCGCATAAATTATTTTCTTGCTTAAATGCCCAGCTCAATAAATCGTCGCGCTGTAATGGCATGCACTTATTCATTCACTTTACACAAGATTTAGTTTTAAACACATTTGTAAGCGTTTACTGACGTAACTAGCATTTCGAGCTAAAATCACGCTTTATATTTTTGCTAGAGTTTTTATGCGCGCATCTCAATTTTTTATTGCCACACAAAAAGAAGCGCCAATCGACGCGGAATTGATTTCGCACCAATTAATGATTCGTGCAGGCTTGATTAAAAAGTTGGGTAGTGGCTTGTATAGCTGGATGCCATTAGGTTTACGCGTGTTACGCAAAGTAGAGAATATTGTGCGTGATGAAATGAATAAAGCTGGCGCGCTTGAATTATTAATGCCAGCCGTGCAACCTAAAGAACTGTGGGATGAAACAGGTCGCTGGGCCGTTTTCGGCCCGCAAATGTTAAAAATTAAAGATCGCCATGAGCGGGATTTTTGCTTTGGCCCCACGCATGAAGAGGTGATTACCGATATTATGCGGCGCGAAATCAATAGCTATAAACAATTGCCGCTTAACTTTTACCAGATTCAAACCAAATTTAGGGATGAGATTCGCCCACGTTTTGGAGTGATGCGCGCGCGCGAATTTTTAATGAAAGACGCTTATTCTTTTCATGCCAATTTCGAAAGTTTAGAAAAAACCTACGCGCTAATGCACCAAACTTATAGCGCTATTTTTACGCGTTTAGGTTTAAAGTTTCGCGCTGTTAAGGCAGATTCTGGTGCTATCGGCGGCGATGGTTCACAAGAGTTTCACGTGTTGGCTGAAAGTGGTGAAGATGCACTGGCTTATTGCGAAAATAGCGATTACGCTGCCAATGTAGAGCTAGCAGAGGCGCTACCAGCAATCAATACCAGAGCGTTGGCTGGCGCTATTATGCAAGAAGTGGACACACCCAAACAAACGCAATGTGTGGATGTGGCGAAGTTACTGGGGATCAGTATTGAGCAAACCGTCAAATCAATTGCGCTGATGGTTAAAAATGACGGCATAGAGCAGTTTTGTTTGGCTTTATTGCGCGGTGATCATCATTTGAATGAAATAAAAGCCAATAAAGCGTTGGGAGAGTTTAGATTTGCCACTGAAGAAGAAATTCGCGCAAATTTGCAATGCCCGCTAGGCTTTATTGGGCCTGTTGGGATAGGCGCAAATGTCACGGTGATTGCCGATAAAACGGTTTCTAACATGAGTGATTTTGTATGTGGTGCAAATAAGCCAAAAGCGCATTTAAGCAACGTTAATTTTGGCCGCGATTTGCCTGAGCCAAATTTGGTTGCTGATATTCGTAATGTGATAGAAGGCGATGCTAGTCCAGATGGCAAAGGCGCATTAAAGTTGTGTCGTGGCATCGAAGTTGGCCATATTTTTCAGCTGCGTACTAAATATGCAAAAGCCATGAACGCGAACTTTTTAGACGAGCATGGGCAATCACAAGTCATGGAAATGGGTTGTTATGGTATCGGTGTATCGCGTATTGTAGGTGCCGCAATTGAGCAGGTAAGTGACGAAAAAGGCATTATTTTCCCTCAAAATATTGCCCCGTTTGAATTGGTTATTTGCCCGATTGGCATGGATAAAAGTGAATTAGTTAAAAATACCGCTGAAAAACTTTATGCAGATTGCAAAAATGCTGGCATAGATGTGTTGCTAGATGACCGCTATGAGCGTCCTGGCGTTATGTTTGCTGAAAGCGATTTAATGGGCATTCCACATCGAATAGTAGTGGGTGAACGTGGTTTAGTTGAGGGCAAAATTGAGTATAAATCGCGCACAAGAAGCGAAACGCAAGCATTATTATTAGATGAAGTGCTAGCTTTTTTAACGGCTGGCATAAAAAGTGCTTTAAATAATCAATGAAAAATATTCAATTAGTGATATTGCTAGGCGTTTTATTGTTTAGCAAAGTATGTTTTGCCGGCAATCAACGCGAAGAGCCGCTTGGCAATAGCGTTAAAGCCATGATGCAAAAATCCATTAGCGATCTAGCTTCACCTAAGCTCATGTTTGCTAGCCAGAATGAGGGTGAAGTTTGGCTGCTAGATATGTCGGATCGCTTAAAAAAACGCTTGCCAGATCAATCGTACAGGGAAGAATTTTTAAGATCGGTGCATTATGAAGCCACTCGCGCGGGCGTAGATCCGCAATTAGTCATGGGTTTAATCCAAGTTGAAAGCGCATTCAAAAAATATGCAGTTTCCAGTGTTGGCGCGCGCGGTTACATGCAAGTTATGCCATTTTGGGTAAAAAGTATTGGCAGCCCAGATCAAAATCTGTTTCATTTGCGGCTTAACTTACGCTACGGTTGCACGATTTTACGTCATTATTTAGATATTGAACGTGGTGATCTGTATCGCGCGCTTGGTCGTTATAACGGTAGCCTCGGCAAGCCACAATATCC
This sequence comes from Methylotenera sp., assembly GCA_043759515.1. Classification (GTDB taxonomy): domain Bacteria; phylum Pseudomonadota; class Gammaproteobacteria; order Burkholderiales; family Methylophilaceae; genus Methylotenera_A. The sequence goes on from JAYVLK010000007.1 coordinate 28,794, forward strand.
TAATCTTGTGGTGGGTGCATGGAAAAGGAACTGGCAGTATCCGCTTATCAAACAATCTATTGTCAACCAATAAAACTATAAGCCTATAGGTCTGTATTCCTTAGGTCTGCAAGCCTTTAGGTCTTTAGGTCTATGAGTCTTGAAATCTTAAGCTTTTAAGCCCTCTGCTTTACCTAATTCACAAATATTACTTGTCAATATAATGCTAACAAGTCTAGACTGCGTTTAGCTTAATCATATTGATTGACTAATGAGGCTTTTTTCATTATTCAATTTCTATAATTAGCTATTGTTATCAACATTACTATAAAAAATCTTTACTAATAATCAGGGAGAAAAGTATGTCGAAATTAACAGCATTGGCGTTGAGTATTGCGATTTTAGGTGGTATCTGGGCATTTTTAGCATTAGGACCGTTAGCAGGTTATGTTTTGGTTTGGGCAGGCTTTATCGCATGGGGATGTTATTTTGCACTAGGCGCTAACTCTGATGCATTACAAAAAACGATCGTGGGTATGATTTATGGCGCCGTCATTGCGGGCATCGCGTTAGCTTTGGTGGGTGCTAATCCTTTAGGCTTACCAGTTGCAGCAGGTCCTGCCGTGTATATCGCTGTAACTGTTTTTTTACTAGTTATTGTGGCTAATATAGGCATGCTTTCAGCAGTTCCAGCCAATGTATTTGGCTATGCTGCTACAGCAGCTTATGCCTTGCAAACTACTGGCGCTGGCAGTTCAATGGCGATGGATTTTACTAATCCAGTTTTATTAGTTGCGCTATCTACTGTATTGGGCGCAGTTTTCGGCATGATATCTGGCAAAGTTGCAGATGCTGTTGCTAAATAATAATTAGCGTGTAATAAAAAACCGCACTTAATGTGCGGTTTTTTATTTGTCATTCCAATTAAGATTAACAAGCGTTAAGTCAAAGGTCATTTAATCATTTGGTATTTACTTCATTACTTTAAATCCATAATTTTAAATCCATAATAAGTTCCAAAATCTCCTTCACCTTCGTGATACACAAATAACATGTCGTTTGCATACCCCAAACCGTTAAAATGATTTTGTGAACGCAATTTCATTTCTTTAGGTAGCTCGCTTTTAGCAACAAATTTACCCGTTAAATCAAAAACTAATGCAGCTTTATGATCTACATCTAGTAACACTAATTCTTCACCCTTAACGCCTGTAAACGCAATATAGTGATCACTTATATCATCATGCAAAACTCCAGCTTTGGCAAAATCTAATGCTATCTCGCTTACTTTTTCACGTTTTTTTAAGTCAACGACAAACACTTTATTGCCACGCTCTTGTTTTGCAAAATATCGATTATTTTCTGCGTCATAGCTGGGCATGGTGGCTGCATCACCAAACGCTGGGTTAAATTGAGCTACTTCATCTGAAGTGTCTTTAAGTTCGCCAGTTTCGGTTAAATGAATAGAATAAATGCCAGTGTTAGGCGAAAATCCCACGTCACTTGATACGTTATAAGTAATAGTCTCTAATTTATCTGAATTTGGATTGTAGTAAATAGAACGATTGTCATAACCTGGCTTGGCTGAATTGACAAATTTGCCCGTTTCATCATAAGCGTGAATTAACGATTTAGAAACAGCAGCTTCGAACTCTGATGCCATCGGCGCTAAGCCGCCATCGGCAATGTAGTAGCGTTTTAAACCAGGAATATAGGCTACCGTCATAGGCCGCGTTGTTGGTTTTTGCGCTAAGCTGATTTTTAATCCTAGCTCGGCTACTGGCAACACTTGCGCATATACAAGGTTTGTAGCGGGTAATCCTAGTGCAACAACGGCGTATAAAAAAACCTGCTTTAAAGAAATTTTAACAACTGACATTGATTTTTACTTTCATATTTTAAACATAAATTTAACGTCGTACTTGTTAACGTTGTACTTGGAGAATATGTTGACTTGCAGAATATGTTATTTTGCTGCTTTAAGTTGACTACAATTGATCTATACCGTTCGCCAGCTTATAAATTGGTTTTATTAAGCAACATAGCATCTCCGTAACTAAAAAAACGATATTGCTCATGTATGGCATGCTGATAGGCTTTTTTAATAGCTTCGCCCCCTGCAAATGCAGAAACTAACATGAGCAAAGTACTTTTGGGCAAATGAAAATTAGTCAGTAATAGATCAACCACTTTAAATGTAAACCCAGGTGTAATAAATATATTTGTATCTCCGTCACCAGCCAAATCATTAATGGGCTTAAGCAAAGCAGCGCTCTCTAAAGCCCTTAAACTAGTTGTGCCAATGGCTACGACTTTTCCACCAGCTTGTTTAGTTTCTGAAATGGCCTTAGCTGTATTTTCGGGGATGCAATATATTTCATTATGCATAACATGGTCTTTAATGTTGTCAACGCGGACAGGTTGAAACGTGCCTGCACCAACGTGTAGCGTGACATAAGCTATATTGATTCCACGGGCTTTAAGTTCTGTAAACATCGCATCGTCAAAATGCAAGCCAGCCGTTGGTGCAGCCACAGCACCTAATTTTTTTGCATACACGGTTTGATAGCGCTCGTTATCTTTAGCATCAGGCAAATGGGCTATGTAGGGCGGTAATGGCAGTGCGCCATATGTTTCCAAACTATCAATTACACTTACATCATTCACAAACTCTAAAATAAATAAATCGTCTTTGCGGCCGATCACAACTACTTTTAAAAAATTAGATAAAATTAAAATAGCACCTACTTTGGGTGCGCGAGACGCCCGCACATGCGCAAGTGCTTGTTTTGCGCTCAACACTCTCTCTATTAACACCTCAACAGCACCGCCAGATTCTTTTACACCAAACAAGCGGGCTTTAATCACGCGAGTATCATTAAAAATCAATAAATCACCCGCGTTTAAAAATTCAGGTAAATCAATAAAAAAGTGGTCTTTTAATGTACTTTCTGTGCTATCTAAATATAACAAGCGGCTTTGATTGCGCGCATTTGTAGGGTGCTGCGCGATGAGTGCATCTGGTAAATAAAAGTCAAAATCAAGGGTTCGCATTTAAAAAAACTTGCTATAATGTTCGAGTTGTAATTATACCTCAAGCCGGGATGGCGGAATTGGTAGACGCACGGGACTCAAAATCCCGCGTTGGCGACAACGTGGGGGTTCGATTCCCCCTCC
>JAYVLK010000008.1:0-25666 GCA_043759515.1 Methylotenera sp.
ATGCGTCCAAAAATAATTGGTGCTTAAACGCTCAAAATACTCGCCTAGTGCACTTGCCCTAGCAGCCAATTGCGACGCGCCTTTACCGTTGGTGAACAAGCGTGTGCAGTCTTTATCGATGACATGCACCGACCAAATGCCTTCAATTTCATTCAGCCAAGATTGCTCTATGACATGAATATTTAAAGCCAATAATTTAGCTTGTATGGTAGCGATAGATGACTCGAGCGAGGCGTCTTTGCTAGGAATAAAGGTTTCGCCAGTGAGTTGGCTAATGGGTTTATTAGACATAAAATTAAATGAATCAGTAAATAGGCTAACAGAATATCACGCTCAAGCATTTAAATTTAGCTAAGAGATTGGCAAGCAAATAAGCGGCAAGTGATTTAAGCTTTTTTTTGCGCTATTATTATAAAAAATAAACAACTAATTACTTAAGGCTGAGGTATGAAAACAACTGACAAGACTCCAATTTGGGTATCGCTGGCTTATGCAAATATACATACGCGCAAAATGGCGCTGTGGTTAATCATTAGTTGCGTAGTGTTTACTTTATATTGTGTGCCGTGGGTGCAATTTTCAAAAAACCTGTGGGTAGGCAAGTTGTTTTTAATTGATGATTGGAGCTGGCTTGCCATGATGGTGCCCATGACTATTTGGTATTGGGTTGGCTTAAAATGGGTAGATAAAAATCAAGGTTGGAACGCTTAATTCATATTAATGTGACCAAATAAGGGTTTATATGCCTAGCTAGTTGATTCGTATAGTTTTTTTGGGGTTTTTATGCGCCAAATTAATGCTAATTTTGCTAATAAGCTTGAGCGTTTCAATGATAATGTCGCGTTAATTAGCGCCCAAGGCAATGTAATTACTTACCAATCATTAATCGTTATGGTAGATGCCTCTAGCGCGCGTTTAACCATCGATGGCAAACAATTACTTTTGTTAGCCGCCAATAACTCACTGCAATCTATCGTTGCTTATATTGCGGCTTTGCGATGTGGCATCCCTGTTATCTTAACACCTTATAATAAGCCTGAAACACTTAATAATATTGATGCTACGTTTCAACCAACTATTTTGTATGAGCCTGAAAAAGATCTATTAGCGATCAAATATTATGCTAAACGTGCTACAAATCAATCATTTTTTTCTAATCATCTAGCAGTATTGCTATCCACCTCAGGCACCACTGGCAGTGCTAAATTAGTCAAATTATCGGCAACGAATATTGATGCAAATGCGGCCTCTATTGTTGAGTATTTGCAGCTTAGCAAATTTGAGCGCGCAATGACCAGCTTACCTATGTACTACTCTTATGGTTTGTCAGTTATCAATAGTCATTTGAGTATTGGTGCTTCATTGGTTATCACTAAAGATTCTGTAATCGATGAATCATTTTGGACCTCGTTTACAACACATCAATGCACTAGTTTTGCGGGTGTTCCTTATTCTTATGAGCTGTTAAAACGTGCACATTTTGAAAATCGTCACCTGCCTAGCTTAAAATATATGACACAAGCTGGTGGTAAATTGCCTCAACAGCTAGTGGAATATTACGCATTGTTGTCACGCGCGCGTGGCTGGCGTTTTTATGTCATGTACGGGCAAACAGAAGCCACGGCGCGCATGGCTTATTTGCCGCTAGACAAGCTCGCGTCTCATCCTAACAGCATAGGTATTGCAATTCCTAGAGGGCGTTTTGAATTAATAGATGAAAAGGGGCAATTAATTACACAAGCTAATATACCTGGAGAGCTTGTGTATATTGGCCCAAATGTGATGATGGGCTATGCAATAACCCAAGCCGATTTGTTTGATAGTACTCAATTAACTGAATTAAAAACGGGCGACATAGCAAGATGGGATACACAAGGCTTGTTGACTATTTCTGGAAGAAAAAGCCGTTTCATTAAGGTTTTTGGCAGCCGTATTGGTTTAGATGATTTAGAGTTGTTATTACGAAGTCATGGTTATGTAACCATGTGTGGAGGAACTGATCAGCATTTAGTAGTGTTAACTATCGATAATGGGTGTGCAAAAACAATTGCAAATTTGCTAGCCAGCCAATTCAAGTTTAATGATCACTCTACGAGTGTAATAGAAGTACCAACTTTTCCATTATTACCATCAGGAAAGACTGATTATCAGTTTTTGATGGGCCTTGCCAAGACTAAAATAACTGAATCGTCTATTCAACTCATGTTAACCAGGCAATTTTCGCCAACTACAGTTAAGCCCCAAACTGGTTTTAAAGCGTGGTTGAAAAATATAGGGTTAAAAACCAGATTGCAACTGCTGCCTAACGTTAAACCAATTAAATCTCAATCGGTTTTAGAGATATTTTCAAAAGTTTTTCCAAGCAATACAGTCACTACGCAAAGCTCTTTTGAATCATTAGGCGGTGACTCACTTAATTATGTACAGATGCTTAATTTGCTAGAAAATAAATTTGGAGAACTGCCTCGGAATTGGCAAACTTGCCCAATAAATGAATTGCAGCAGATAAACGCACACACAAGCTCGCATTTTCAAACAGTTGAAACAAGTATTTTTTTAAGGGCATTGGCCATTATAGAAGTGCTAGCCAATCATTCGCATGCAATTCCAGCATTCCTTAGTACTGGCGGGGCCGCATTATTATTTGTTTTGGCTGGACATAGCTTCGCCCGTTTTCAACTAGGCACCATGATAATTGGTAAGGGTTGGAGCACAATAGGTGGGTACTTAAAAAAAATAATATTCCCTTATATGCTGACATGTTGCGCTTTTATTTTGATACAAAAATACTATTTAAAACAAACGCCCAGCTATGATATTTTGCTAATGGCATCTAATTTTTATGCCCCTAAATACAACACTCTTTCGTATTTATGGTTTTTACAAGTCCTAGCGCAATCTGTCACCGTTATTGGTATCCTATTTGCTTTGTCAAACTTGCGGCAATCCTTCAAAGAGCGCCCATGGTTTGCTTCCGTTTTATTATTAATACTGTTTAGTTTCATTTGCTTTGCTACTGACGCCATTTGGGCTACGCAATATTTGCACTTTAGACTGCCGCATATTTACTTACCTTTATTTCTTGTTGGTTGGTGTGCTTTTCTTGCGCGCTCAAAGAAACAAAAGATAAGTGTTTTATTGTTGTCTTTTATGCTTTTTTCATTGATGTATGAACGTGGCATGTGGTCAGTGGCTAGCTATGTATGGTTAACGATAGGAAGTGTGATGTTGATTTTGCTTGCTAGATTGAGGCTATTAAAAATAATCAAACCGATAGTTGTTGAGATTGCAGCGGCTGCTTATTTTTTATATTTATCTCACCAATTCATTCTGCATTTTATCTGGCATATCGCTGCAAACCCACAATTTCGCTTTATTTTGTTATTAGCGAGTTGTTTTGCAGTAACAAAACTATTTTTCTTATGTAAATATTATTATCAAAAAACATACTCATACATTAAAAACCACAAATTAACCCCTTAAATTAAGTATTAAAAAACCAATTCACTGGTTGATAAATGTATTTAACAAAATTGATTGAAAATTAACAACCCCAACGCAGCGCAGCAGTATGCACAGGGCTATCCCAATGCTGTTTGATTTCATCATTTAATAAGCACACTGTAATTGAGAATCCTGCCATATCTAACGCGGTAACATAATTGCCAACCAATTGGCGGACAACCTTCACCCCAGCATTTCCCAATAAGTTGGCTGCCGTGTTATAGATTAAGTAAAGCTCCATTAATGGCGTGGCACCAAAGCCGTTAATAATCAACATAGCCTCTGAATTTGTGTTAAATCCTTTACTCGTTAAATCAGCCAAAATCGAATCTATGCAATCTTTTACAATACTGTTCGCCTCGCGCATGGTTTCGCGTCTGCGACCAGGCTCACCATGAATGCCCACGCCCATTTCAATTTCAAATTCGTTTATATCAAAAGTAGGGCGCCCAGCTGCTGGCACAGTACAGCTTGTTAGCGCCACACCAAATGTAGCGCAACGCTCGTTAATGGTATCGCCAAAACGTTTACAGGTTTGCAAATCGGCGCCACTTTCGGCCATGCTACCCACACATTTCTCTACAATTACCGTGCCAGCCACGCCGCGTCGCCCAGTGGTGTAAGTGCTATTAATCACTGCGCAATCGTCACTGGTTAAAACGGTGGCGCTTTGTATTGGATTTTTGGCATCAAGTAGCATTTCAGCTGCCATCTCAAAATTCATTACGTCACCCGCATAATTTTTTACAATAAATAAAACACCCGCGCCAGTATGTACCGCGTTGGCTGCGGCGATTATTTGATCGGGCGTAGGGCTAGTAAACACGTGGCCAGGGCAGGCGGCGTCTAGCATGCCATATCCAATGTAGCCTGCATGTAAGGGCTCGTGCCCGCTACCACCGCCAGAAACAATAGCGACTTTACTTTTAAGATTAAGATTTTCAGCGTTACGATTTTTATTTTCGGGTTGATTGACGTTTAAATTTTGTGCATTAAGTGCTTGCAAATAGGCGCGGGTTAAATAAGTTGGATTCATATTTAATTTAACTAGATCAGCATGCGCTAGTGCAAAGCCAGCAAGGCTTTCAGTTAACATATCATTGACATTATTCATGAATTTTTTCATATCAAACCTTTAGCAAGCTAACATTGATGATCTGCAAGGCGCATGGATATTAAATTGCAGTGCAATGGTTTAAATGGATGCTATAAATTCCCATTTTTTAGCATCAAATCGCACACTGCATGAATTATTATCTGACAACTTTTAGCGCCTGGGTCTAAATGCCCAATTGCCCTATCACCTAAACTAGCCGCACGGCCCTTGGTCGCCACTAAATTTCGCGTGTATTCAAGCCCAGTATCAGCCGCATTTTTTAGCGCATTACATATACCAGCAAGCGATTGTCGTTGCGTGGCCGCTATGGTAAACGTGGTTGAAACAGGCACCAACACGTCTAACATGGTTTTTTGACCAACATTCGATTTGCCGCGCATCATCATCATTTGCACGCCGTAAGCAAAAGCGGCAGCGGTTTCTAGATGGGGGTTGGTGGTATTTATTGGCGTGGAATTTTCTTTTAGATACTTTGCCATGCCCATAAAAAAACTCGCAAATAGCGGCCCAGATGCACCGCCAACAGTACTTAATAATTGTGTGCCTATAGCGTTTAAAGCTTCGTCTGCAGATAACGTTACAAGTAAGTTATAGCTTTCGGCAATCGCCAAAGTGCCGCGTTTCATATTGATAAAATGGTCGCCATCGCCAATGGCGCGATCAAGCGATTCTAATTGTGATTCGTTGGCGACGATTGCCGCGTGAATAGCAAGGCTTGCAGACGCAATAAAAGAAGTTTGCATGATTTAATAAAGGAAAATTGAAATTGAAGCGATTATATTCGACATTCCGTAACCTAATAATACTTAACTAATTAATTTCTAGTTCGCTTATTTGTTGATGTTGCAAGGTAATTAAATCGTCAATGATTTGTTGGGAGTGGCGCGAAGTGTCTACAGAAAAGTAACTTTTTCGTAAAATTCCATTTGGATCAATTAAGAAGGTATATCGCTTGGCTATTTTAAAAAAACCTAAATTGGTTAGGGCGCCATATTCTGTAGCAACTGCACCAGTTTCATCACTTAATAATGCAAAAGGCAAATTATATTTTTTTGCGAATTCAGCATGGCTACGTCCGCCATCTACGCTAACACCTATAACTTTAGCGCCTAACTTTTCTAGCTTGTGCAAATCATCTCTAAAATTACAGGCTTGTGCCGTGCAACCTGGCGTGTCATCTTTTGGATAAAAATAAAGTACCAGCCAATTACCTGCATATTGGGCAAGATGATGAAGCCTACCTTTTGAATCTGGCAAATTAAAAGCTGGCGATTTTTTACCTATGATCGGTGTTTCATTAGTCATGTAAAATTTAAATCCTAAAAATGCAATTAGCATAATTGAAATAATAATAATGACTTTGATCATAGGCTTAAACACTCGCTAAATTCTAACAACAGGCTGTAATTAACAAAATTTTACAAACATAAGGACAAAAAACTCTTTTTAAAATGGTGTCCCCGTCAGGACTCGAACCTGAAACTGACCCTTAGGAGGGGCCGGTGATATCCGTTTCACCACAAGGACATAAAACCGTATTCTACCGTTTTACAGCTGATTTAAAGGATATAAAAATGTAAATTATGTTGTTAAATTAGGCTGGTTATTTTAATCATTGTTAACAAGTTTAAGTTTGCGATTACTTTTTAGCCTCTAGCGTTTCCCAGCGGGCAAGCAGGGCTTCTAAAGTATTTTCTGTCTCAATTAATTTTGCCTGCAATGCTTGTACTTTTTTGGGCTCTGCAGTGTAGAGTTTTGTGTCTAAAAGTTGATCGTTAATATTTGTTTGCTCTAAAGATAAGGTGTCAATTTTAACCAATAACTCATCTAACTCCTTTTGCTCTTTGAAGCTTAATTTGGCTATATTTTCAGGTTTAGTGCTGGCTTGAATGGGCTTTGTTTTTACTGGCTGTGCAGTGGTTAGTTTTTTATCTTCAACACGTTGCTGCGTAAAACGTTGCCAATCATCATAACCGCCGCCAAATTCCGTTAATACGCCATTGCCTTCAAACGCGATCACTTGCGTGACCGTATTTTCTAAAAACGCTCTATCGTGGCTGACTAAAAATAGCGTGCCTGCAAATTCTTGTAGCAAGCTTTCTAATAACTCAAGCGTATCAATATCTAAATCGTTAGTTGGCTCATCAAGCACAAGCACGTTAGCAGGGCGCGCAAATAATCTAGCTAATAACAAACGATTACGCTCGCCGCCCGATAAACTTTTAACGGGTGAGCGTGAGCGTTGCGGTGGAAACAAAAAGTCTTCTAAATAACTAATCACGTGCTTACGTTCGTTGCCAATTTCTACAAAGTCCGACCCTGGGCTGATGGTGTCAGCCAATGTCGCTTCTTCATCCAACTGCTCGCGCATTTGGTCAAAATACGCCACATTGATTTTTGTACCACGCTCAACATTCCCGCTGTCTGCTTCAATGTCGCCTAAAACTAACTTAAGTAAAGTAGTTTTGCCAATGCCATTTGGGCCGAGTAAACCAATTTTGTCGCCGCGTAAAATGCGCGTACTAAAGCCGTTAATCAGCGTTCTGCCGCCATAGGCTTTTACTACGTTATCGAGTTCTGCCACCAGCTTGCCACTGCGCTCGCCCGCATCTAAATTCAGTTTCACATTGCCCTGGCGCTCGCGTCTGGCAGCGCGGTCTAAACGTAGCGCTTCTAGCCTGCGCACGCGGCCTTCATTACGGGTTCTTCTGGCTTTTATGCCTTGGCGAATCCACACTTCTTCTTGTGCTAAAAATTTATCAAATTTGGCCGCATGGGTTTCTTCAACTGCTACCAATTCTTCTTTTTTAATTTGATAATCGGCAAAATTACCTACAAAATCGGTCAAAATACCACGATCAAGCTCGGTAATGCGTGTGGCTAGCCTGTTTAAAAAGCGCCTGTCATGGGTAATAAATAGCACGCAACCATTAAAACTTAATAGCAATTCTTCTAGCCATTCGATGGCTTCTAAATCTAAATGGTTAGTAGGTTCGTCTAGCAATAACACCTCAGGTTCAGCCACCAGAGCGCGCCCAAGCGCCACGCGTTTACGCCAACCGCCAGATAACGTAGACACCAACGCATCGGCATCTAAATTCAATCGCGTTAAAACCGTTTCAACCCTTGATTGAGCAGCCCAGCCATTTTGCACATCCATTTCGTGCTGCAAATGCTGCATTTTTTCCATTAACGCTTCAATATCAGCGTCCATCATGCCCATGTCATGTGTCACTTGGTGGTAATCAATAATAATTTGTTGTAACGCGCCCAAGCCTTCTGCCACTGCCTCAAACACAGTATGCGTGGTATCTAATTCAGGCTCTTGCGGCACATAAACCACACGCGCGTTCGCAGCCCGCCAAACATTGCCATCGTCTAACTTAATAGTGCCGGCAATGGCCTTAAGCAAGCTAGATTTACCCGCACCGTTACGCCCGATCAAACCCACGCGTTCACCCGCATCTAGCTGAAAAGAGGCGTGTTCTAGCAGGGCGTGGTGGCCAAAAGCGAGTGAAGCATTATCTAAGGTAATAAAGGGCATGTTGAATGTGGCTGGAAAAATAGAGCAGTTATTATAGGCGAGAACGCTCAAAAACTCTTTTTAAAATAGAATCTAAAAATTTTGTTATTGAAAAAAAGCCATCTATAAATAAGCATTTTTTTCCATTTATTAGCATTTTTATTTAAAACAAAACTTCTAATTTATGCGCTTTAAATTAAACGTGCTTTGTGCTCGCTATCGAACAGACAATGCCTTGAAGATTTTATATTTTAAATGAAGGCGAATTTTAACAATCTGGTTGCTTAACTAATCTACTTGAATAATCTACTAGCGTAAGTTTTCTTACAAAATACTTAATAAGTTTCAGCCAATAACTGCCTAAAGTCATTTGTTAAATAATTTTTTCAAAAATTAGCCAATAAAAGGATGTAATAAAAATGAATTATGTTGATGGTTTTGTATTAGCAGTGCCAACTAAAAATAAAGATGCCTACTTATTGTGTGCAGAAAAAGCGTCAATGGTTTTTAAAGAATTTGGTGCCTTATCGGTCATTGAATGTTGGGGCGACGATGTGCCCGCAGGCAAGCTCACTTCTTTTCCCATGGCGGTGCAATGCAAGCCAGATGAAACCGTGGTGTTCTCGTGGATTACTTGGCCATCACGACAAGTAAGAGATGAAGCGCGAAAAAAAGTGATGGCAGATCCACGTATGCAACCAGACGCAAACCCAATGCCTTTCGATAGTAAACGCATGATTTATGGTGGGTTTCAAATAATTATGGAAGCATAAATTTATTTTAATTTTTATTTATTAAGGAGCATGACCATGGCAACACTTAATCCTAATATCATGTTTAAAGGCAATTGCGAACAAGCCTTTGATTTCTATCAAACCATTTTTGGCGGTGAGCTGTCACCAAAAATGCGCTGGGGCGATTACAAAGAGCCAGAGATGGAAGTGCCAGATTCTGCCAAACATTTAATCATGCATGTGTCTTTACCTATTGGTGAAGCTATATTAATGGGCGGCGATGCGCTAGAAAATTCACCTTACCCCACAACTTTTGGCAATAATTTTACGATTAACATTGCCACCAAAAGCAAAGAAGAAGCCGACACTTTATTTAATGGCTTATCAAAAGGTGGAAAAATCATGATGCCGATGGATATTGCCTTTTGGGGTGATTATTTTGGCATGTTTACTGACCAATTTGGCATTCAATGGCAGGTGATTTGCGATGCCAAATTGCTGAAATGACAGACTTATTGATCGTGACCTACCCTGTTTATTTAAAAGAAAATCATCATGACCACCACTTACACTTTCGACATCTTTTCTACGCTTGACGGCTACGGATCTTATGGCCCAGAAGGAAACTGGGGCGGCTATTGGGGCAAGCAAGGCGCTGAGTTGCTTGACCGCCGCCTCGCCTCGTTCGACGCCGAGCAGCGGATGGTCTTCGGCGCCACCACATTCCGACTATTCGTAAAGATGTTGGCAGCGAGCACCGAAAAGTCCGACGTGCGCGACCCGTGGGTCACCCAAATGAGAAATATGCCCGCCACAGTAGTGTCGTCCACGCTGGAAGGCCCTCAAGACTGGCCAAACGCGATCGTCGTGAACGGAGACGCCGTCTCTATCGTCACCCAGCTCAAAAAGGAGTCCAAAGTGCCGTTGCGCTCCCACGGCAGCCTCTCGTTGAACCGCGCGTTGATGGCCGCCGGCCTAGTTGACTTTGTACGGGTTACAGTCTTCCCGGTTATCTCGGGCAGAACCGGTACCGAACCCATCTTCAAGGGAGCGGCGGACTTCGATCTCGAAATGGTTGAGACGCGGACGCTCGACGGCAACATCCAAGAGCTGATCTACCGCCCCACGCTTCACAAGAGTTAATTGCGGACAGGGAAGCTCACTAAAAAAATGGGCTTTCATCAAGGATGGGTAGCGTGCGCAGAGCAATTTGCAATGCTGGTTGAATAAGATTTAATTTACGTCGGTTTGTAATTTTTATCTTATAAGACACTGTTTTGTGACCTTATGTATTAATGAAAAAAAAGGAAACTAAATGACTGACGCATTAAAGACCAAAGTCCCAAAGATAAAAGGCCCCGCGTCTTATTATCCATCTATTGAAAAAACTTACGGTAAACCGATATCTCACTGGATGGCGGTTTTGAAAGAAACAGGAGAACTTAAACACATGGAACTGGTGAGCCTGCTTAAAGTTAAACATAAAATGGGACATGGGCATGCAAGTGCCTTGGTTGCGCATTTTAACGCTCAAAAGTAATTGCAAGCGGCCTTCTATTAATTAGTGCGGCATTAGCATTACGCTTATTTATACCATCTACAGAAATTATGAGGAGTATGAATATGCGTAAAGTAAAATTACAAATGCAGGTGACATTAGACGGTTTTGTGGGTGGGCCTAATGGAGAAATGGATTGGATGATTTTTGATTGGGATGATGAGATAAAAAACGATGTAAACACATTAATTGATTCATCTGACACCATTTTAATGGGTAGAAAAATGAGTGATGGTTTTGTTGATTTTTGGACCCAAATTTTGGAAGACCCTGCAAACCCAGAACATGCATTTGCTAGGAAAATGACTGATACGCCAAAAGTTGTTTTTACAAAAACACTTGAAACATCCCCATGGGCAAATACAGTTCTGGCAAAAAATGACATTGTAGAGGAAGTGAGTCGCCTCAAAAATCAGCCAGGTAAAGACCTGATCGTCTATGGTGGTGCAGGCTTTGTTTCGTCTTTGATTAAAGAAAATCTGATTGATGAATACATTTTTTTTATCAACCCAACAGCAATTGGGCGCGGCATGGCAATATTCGGCCAGTTGGAAAATAAAAATTTAAGTTTGAAATTAAACCGTTCGCAATCTTACAACTGCGGCATTGTGGTCAATACGTATCTGAAATAATTGATAAGCGGTTATTTAGCAACTTTAACAACAAAATGTGCAAAAAATTAATTAATGAAATCAAACTGAGCTTATTAATTATAGCTGGCTGAATTAGGTAGCTTAACCATAACTTTTAACGATGGAGGAATAGGTAAAAATCTTGAAGGAAAGGTATTAACATGAATAAATTGACAGGAAAAGTTGCATTAATTACTGGCGGTAGCAGCGGCATCGGACTAGCCACTGCAAAATGCTTTGTTGCAGAAGGTGCGCATGTCTTTATCACAGGTCGCCGGCAGCTTGAACTCGATGCCGCCGTGAAAGAGATTGGAGATGGGGTTACTGGCGTGCGTAGCGACATATCTAGTATTGCGGATCTTGACCAATTGTTCACCAAAATTAAGGCACAAAAAGGTCGGCTTGATATTCTTTTTGCGAATGCGGGCGGCGGTGCATTCGTGCCGCTTGAGCAAGTTACCGAAGCGCATTTCGACAAGTACTTTGGCATTAACGTAAAAGGTACGCTTTTTACGGTGCAAAAGGCATTGCCGCTCATGTCTGCGGGAAGCGCGATTATTATCACTGGTTCACAGGCATCCATCAAAGGCATTCCAGCTTTTGGCGTCTATGCTGCAACAAAAGCGGCGCTACGTTCGTTTGCAAGAACGTGGGCTGTTGATCTTAAAGGCCGCAACATTCGCGTTAATGTGGTTAGCCCTGGCACTGTGGTAACACCCGCCTATAAATCTGAGCTTGGATTGAGCGACGAGCAAATAGAGCAGTTTAAGGTACAAGCGGCTGCCACAACGCCTTTAGGGCGAACAGGTACGCCAGAAGAAATTGCCAAGGTTGTTCTTTTTCTCGCGTCAGATGACAGCAGCTTCATAACGGGCACCGAACTATTTGTGGATGGCGGTGCAGCGCAAATATAGTTTGCTTAACTAAGAAAAAGTTGTGTTAAGCACGATTAAAACTTAAAAACTAGTTTTTTTAATACAGTTATCTACACATTTATTTTTAATTACGGCACTAATTCGTTAAAGTCATCACCCTTTATGTTGGCACGCCGATGACCGTTTCGGCTCAATTCTAGCCAATCAATCTCAATAACTTGCGCAATTACCAAAGCAAAATGTGCGGTACCTGCAAAAAGTTGCGTGGAGGAGTTTTGTGCATTGTTTAGGATTTCACCAGGCATCTGCGACCTTAAATAATCACCTGCTGATGGGCTTTGTTTAACTTTTTCCCACGTTTTTTGCACTAAATCGCTATTTAAATCAATTTTAACAGTCACTTTAATGCGTAATTGCCAATTTAGTCGTTTGCTCCAAAATACCAGCATGGCTTTAGGATTTTGTACTAGTTGCGCTACTTTTGGGCTGCGGCTATCAGTATAAAAAACCAACTCTTTTGTGTTCTCATTAACCGCACGCAAAATGACTGTTCTAGCATCTGGCCAGTTTTCATTATCACTATTTTTAAGCCCATTTGTAACCAACACAGGGCTATGCCATTCGTGGTATTTATCACCACTGGCGCGCAATAGTTGCTGCCATATTTGCGTTGTAATAGCTTGATTACTGTTTAATAAATTATTATCTAACATCTAGTTTTTTTGCATTGATTTTTATAATATAGGTTTACTTAGGTCTGATGCGCTGGCTTTTTCTGCTGCGCTCGATTAAGTCATTCGGTTTGGTTTTAATCCATGCCACAAAATTTGTAATTTCAGGATGCGTTAACAATTTTTCTACATTGTTGTAGTGAAGTGCTAATTCTTTTTCGGTTAATAAGGCATGAATTTGGCGGTGGCATATGCGGTGTAAAAAATGGGTTTCGCGCCCACCTTTTGATTTTGGTATTAGATGATGGGCATCGCGCTGTGATGTCGGAATCTCGCGTTCGCACAAAGGGCATATAAGCGGCGAATTGTTCACCATTATACCAGGGGCTTGCTGTATTAATTTTCGCCTAATTTTACCTGCCATTTTGGATAACATTGTTTAATGTAATTTTGTATGAGTGCGCTTTGATGGCTTAAGTTTTGCAGCATTCAATAGTTGACATTCATTTAAAACAAATACGTGAAAGCGCACAAAAAGGCCAGGCAACTAGTACACAAAACTTTATTGTTAAGATTAAACAGATGAGCAAGTGTTGGGCGAAACCGACTGGTATTTCTCGGCATAAAAAAGGTTTAAATTGTATTTGACACGATTGCTTATCACCACTTATTATTTACAGCAAATTTTTTAAATAAATAAGGATACAACATGGATTTACAAAGTTATGGTTTAAAAGCAGTGGATTTTAGCGGGTCAGAAACACAACAAACAATCGGGTTAAATCGGCGTGAATTTATCATGACAAGCCTTGCCATTGGTTTTGCGTTTGCCTCTAACCCAATTATGGCGCAAGCAATTAACACCGATGACAATGGTTTAATTGCAGGTGAGGTGAGCGTGCCAGTCAATGATGGCAATATGCCAGCGTATCGCGCTATGCCAAAAAGTGGCAAAAATTTGCCTGTTATTTTGGTTATACAAGAGATTTTTGGCGTGCATGAGCATATTAAAGATGTATGCCGCCGCTTTGCAAAATTGGGTTATATGGCCATTGCGCCAGAATTATTTGCCCGCCAGGGTGATGTATCTAAAATGACCGATATTGGTGAAATTTTGAACAAAGTGGTTTCAAAAGTGCCAGATGCGCAAGTATTTTCCGATTTAGATGCAACGGTTGCCTATGTCAAAACTATTAAAAAAGCCAATACCAGTAAGCTTGCAACCGTTGGCTTTTGTTGGGGTGGCCGCACCGTTTGGCTGTACGCCGCACATAACCCAGCGGTAAAAACAGGCGTGGCTTACTATGGTTTGTTAAATGGCATGAAATCAGACATTAAAGCCAATGACCCAGTTGATATTGGCAGCCAAATTAAAGCACCAATCTTAGGCTTATATGCCAGCCAAGATAGTTTTATAAAGCCAGAGGTCATTGAACAAATGCAGGTAGAGCTAGAAAAATCGGAAAGTCTCTCAGAAATTATAGTTTTCCCCGCTGTTAATCATGGTTTTTACGCGGATTATCGCCCAACATACAACAAAACTGCGGCCGATTACAGCTGGCAATTAACCCGCGATTGGCTTAAAAAACACGGAGTATGATTTAAATGATCGGTAAAAAAATCATAAAAAAAGTAAAAAAGGAGACAAAACGACTTGCATTTTAGCCGCCTTGCTTTTTATTTATTGTTAGATATTGCACATTTTTTTATAAGCCAGCATCAATAAATGCTCAATAATTTTTGTTCAGCATGGCGTGAATTTTCGCCATGCGTTGTTTGCCAAAATCCTTACTCACTTCTACATCGTTAAACGGGTTACCAAAATGGCGTAGATCAGCCGTTGGTAGCTCGCTAATAAAGCGGCTGGGTTCGCACATTTGCAGTTCGCCTGCGCGCTTTCTCTTTTTGCACCATGAAATGGTGAGTGATTTTTGTGCGCGGGTAATGCCTACGTACATCAGGCGGCGTTCTTCTTCGATTTGCGCTTCGCTTCCAATTTCCAGACTGCTTGAGTGCGGCAATATGCCTTCTTCTACGCCGATTAAGAACACATGGCCAAATTCCAAGCCTTTGGCAGCGTGTAACGTAGATAATTTTACCGCATCGATTTCACCATCCTCACGGCCTTCTAGCATGCTCATTAACGACACCATTTGGGTAAGTTCAAGTAAGTTTTTACCGTCTTTTTCATTGCCAAATTCAGTTGAGTCTTCACCTTTTTTAGTCAGCCAGCCAATAAAATCGAGCACGTTTTTCCATTTAATTTCAGCCGCTCGTGGTTCTTCATGGTCGTACAAATAGGCTTCATACTGTATAGCGGTTAATAAATCGTTAAGCACTTCACCTGCTGGGTCTTTTGTGGAACGTGCTTGCAAATTGCTAATATATTTGCAAAATGTGAGTAAATCATCACACTGTTTTTGGCCAATTTCACGTTGAAATGCACCTTCAAAAGCCGCCGCGTAAAGTGATACTTTATGTAAGCTTGCGTATTCGCCTAAGCGTTCAAGCGTGGTATTGCCAATGCCTTTTTTAGGTGTGGTAGCAGCGCGAATAAACGCGGGGTCGTCATCTTCATTAGCGACTAATCGCAAGTAACTTAATAAATCTTTAATTTCAGCTTTATCAAAAAAAGATTGCCCGCCTGAAATGGTGTAAGGAATTTTTTGTGTCCGTAATTTTTCTTCTAAAATTCTGGCCTGGTGATTGCCTCTATACAAAATCGCGTAATCCAAAAATCTGGTTCGATTTTCAAATTTATGTGCTTGCAGTTTCATCACCGTACTTTCAGCCTCGGCGATATCACTCATTTGGGCCGTAACTTGAATCATGTCGCCCGTGCCTAAATCGCTCCAAAGCTTTTTTTCAAAAAGTTTAGGATTGTTTGAAATTACCGCATTTGCAGCCCGCAAAATGCGCACGGTTGAACGATAATTTTGCTCTAGCTTGATCACTTTTAAGCGATTAAAATCTGTAGTTAACTGCCGCAAATTTTCCACATCTGCCCCGCGCCAGCCGTAAATGGCTTGGTCATCATCACCCACTGCGGTAAATTGGCCACGCACGCCTGTTAACATTTTTACCAGCTTATATTGGCACGCATTGGTGTCTTGATATTCATCTACCAACAGATATTGCAATTTGCCTTGCCATTTGTTTAGCGCTTGTTCATTTGTCTCAAATAATTCAACTGGCAGCTTTATCAAATCATCAAAATCTACCGCTTGATAAGCTTTAAGCGTTTGCTGGTAAATTTCATACACTTTGGCTGCCGCATGGGTTAATTCCTCATCTGCATTCACTTTAGCTTGATCTGGGTTAATAAACGCGTTTTTCCAAGCGCTGATTTGCCACTGCGTATTTTTAAGCAACTTTTTATCGGTGGTGGCCAGCACATCGCTTAAAATTTTAAAACTGTCAGAAGAATCTAAAATAGAAAATTGCGGTTTATAGCCCAGTAAAGCGGCCTCTTGGCGAAGCATTTGCAGGCCAAGCGAGTGAAAAGTGGCAATGGTTAAGCCTTTAGTATTTTTACCAATCATTAGCTTGCCCACACGTTCACTCATCTCACGCGCGGCTTTATTGGTAAAGGTAATGGCGGCGATTTCTTTTGGGTTATAACCTGCACTATTGATCAAATAGCCGATTTTTTCAGTGATCACCCGCGTTTTGCCACTACCAGCGCCTGCAAGTACTAGTAAAGGCCCATCTAAATACTTAATGGCTTCGCGTTGGGGAGAATTTAGTGTGGTTAACATGTTTTTTGCGGCAATATTGATTGAATCTAGAAATAAGACAATTAAAGTTTAGTGGTTAAAACGTCAACAATTTAATTAACAATAACCTTTTGTTAAACATAATAATAAGTTGAAATGGTTATTATCAAGTCATGGCTTATAATGCAATTGTACTGTTTAATCTAGCGCAAAAGATTAACTTTCAAAAAGCAAATAAAATGAATCAATCATTAAATAGCGCTTTAATTTTGTGGATATTTTTTAAAGAAATATTTTAGAGAATAACGATGCCAAAATTTGATTTAACCACCGTAATCTTTATGTCTATGTTGCTAACATTCATGCTATCCATGTTGTTGGCGATTATGCGCACGCATCATAAAGAGATTCATGGCGCAGGCTACTGGGCGGTAGGCAATCTTGTGGTGGGTTTGGGCATGGTGCTGATTTTGATTCAATTGGAATCTCCAAAAATAGTTTTTTTACCAGGCATGGCCTTAATTGGTGCGGGTTTAAGCTTATATATTAACGGCATTCAAGCATTTACAGGCAAAAAACCTATTCACCTCATTCCCATTTTAATATTTATTTTATTGGCTATCATTGACCTGTATTTTGTGGTTTATCAACAACAATTGGTTAGTGCAGTTGTAGTGGGTGCCTTAGTTTTTGCTAGCATCTATTTTATTTGCGCTCGTCTTACTTTTTCTCAAGAAAATGGCTTTCTTGGTAATCTTTTCTTAATAATATCCATCCTATTTGTGTTATCTGGCATGTTAATGTTAGGCCGTGCTTATCTGGCTTATAGCGCAGACTCTACTATTTATGATGATTTTGCAGCTTGGCCAGTTAATGCCTTCACCTTTATGACTGGCGCCGTATCTCAATTTTTTATTTCGAGCTTATTCGTGGTCATGCTCAGTTACAGGCTCAATCAAAATTTAGAATCTATCGCCACAATAGATAAGTTAACAGGTGTACTAAATAGGCGTGGCTTAGAAGATGCAGCTCAAAAGATGCAAGGTATTTGTAAGCGTATTAACCTAAATATGTCAGTCATTTTAATAGATGTTGATCATTTTAAAAAAGTAAATGATCAACATGGGCATTTGTATGGCGACGATGTGTTGAAAGAACTTACTAGTGTGATTGCAAATATTTTACGCTCTGGCGATGTGTTAGGTCGCTATGGGGGTGAAGAATTTTGTATTTTTTTGCCAAATACTAGTGAGCAAGATGCGTTGAGATTAGCCGAGCGGATCAGAGCAGGCGTGGAGGCCTCATTAAAAATAATTAATTACAAATCAGTTAATGTCACTATTAGTTTAGGCGTTGCAGATTCGATTAAGGCAGGATACGATTTTATTGGTTTAGTGGCTGCTGCCGATACTGCGATGTATGCGGCTAAAAATAAAGGCAGAAACCTTGTGGTAAGTTTTACCAGCTTATAAAAACTATTAGTAAGTTTTAAACTTTATTCGTTAAAAATGTTTAGAAAAAAGGCGCATTATTGTGGAAACCACTACATCGTGAAAACCAGCAGATTATGAGAACTACTAAATTATGATAAAGACTGGATTATGAGAACTACTAGAGCTAGCGCTGCAATCGATAGGCTTAAGTTACGCAGTCAATCTACTGGTTATTCGATGGCTATTGCTGGCAATGGCTTAATAAGCTTAATCTTGCACCATGAAAATGCGCCTGCAGAACGCCTAAGCGAGCCTATGCAGCTAGATGATTTTGTGGCTTTTGTGAATGCTTATGGCCCGCAAACACCAAAAAGAGTGAGTAAGCTAGATGTCGCTTTTAGTAAACAATTAACCAGAAAACCTTAATAAACAATCAACTTGTATTATCAAACGTGTTGCTCAACCACCTACCATTATTGATGAATATCAACCCCGTGAAATATTGTTTAATACTCTCCACTTAAGCGAATTAATTTAATTGTAAATAATGATCGAATCACTAGATTTCAACAGCTTGCTTTTTATGTCAGCAATGCTGGCTTTTTCGCTTTCAATATTATTGCTGGCAATAAACGCGCGTATTGCTAGCTTGCACGGGTTAACGCATTGGGTTGGTGCCAATTTTATGATTGGTGCAGCAGTACTGATTTTTATTTCTGATGGTTTTTCATTAAGTGCCCGCGCATTATTTGGCGGTTTAATGATGGTCTTCGGCTTAAGTCTTTATTTTGTATCTTTGTGCAATTTTAAAGAATATGCATATGGTAAAAAGTTAATTAAAGCTCTATTGATAGTTGTTGTAATCATCAATGTGCTATTAACCATTTTCTTTCAAAATGAGTACCCAATTATTATTTTGAATACGGCAATGTGCATTGTATTAAGTGCGATGTCCGCATTACTGTTGTTAAAATCGCAACAACATATAGATCGGCCAATAGAACAAATCGTCACTGGTATTTCTTTTGGTTTGTTTGCAGGTTTAACTAGTTATCGATTATTTGTGCTGACAATTGATAAAATAAATCCTATAGATCATCTACTACAATGGCCAAATAATGAAATGACGTTTTTGGCTTGCGTGTTTAGTCTTTTAATGATCAATTTTGCATTTATCGCCATGGTGAATGTAAAAATAGCCGCAGAATTGACCCACGCTGCTGGGCATGATTGGCTAACTGGATTAATGAACCGAAGAAGATTTGAAGAATCTTTTGCCTTATTAAAAGCCAGTTCGGTTAGATACGGCTTTACCCAAAGTATGCTGTTGCTAGATTTAGATGATTTCAAAAATATTAACGATCAATACGGCCATTTGTTTGGTGATAAAGTGATTAAAACTTTTGCCCACTTGGCTAAAAAAACTGTTCGAGATGTTGATATTTTGGGGCGTTATGGCGGAGAGGAGTTTTGCATCGTCATGCCAAATACTAGCGAAGCCGAAGCTGTCATTTTAGCAGAGCGAATTCGGTCATCATACGAAGCAACGATTATAAGTTTGGGTAATGTGCGTATACCTTGCACAGTTTGTATAGGGTTATGTGATTCTAGCCAAGTGGGCGTCGATTTTAAAAGTTTGTTTGAAGCGGCAGATAAATCGCTATATGCCGCTAAAAAAGCAGGTAAAAACGTGGTAGTTGTTTATTCCAGTTTGATAGCAGGTTAACTTTAGTCCTTATTTGCTTAACATAGTCTTGTTTAACCATGTATCGCTTAATCATGTCTTACTTAATCATGTCTTGCTTAATTATGTCTAGCTCAACAATAACCAAAACTTTCTGGTGTTTAATCACTATTAAGTTTGTATCTTTGTAATATGTCTAATGGCACAACTATTGCTTGTATAAGAATCAATATTGTAAATGTTAATTTTTTTAACTCTTTAAAATCAAGGCGATTAACTAGCTAATAAATTGATTTAACAGTGTTTTACATACTTAACTTAAGCAAATACATATTAATGATTCGCAAAATTACAAACAACCAACTTTATAATAAATAACAAAGTGTCAGAAATCTGACATTTTTGACGGGATACCATGTTGAGCGATCGTGTAAACAAAACTTCAATTTGCAGTGTTTTATTTTTAGATATCATCGATTATTCTAAAAAATCAGATGCTGATCAAATAGAAGCCAAAAATCAGTTTAACGAATTGATTAATTTGGGCTTAAAAGACGTAGCTCAAAATGACCGTATTATTTTAGATACGGGTGATGGTGTTGCTGTAGCGCATTTAGGCTCACCTGAAGAGGCCATGTTTGTAGCGCTTACTATTCGCGATGGTATCAATCAAAAAAATCTTACGCAAACGCCGCATCTGCTAGTGCGGTTTGGCATAAATCTGGGGCCAGTGCGCATCGTGAGTGATCTAAACGGGCGACCAAATATTTTGGGCGATGGCATTAATGTAGCGCAACGAATTATGAGCTTTGCTGATGCAAATCAGATATTAGTATCACGCTCTTATTTCGAGGTAACATCAAGATTAACGCAGGAATTTTCAGAGATGTTTGCGTTTTCTGGCCTTAAACAAGATAAGCATGTGCGTAAACATGAGGTTTACGCAGTGCGGTCACATAATACAAAAGCTATCGAAACTATCTCTCCGCCTGCGCCTAAAGATCAGCGTCAAACGGTTAGAAATTTAAGTGCATTTAAAAAATTAAATTGGCAATATATGTTGCTTTCCTTGCCAGTAATTGTCGCCTTTGTTTATTTGGCTAAAACGGCTAATGATACTACTCCATCTGTCAACATTCTTTATAAGCCTACAACGGCAGCGCTAAAATCAGAAGCCTTGCAATTAAAGTCTATACAAGCAGTTAAGCCTCTATCAGCGGAGGTTAAAGTGCATCAGCAAGATAAAACCAAGGTAAGCTTAATGCCAAATGAATCAGTGGCAACCTTGCCAGTTGCAGATGAATCTTCTCTAGCTTTGCTAGAAAACAAACAGGTAGATGCTAAAAAGCCGATAAAAATTGATGTTGAAAATTCAATTGATTTGCTTGAAAAAGAACAGAAAACCACCACAAAACAACCCGTGGAAAAAGCTGTGGAAAAAGCCGCAGATAACGCTACAGATAATGATACAGAAAACGCAAAAACCATCAAAACAAAGCCATCTAAAAAGAAAGCTAAAACCAAGCCAAAACTAGAAGCGCAAAACCAAGTTGAGGCTGAACCCGTGCAAACTTTTATAAAACCTAAAGTACCAGAGCCTAAGCCTGCAGTAGCTAAAACACAGATTGTCGTGCAAGCGCACCAAAATAATGAAGTTGATGTAAAATCAGCGCAACCAAAAACAGGCTGGAAATCGTTTACAGACAGCGTTAAGCAGGGCCAAGAACGCCAATGTTCTCAAGTGGAAATTAACATGAATCAGTGTCATTAAAACATGGCTAAATTTAATTTGCAGTTTTTAAATTAAGGATTAGCTATAGCCAGCCCCGCTTGACTAATGGGTTAGGGTGCTGTTTGCCAAGTAATATCAATTTTTCTGTGATAAGCCGCACAATCTCGTAAATATAGATTGATAAGGCTTTGATACGGCATACCAGCCTCATCTGCCATTTGTTTAAAATAGCCAATGACATCTTCGCCTATACGCACGGTCACTGGCTTTTAAAGCTTAATGGCATAAGGGTTTACGAGATTTCATTGTTGATAAATCATATTCTGTTTTCATCTTTTATCTCCTTAATAATATTTCCTTCGTTTTTTGTGGCTTGTTTTGCAGGGATTATGCGTATAGCGTTGCCTTGGTCTCGCTCGCAATGGCAAACAGTAGGAATACGTGCCTCATCACAGAAATCAAGCATCAAGAACCTATCTTCTAGCTCAGAGCTATCTTCATTAAAGAATTGCACGGCAAGTTCATTACAGAAAACAGATCGGGCTTCTTCAAACGAAATACCATGTTTCTTTTGATTTGAAGTTGCTTTAACTGTGTCCCACTCAAATTTAATCATAAATATATTGCATGTGCATTATGATTAAATTTTCAAGAAACCTAACGTTTGAATTAAGGGGCTGGCTTTGGCGCGTCCCGCTTTATGGATAGGTTAGGCATTTAGTGCGGCGATAAAGTCTCCAATTGATATACCAACTTGCTTGAGCAAACCACCAAGCGTACCAATTTTAATTTCTTTGTGATTTGGTACAACGCAGCCTTGAGAGCCTTTACGCATAACAATGTGGCTACCACGTTGCCTAGCAACCACAAAACCTAAAGTTTTCAAAGCTCGAACAGCCTAGAGCCAGAAACCAAAGGTAAACTAGGCATGTGCAGAAACTTCAAATGTGGTTAATAAAGAGCGCCCGCCAATATGAACAGGGAACTCTTCAAGAAATAATTCTGTCGCTTCGCGAAGATTGTAAAGTGCCTCTTCAACGGTTTCGCCTTGGGTTGTAGTGCCTGTTTCTGGGTTTAAAGCTACAAAGCCACCTTCAACGGCTGGAGTTAATATTGCAGTGAGTTCCATGATTAAGCCTTTCAACAAATATCATTTATACTAAGTCAATAATAGGTTTACGCCTAACGTTTGAATTAAGGGGCTGGCTTTAGCGCGTCTCGCTTGATGGATGGGTTAGGCTGTGGAGATAACAACCCAACGTGAAACTGCAAAAATGGTGACATAACAACCGACCCCAAAACCGTGAATAAGCGAAACGATAACCTAAACCCGCCAAACCCCCAACACACAGCAACGCCACAAACTGAACTGAGATTTGCGTGCCTAGCCCAACAAAACCTGAACCCGCAAAACTAACAAAGTACACAGAACTAAAACGCCAACTAAGACCAAAAACACATGCCCTGCGAACCAATAACCATGCTGCTTGCAGAGCAATGGTTTTAGCTAGGCCTAACGTTTGACATAAGGGGCGCGCTTTAGCGCGTCCCGCTTGATGGATGGGTTAGGCTGTGAAGATAACAACCTAACTTGAAACTGAAAAAATGGTGACATAACAACTGACCCCAAAACCGTGAATAAGCGAAACGATAAATGAAAACCACTAAACGACCAACTGACAGCAATGCCACAAACTAAACAAAGATTTGCGTGCCTAGCCCAACAAAACCCGAACCCGCAAAACTAACAAACTACACAGAACTAAAACGCCAACTAAGACCAAAAATACATGCCCTGCGAACCAATAACCATGCGGCTTGCAGAGCAATGGTTTTAGCTAGGCCTAACGTTTGAGTTAAGGGGCTGGCTTTAGCCAGTCCCGCTTGAACGATGGGTTAGAGCTTGCCTAGAAATTGCTGGTTTTATTTGCATTGGAAAGCAGCACTTGAATATTGGGAAAGGCGAAATTCCTAAGATTCGGATGTGCGGCCTTCAGTGTGCCGATAATCGCAGTCAGTTTTCTTCCTTGGCGGTCTTTGCCAATTATGTTGTTTAGGTGAATGACATTGTTATTCGAAATCGCATTGGTGGGTGCAGAAACAATAGCTGTTAAGATTGCTTGAAGTGAGGCTTTAGGCGGCCCCCAATCAAGCGTAAGCAAGTTGATAGCCTCATATACTTCAAGATTCAAGGCGCACATTATCGGTGAATTTGCCGCGGATGCAGCCCCTCCTCCTACGCTACTAGATGGCAATGTCATAGGGTTAAAGCAGGGGGGAGCAGATTTACCCGTTAGGGTCAGAAAATCCTGCGCGCAGTGACGGCCGACACTGAAAAGGCCAGTATCTGTCGAGTTCGCATTATTTTGGTAAGAGAAGGTGTAGCACTCACCTGTAATGTTACCGCAGCATCCCTTTAGCGCCTGCCCTGGCAACAATTTCGTATGAGCGACAGGCGTAATTGCATAGGCGGAAGCAAGCTTCTTCCGGTTGTTTGGATCTGATCTGATATCACAAGCGGGAAAAGGCATGGTTGGCAATCTCTAACGTTTGAATTAAGGGGCGCCGTTAGGCGTCCCGCTTGAATGATGGGTTATACATATGGTTGTTAGACATTAGCTAAACGCCATTTTGCAGCACCAAGCTCAGAAGCAGTAAATAGTGAGCTAAATTTTGGTTGTAACATGATGCCTTCAATAGTTAATTCAGGTTTCCCCATTTTGTTAAGTTCTTTAAAGCCATATTGAAACTCACCTGAAATGACAAACTTTTTAGCGACTTCGACAGGGTGGTTGGCTTCAATCATTTGTTCAAATCGTGTAGGAGCATAACCTAATTCATAACACTGACTGACAGCAGATTTGATTTCTGCCAAAAACTCATCCCTTAATGCCATATTGATTTTCCTTAATATGTATAACGTAAAGTAGAACCCAAAAAAGTACTTAATCTTTTATTTGGGCATGTTGATAATGTTGTGGTGTTATTCATATTTATTAATTAAATCAATAGTTTTGTAAAACATGACACACCTATTTCGATTGCTTAAACATTTTACATTTAATAAATATACCAATTTTCACTAATGTACGCCAATTAAAGCTCGAAAGGGTTCAATAAGCTAACCGAAAAACGTTCAAAATCGCGCACATTTCTCGTCACCACAGTAATCCTGTGTTGAATAGCGCAGGCGGCTATCATGGCATCTTCAATCACTGTGTTTGATTGCCCGTGCATGAGTTTTGCCCAAATTCTAAACGTTTCAGCGGTCATTGGCAGCACACTGTAACTACTGGCAAGCTGGTCTAGCCATGTTTCAATCTCATTGGCTTTATCTGCATTTTGCTCGCGGGTGATTTCAATGCCCGCTTGTATTTCGCCAATCGTCACAGCGCACAAGTGCAAATCGTGGTCATCTACACTTTGCAACCAAGCCAATACTCCGCCGTGCGGTTTGTTTTTTCTGAGTTCTGAAACAATATTGGTATCTAGCAAATACATTTTTATGCTGCGTAAGATGTGCGACGTTTTGCCTTGCCGCGTGGCGGAATGACAAAATCGCCACGTGCAGAGTCTGTTAATAGCAAAGATTTTAACGTGGGCGCAGCCGCTTGGTTTAAGCGCTTCCATTCGGCAATTGGCACTAAAACCGCAGTTTCTACACCGCGTCGCGTAACTAATTGCGATCCATCAGTAATGCATGCATCTAAAAATTCGCTAAAGCGCGCTTTAGCATCTTGTACTGGCCAAATATTCATGATTAAATCTCTTAAAAACTAGTTATTTGACTAGTTTAATGGTCTGCATTATAACTGTCAAGTTAACCGTAAAGCATTGTATAATTTCGTAAATAACCAAATAATTCAATTTAATTTACTTTAACTAAATGACCAACACGACACCTGCAAATCCGCCAAAACTGCTTGATCAAGTAATCGCAAAAATGCGCGTTAAGCATTACAGTTTACGCACTGAAAAAAGTTATGTAGATTGGATTAAACGCTATATTTTGCACTTTAACAAAGTTCACCCAAAAGAGTTGGGTGCAGAACATGTGGAAATATTTTTAACGCACTTGGCTGTAGAACGCAATGTGTCTGCCAGCACGCAAAATCAGGCTAAAAGCGCATTATTGTATTTGTATAAAGAGGTGTTGGGTATTGAGCTGCCTTGGCTAGATAAAGTAACACAAGCCAAAGCCCCGCATCGTATGCCGGTGGTGCTTACTCAAGCCGAGGTGCAAGCTGTGTTAAGCCGCATGGATGGCACGATGTGGCTGATTGCTAGCCTGCTTTATGGCAGCGGTTTACGCATTATGGAGGCGTTGAGATTGCGCATAAAAGATGTGGATTTTGCACAGCGTGAGATTTTAGTGCGCGAGGGCAAGGGTTTTAAAGATAGGGTGACCATGTTGCCGTTAAGCTTGGTTGAGCCGCTTAAAAGTCATTTGTTAAAAGTGCGGGCTTTGCATAATGATGACTTAAGCG
>JAYVLK010000009.1:0-10612 GCA_043759515.1 Methylotenera sp.
CTGTTTTTGAAGGAGTGCGAGTGGCGTTTTAACAACCCAACACCACAAGCACAGTTATTACAATTAAAACAATGGGTTAAACAACATATGGGCTAGTTAACTAGGACAGCCCCTAAAACTTTTTTCAAGTTTGCATCGTACGTAACTCATTTGCCTAAAATTTGAAATGCAAATTTTGTAATTAAACGTAAAACAGTGCGCTTATTGAGATCGTATATTTGATTTACCAAATTCTTTCAACATCATAAGCATCAAGCGCAATATCTGCAGAAACAATCGCCAATTTTTCAGCCTGCGCTTGTGCGATCAAAAGCCTGTCAAATGGGTCTTTGTGAAAATAAGGTAGGCGCTCTGCAAAATCAATGTGTAAAAGCTTTATGTCAAGCCACGTAAACGCACTACTTTGCATATGCTTAAGCATATAAGAAGATACTAATGAGCTTAACTTCAACTTACCTTGGCTAGTTTTAATTGCAAGCTCCCAAGCTGTTGCTGCACTAATAAAACAGTCATTATCTACATCACTAATCAGCGTTTTGGCGTATTTGCTTAACTTTTTGTCATCTTCAACCCACCATAAAAATACATGGCTATCTAACAACAATTGCATTAAATATAATCCTCAAAACCTTCAGGAATCGCATCAAAATCATCAGCTATATAAAGAATCTCGTGCTTACCCAAGCCAGGCACGCGTTGTTTGGGCGCATTAGCTTCTATAGGCGCAAGCCTTAAAAGCGGTTTATTATCTTTGGCAATTATAATTTCTTCACCCAGCATGGCTTTTTTAACCAGGCTTGAAAAATTGGCCTTTGCTTCTGCAATATTAAATTGTGTCATGATTAACTCCTTAAAACCTAGTTGGTCATCTTACATGGTCATGTTAGAATTTTCAACAAAGAATGATTTACTCATCCAGCAATTTCCCGCCTATTGCCCAATCTTCATATGCTATTTCTTCAAACGTAATGTAGGTATACGATTTAGGTTTGCGCGCGACACGTTCTAACGTTTCGGTAATTTCTTTAGCGATTTGCGCTTTTTGCTCACGGCTTACTTCTCCTGCAAGCTTTACATTGACATATGGCATGGTGGTTTCCTTTAAAAAATAGTGTGCGTTACTTTTTAATGCAACTTAATGTTACTAAAAAAATTTATTTTTTAGCCTTGTTTGTATGATTGCCAAACATCTTTAATTAACTTGATGGTAAACCCGAGTATTAGTAAAGAAATAAAAATTGATAAAATAGGGTCTATTTGTAGCCAACCCGTAAAGTAAATGACGATGCCTGCTGCAATTGCTGCTACAGAGCCTAAAAGATCGCCCAGTACATGCAAATAAGCTGCGCGTTTATTGTGATCATGTGTATGGTCATTTTTTGTATTATGCAACATGTATGCGACTACTAAATTTACGATCAAACCCACAGCCGCTATTAAAATAACGGTTGCACTTGCAACAGGTTTTGGATTAGCAAACCGTTGAATGGCTTCAAATATAATATAAGCCACCACAGCTAGCATTAACAAAGCATTTAATACGGATGCTAAGATTTCAACCCTGCTCTGGTTATTCGCATTTTTCACCACATTTTTTTGATGCGATAAAAAACTTGCAAGCCACGCCAAGCCTAAGGCCAATACATCTGAAAACATGTGCCAAGCATCGCTTAATAAAGCGAGCGATTGTGACCAAATACCACCAAAAAGCTCAATGAATGCAAATATTAGAATAAGAAAAAAAGGCAGCTTATATGCATTATATTTATTGTTAATTGACGAGTTTTTTAAATCAAATTGTGCTTGTTTAGTTGAGTTCTGAATGTCGATCTCATCTTTTAGGCTATGCACTTGGGCGTGATCATGGGCGTGATCATGGCCAAGATGGCTCTTTAGTTTCTTATCTTTCATAAATCCATGCTACCAAGATAAATAAAAAAAGCACAGGTATTAATTGTGCTTTTGAATAATTGATTCATTGAGCAAGCGCTTTATTGCGCGCTCAATTGCGAGTTTTGTTTGACTTAAGTTTTGTTAGCCGCTGGCTCTTTTTGCATATCTTGATGTTCACAGCCTTTTCCACCATGACCCATATCATGAACTGCTTTTAATTCTGTTTCATCTAGCGTGCCGTCTTTATTGGCATCCATACGTTCAAACTTCATTTTTGTTCGGTTGTCGTTGTGCATTTTGTATTCATCAAACGTTAATTTGCCGTCTTTATTGGTGTCAGCTGATGTTTTGTAATCTTCCATTTTGTTTTGGTGTTCACCGCCTTCGTGATGGTTAGCCATGGCTGTGCCTGTAGACAAAACAACAGCTAAAGTAAATGTTTTTAATGCCAGATTTAATTTCATTTGTGTGATCCTTTTGTTAAAAAAAGTAAGCTTTACGTAATCGTTGACCCAAGCTTACGTTAAAATGTTCCTATGCTTAGTTATAGACACGCTTTTCACGCAGGTAATCATGCAGATGTGCTTAAACATTACGTTTTAAGCCTTGTATTAGATTATTTTAATCAAAAATTAACGCCTTATACAGTGGTAGATACCCATGCGGGTGCGGGGCTTTATGCGCTAAATGATGCATTTGCACAAAAAAATGCTGAATTTGAAACGGGTATTGCAAGATTGATTACTGCTAAGAATTTACCAGAATCTTTACAGCAATTTGTGCAAATCATTCAATCATTTAATACCGAAAATAACTTAAATTTTTATCCTGACATTTATCCAGGATCGCCCAAAATAATCGAACACTTTTTACGCCCAACTGACAAATTACGTTTGTTTGAGCTTCATCCCAATGATCATCAATTGCTAGCAAACAATTTTTCAAATAAAAACCGTCAAACAACCGTCACCCTGCAAGATGGCTTCAATGGCTTAAAAGCTTGTTTGCCACCAATATCCAAGCGTGGAATAGTATTAATTGACCCGCCTTATGAGATTAAAGACGACTATCAGCGTGTGGTTGACTGCATAAAAGACAGTTTAAGCCGCTTTGCAACAGGCACTTATTGTATTTGGTACCCGTTATTGCAGCGCCCAGAACCTGCGCTGATGGTTGAAAAGTTAATGGAAATTTCAGCCAAATGGATGCAAGTTGAATTGAGCGTTCAAATGCCAAATATGAACGGCTTTGGTATGCATGGTAGCGGCATGTTTATTATTAACCCGCCTTATATTTTGCCTGATTTATTAGATAATACACTGCCCGTTTTAACTAAAATTTTAGAGTTAGATGGTTTAGGTAGTTCATCAATAGTGAGTAAAATCATATAAATAATCTACTTTGATTAGCAATAGGATTATTTAATAGAGCTGATTAATTAATTCAGGCGCCTTTAAACCTGTTTCATTTTGCAGATTATTTTGTACATTTCTCACACTAAAATGCTGTATTGCGATGGTTTTATCATTCTCAGTTTTAATCATCACGCGCCAATCGCCAGCTGTTGGATTAGTTTTATAGGTATAGCCTCTAAAACCATCGTGGCGGCCACCGTTAACTGTAAAACTGGCTCGCGATTGTAGTTTCCAGCCATTTTTTGTGTGTAATTGCCAATCGTGAAATAGCTTGGTTTTTAAGCCCGCAGGCGCAAAGATGCTTGAAAAACAATAGATTCGCTGACCAGTCTTAACATTTAAATCATTACTGGTTTTACGCCAAAAAATCCACCAAGCTGATTTTTGCTGACTTAATTGATACTGTATGCCCGAATTTTGTTTGGCTACTTTTTGCAAACTATAAGCCATAGCGATATCGCGCTTAACCAATGGCACTGGTGGAATCATATCGCCCAAGTATGCCAGCATTAATACACCTGCAATTGCCCAAACTGGCCAAATGCTACCTAAGTGATTTGGCGTTTTGGTGTAAAGCCAATAGGCAAAAAAAGCGCCTAATAGTGTGCTTAAATAAAACCAGATGCTTAGTACGCTACCCAGTAAAAACGGTAACGCAAAATTAAATAACAACATGGCGCA
Organism: Methylotenera sp.; assembly: GCA_043759515.1. Classification (GTDB taxonomy): domain Bacteria; phylum Pseudomonadota; class Gammaproteobacteria; order Burkholderiales; family Methylophilaceae; genus Methylotenera_A. The sequence goes on from JAYVLK010000009.1 coordinate 3,990, forward strand.
TAAGCCAAAAAGCGCCCAGCTAATGGTGTAGCGCCGGTATTGATTTTCTAAAAATTCGTTAGCAACCAGCAAACTGGCCAACAATAAAGACATGAACCAAGCCAGCCAATGGCTAGAACTTTTGAAATATAAAATAAACAGCGCGCTTAGCAGGCTGCCAAATAAAAACTGTAATATTAAATAAGGAAAACGCGAAGTGATTACGGTGAATAATCGTGTTGGGGCTTTTATAGTGTTTTCAACTGAATCTTTTTCAAGATTTTGTGCTTCTTGAACAACAAAACTGGGGCGGCTAATTGTAAATAAAATAAGTGCAGCAGCTAATAAATAGCCTGCAAAAATAATTAGATCAGTTGCGGCAACGCGTTTACCAATGGTGAGCGCATCCCAAATAAAGCCTGCAAAAAAGAAAACTGCGGGTAGATAATCGCCTAAAGTGCCAAAGTGGCCAATCAAGCGCTTAGCAGTTTGGCCAGTTTTTTGGGCTGAATACTTGATTAAATTTATACCAGTATTAAAATTAAATATATTGCGCAATAATATAACCAATCACAATACCGGTAATTAAGGCAATAGTTAGCCCGCGGTAAGTCAGTACATCTTTGCTGTAACCGCGCTTAATTGCTATGTACGAAATGACATAGCCCACCGCGTTTAGCAGCCAAATAAAACCTATGCTTAATACTTTAACTAAAATTAGCCCAATAAATGGGATTAAGCCAATAATGCCTACTAACCAAGCAAATGCACCAGATAATAAACCGATTAAAACGGTAGAGCCCAAAATTACTTTATGGTCGATCTGGTATTGAAAACCCACGTAAATCAATATGGCCAATATTAAAAAAACTGGCACCATAAAGCGCCAGTCTTTCCAGTTGAACTTGCCGAATATGGTTTTTTCGTTCGGCTGTTTATCAATAGGGTTAACCATCAATCTTTAAACTTTAATCTTTAAACTTTTTCTAGGCAACTTCAGCAATCGGAATCACTTTTTTGCCACTACTTAAAGAATCTAGCGCCGCCTTATATTCAGTCATTTGGTCAAAGTTTAAGTATTTATAAATTTCAGCCGTATTTTGTAATTTACTGCCAATGGTTTCCATATATTCAGCATGGCTAGGCATACGGCCAAGCTTGGCACACACTGCGGCCAACTCGGCTGAACCCAAGTAAACACGGGCGTCGCGGCCCATACGGTTATCAAAGTTACGGGTACTTGTGCTAAAGACCGTGGCTTTATCGGCCACGCGTGCTTGGTTGCCCATGCATAAACTGCAGCCTGGAATTTCAGTACGCGCACCAGCTATACCAAACACAGAATACACACCTTCATCACGCAATTGTGCTTCATCCATACGCGTTGGCGGGGCAATCCATAAGCGCGTGGGTATATTGCTGGTGCCTTCCAACAATTTTGCCGCCGCACGATAATGGCCAATATTGGTCATGCAACTACCAATAAATACCTCGTCGATTTTATCGCCCACAACTGCAGACATCGGCTTAATATCGTCAGGGTCGTTAGGGCAAGCCACTAGCGGTTCTGTGATTGTAGCCAAATCAATTTCAATAACGTGTGCATACTCGGCATCTTCATCTGGTTGTAGCAACTCAGGTTTAGCCAGCCAAGCTTGCATGTTTTCTATACGGCGTTGCAAAGTGCGAGCATCTTCATAACCGTTTTCAATCATATTTTGCATCAGCACAATATTGGAAGTTAAAAACTCAATCACTGGTTCTTTACTTAATAAAACCGTACAACCATTAGCAGAGCGCTCTGCAGAGGCGTCGGCAAATTCAAATGCTTGCTCTACTTTTAAATCAGGTAAGCCTTCAATCTCTAAAATACGGCCGTTAAACACGTTTTGTTTGTTGGTTTTACCCACCGTTAACGTGCCTTCATTAATTGCTGCATAAGGAATCGCATTTACTAAATCGCGCAAAGTAATGCCTGGCTGCATTTCACCTTTAAAGCGCACCAGTACAGATTCTGGCATATCAAGCGGCATGGCACCTGTGGCGGCGGCGAATGCCACTAGGCCAGAACCCGCAGGAAAGCTGATACCAATAGGAAAACGTGTATGCGAATCACCACCTGTGCCAACTGTATCGGGCAAGATCAAGCGGTTTAACCAAGAGTGAATCACGCCATCACCCGGGCGCAATGAAACTCCACCGCGGCTACTTATGAATTCTGGCAAACTGTGTTGTAATTTTATATCCACTTGTTTTGGGTAAGCGGCGGTATGGCAAAAGCTTTGCATCACTAAATCGCTACTAAAGCCCAAACAGGCTAATTCTTTTAGCTCATCACGCGTCATGCCGCCAGTGGTGTCTTGGCTGCCAACGGTGGTGGCTTTTGGCTCGCAATAAGTGTTTGGTCGCACGCCAATGTTATCTGGCAAGCCGCATGCACGCCCAACCATTTTTTGCGCCAACGTGTAACCTTTAGTTGATACAGCTGCAGGTATTGCTTTAATGAAAAGATCGGTTTCAGGCAAACCCAAGGCTTTACGCGCATTTGCGGTTAAACCACGACCAATGATCAATGGAATGCGGCCACCAGCGCGCACTTCATCGGGCAGCGTGACAGGGTTCATTTCAAAGGTAGAAATAACTTCATTTGCACTGTTTAAAATTTTACCTTCATAGGGCAAAATAGTGATTTCATCCCCAGTTTGCATTTTGCTTACATCGCATTGAATCGGCAACGCACCAGAATCTTCAGCCGTATTAAAGAAAATAGGCGCGATTTTTGCGCCCAAAATCACGCCACCTGTCCGCTTATTCGGAATATTCGGTATATCGTTACCCATAAACCATTGCACCGAATTAATGGCCGATTTACGCGATGAACCCGTGCCGACCACATCGCCCACATATACCAGCGGCAAAGCTTTTTGTTTTAAGCTCTCAATTGTAGCCAAACCATCTGGCATTTTGTTAACAAGCATAGCTTTAGCATGTAACGGAATATCAGGGCGGCTCCAAGCATCTTGCGCGGGACTTAAATCATCGGTATTTGTTTCGCCATCTACTTTAAAAACCGTCATTTTAAGTTCTTTAGCAAGCGCAGGCTTGCTGGTAAACCACTGCGCATTCGCCCAGTTTTCCATTAATTTTTTGGCGTGCGCGTTGCCATTTTTCATTAACAATTCAACATCGTGGAATGCATCGAACATCAAAATGGTATTGCTTAATGCAGTTACCGCATGGGTGGCCATCTCTGTGCTCAACAGCTCAACCAACGCTTGCACATTGTAGCCACCGAGCATAGTACCTAATAATTGCACGGCTTTTTCAGGATTAATGATGGGAGAAGTTACAACACCTTTAGCTACATCAGCCAAAAAAGCAGCTTTAACATAAGCGGCTTGATCAACACCCGCTGGGGTTTGGTTTTCTAGCAAATCCAATAAAAAAGCATTGTCATTTTCAGCTGGATTTTTAAGTAACTCAACCAAACTAGCCACTTGCTCTGCAGATAAGGGTAATGGCGGTAATTGAAGTGCAACACGCTCTTGCACGTGCGTTTGGTAGGCTTTTAACATGATGATTTAAGGCTCGTTAAATTGATTTGGTATTATAAACCAGGCTGGATTTTCAGTCATTTCACTCTTGAAAATTGCCTTATGGCTAGTTTAAATAATGCTAATTGGCTTTGTCAGAATATAACTCTTTGGCGAATGGCGTACTGCAACTTTTACCGCTGGCTGATGCTTCCCATTTGTCCAGCAGGTCCTTTTGATAATCCTTGCCGTGCGTGGCAACTAAATGCGCGCGCACTTCAAACACATCAGCAAAGCCATTTTTATCAGTGTCCATTTTGGCTACTTTTTCTTCAACTGTTGGGCCTGTGTATTTGCCATTTTTATCGGTTAAATAATCCAGCACGCTAAGGCTGTTATTGCTGACGGCCGAATCTGCTGCGCTGGCGATTGTGGCAACAAATAGCAAGCTAATTACGGCTATTAAGGTGGCTAAGTGTTTTGAAATATTGGCATCTTTTTTCATAGAATAATTATGACTTATTTTAAATCAAATAGTGCAAATTCAACATGTGTTACAGGTTTCAAAAATTTATTTTAACTCGTCATACCAGCGAAGGCTGGTATCCAGGCTTACAACGCATTCACAACACTATCAATAACTTTAAAAGTGTAACCTTTGCTCGTTTAAAACTACTCACAAATATTTACTACTGGACTGGATTCTGGCCTGCGCCAGAATGACGATTTTGTTGGGGATCACGTTAAAAGTTGCATCACAGTTAAAGCAAGTTTTTAATTTCAACCGTTTGATGATTTGCAATCATTTCCTTCCACTTCGCTGGCCCCGATTTATGCACCGCGTCCCCATTGGCGCTTACTGCCACAGTTACTGGCATATCCACCACATCAAGTTCATAAATCGCTTCCATGCCTAAATCTTCAAACGCAATTACGCGGGATTTTTTAATGGCTTTGCTGACTAAATACGCCGCACCGCCTACAGCCATTAAATACACAGAATTGTGCTTTTTAATCACCTCAAGCGCTTCATCACCGCGTTCCGCCTTACCGATTGAGCCTAGCAAATTCAACTCACCCAACATCATTTCGGTGTAATCATCCATACGCGTGGCTGTTGTAGGGCCAGCTGGGCCAACCGCTTCATCGCGCACCGCATCTACTGGGCCTACGTAATAAATAAATTTGTTTGTAAAATCAACTGGTAACTTTTCACCTTTTGCCAACATGGTTTTAATGCGCTTATGTGCGGCATCGCGCCCTGTGAGAATTTTACCTGTTAATAATAAGGTTTCGCCCGCTTGCCAATTGACAATATCGGCTTTGGTTAAATTATCTACATTTACCCGTCTAGCTTCTGCACTTGGCGCCCAATGCAAGTCTGGGTAAGCGCTTAAATCTGGTGGTGTAAGTTCCGCCGCGCCTGTGCCATCTAGCATAAAGTGAATATGTCGTGTAGCCGCACAATTAGGGATAATCGCCACTGGCAAACTGGCCGAATGGGTTGGGTAATCCAGTATTTTTACATCCAGCACAGTTGTCAAGCCACCCAAACCCTGCGCGCCAATGCCTAAATTATTCACTTTTTCATAAATTTCCAGGCGTAATTCTTCAATGCGGCTTAATTTTTCGGTTCCGTGCGCAGCCTTAACCTTAAGCTCATGCATATCAATTGGCGCCATTAACGATTCTTTAGCAAGCAACATTGCTTTTTCGGCCGTGCCACCAATGCCTATGCCCAGCATACCTGGCGGACACCAGCCCGCGCCCATGGTGGGCACAGTTTCTATAATCCAATCCACAATACTGTCATTTGGATTTAACATCACAAATTTAGCTTTGTTTTCACTACCACCACCCTTGGCCGCAATGCTCACCTCCACCGTATTGCCCAACACTAATTGCACATGCGTAATGGCAGGCGTGTTGTCTTTTGTATTTTGGCGCAAGCCTGCGGGGTCGTTAACAATGGATGCGCGCAGTTTGTTATCTGGCAACAAATAAGCACGGCGCACACCTTCGTTCACCATTTGCTCAATATCCAGTTGATTATTGCCAGCCTCAACTTGCCACTGCACGCTCATGCCAACCTTAACAAACGCCACCACAATACCAGTATCCTGACAAATCGGCCGTTTGCCCTCCGCACACATACGCGAATTGGTTAAGATTTGCGCTATTGCATCCTTTGAAGCGGGCGATTGCTCCAATTTATAAGCTTCGCCTAAAGCTTGAATATAATCTGCAGGGTGATAGTACGAAATGTATTGCAAAGCATCTTGAGTGCTTTGAATAAAATCGGTTTGTTTGATGATGGTCATGTTTACTGTTTTTGTTGGATTAGAAATTGAAATAGTTCCAAAATTTCGCCGACAGCAGCTCTGGTTGTGTCGCGGAAAGTGATATTAGTTTCCTCTAACATACTGTAGCTGTTGGTAATACGAGCTAGTTGTGCAACATAGGCGTCTAAGCTATTACTAGGAAAATCAGCAATAATAGCACCGTCATTAATGAGCCAAGAATATGAAGGATCGCATGCGTCCATATTAGGATTATCATCCGTACCCACATTAAATTGATACTCAACTTTAATTTTAAATTGGTTAACTGCAACTTCAAATATGGCTTTGTCTTTGCCCCAATAACCTTTTTTGGGAATGTAATTAAAATATCCTTCGTTATTACGTTCATTAACAATCTGCGTTGCTAATCGCCCATGCTTTGGTTGTTGTACAATTTTGATTTTAGAAAAATCGATTACTTTGGGGCTAGTAACATTATATTCTTTAAGTGAAACCTCCACATAAGTTTGTGGGTCAGCAATTCCAGGCTCATAACCAGAGCTGAACGAGCGAGCATCGGAATTTGCATCAGAACAAAGTCCACCTCGTTCAAGCTTTCGCATCAACGCTTGTTCTATTTTTTTAACTAGTTGTGGGGTGAGTTGCACTTTGGCTTTTGCCGATGGAGCAGCCGATAATAAACATATTGTTGCCATAAAAAAGGTGGCTAGTTTTAAAATTTTGACATCTGTTTTCATAGAATAATTATGACTGAAATGAAAATAAATGGGGTAGTGAAAATAAATGGGGTCGAAAATAAATGGGGTCA
>JAYVLK010000010.1:0-99787 GCA_043759515.1 Methylotenera sp.
CGATTTTGCAAATTAGGTAAAAAACGACGTTTTGTTTTGTTCTGTGCGTGAGAAACATTGTTACCCACCATTGGCTTTTTGCCAGTTACCATACATACACGTGCCATAACAACTCCAATGTCTTACTTTTTTCGAAAGAGCGCAATTATATGACGAAATCAACGTGCTTAACAACCTAAATATAGGCTTTTATGTTGTTTATGCTCAATTTTTACAGTTTTTAAACAGTTGAGTTTTAAATACTAATGCTTGCCAGTACTTCCAAAGCCACTTTCACCGCGATCAGACACAATAAATTCATCCACTACATGAAAAGCCGCCTGCACCACAGGCACAATAACCAATTGCGCAATGCGCTCCATTGGGTTTAACAAAAATGGCTCGCGGCTTCGATTCCAACAGCTTACTAACAATTGACCTTGATAATCTGAATCGATCAAACCCACTAAATTACCCAGTACGATGCCATGTTTATGCCCAAGGCCAGAACGCGGCAATATTAGCGCGGCATAATAAGGGTTATCTAGGTAAATAGCCATACCCGTGGGAATCAGCGTGGTGTCGCCAGGATTTAGCGTTTGTGTATGTTCAATACATGCACGTAAGTCTAATCCTGCCGAGCCAGTGGTCGCGTAAGCTGGCATCATGTGGTGTAATCGCGGGTCGAAAATTTTGATGTCTACATCTATCATAATGGTGTCTTTATGTAAAACTTAAGTAAGTCAGAGTTGATAAGATTATAAAAACAGCTTTTGTCAAACAAAAGTCACCAAGCCTGTTACGGTTAATAAGCATAAGATACTAGTCTAAAACTTAATCATGGTTGAAATATGCTGCAAAATACCATATGCAATTTCTTTTTTACTGGCCTTTGCTAACGTATAGTTGCCCGTATCGTCGAGTAATGTCACGCTGGTCTGATCATTTCCCATCGTAGTAATCGCGTCATTCGCAATGATTAATGGTAACTTTTTGTTTTTTCTTTTAGTGCTGGCATGGTGTAATAAATCATTGGTTTCAGCCGCAAAACCCACACAAAAAGGTGCATTTGGCAGGCTGGCAACTTCTTGCAAAATATCTTTTGTTCGCGTTAATTCAATTTGCATCAGCGCATCAGTTTTCTTGATTTTTTGTGCGCTGGTTTTAATCGGCGTGTAATCTGCTACCGCAGCCACGCTTATGAATATGTCTTTATTTAAAATATTATGCATTACCGCTTGATACATGGTTTCTGCACTACTAGCTAAAATATTGGCAATAGATTGTGGCGCTGCTACCGTTGTAACACCGCTTATTAAGGTAACAATAGCACCCATCTCTGCGGCCGCCTCTGCTAGCGCATAAGCCATTTTGCCTGAACTTAAATTAGTAATGGCGCGCACAGGGTCGATCATTTCACGCGTTGCACCTGCGGTGATTAAAACTTGCTTGCCATTTAATAGTTTAGGTGTGAAGTGAGCATTGACTAACTTTAGCAAATTCGGTGCTTCTAGCATACGTCCCAAACCAGTTTCGCCACAGGCTTGCACACCATCATCTGGACCAAATATTGCCACATTATCTTGCTTTAGTTGTTCAATATTACGTTGCGTTGCAGGGTTTTTCCACATTTGCTTGTTCATGGCGGGTGCCACAAGTAAAGGGCACGGTTTTGTATCAGACCCCCGCGCTAAACATAGTGTTGACAGCAAATCATCAGCACGACCATGCGCTAATTTGTACAGAAAATCAGCACTTGCAGGGGCAATTAAAATGGCATCGGCTTCACGGCTTAAATCAATATGCGCCATACCATTTGTATGGCTAGAATCCCACATATTCGTGAACACGGGCTTGCCAGACAAGGCTTGCATGGTAAGTGGCGTAATAAATTGACAAGCGGCTTCTGTCATCACCACTTGTACATCAAAGCCCGCCTTAACAAGTAAGCGTACTAGCTCTGCGGCTTTGTAAGCCGCAATGCCGCCAGTTATGCCTAAAATCACCCTATTAGCACGCAAATTTTTATTTTCTAACATGTTCATATTTTATAGCAAAGTATGCTTAATTACGACGTGTGCATGTTTGCTCTTTTAAGATTAGTGCTGATAAACTGGTATAACTTGGAAATAATTCAATTTCTTTAAAAACCAGCTAGGCGACCAAGCCTGAGGCACTCATGTTTAAAAAAATAAGAATTCTTGTGCTGTTAATTATTTTAGCAACTGTTACGCAGCAAATGTTTTTAGATAAAGCGGATTTAAATTGGACGAAAAATTTTTATGTCGCACTCTACCCAATAAATGCAGATGCAAGTGCAGAAGTAGGCGCCTACATTCAAACTTTAACACGGGCTGATTATGAACCCATGGCTGAGTATTTTGCCCAAGAAGGTGCGCGATATAACTTGGGATTGCGCCGACCAATTGAGCTGCAATTGGGTGCAGAGGTCAAAGAGATACCATTAGCGCCACCTGTAGCAGGTAATGTGCTAGACACTATCATATGGAGTTTAAAGTTTAGATTTTTTGCTTGGCAAAATAGCCCAAAAGTAAACGTAGCACCTGACATTAAGCTTTATTTGTTGTATCACAACCCCAGCACACACCCAGTTTTAAGCCATTCTACAGCGCTAGATAAAGGTAGAATTGGGCGTGTGAATTTATTTGGTGAACGTGCTTATGCCAAGCAAAATTTAGTGATTACCGCACACGAGCTTTTGCATACCTTAAGCGCGACAGATAAATATGATCTTGTTGATAATCAGCCTATTTTTCCAAACGGTTTTGCAGATCCCGACCAGAATCCGCTATACCCACAATTAAAAGCAGAGTTAATGGCAGGGCGGATTCCAATTGCACAAACCAAAGCCGTAATACCAATTGATTTAAGTTATACGATTATTGGCCAACAAACTGCAACTGAAATTGGCTGGTTAAAGCCTTTATCATTGAAATGAAAATAAGCTAATAACATGGCTATAAAAGATTGGCCAGCCGCAGAGCGGCCACGCGAAAAATTAATTGATTTAGGCGCGCAGGCACTGTCAGATGCTGAATTGCTGGCTATATTTTTACGTGTAGGTGTGGTGGGTAAAAGCGCTGTTGATTTAGCGCGCGATTTGTTAAATACTTTTGGAAGTTTAAATGCAATATTTGCCGCAACCGAAAATGAATTAAGCCAAGTACATGGCATAGGATCAAGCAAATACGTACAGTTACAAGCCATTTTTGAAATGAGTAGGCGTGCATTGAGCGAGCAATTGCAACAACAAGATGTATTTAGCTCGCCGCAACAAGTGCGTGATTACTTGTGTTTAAAATTAGGCAGTCTTACGCGAGAAGTATTTTTGGTCATGTTTTTAGATGCGCAAAACCGATTAATTACCACTGAGGAAATGTTTAGCGGCACACTCACGCAAACAAGCGTTTACCCGCGTGAAGTGGTTAAGCGTGCAATGCACTTTAATGCCGCTAGTGTGATTTTGGCGCATAATCATCCTGCTGGGGTGGCTAAACAAAGCCAAGCTGATGAACTGATTACAAAGCAACTCAAGCTAGCCTTGGCTTTGGTTGATGTAGCGGTATTAGATCATATTATCGTCGCTGGCAATAGCACGCTTTCGTTTGCTGAAAATGGCTTGCTTTAAATGCTCGATATGGCTTTTGTGATTAACTAGCTTTATAAAACATCTCAACTAAACTTCTTAGATTAGCCACTTGAATTTTTGCGTTAATCGCCCATCTTAAATATAAGCAAATCTTATTTTCTGCAAGTTAAATAGTCTGCCGTTCATCAATTTTATTTATTGATGTGATAAATACATTTAAATGCAAGTTTAAAGCTTGCATGTGTATGATACTGCCTTTAGAAATAATTGATTTATTCACGTTTTACAATCCGTTTTTATTATTAAAAGGAAATACCCATGATGCAAACTGTACCAAACGTTACTTTTAAAACACGTGTTCGCGATGAGAGTGTTGGAGGAGAAAATCCTTTTCGCTGGCATGACATGACATCTTCAGACATTTTTTCGGGTAAAAAAGTGATTGTGGTGGCTTTACCAGGGGCATTTACGCCAACTTGTTCAAGCACGCATTTGCCAGGCTTTGAAGATAAATACGATGAGCTTTTAGCGCTTGGTGTTGATGAAATTTATTGCCTAAGTGTAAATGACGCTTTTACCATGTTTCAGTGGAGTAAAAACCTAGGCGTAACAAATGTGAAAATGTTGCCAGATGGTAATGGTGATTTTACGCGCGCCATGGGCATGTTGGTTAAAAAAGAGAATTTAGGCTTTGGTGATCGTTCATGGCGTTATGCCATGTTGGTAGATGACCATAAAATCGTGCAATTATTTGCTGAGCCTGGCAAAGCAGACAATCATGATGAAGATCCATTTTCAGTTAGTGATGTTGAAACGATGTTGAATCATTTAAGAAAATAATTTACAAATTGCAACAAATAGGCGATCTATTGAAGATCGCCTTATTTTTTATAAAACGCGTTTAAAGAGAAATCACTTGTCACCATACACCCCAACTACTCAATACGATTTTGATTTATTTGTAATAGGCGCAGGCTCGGGCGGCGTGCGTGCAGCGCGCATGGCTGCTGGTTTAGGCGCACGAGTTGCAATTGCAGAAGAACGCTATTTTGGCGGCACTTGCGTTAATGTGGGTTGCGTGCCTAAAAAGCTGTATGTGTATGCTTCACTTTTTTCAGAAAGTTTTGCAGCATCTGCTGGATTTGGCTGGAAAGTGGGGGAATCTGAATTTAACTGGCAAACATTGGTTGCTAATAAAGATAAAGAAATCACACGCCTACAAAATGTGTACGATAAATTACTGCACGACAGTCAAGTAACGGTGATTAATGGCAGCGCTTTTTTGATAGATGCACATAGCGTGCAAGTGGGTGACAAAACCTATAGCGCAGAACGTATTTTGGTAGCCACTGGCGGCTGGCCGTTTGTGCCAGATGTGCCAGGTAAAGAATTCATTATTACGTCTAACGAGATATTTAATTTACCCACGCTACCTAAAAAAATGGTGATTGTTGGCGGCGGATATATCGCAGTTGAATTTGCAGGCATCATGAATGGTTTAGGTGTAAATGTGACTGTTGTTGATCGTAACAGCAAAATATTAAGAGGCTTTGATGTTGAAGTGAGCGACTTTTTAACACTAGAGATGCAGAAAAAAGGCATTGAGTTTATGTTTAATTCTCGGGTGGAGCATGTTAAAAAAGGCGTAAACGAACTGCATGTTTATTTGCAAGACACGGTTGAAAACGATTTGGAATCACTTGCTGGCGAAATTGATGCTGGAAAAGTGATTAAAGCCGATGTGGTGATGTACGCAACAGGTCGCAAGCCTAATACTAAAAATCTAGGCTTAGAGACTATTGGCGTTGCCCTTGATGCGGTAGGCGCAATAAAGGTTAACGATGACTATCAAACTAATGTAGCGTCTATTTATGCGCTAGGGGATGTCACTAATCGCGTTAATTTAACCCCTGTGGCCACATCTGAAGGCATGGCTTTAGTGCATCAACTGTATGCTAGCCAATATAAAAAGGTAGATTACGATAATATTCCCACCGCAGTGTTCAGCCAGCCCAATATTGGCACAGTAGGATTAACCGAGGCGCAAGCATGTGCGATTTACCCTGCCAATATAGATGTTTATAAAGCAGATTTTAAAGCGATGAAAAATACTATTTCGGGAAGTAGTGAGCGTACATTGATGAAATTGTTAGTGGTTCGTAGCACCGATTTAGTCGTTGGCATGCATATGGTAGGGGGAGACGCGGGCGAGATCATTCAAGGTTTTGCAGTGGCAATGCGTGCAGGTGCCACAAAAGCTATTTTTGACAGTACCATTGGTATACATCCAACCGCAGCCGAAGAATATGTCACCATGCGTAAGCCATCGGTGTCTTATTAATTTTTAGATTAATCGTCATAGCTGCCATTAGACTTTTGATGGCGACTTTTACCAAAAATGAATTTAAGTTTTTAAATTGATTGTGCAGTTGCACCGCAGAAATTGCCGAGCATTCGCACTTTTAAAATTTCACGTGCATTCGCGCTTTTAAAATTTCACGTGCATTCGCACTAGTTTTTTTAATTCTGGTACGCAAGATCCACATTCAGTGCCACATTTTAATTTGCTTTGTAAGGTAATTAAATCTGCACCCAGCTCAATGTTATCAATAATTTCGTTAACAGAAACATTTAAGCAGCTACAAATGATTTTGCCACGTTCGCGTTTGCCTGTTGGCGGCGCGCTAATTGGTGCTAGTGCCCAGCGGCTAAATTCTTTGTATTGGTTTTGATCAGCAAATGCGCCCATTTGCATCACATCTTTTAGCCATTCGGCAGCCATTATCTCGCCCATTAAGCGCACGCCTGTTACGCTTGGCTGATTATTGATTTGGCTATTTTCTACTAAAATACGTTTTGAAATACCGCGTTTCGCGTCGTTATAGTTTAAACATGGTGCGTCATCAGTCATGCCCAAAATGGCATCTATTTTTGCAATCAAATCGTTATCAGGCACAGTTTCGTTCGCGGCACGCAATACTAAAAACCCTGCTGGATTATCCTCATTTTCACGCCCAAATAAACCGCAACTTGCATAAGTAAATTCTTTTAATAAAGTGCGTACATTTTTTAATGTGCTTAAATCGTCACAAGCACGCATAATCGTCATGCGCCAAGGCAGTTCACATTTTTCCAGCTTTATAGCCGTATGTTTAAGTTCTGGCTGCTTAGATATTTTATCAAAACTGGGCGGCATCAAAGCATTTACCCCTAAACCATGCATAAATTGGCTACCCCAATGCATGGCTATAAATGCTTGTGCGGGCGCTAATTCATCACTCATTTGCACAGGCAATATCAATTGACCGCGCTTGTTAATTACCTTAACGATATCGCCATTTTTAAGTTTGCGGCGCATCATGTCATCAGTACTCATTTGAATCACGGGCTCTTCAGCGTGATTAAATAATTGCGCTACATTGCCTGTACGGCTCATTCCATGCCATTGATCGCGTAATCGGCCTGTTAATAGATGTAGCGGATGTCGTGCATCGGTTTTATCTGCTGTGCCTTTGTAGACGGCATTAACAAATTGGGCTTTTCCGTCTAGTTTTTGAAATTGATTATCTGCATAAAGGCGCGCTTTACCTGTCTTATCACCAGTTAAAAATGGCCATTGTTGAGGGCCGATCTGGTTAAGTTGCGCGTAACTTAAGCCAGTAATATCGCAATCGCGCCCGCGCGTGGTTTCGCGGTGTTCATTGAAAATATCTTCAGTAGTGTTATAGTGAAAAAGGTGCGCATTTTTAGCTAATCTTTTTTCTAACCGCTGTGCAAAATCCACCATGATTGCCCAATCATGGCGAGCTTCACCAGGCGGAGTAATGGCTGGATTAACCCGCGTTATGCGCCGCTCAGAATTAGTGACCGTGCCTTCTTTTTCACCCCATGTGCTGGCAGGCAGTAACACATCTGCATATTGGCAAGTATCGGTATTGTTATACGCATCTTGCACCACTACTAATTCTGCGGTGTTAAGTGCCGTTAATACATTATTTAAATCAGGCATTGAATGCGCGGGGTTTGTGCAAGCTATCCAAATAGCTTTAATTTCACCACTTTTAACCGCATCAAACATTTCAACTGCAGTTTTGCCAGGCTTTTCTGGCACAGAATCTACACCCCAAAGTTTGGCTACTTCTGCGCGATGAATAGGGTTATTTAGCTCTCTATGCGCAGGCAATAAATTAGCCATGCCACCCACTTCGCGCCCCCCCATGGCATTGGGCTGGCCAGTTAGTGAAAATGGGCCTGCGCCAATTTTGCCAATTTGCCCAGTGGCTAAATGTAGGTTGATTAAAGCCGCATTTTTATCAGTGCCATGAATGCTTTGATTAAGCCCCATGCAGTACATGCTAAGCGTTGGTCCTGCACCAAACCACTTGGCAGCTTGAATAATATCGGCCTCTTTAATGCCGCAAATATCAGCCACCATTTTGGGCGTATATTCGCGCACCGTTTCTTTTAGCGTATCAAAACCATTGGTATGCGCTTTTATGTAGGCCATATCCAGCAAGCCTTCCCACAACATCACATGCAATAATCCGTTAAAAAGCGCCACATCGGTGCCTGGTAAAATAGCCAAATGTAAATCTGCTGAGCGTGCAGTATCGGTTTGGCGTGGATCAACCACCACAATTTTTAAGCTAGGATTTTTAGCTTTAGCATCTTCAATACGCCTGAAAATAACAGGGTGTGCAAAAGCTGTATTGCTGCCAGCAATAAAAAGCGTATTGCAGTGGTCAATATCTTCATAACAAGCGGGTGGCGCATCAGCTCCTAGTGTGACTTTGTAGCCTGCCACGGCAGAACTCATGCATAACCTGGAATTGGTGTCTACATTATTAGTGCCAATCAAGCCTTTGGCCAGTTTATTGAACACATAATAATCTTCGGTCATTAATTGGCCAGAAATATAAAACGCGACAGAATCTGGCCCGTATTTTTCGATTGTTTGCGCAAATTTTTCACTCAAATAATCAAGTGAAACATCCCAAGATACGCGTTTACGCGTGGCTTCTTTGGTTAAGCGCATTTCAGGATACAAAGCGCGATTTTCTAACTTGGTGCTTAAATGCAACGTAGCACCTTTGGTGCAAAGGCGACCAAAATTAGCAGGGTGATCTGAATCGCCTTTTACATCGATAATTTTGTCATTTTGGCTATTGATAATCACACCACAGCCTACGCCGCAGTAACAACAGGCTGATTTAGTTTGTTTAATCATGTTTTTTAGCCACAGAGGACACGGAGTTCAGAGAGAAAATCTAAAAAAAGTGTCATTTTAAGTGCGGGTTTCCTCTGTGTTCTCTGTGTGCTCTGTGGCTAGATTAAGCTCTAAGTAAACATAACCATCTTCAATCTTTGTATTAAAACATGCCGTTTCACCTACATCTGGCTCTTCGGCTTTGCCGTCAACCAAACTAATTTTCCAACTATGCATAGGGCACGCCACTTTATCGCCATAGACGATTCCTTGCGATAGTGGCCCACCTTTGTGTGGGCATTTATTATTAATAGCAAAAATCCTGTCGTCCTCTAGTCGAAAAACACCTATTTCTAGATCCATATCAGCTACAGTTTTTGTGCGCACCACGCGCGAACCCAATTTAGGAATATCTTCGAACGCAACCACTTTTACCCAATGACTCATTTTTTTACACTCATTTTTCTTTTAAGAAACAATCAACAAATACACCAAAAAAATATTCACAATAAAGGAAAAAATAGCAATCCATTGCCATTTTACTAATCTAGCACGCGCTATTATCGGCGTGCGAGCCGGCGCTAAAAGCGGCTTTAATTCACCATGTTCCAGCGCTAACAACATCTCTTCTGCTGTTTCAAAACGCAATTTTGGATCACGCGCAATGGCTTTTAAAATGATATTTTCTAGCCAAGCAGGTATATCTGGCCTGTAGCGCGAAAGCGGCGTTGGCGTGCCAAATTTAGGATGTTGAAAAGGCTCTATCTCACCAAAAGGATATTTGCGAGTGAGTAAATGATAGAGCGTGACCCCAGCCGCATAAATATCAGTTTGTGCATTGGCGTAACTTTCATTAAAAAGCTCTGGCGCCATATAGCTAGGCGTACCAGGGTTTTGTATTATTTCAGCACTATTATCATTTGCATTTAAAGCCACGCCTAAATCTAATATGCGTAAACGCTGATCATTAGCTTGATGGATGTTTGCTGGTTTAATATCGCGATGAATAATTTGCAAACGATGCAAAACACCAATGCCGCGCATGAGCTCAATGGCTATTTTTGCCGTGCCTGCTACGGTGAAGTAATGGCCATCATCTAATCGTTGTTGTAAAGTTGCGCCTTCGTGCCAGCTCATCACAAAATAAAGGTGGCTGCGATTTTCAATAGATATTGGCAATATTTGTGCGACATATTGCGAAACCACGCGCTTGCCAAGCCATTCCTCGTTTAGCAAGCCATTACAGCTTTCAATGTCGTTTGTTAATAAAGGCTGCAGCGTTTTAAGCACAAAAAATTGTTTTGTATCAATATGGCGAACCTTGTATAAAAGACTTGCACGCGATTCATGCAAGATCTCTACAACTTCAAAATCATCCAACTTTTCGCCTATAGCCAGTTTAGATGGTGGCGACAAATGTTTGCCACCAGCAATACGCTCGCTTAAGGTATCTGCGCCCAATGCGGTAATTTTAATGATAACTGCAGAAGAGTTATCTGTGCTTTGTTGACTTAGCGCGGTTTTGGTTAGGTAATCGGCCACCATTTGTGGATCGTTAAATTTAGTTAAACCTTCATGAATAGTCTTTTCACCCAGCGCCTCCCAAGCGCCATCGCTCATTAATGCAAATAGGTCACCTACTTGCAATGCGCCATCTGCAAAGTCAATCATTAAATGCGCGTCTAACCCAACAGCGCGTTTCAATACATGGCGCATATCGGGTCTGTCCCAAACATGGTCGGTAGTTAATTGTTTTAATATGCTATCGCGTAACAAATAAATGCGCGTATCGCCCACATGGGCTAAATAATAACGTTGCCCGCGTAGCACCATTATTGATAGCGTGGTTGCCATGCCTGCTAAATCTCGGTTGCTGCTAGCTTGCGATATTAACCAGCGATTAGCAGCAGTAATGACTTTATCAAGCGCAGTTGCGGGTTCCCACGTATCTGGTGTGGCAAAATAATCAGTTGAAACATTACGAATCGTCATCATGGACGCCTCACCACCACCCGCGTTGCCACTTACGCCATCGGCCACTGCAATTAATGAACCTTTGATGCTTAATTGCTCATTAACAGGCGTCACAATGCCGATGTAATCTTCATTACGCTCGCGCGGACCTTTAAGGCTAGATTGGCCAATTTCAAATTTCAGCGACATGCTAAAAAGCTTAAATTTTCGCAGTTGTCGCCATAGCTGAACCCCAAGTGGTTCTCCAGCGGGTTTTAACACCGCTTAAGCCAATAATCGCCAATACCGCAAGGCCTGCAAAAATCATTAACCCTGTTTGATAGCTGCCAGTTGATTGCTTAAAGTAGCCTAAACTTGCTGCCAAATAAAACCCACCAATACCACCTGCCATACCTACCAAGCCTGTCATCACGCCAATATCTTTACGAAAGCGTTGCGGCACTAATTGAAATACAGCGCCGTTGCCCATGCCTAAAACAGCCATGACGGGAATAATAATTGTTAGCGCCAGTAAATAAGTAGGCTGGCCAAAACTCATTACAAATAATAAACCTGCTGCAAGTGTATACATAATCAAAAGGGTGCGAACGCCACCGATACGATCTGCCAAAAGCCCGCCAATTGGTCGTGTGAGTGAGCCTGCAAACACACAAGCCGCCGTGCAGTAGCCCGCTTTAACCGCGCCTAGTGCATATAAATCGTTAAAATAAATGGTTAAGCTTGATGCTAAACCCACAAAACCGCCAAATGTTACGCTATAAAAAAACATAAACCACCAGGCATCTTTATCTTTTAATATTGTCATGTATTGGCTAAGTGATTTTGCAGGCGGCGTATCAGGGCTATCTTTTGCAAATATTAAATAAATAGCCAATGCAAATCCCAGCGGTATTAGTGCTAAACCAAACACGTTATCCCAGCCATAAGCCACCGCTAAACTGGGCGCAAACAAGGCGGCGAAAACAGTACCAGAATTACCTGCACCTGCAATGCCTAACGCTGTGCCTTGATGTTCTGGCGGATACCAACGCGAAGCTAGCGGCAAGGCTACCGCAAATGCAGCGCCTGCAAAACCCAAACCAATTCCCAATAATAATGTGTGTTGAAAGGTTTGCAAGCCATGCAACCAAGCGGTTAACAAACTAGCAATAACGATTAATTGACCAATTAAGCCTGCATTTTTAGGCTTAATTTGATCTACTAATACACCCATGACAATGCGTAATAATGCGCCTGCCAATACGGGTGTTGCCACCATTAAGCCTTTTTGCGCGGGGGTTAAACTTAAATCTGTGGCTATCTGAACTGCTAATGGGCCCAACAAAACCCAAACCATAAAACTTAAATCAAAATATAAAAATGCTGATAATAAGGTAGGCGTGTGGCCCGCTTTCCAAAAACTACTTTTCATGCTTTATTCCCTGATTTAATAATTTAGTAGTAGGTCGGGTTAAAACCCGACCTACAAAGATAAGTTAATGCGGATTTTAAACCTCAATCGTCTCAAATTGCTTCTGCAATTCACTACTTTTTACCCGCTCGCTCCATGGCTCTATCGCACCTTGCAAAGCATATAACAAGCGCTCATAAGCCGCTTTTCGGCCAATCGCATCTTCTACCACGCGCTGTTTTACATATTCCAAGCCCATACGGTGAATCCAATGCACGGTTCTATCCAAATACCTGGCTTCTTCACGATAAATTTGAATGAACGCGCCACTATATTCAAGCACTTCGTCCGATGTTTTTACCTTGCATAAAAATTGCGCAACCTCGGTTTTTATACCGCCGTTGCCGCCCACATAAATCTCCCAGCCAGAATCTACGCCAATAATACCCACATCCTTAATGCCGCTTTCAGCGCAGTTTCTAGGGCAGCCAGAAACTGCAAATTTAACTTTATGAGGCGCCCACATATGGTCAAAAGCTTTTTCAATATCAATACCCATTTGTGTAGAATTTTGCGTACCAAATCGGCAAAATTCTGAGCCCACACAAGTTTTAACGGTTCTAATACCTTTGGCATAGGCATAGCCAGATGGCATATCTAAATCTTTCCACATGCCAACCAGATCTTCTTTTTTAACACCCAGCAAATCAATACGCTGACCGCCTGTTACTTTCACCATTGGCACGGCATATTTATCCGCCACATCCGCAATTTTACGCAACTGATCAGCTGTGGTCACCCCGCCATACATTCGCGGAATAACTGAATACGTGCCATCTTTTTGAATGTTGGCATGTACGCGCTCATTAATAAAGCGCGATTGCGGGTCATCCACCGCCTCATGCGGCCAGCTAGATAATAAGTAATAATTAAGCGCTGGTCTGCAAGTGGCGCAACCGTTGGCTGTACGCCAGCCCATGCCGCGCATGGCATCGGGAATATTCAAGTATTTGTGTTGGCGAATTTCCTCACGCACTTCTTCATGGTTTTTATCACTGCAACCGCAAATGGCTTTGCTGGTTGATGGCGGTGCATAACCCCCGCCCAATGTTGAGGCTAGAATTTGTTCAACTAAACCCACGCAACTGCCACAGCTTGAGCCCGCTTTGGTTTGTTTTTTAACATCATCAATGGTAAATAAACCTTGGTCTTGAATCGCCTTTACGATGGTTCCTTTACACACACCGTTACAGCCGCAAACTTCCATTTCATTGGTCATAAGAGCGGCTTTATCTTGCCCAAGATGACCAGTATTACCTAAACTATCTTGGCCAAACATCAATGAATCGCGAATCTCGTGAACCGGTTTTGCATCACGCAACATTTGAAAATACCAAGCGCCATCGGCGGTATCGCCATACAACACGCTACCGATTATTTTATCGTTTTTAATCACCAGCTTTTTATAAATGCCACCCACAGCATCATGCAATACGATTTCTTCACGCTCATCATCAGCTGCTTCAACCCCACTTCTAAAATCACCTGCACTAAATAAATCGATGCCAGTCACTTTTAATTTGGTAGATGTAACCGAACCTTTATACAGACCAATACCGAAATTAGCCAAATGCGTTGCACAAACTTTGGCCATTTCAAATAATGGTGCAACTAAGCCGTAACTAATACCACGATGCGCCACACATTCACCCACGGCATACACGCGCGGGTCATAAGTTTGCATGGTGTCGTTCACCACAATGCCTTTGTTGCAATAAATACCCGCCGATTCTGCCAATGCAAAATTTGGCCTAATGCCAATTGCCATCACCACTAAATCAGCTGGAATTTGCGTACCATCGGTAAATTCAATAGTAGTAACACGTCCAGTTTTGCCATCTGATCCATCGCCTGTTAAGGCTTTAGTATGTTGATTAAGCTGAAATTTTAAGCCTTTAGCCTCTAAACTTTTTTGCAGCATTTTGCCTGCGGTTTTATCTAACTGGCGCTCTAATAACCATTCGTTACGATGGATGACCGTCACATCCATACCTTGAATCTTCAAGCCATTTGCCGCTTCTAAACCAAGCAACCCCCCGCCAATAATCACCGCATGTGTGTGCGTTTTAGCCGTTGCAATCATTTGATCGGTATCTTTAATATCGCGATACCCAATAACGCCCTCTAATTGAGCGCCTTCAACTGGCAACATAAACGGCTTAGAACCTGTGGCCAATAACAAGCGGTCATATTCAGCACTGCTGCCATCTTCAGCTGTTACCACGCGATTTTTACGATCAATTTTGTGAACGCGCGCATTGGTATAAAGCGTAATATTATTTTGCGCATACCATTCGCGGCTATTTAAAATAATATCGTTAATGGTCTGCTCATTAGCTAACACGGGTGAGAGCATAATGCGATTGTAATTAGTGTAAGGCTCATCGCCAAACACGGTTATGTCGTAAATATCAGGCGCGATTTTTAATAATTCTTCTACCACACGCATGCCCGCCATGCCATTACCCACTACAACTAACTTCATTTTTTGCATGATTAAATTTCTTTATTCGATTATCAAGTACGTCAATAAGAAACTATTGCAAGTACTATGCCATTTAAAATAATGTATACGCATCAATCACTTAGTAAAATATTTAATAGCTGATGCTTTGTTTAAAGGCGTTTTATGTTTTTTCTGCACTTATGTGGTGCTTAACTTTGCAATCAACTTGGATTTAATTTACACAATGTACGCAAAGGAACATACGAACTAGCGCATTGATAGGTAGAATTTGCAAAATATTTTATTATTTTTATAAGTAATTTAAAAAACTCTTGATGGTTAGTTAAATCTTTCAAATACTTTTATATCAAACCTTTATGCTTATTATTGGCACTTTTTTAATCACCGCGTTTTTCGTCATTTTATTGATGAATTTTGTGACGGCTGAAAAAAAGATTCAGCAAAAGCCTGAGTCTTTATACGATGTAGCAGACCCACAATTTGCGCGCTCCATTAGCGCGCTGTTAGGCCCCGCTTTTATTGCCGATAATTCGGTTGATATTTTAACGAATGGCGATGAAATATTCCCCGCCATGCTTGATGCAATCAATAGTGCTAAATGCACAATAACGTTTGAAACATTTATTTACTGGTCTGGCGATATTGGTGAATCGTTTACTAACGCATTAAGTAGCCAAGCGCGCGCTGGCTTAAAAGTGCATGTGTTATTAGATTGGCTAGGCTCAGTCAAAATGGAGCGCGCACAAATTGAAGGCATGGAGCAAGCGGGGGTGCAAATTCAGCGCTACCATAAACCACATTGGAGCCATTTAGGGCGGCTAAATAATCGCACACACCGTAAATTATTAATTATTGATGGTCAATTAGGCTTTACTGGCGGTGTTGGTATTGCTGATCAATGGCAGGGCGATGCGCGTAATATTGACGAATGGCGTGATTGCCATTACAAGGTTACTGGCCCTGTGGTTGCGCAAATGCAGGCAGTTTTTATGGATAACTGGATTAAATCGAAGGGGCAAATACTACACAATCATTTGTATTTTCCTGAGTTACACGCTACTGGAAACCTGCAAGCACAAATGTTTAGTAGCTCGCCAAGCGGGGGCAGCGATTCCATGCATTTGATGTACCTAATGGCTATTGCAGCTGCATCAAAAACCATTGAGCTAGCAAGCGCATATTTTGTGCCTGATGAATTAACTACTGAAGGTTTAATTGATGCCGTTAAGCGCGGTGTTAAAGTGCGCATTATTACGCCAGGTAAAAATACCGATGCTGAAATTGTAAGAAAAGCATCAAAAACCAGTTGGGGTAAATTATTGGCCGCTGGTATAGAAATTGCAGAATATGAAAAGACCATGTACCACTGCAAGATTTTTATTGTGGATGATTTATTGGTTTCCGTTGGCTCGACCAACTTTAATAATCGATCGTTTAGATTAAATGACGAAGCTAATTTGAATGTATTAAACGCAGAATTTGCCCAAAAACAATTGGCTAACTTTAATGAAGATTGGGCTAATTCAAAACCTATTACTTATGAACAGTGGGCTAATAGACCTGTGCTAGAGAAATTTTTAGAACGCATTGCAGCACTTTTTAAATCTCAGCTATAGCTTTTGTAATTTTTCATTAATCGTATGTAAGTTTAAACCTGAACCCGTTCATTGCGGGGTTGTCATTAATAAGTGTTTATTGCTTGTAGCCACTAGACATTAATTTTAATGTTCAAAAAAACCATCATGAATCTAGTTATTGCCCGACCCGAAGGATTGTATTGCCCACCAGGCGATTTTTACATTGACCCCTGGCGCCAAGTAGAGCGCGCAGTCATCACCCATGGACATGCTGACCACGCACGTACTGGCCATAAACATTATCTAGCGACCAAATTGGGTGAAGGCATTTTGCGTAAGCGTTTAGGTGCTGATATTAATTTACAAACACTCGATTATGGCCAGATCATTAACCATCACGGGGTTAAAGTAAGCCTGCACCCAGCGGGTCATGTATTAGGCTCAGCCCAAGTACGGCTAGAATATAAAGGCGAAGTATGGGTAGCATCGGGTGATTATAAGGTAGAAGATGACGGCACTTGCGCGCCTTTTGAAAGCGTGGCTTGCCATACTTTTATTACCGAATCTACCTTTGGCCTGCCAATCTATGCGTGGCAACCACAAGCTGAGATTTTTGCCGATATTAATCAATGGTGGCAAAGTAATGCCGATAATAATAAAACCAGCGTGTTATTTTGCTATGCGTTTGGCAAAGCGCAGCGTTTACTATCTGGTTTAAATCCAAACATTGGGCCAATATTGGTGCATGGTGCAGTTGAGCCATTGAATAAAGTTTATCGAGAGGCAGGCGTTAACTTGCCGCCCACCCATTATGTGGGTGATCTGCAAGATAAGTCATTGTTTAGTAAAAGTATTGTGTTGGCACCACCTTCTGCACAAAGCACACCGTGGATTAAAAAATTTGGTGATTATTCAGATGCGTTTGCCAGCGGCTGGATGCAATTACGCGGTACTCGTAGACGGCGCAATGTTGATCGCGGTTTTATTATGTCAGATCACGCCGATTGGCCAGGGCTTAATAAAGCCATTTTTGCAACAGGGGCTGAGCGCGTATTTGTAACCCATGGGCAAGTGCATAACATGGTGCGTTATTTGAACGAGCAAGGGTTGGACGCGCAAGGGTTTGAAACGCAGTATGGCGATGAAACGGCTGAGGCTGAAACGCATTTTGTAGCCGAATCCAGTGCAACCAATGAATATATTCCTGCAGAATCAGAAACTAGCCAACACCTAACTATCAATAAGGCCACCGTTTGAAAGCGTTTGCCACGTTATACGCTAGGTTAGATGCCACCACCAGCAGCAATGCTAAACTAATCGCGTTGCAAGAATACTTTATAGCCGCCACTCCAAATGACGCCGCTTGGGCGGTTTACTTTTTATCGGGCGGTCGCCCTCGCCAATTAATACCCACAAAATTATTGCGCGAATTAACCCTTAATGCGTCTGGTCTGCCACTTTGGCTGTTTGAAGAAAGCTACCTTGCCGTAGGCGATTTGGCCGAAACCATGACATTATTATTGCCAAAATCAGAGCAGACATCCAATGAAAGTTTGGCTGTTTGGCTAGAAAATAAATTGCTGCCATTACGTGGGCTAGCCCCTGATTTATTAACCGCGCAATTGCTGCCCTTATTGCAACAGCTAGATAAACCTAGCCAATTGGTGTATGTTAAATTAATCACTGGTAGCTTTAGAGTGGGCGTATCAAAGTTATTAGTCACCCGCGCGTTGGCGGTTATTGCAGGCATTGATGCAAAACGCATTGCGCAGCGCTTGGTTGGTTACACTGATTTATCAGCCCGCCCAACCCCCGCACAATATTTAGCGCTTATTGCGCCTGTGGTTGAAGGTGTTGATGAGCGCATGGCAGGTCAACCTTATCCATTTTTTTTGGCGCATTCATTGCAAGTGCCAACCGATCAATTTGAAGCACAAATAGGCAGCGTAGATAATTGGCTAGTGGAATGGAAATGGGATGGCATTCGCGCGCAAATTGTGAAACGTGATGGCCAATTGTGGGTCTGGTCAAGAGGTGAAGATTTAATGACCGAGCGCTTTCCTGAATTTCAAGCACTGGTTGATTACTTGCCCGATGGCACGGTGATTGATGGCGAATTAGTGGTGTGGCAGGCAGATAATATTGACCCAATAAAAATTGGCAAAGTACAACCATTTGCTCTGCTGCAACAACGCATTGGCCGCAAAACATTATCAGCCAAAATTTTAAAAGAGTTGCCAGTTGTATTATTGGCATACGATTTACTGGAATGGCAAAATGAAGATTGGCGCGCCAAATCTCAATTTACACGACGCGAACAATTAGAAAAAATAGTAGCCAATTGCAAAAAACCACAGTTGCAAATATCCGCTTTGCTAACAGGTGAAAGCTGGCAAGAGTTAGACCGCCAGCGCGAAGCATCACGTGCATTAGGTGTTGAGGGTTTTATGCTCAAACGTAAAGATGCTCAATACGGCGTTGGCCGCACTAAAGATGTAGGCGTATGGTGGAAATGGAAGATTGACCCTTACACGATTGATGCTGTGTTAATTTACGCTCAAACTGGCCACGGCAGGCGTGCAAGTTTATATTCCGATTACACGTTTGCGGTGTGGGATGGATTAGAAACTGACATTTCGCAAAGCAATTCAGAACGCAAACTAGTACCGTTTGCAAAAGCCTATTCTGGCCTAACCGATGCCGAAATGGGTGAAGTAGACGCGATTATTCGTAAAACTACATTAGAAAAATTTGGCCCTGTGAGAAGTGTTAAGCCGAGCATGGTGTTTGAGCTTGGTTTTGAAGGCATTGCATTGAGTGGACGCCATAAAAGCGGCATTGCGGTGCGCTTTCCGCGCATATTGCGTTGGCGGCAAGATAAACCGATTAATGAGGCCGATACTTTACAAAGCTTGCAAGCGTTGTTGCCACAGGTTTCGCGCGATATTGATATTGATAAAACCGCATTTTATATAGAAAAAACTGCAGTTTTATGACCTTAAATAGTCGATTAGAACAGCCAGTATTAATTGGTGAAAAAGCAGTTAAAAAGCCAGATGAAAAGCCAGATGAACAGTCAATTATTGTATTAACCAATCCAAAAAAACTGGCCAAATTTCAATTAAGTAACGCTTGGTTTCTACAACACAATTGGCAGCCTTTCCCATTTCAATCACAAGTTTGGCAAGCGGTAGCGTCGGGTAAACCTGGCCTGTTACACGCAACCACAGGCGCTGGTAAAACTTATGCAGTGTGGATGGCGGCCATTGAGCGGTTTGCAACGCAGCCATCATCGGATAACCAGCTAACTGAACCCGCAAAACCAATAAAAACCACCAAACGTAAACCAATTACACAAGCCTTAACCATTTTATGGATAACCCCAATGCGTGCACTTGCAGCTGATACCGAGCGTGCATTATTAGCACCCATCAATGAATTAAAACTGGACTGGAGCGTGGGGCTACGCACAGGTGACACCACTAGCAGTGAGCGTACGCGCCAAAGTAAGCGTTTACCAACAGCGTTAATCACAACGCCAGAAAGTTTAACCCTTTTACTCACGCGCATGGACGCAAAAGAAATATTTGCAAGCTTGCAAATGGTGGTGGTTGACGAATGGCATGAGTTAATTGGCAACAAGCGCGGTGTGCAGTTACAGCTTGCTTTGGCTAGATTACGCCATTGGAAGCCACCATTAATTACTTGGGGTTTATCGGCTACATTGGGTAATTTGCAACATGCAATGGATGTACTGATTCCTGCAGCTAATAATCCAGTTTTGGTACAAGGCAAACTGTCTAAAGATTTATTGATCGATACTTTATTACCCGCAGGCATTGAGCGTTTTCCGTGGGCTGGACATTTGGGTTTGCGTATGTTACCTCTTGTAGTTAAGCAAATAGAGTCAAGCGCCAGCAGCCTAGTTTTTACCAACACGCGCGCGCAATGTGAAATATGGTATCAAGCCTTGTTAGACGCACGACCAGATTGGGCAGGGCTAATTGCGCTACATCATGGTTCATTAGATAGACAGGTGCGCGAATGGGTTGAATTAGGCTTAAAAGAAGGGCGGCTTAAAGCAGTCGTTTGCACATCTAGCCTAGATTTAGGCGTCGATTTTTTACCAGTGGAGCGTGTGTTGCAAATTGGCTCACCTAAAGGAATCGCACGCTTAATGCAACGCGCTGGCCGATCTGGTCATGCACCTGGGCGCGCATCGTGCGCAACCTTGGTGCCTACGCATAGCTTAGAATTAATCGAATCTATTGCCGCCCAAGATGCAATAAACGCACGCCAAATAGAGCCGCGCGAATCACCATTGAAGCCCTTAGATGTTTTAGTACAGCATTTAGTCACTATTGCTCTAGGCGGCGGTTTTATTGCAGATGAATTGTTAAACGAAGTGCGAAGTACTTACGCCTACCAGCAATTAACCATTGAAGAATGGAATTGGGCGTTGACTTTTGTGCAACACGGCGGCGGCTCACTCGCGGCTTATCCAGAATATCGCCGTGCAATACCTGATGAAAATGGCGTTTGGCATGTACCAGATGCACTCTTGGCGAGACGCCATCGCATGAGTATTGGCACTATTGTAAGTGAATCAACCATGCAAGTTAAATTTTGGAGCAAAAGTGCTAGCGGTAAAAGCTTAGGCACGGTAGAAGAAAATTTTATTGCTCGCTTAAAACCAGGAGATCACTTTTTATTTGGAGGTAGATTGTTAGCGCTAGTGCGTGTGCATGAAATGACCGCATTTGTGACTAAAGCCACAGGCAAAAAAGCGGCCACGCCGCGTTGGAACGGTGGGCGTTTGCCACTTTCAACAGAGTTATCTCAAGCCATTGTGGCCAGATTAGATGCTGCCGCAAATGGTCATTTTATTGGTGCAGAGATGCAAATGGTTAAACCTTTGTTGCTCGTACAAAGCCAATGGTCCGCGCTCCCCACACAAACAACCTTACTGGCAGAAACCATGCAATCGCGCGAAGGTTCTCACTTGTTTTTGTACCCATTTGCGGGGCGTAGCGTGCATGTAGGTTTGGCTAGTTTACTGGCTTGGCGCATCGGCAAGCATCAACCCAATACGTTTTCTATTGCGGTTAACGATTATGGGTTTGAGTTACTTTCTGCCACACCATTAAATTGGCAAGCTATCATAAACAAAGAGTTTTTCAGCTGTAAAAATTTATTGCAAGACGTAATGGATAGCTTAAACGCAGGTGAGCTTGCACAACGCCGCTTTAGAGAAATCGCGCGAATTTCTGGGCTTATATTTGCTGGCTTTCCAGGTGCTAATAAAAGCGCTAAACAAGTACAAGCCTCATCTGGCTTATTTTTTGATGTGTTTAAGAAGTATGACCCTAGCAATTTATTGCTTAATCAAGCGCAAAATGAAGTGATGCAACAAGAGCTAGAAATTGCGCGCTTAACGAAAACGCTGCAAGATTTGCAACAAAAAAACCTGCAAATGATGCCTATCAAAAGGCCTACACCATTTGCGTTTCCACTTTTGGTAGAGCGGCTGCGTGAAAGTGTTACTTCAGAAAAATTAGCCGATAGGATAGCCCGCATGGTGGCTGAGCTTGAAAAAGCGGCTGGTGTTGGCGGCTATACAACTGCTGAAACTGTACTTGAGCAAACACAGTTTAATTCACCCGAGCAACAACCTTATAAAAAGCGCGAACGGATGCGCAAAGTTGGTTTGCCTCTCAAACCACGATCAAAAAACCCTTTGCTCAGAATTAAACGTGGTTATTAAGTTGTGTAAACTAATAGCACACTCCCATTAAAAGTAATATGAACACTGAACAAACTTTAAATATTAACAGCCAAGATTTCATTTTGTTAGGTAGCAAAGCCATTTATTGGCCAAATCAACTAACGCTGTTAATTGCCGATGTGCACTTTGGCAAAGCAGCCGCTTACCGCGCCATGGGTCAACCAGTGCCGCAAGGCACTACCAGCCATAATTTGCAAAGAATTGATGCGTTGTTAAAACGCTATGAAGTTAAACAAATCATCTTTTTAGGCGATTTTTTGCATGCACCAAAATCACACGCACTTTCTACCTTAACAGCATTACGCGTTTGGCGTAATCAACATAGTGATTTGAAATGCATTTTAATTAGGGGAAACCACGATTTACGCGCGGGCGACCCGCCATTAGATTTGAAAATCACCGTTGTCACAGAACCCTATTTGATTGATGGTTTTGCGTTGCAACATATGCCAAAACCACACGCCACACATCATGTGTTTGCAGGCCACATACACCCAACTTTTCAGTTAGATGGTAAAGGCCGACAGCGATTAAACTTGCCGTGTTTTTTTCATGAGCTAAACATGACTATTTTGCCCTCTTTTGGTGACTTTACTGGGGGCTTTAAGCTAGAAAAAAAATTGCACGCTAAGATTTTTTTGACCGATGGCAACCACGTATGGCCAATTAATTTTTAATACTTTTAACAACAAAAAAGCGCTCAATAGGCTTATCAAGCGCTTTAGCATTTAGTCTGTAAGAATTAAACTCTAGTCACTAATCAACCATTTCATCTAATTTTTTAGCCATTTCTAAGTGGTGTTTTACTGTCGGTAAACCATCGGTTGCATATTGTTTAATTTCTGCGTCTTCTCCA
This sequence comes from Methylotenera sp., assembly GCA_043759515.1. Classification (GTDB taxonomy): domain Bacteria; phylum Pseudomonadota; class Gammaproteobacteria; order Burkholderiales; family Methylophilaceae; genus Methylotenera_A. Next base: position 22,905 of record JAYVLK010000010.1, read on the forward strand.
GATTTAATGACCTCTTCATATAGTTCAACCGTTTTTTCATGCTGCTCTACGCCCACATTTTCTGCATAAGATTCATCAAAGCTTTTTACATCATAAGTTTCTAGAAGCATAAGCGAACCTTTTTGCATTAAATTAGGCTCGCTTGGCAGCTCAACATTCTTTTTTTGCGCTAATGTTTTAAGCTTTTGGCCAGATTTAGTATGGTCTTGCACCATCATTTTGGCAAACTTTTGAATTTCAACATTTTTGGATTTCTTAATGGCTAAATTACCGCCTTGCACTTCAAACTGGCCAGATTGCGCTACATTTTTTAAAAACTTGGCATCTGCTGCTGCTACATCTGCAGCAAGTGCAATGGCTGGCGCAGTAAGTAAACTGGTCATTATTATGGTTTGAATCAGTTTGTTTAAAATCATTTTTAAATCCTTTCTAGTTAATCAAATAAATAAATGAACAAAAATGGATACTAGTTTTTTGGTGTAACAGTTTCTGTGCGCTATCGAACTTATTTAAATGCAGCTTAAATATAAACTAATTTATGCAATTAATTAATGAAGAAAAAACCACCCGCAATAACCAACAATTAGTATTGTTATTGCATTATTTGCAACTGCATGACTACCGATTTACAACCATTAGCCCTGCAAGCCACCAGCTGGTTAATAGTCGATCATTAAACCAATTGGCTAGCTCTTTAACCGATATTTTTGGCTGGAACAGAACATTTAAATTAGAGTCGCTAGATTCTGATTTGCTTAAATTAATGCAAAGTGCTGAAATTTTGCAAGAAGCAGACGATGGCTGGAAAAGTATCTACCGCGTGTCTAGTTTAGATGGTTTACTTTTTTATCATTCAAGCTTTCCAACAGTAGAAAACGATGCTGTTTTTTTTGGGCCAGATACTTACCGATTTGCTAGATCAATACAACAATTTTTATCACAACATAATAAGGTTATTAATAAAGCAGTTGATATTGGCTCAGGTAGTGGTGTTGGGGCGGCTTTAATAGCCTTAGCGTTTCCAAAAGTTAATGTTATTGCGCTTGATATTAATAGCACTGCACTTGATTTGGCTGATATTAATTTTGCAGCGGCAGGTCTTGGGCAAATTATTGTAAAGCAAAGCAATCTACTAAGTAACGTAGATGGCAATTTTGATTTAATCGTTGCTAATCCACCCTATTTAATAGACGATTCAAAACGCGCTTATCGTCATGGTGGCGGTGAAACAGGTGAAGGCTTATCTCTTGAAATTGTAGATGCAGCGCTTACGCGATTAAACCCAAATGGCGTTTTATTACTCTACTCAGGCGTAGCTATTATTAATGGTCAAGATGCTTTTTTAGATGCGATTACCCAAAAGTTGAAATTTGCTGCTGTTAATTATTCTTACAATGAAATCGACCCAGATATTTTTGGTGAAGAATTAGCAAAAGAGGCTTATGTCAGTGTTGATAGAATCGCTGCAGTTGTTTTGATCATGCATAAGCATCTAGCTTAATTTATGGTTTGATCGTTAATTAAAAAAGACGCTTAAAAATGCGTCTTTTTTAACTAAAATAGGTGAAAAATAAAAAAAGTAAAAGTGAATGATCTAGCCAAATAACTTAAACGTTTTTAATGCAAATTTTCGCGAAAGCCAAAATGTGCTTTGTATTTATCATAGGTTCTAGCACCACTACATAAACGCATTAACGCGCCTTCGGCTATAGGCTTGGCTGTTTCAGGTTTATTTGCTACCAAAGTTTGTATTACCTCAGTATTCCAGGCTAGTGAATGTTTAATATCCAAGGTGGCATGTAATTGAAAATACTTTCTTGTTTCAAAACTCACACCCAAGCGTTTTAAGCCTTCGTTAACGAAGCCAACCCGTGTAGGTGCTGTCATTTCAATGGCACCAAGCGCTCCTACAGATTGATAGGCGTAACGCCTGTTGGTTGATAGTGCCATCATTAAATTGGCTAAAGCCAGCGATTCCCAAATGGTGTCATCTATAGTGGATGTTAATTTAAGATCATGCACGGTTCGCTCTAACATTAAGCCATGCATAGAATTTAAGTGGCCTCTACCCATTTCATCCCAATAGTTACGCGCCATTTCTAGCTTGGCTTGTGGCGGTAATTTAACTTGTGTCATCGCCACCATATCATCAAAACCGGCCTCACCTGCTGCTTCTTGCTGTAAAAACCAACGCATCTCTTCAAGAGTAGCAGTTGTGGCCAACCATGGAAACAGTGCATCGCCTTGGCCTGGTGCTTCTTGTTTAAGATTATTAAACCATTGCATAAATGCAGTAGCATCTGTAGGCATGTGTACCAAATATTGCTGAACATGCTGGCGTTCTTTTTCAACAAAATGGCCTTCTTTTATAAAAATGGCCTTGTTTTGCTCAATTGTGCCCACCCAATCGTTATTCACAATTGCGGGAGATAATCTATTAATGTTGTAGTGCGCAAGTGTAGAGTGTAACTTTTTGTGTGTCATTTCCAATGTTAGTTTTGGTCTATTAATCAGACTAGATTCTTGATCAAAATTAAATGCAAGCATAATATTCCTTAAATAAAAAGATAGGTTTACTAAATTTTATACAAAATAGTTTTATAGAAAATAATTGGGTAAATAAAGATATTCGTTATTAATTCAATAACATAACTAAATAATTAGTTTGTTAAAAAAGTAGATGTAAATTGTTAAATTACAAGTTGAATGTTGAGGGCAAATATTATTTAAACACAATATATGCATCTGTCTGATAGCTAACACAAATTCAAATTTATTGAATTTTTAACAAAATTTAGGCTAAGTATTTTGGATGAGATTTAAAATCAAAACTAGCTAAACAATTAATTCGACCGCTCAATTAATGCTTGATTTCGCTTAATCTCGTTTGATTTCATCGTTAAATATTGCTCTTTACTTACTTCATGTAGTTGTTGTGCAAACGCTTCAGTGGCATCAAACCAAGCATTTAAACTTGCTTGTGTTTGCGATGATTTTGGCAAATTTAGCGATGCTAAGTAGGCATCCAAAGCCAAGTAATAGCGCATGGTGTTACGTTCAACCACGCCGCGCACGCCTTGAATATACTGTGTTTTAGTATCTGTATTTTTATCATCTGATGCGTTATTTTTAAGTGTAAAGCCTACTTTATCTCTACCTAAGGTAGCTAAATAGCCCTTCATAGCCAAACGCCCTGTTAATCCAAACGAATATGCGTAAGTAAAATGCAAAAAAGTACGGCCGTTTTTTAGTGGTGTCGCTTCAACCCATATTCGGTAATCGCGCGTACCTAGCGGTCCAAGAGCGGCTTTTAACTCAGTTGAAAAGTAATCGTCACTCTTGGTTATTTCTGTATAGTTAAAGCTGGCTTTATAGGTATCTTCAAGCGGCTGATCGTATTTTTTGCCTAAATTAAGATGAATAACCGAGCCAGATTGCTTGATTTGCGCATCGCAATATTTCACATTAATATGTAGGATTAGTGCATTACACCAGCTATTTGGGCTATTTAATGCAGTTTTAACAGTTGCAAAAGGGTAATCTAATACAGCATATATTTCGCCTTTAAGTTGATTATCAGTTTCGGTAGATTTAAGCACCAATGGGCGGTTAAATTGGTTACTCATCAAATCGTTATTAAGTGACTGATATTGTTTTTGTAAGGCGATAGCATAATTTTCACTAGAAACGTTAGGCGTTGCCATAACAAGATTGCCACTTGATGCGACTAATATATAAAGCATACATAAAACCAAATGTTTATTATGTAATGCTTGCTTTTGAGTTTCAAATTTGAAAAATTTGAAAATTTTGGTCACAAAGATTTTTATCACTAAGATTTTAGTTAAAAAGATTTTTATCATAAGTGCCCCAATATAAAAATATTTGTAAAAATAGTCGTTAAATGACTTAAGTAAAAAAGTATTTGCCATTGAATTTAACGCCATACTTTGTTTAATTTAATCAAGCTGATTTACATGTTTAAAGATTTGATTTACACAAATAAAAATTCAAAGAAAACGCGCCCAAAGTCTGGCAGCCCTTTCTTTAGCTCTTAACGATAATGGGCGGCGTATCCATTCATTTAACGTGATTTGTTTAGATACAGTTAAATCTTTATCAAACAATTGGCGCATTTGTAAGCCAAAATCATGACCCAACATCACGGCGTTAATTTCTTGATTACTCACAAAACTGCGCCAATCTAAATTGGTAGAGCCAACTGTTGACCAAACCCCATCAATCACGGCTGTTTTAGCGTGCAGCAAAGCCACTTGATGTTCATAAATTTGCACGCCAGCGCTTAATAATTCGTGATAATAGGAGCGTGACGCGTAAAAAACCAAACTTGAATCAGTTTTTTCTGGCAGTAGCAACTTAACAACTACGCCACGTTTAACAGCTGTTTTAAGGGCTGCTAATAATTGTGGATCTGGCACAAAGTAAGCATTGGTTAACAATATTTGCGTTTCTGCACTATTAATCGCCGATAATAAAGTCGCGTAAATCTGGCTATAAGGCTCTTCTGGCGAGCTGGCAATGGCCCGAACCACTTCATTGCCTTGGTTTGATAGCTGTGGAAAATAATCTTTTTTAGCTAATTCATCGCCTTTTTGTTGCGCCCAAGTGGCTAAAAACATTTGCTGAAATTCATTAACAACAGGGCCTGATACTTTTAAATGTGTATCACGCCAGGCCACATCTGGTTTTTTAGGCAATGTTGTATCGGCTTGAACATCACCAGTTAACGATCGTTGCGCTAGTGATTTGCTGGTTTTGTTTTTAACAGCTTCTTGTGTTGATTCACTTGCATCTAATTTCGTTTCTGAATTTGTGCTAGGTTTAGCTCTGCGTTTAAATCCGCTACCCGATCCGCTTGAATACACGCTACTAATATTAATACCACCTAAAAAAGCTGTTTTTCCATCAACAATTAACAGCTTACGATGATCCCGCTGATTTACATCCCAATCTTTTCTAGCGTTTAATGGGTTTATTGGGTTAAATTCCAGCACATTAATACCAGCGGTTTTTAGCATTTCAAAAAATTCTGCTGGCGTACCAATCGAACCCACACTGTCGTAGATCAAATTTACTTGCACGCCATCTTTTTGTTTTGCAATTAATGCCGCCGCAAATTGTTCACCCACTTCATCGGCTTCAATAATATAAGTTTCCATATTGATATGATCTTTGGCATTGTTGATAGCGCTTAACATGGCGGCATAAGTATTAGGGCCATCTACCAGTAAATCAACCTTGTTGCCAACAATAAGTGGGCTACCAATCACTTGGCCAATTAACACTAAATGCTTGTCAAAAATACTGGTTTCCACATTATTTTTTTTAAGCCTGGCCAAGATTTGTTGGCTTTGTTGCGGGCTTAGGGGGCCGTTTGCGTTTTCTAACGCAATCTTTTTAACTGCGATTTTGTTAGGAGAATGCGACGCCATATCTGGTACCATAATCGGTATAGAAGAACAAGCAACTAAACTTGTCACAATCAATGCAATCATCAATGTATTGGATTGACTAGTTAGCGAGCGAATAGGCAAAATCTGCATTTTTGGTTTCCATTTTATAGTCATTATTATTTAATTTAACCAGAATTACGTTGGTCATTAAGAACCTCGCCTTAATATAATGCTTTTAGCCAAAATGTTAAGTACGCCAGCGCACAGAACATTTGAACCTTGTTATGCATAATATTTTCGTTGGATAATTTTGCAAGTTGACCAATTTAAATGCTGTAATTTAAATGCTGTAGTCGAATACTAAAACTGCAAAAAAATCTGCGCTTTTTTACTTATTATGGAGATTAAAATGAAACAATTTAAAATGATTTATGCGTTTTTATTAGTTGCAGCATTGGCTACATTATTGGGTTGTGCATCAACCTCAACTAAATCTGGTACTGGTGAATATATTGACGACACAGTGATCACTACCAAAGTAAAAGCGGCTATTTTGAATGAAGAAACGTTAAAATCTGCCGAGATAAACGTTGAAACATTTAAAGGCGTGGTGCAATTAAGCGGCTTTGTTAATTCTCAAGAGGATATTACAAAAGCAGCACAAGTGGCTAGAGAAGTTAAAGGCGTAACTTCTGTAAAAAATGATATGAAGTTAAAAGGTAAGTAATTGATGATATAAATCTTCAAGCAAGCGCATTTAAAATGCGCTTGCTTGAAACTGATACTTATAACTTTTGGCGATTTAATTACCTGCACAAAAACATTCATATTTTACAAAACTAATCATCTGTTTTCGTTCTTAATCGTATTATTTTCTACTAGCGCAAATTTAGCGCACCTAATTTAGCGAACCTAACTTAGCGTACCCATGAATTTTTCATACACTGCATTATCAGATTCATAACAAACACAAGATTGTTGCAATAATTTTGGCAGGTTAAGAATACTGACATGACCACGGCTATAGCGAATGATATTGTGTCTTTGCAAAACACTTGCTGCCTTGGTTATGCCCACTCTACGTACGCCAAGCATTTGTGCCAATGTTTCATGAGTAATCATCAATTCATCAGCCTTAGCTCTTGATTGCAACATTAGAAAAATTTTAGCTAATCGACATTCCAATAGATGAAAATGATTGCATACGCTGTACTGCATTAACTGACTCATTACAACAAAAGTGTAATTTTTTAAAACGCTGGAAAATGCAGAATTTTTTTGCATAAAAACTTCAAATTTTTCTACGCTCATGCGCCAAGCAAAACCATGTTTTAGTACGATCGCCCTACAGCTTGTTTGATCGATATTCAAGTTAAGATTAATGTTAAGCATACCCTCAGACCCAATGAGTGATAACAACAAGTATGGGCAACCAGAAATCTTTTTCTCCCACGAAATAATGCCCGATAGCGGGAAATACGCATAAGCAACTGCCTCATTTGGGTTCATTAAAGCTTGTCCCACAGTTAGCTCTATTAGCTCACACTGGCTTATTACATCTTTAACATTTTTACTGATTAAAAGTTGAAGTAAGTGGTTATGCCCATTAACAGTTTGAATACTTGTCACTTAATATTATTCCTTGAACATCTTGGCTTGGTTCATTCATATCCTGCATCTTTTTTAAACTGCAAAAAATAATAGTTATATTTGCGTTTAAACAAATTAACGCACTTTAGTTACATGACTCTGTTCGCTAGTGCACATTAAGATAGATCAAAATTAGACTCAATTATTTATATGTGCGCTAGCACACTGATTTATTCATTCATCAATTTAAAATATATTTTGCTAATAAATGATTTCAAATTGAATAAATATTTGTAGTTCATTTGCATCAAATTTACGTGCTTTGTGTTGTTAAGATTTTTTTAAATCAATAAAGCGATGAGTAACACAAAGGGCTAAAAAAAATGCACCAAGATAGAAACAATGAAAACTGGCCTGAATTAAAACGAAAAAACAACGTTTATTTTCAGATGAAGATTTGCATATAAAGCCTCGCAGCCATTTTGAAAATCTTGCGAACAAAACTGAAAAGCGACAGATAAGTAAAAATATAAAAGCTAACGATGAGATGTTTGACAAAAACGCATCATCTTATGATTTAACCAAGAATGATTTGGCCAATGATGATTTAACCGGGAATGTTCACAATGATGGAATTGCGTGAGCTTAAATAATATGAATGTTATCAATTATTTAGTACTAATTACCACATTAAATGCTGGTTTAATGCCCAAAGCTATTGCCCAAAATTTGTCTCAAATTGAGCCTCCTAATACTTACCAAAGCATGTCTAAAGAAACTTACGAACAACATTACCAAACCTTTAATGCTGAATTTCAAACGGCAATGCATCAATGTGCGTCAATAAACAACGCGATAGTTGCTAATAAGCCAAAACAAATTGCAATTATTAAGAATGATAAAGTCATCATTAATAATAAAGCACAATGTAAATCTCACGCATTTGCAAATAGAGACATTAAAAAAGCAGACTTACAAGCACGCTATAAACCGACTATACAAAACCGCTACCGCGCAAATATGATTAAGGCGGAATTAAATTATAAATTGACCAGCGAGCAATGCGTCACCTTACGATTTGATCAAGAAATTAGTTGCGTGAAAGCAGCTAAAAACCACCGTAGCGCTGAGGCTGCTAATGCAAGAGCGCAACGTAATATAGAAATGAACCAAGCAATTTTAAAAAGCAAAATTTACAAATTAGAGCAGTTTAATGAAAGTCACAATCCGTTTGTGTCCACCGATTTAAAAAGACCGATCAAATACATGACTTAACAATCTTGATCTATTAACTACTAAATACCATTCAAGTTCAATATCCAACAAACGTAATCATAATCAATCGACCTTTTCAAACCATTTGATACGTAATTTAAATGTGCGAAAAGCCAATAGTTTTACATCTAATTTTTAAAATATTTGTTACAAATCGTTAATTAATTTAAAAGTAAACAATTAAATAGAAAGCCAATATGAAACCTAAATTAAAATTTTTACTGCCCAATATTAAAGCAGCTCAACTAGCCTCTGATGCGCTTTTATTAGCCAGGGTTGATGCTAAAGCAATTACTTTTTTAGCCAAACCTGGTACGCAATTAGGTAAATTGCAAGTAGCTAGCACCATAGACAGCACTAATATGGTGAATGGTGGTGAAAAAGGCATTATGTATGGCGCCATTGTTGGATTTTTGATCGGCCTATACATCTACTATTTTGAACCTTGGGTTGCTGAAACCGTAAAAGCACACGTGGCGGTGATTATCATCGTTTCAACAATGATAGGCGCGCTAGCATCTGCCATTGGTGCTGCTGTATTTGGCGTAAATATGTTTAATACTGATTTAAATGAATACAAAAATAAGATTGATGCAGGCGCCGTGTTATTGATTGTTAGTGTTCCTTCTGAGCGCTCTGCTGAAATTCGCAAGATTATTAAAGAGTTACATACAAAATATTAAATAGCATTTTGTTAGTAGGATTTATAAATATGAAAAATAGATAATCAAAGCTTGCTTATCAAAATAAAGCCTAAAAAAAACCCTCTACAATTTGTAGAGGGTAAAACCACGCTTAGGGGAACGTGGGGAGAACACTTAAAAATCTATATCTAATAAAATTTGCCAGTAATATACTTAATACTAGATCTGCATATATTTTACTAAATTTACATGCCTGAATTCATATTTGAACTAGAATTCATGGATGAAGAAGAGTTTCTAGTTGGCGTACCATAAAAATCATGTACGCTATCTATCCAAGTTTCATCTGCCATATCTGGCCAATCGTCTTTGTCAAAACCTGGGGCAGATTCCAATTTAGAACTTTCCACATTTAAAACGAATCGTTTGTTTTCAGTATCTAGTGTTAACGCTTGCCAAGGCACTGCAAAAAGTTTTTCGCCCATGCCCATAAACCCGCCGTAAGATAAAACTGCGTAGCTCACCATTCCTGATTCCATGTCCAGCATTATTTCGATAATGTCACCTAGATCTTCGTCATCTGAACTATAAACATCGTTGCCTATTAGCGTGTCAGCACCCATTAAGCGTGGCCCTGGGCCGTTTCCATCATTGCTGGTGTACATGCCATAAGTATCTTTATCTTCGTAACTCATTTTTTTCTCCTAAACCAATTCAGCAATTATTTTTTGGTTTTATTCAATTAAACGTGCGTTTTATAACAACCGCGTTATTTGCAACATGAATGAATAATAAAAGTTAATTAAAGCGTGTTCTGTACGTTAATTAACATAAGAACATTATTTTAATTAATTAATCTCAATTAAAGCAGGTTTAGATTTTAAAAGGTGCCTTGTAAATTCACTTGCAATTAAAGGGTGGCCAAACAAATAACCTTGACCTTCTTCGCAGTGGCGTGCTCTTAAAAAGCCTAACTGAGTGGCATTTTCAATGCCTTCAGCCACTACTTTTAGTTTCAAGCTATTACCCATGTTGATAATAGCGCTCACAATAACTCCATCGTCCTTAGCAGATTCGATATTTTGCACAAATGATTGATCTATTTTTAATACGTCAATAGGGAATTTTTGCAAATAACTTAAACTTGAAAATCCAGTGCCAAAATCGTCAACAGCTAATTTTAAACCCATATCTTTAAGCTGTTGCAAGATCAGTTTGCTACAGTGTGCATCGCGCATTAATACACTTTCTGTGATTTCTAATTCTAAATACTGGGCTTCTAGCTTGGTTTCAGCCAATATTTCTGCCACACCTTCAACAAAATCCTTTTGTAAAAATTCTTTGGCCGAAATATTTACCGCCATTGTAATAGTGCTTAAACCTAATTCTTGCCAACGCTTGGCTTGCAAACATGCTTGACGCAAAGCCCAGCGCCCAATGGGGACAATTAATCCGCAATCTTCTGCCACTGGTATAAAAATATCAGGAAACACTTCTCCCCATTCTTCATGTTGCCAGCGCAAAAGCGCTTCTGCTCCTGTCACTAAGCCAGTGTTTAAGTTAACTTTGGGTTGATAATGTAAAACGAACTGTTGTTTTTCTAATGCCATGCGTAAATTTGCTTCTATCACCAAGCGTTCAATCGCGCGAGAATTCATCTCACCTTTAAAAAATTGGTAATTATTTCGCCCTTTTTGCTTGGCATGATACATCGCCGTATCAGCGCTTTTTATCAGAGTATCTGCATCCAAGCCATCATTAGGATATACGCTTATACCGATGCTACCACTAATATGCAGCTCATTAGAGGCGATGGTTTTAGGGGTAGACAACGAATCTAGGATCTTTTGAGCGGTTACAGAGGCATCGTCCCCGCTTTTGGTTTCTGCCAGCAATATAATAAATTCGTCTCCGCCTTGACGAGTGACTGTATCACTACTTCGAACGCAATCTAACAAACAATGGGTTACCAGCTGTAATAGTTTGTCACCAGTGGAATGCCCTAGCGAATCGTTGATGTGTTTAAAATTATCTAAATCTAAAAACAAAATTGCTAGCTGAGTACCATGACGTTTTGCTGATTCTATGGCTTGCGCAATACGGTCGATAAGCAAAATGCGATTGGGTAAATTAGTTAAATAATCATGTTGTGCAAAATGTGCCATTTTTAACGACATGACTTTTGATGCGGTAATATCGTGAAAAACAATGACCACGCCAGTCAGTACGCCGTTCCAATCGTGAATGGGCGAAGTTGAATCTTCAATGAATATCTCGCTGCCATCACGTTTAACTAAAATAGTATCTTGTGGTAATAACTTAACCGTGTTGGACGCTAAAACCAGATCGACTGGGCTACAAACCGCTTGCCGCGTGTGGCCATTTATAATGTTAAAAACTTCGTTAATGGGTTTACCAAGTGATTGCTCTCTAGACCAGCCTGATATTTTTTCAGCTGCATTATTCATGTAATCAACTATGCCATTTAGATCAGTACATATAACGGCATCGCCTATGGAAAGTAGCGCTATTTCAGCCCTAATTTTTGCTTTATAAGCATCGTCATTACGGATCATCGCATATCCACTGACACTGAGCGTGCGTATAAATAAATTAATTGGGGATAGTTCACGATTAAAAGTTTACTTAGCCTTAAAGGTTCTTATTAAATATTTTTTTAGATTGCTGTGGCTTTAAAAATACGCAAGTTAGGCGCATATTTTCTATTAATTAAATTAAATAATAACTAATCGATATTACAATTTGAGACTGTTCAAGTCTGTGCAATAGCGCACAGATTTATTTAATTTTTTAAGATGGTTATTATCAAATTTAAATACAAATTAAGACCCACCAAAATAACTTGGCAGGTTTTAATCAATCAAATCAATGCAAAGTTTAAGAAAGAACTTATCCTTTAACTTGCAAATTATTTACAACAGACTTAACACCAGCTAAGTTTTTAACCACATCTTCAGCTTTCATTTTAGCAGCTTGAGTCTCTGCCATACCCGTTAAAGTCACTTCACCGTTAATCGTTTTAACACTTATATCTAAGGTTTTTAAATCTTCAGTGGCTAATATTTGTGCTTTGGCTTTAGTGGTTATCATACTGTCATCTACCACTGCGCCTACTGGCCTATCAGAAGTTGGGGCTGATGATGTGTCACCTTGAGTTGTGCTATTACCTTGGGTTGTGCTATTAGCCTCAGTTGATGTGTCTTTGCTGGTAGTTGCATCACGTTTCATGCTGCTGTCAGTAGAATCTGGCGCGGCAGTGGTGTTTTCTGCCATTTGCATATCAGACGCACTTGCCGATGACGCATTATTATCATTCACATTATTAATAGCTGCATCGTTTTGGCTAGTGTCACTTACTTTGCCACTTTTTGGCATTGAAGTTGTAGACATAGATTCAGATGGATCACCGCCTTTAAACGTAATATATTCGTTTTGATCTAAAGAATTGCTGTTGTCGGTATCAGCCGCATCAAAAGTCTTTTTGTTAAAAGCCTTGCCACGTGACGCTTCGTTGCGTAGCACCAGACCATTACCAGATTTGTCTAATTCGGCAAACTCAGCTGCAAGTGGTTTCATCCAATCATTGGTTACTTGAGTATTGCCAGAACTACTATTTGATTGATTACTGCTTGATTGTTCACTGCTTGATTGTTCACTGGCCGCACCACTCATTGGCGTTTCAGTTTGTACGCCAGTAGAATCTAATGAATCTGACGGATTTGTCTGATTTGATGGATTTACTACGCTTGTTGGATTTTCTGCATTTGGTGAATTAGTTGATTGTGATTGATCATTCATGTCATCGGCTGAAATTGCCACATTGGCAGTTGAACCAAATGCTAGCAATATAGCTAGGGTTGACGCTTTAATTAAAGGCTTAAAGTTCATTATGTACTCCTAAATAAAATAAAGTTATGCAAAACACATATTGTTTTTACGCTAAAGCGTGTACTAATGTATTTTGTAAAGCCGTAGTATTATTTAAAAGAGATAATCGTTACAGTCCCCAGTGTACTGAAATTATTGTAAGACAGTGCTTACATAATTTTTAAAATACCATATTTTAAAGCACAATATTTTAAAAAAAGTTTCAATATTTAAGTACTTAAACCAAGTTTGTTGCCGCGGTTATCTTCTACTTCAACATTTAACGGGATCAAAGCCATTGTATAAAGCCCTTTGCCTTGTTCACTAGCCATCTCAAAATGTCCGCCAATTGCCATCACTCGATGGCGCATGCCTGATAAGCCATGTGTATTTTCTTTTACAGCTTGCATATCCATACCAACGCCATTATCTTCAATTTCCATTTTTAAATGATTATCATCAACCATCATATCTATATTTATTTGGGTAGCTTTTGCATATTTATTTGCGTTATTTAAACTTTCTTGCACTACCCTGTAAGCCACTAAACTAATAGTTTCATTTAGCACTACAGTTTCTTCAGGCAAATTGAGCGTTAACGCCCATTTATTACGTTCTGCTGCATCTTTAATCAACGCGTTCAATGCTGGCCAAAATCCAAAAGTGGAAATCATAGAGGGGTGCAGTTCTTGCACAATATGACGTTGAAACGCGATACCTTGATCAATATAAGAAGTGGTTTTGTTTAATTTAACTGCTAATTCTGGTGCAATATCGCCAAGCTTTTTAATCGTCCAAGCTAAATCCATTTTAGTGGCTGTAAATATGCTACCCAATTCATCATGCAATTCTCTAGACAATTTTTGCCGTTCCCGCTCAACGTCTGATTGATAATCTAGCGCCATGCTTCGCAATAATTTGGTTTGTTGCAATAATTTATCTTCATATACTGTGTTTTGAGCAAGCGCTTGATTTTGTAATTCACTTTTTAAACGTAATTCTTTGATCAATTGTTTAATCACTAACACCACTAACAATATCAACAATAGCGAACCACCAATCACAGATGCGCGTGCTAAATTAACTGTTGAAATGCGCTTTTCGATTAGCGAATCGATCTTTTCATTTTGCTCACTGATCAATCTATCGGTATGGGTCACAAATTTCTGCATTTCTTTCATGCCTACATCTAGGTTAATCACCTCTTGGGCTTCTTTTGTTTTGCCTTGATTAACTAGCTTGGTTGTTAATATCATTTCGGCGGTTTTTGATTCAATATTAGTAGCAATTGCGCGTAACCATTGCAAATCTTCAGGTTTGGTGGTTGATGGAACCTGGTTAACAATATTGACTTCTATTAAGCGAACAAGCGCTCTTGCCCGTTTAAGTGCATCGTCAAATGGCGCTATATATTCTGGTCTTTGCGTGATGACATAACCGCGCTGCGCACTTTCAGCCTCAAAAAAATTAGATTTCAACTGATGTAAGCTGGCAACGTTTATTCTGGTTAGCTTAATGTTTTCAACCTGTTTGCTAAGAGACACTATCCAGGCATCGGTAAAAACAATAGAAACCATAGCAACTACTAATGCAGCGCTTAACAGGGCAATTGTGCGCCCACCTAGCTGATTAATGAGCTTATTTGCCCAAAACCAAAACTTAATAAAGAGTTTTTTAATCAATTTTGTTTTCTATCAGTATTTAATTTATTTTTATAAGTTGAAATGCATTTGTTGTGTTTAAGTCTTTAAATTTACGGCTTGTAGGCGTGTGCTGACAATCAAATCAGAACACAGTGGCTAAATTTTAACCGTAGTTAAACTTAAAATGCAAAACATAATTAGTGTATTTGCGAATTAATTAATCAGATTAACTTTTGTGAACTGGTTGTTACAAATTTTTTTCGCGGGTACTTTTGTACAATTTTAAATTGACTGAAAGGGTTATATGTTGCATTACACAGTTACATTTTTGGTCATTGCGATAGTTGCCGCTATCTTTGGTTTTGGCGGCATTGCATCAGGCGCTACAGAAATTGCAAAAATACTTTTTTTCGTCTTTTTGGCAATCACTATTGTCTCGTTTTTAATGGGCAGAAAACCCTAAATTCACTTTTTAATTAACAGATTCATTTAATAAATTTTCATAAACTAAAGGAAACCACCATGTACAACTTAAACAAAGAAGATGAAATAAAAGAAAAGGCTAATAATTTAGCCAATAACGCTAAGAATAACGCACACGAGATGGCCGATGATGTAAGACACAAAGCCGAACAATTGGGCGACACTGCGCATGACAAAGCAATGGAAACCAAACAAGAGGCTTTAAATGTTATTTCTAGTTTAAAAGGCTTGTTGGCTTCATACACTAGCTCATCAAACTTAACTGATATGAAAAATCAAATTCTTGAAAAAGCCATGTCATTAAAAGGTGTTGTTAAAGATGAGGTAAGCCATGCTTACGAAACAGGCAAAGAGCGCACCTTGCATACAGTGCAAGAAAAACCAATTGCTAGTGTCATTGTGGCTGTAAGCGCTGGTGTTATTATTGGTTATTTATTAAGTTCTAGACGTCACAATAGAACCCATTACTAAATAGCTTACATTTAAAATCAATATTTGAGACTAATAATTGAATTTAGACAATTGAATTTAGACAATTGAATTAAGAAAGACAATATGTGGAAAAGCGCGGTTAAGTTCTTGGTTATTATGTTGTTAAAAAACCGCATTCAATTTATTAAAAATAAATATTTTAATAAATTAAACATTAATCAAAGACTTAATCGCACTTCATCTTCATATGCAAATGGCTTACATGCAGGTGAGACACCTGAAACTTATAATGACGAGCCTTCAAACACAAACCCACAACCTGACGAATTTAAACAGCTAAAACATAATCTAGCGTTAATGGCCGAGAGTAGGGCCAGTTTTTTTAAGCAAAATTTTAGCCATGAAGTACAGCGAGTAGTTAGTAGCTTGCTGGGCTTTATGGTTATGCTCGTTGCGGCAGTGTTTGCTGGCTTGGTTGGTATTATGTGGATATTCGCCATTGCATGGACCAGCCCCAACCGCGAACTTATTTTAGGAATCACTATGTTAGTACCCATAATAGCTGCAGTCATTATCTTTATTACCATTAAAAACTCGTGGAAAAAAGAACCATTATTAGCACAATCAATGAAACAAGTTGAAAATGACTGGCTGGTTTTTAGAGGCGGTTTAGACGGCACTGCAGATACATCTGACGCTGCCAATTATTAATAATAACTAACACTCATCTCATGTAAAAATAGGCTTTTTTAGCCACGTAAAGGTAAAAATGATAAGCTTGTATCTATGAAAAACATATTACTAGTAGATGACCACAGCATCGTTCGCCAAGGCTTAAAAAATTTGATTGAGCTTGAACCCGATTTAAAAGTAACAGGTGAGGCGGCGTCTGGTTTAGAAGCGCTAAATTTAGTTCGAACTAATAATTACGATGTAATGGTTTTAGATATTTCGATGCCAGGTAAAAACGGTGTTGACACCTTGCATGATTTAAAACATATCGCGCCAAATTTACCTGTGCTGGTTTTAAGCGGCTATGCTGAAGAACAATATGCACTTAATTTGGTTAGAAGCGGTTGCAAAGGTTATTTATCTAAAGACGCAGATTCCGATGAAATCATTAAAGCTATTAGAGTGATCGCCAATGGTAAGCGCTACATTTCTGCCCAATTAGCCGAGCTAATGAGCGAGCAACTTAGCCACCCATCTGATAAACAATTGCATGAGATGTTAAGTAACCGTGAGTTTCAAGTTTTTTATAAGCTCGCATCTGGCAATACGCCTACTGAGATCGGTTTAGAGCTTAATATCAGCACTAAAACAGTTAGCACTTACAGAATGCGCATTTTAGAAAAAATGAGCTTAAAAACCAATGCAGATCTAACTTATTATGCTATTAAAAATGCCCTGCTTAATTAATTGGCTACGATTTATAAGTATTAGTATTGTAGTAAGTTGTAAGTCGTTTTCGACTGTTTTATCTATTTGAATTGATTTATTGTGTCTAATAAACAAATGTACCCCGAATCAACAATTATAAAAATGAGTCAATTTTCAAATAAGTTTCTTGGCGTTAATCCTGATAAGAAAATTTCAGCTGGTAAAACTCATCCAATGAAAATGTTATTGGTTGAAGATTCAACACTTTTACGCGAAGTGTTGTTTGAAACCATTAATAGCTTAAAAAACTTGAACGTTGAAGGTTTGGCGGCATCGCAAAGCTCGGCAATATCGTTATTAAACGAAACCCAATTTGACATTTTGTTATTAGATATTGAACTTGCAGAAGGCAATGGTTTTGAAGTGATTAAACACACGCAAAAGTTAAATTACCCTTTCAAGCCGCCCATTATTTTAATGCTAACCAATCACGCGCACCCACATTATCGTAAAATGGCAAAAGAACTAGGGGTGCGTTACTTTTTTGATAAATCGATGGATTTTGATTTAGCCATGCAAGCCATTGAATTAGAAGCTGATCGTTTTGTGCATTAATTACAATTGATTCCCTTTCGCATCAATTTAAAACAATTGGCTAGAGCCTTTGTTTTTACATGGTTTTTTGCAGGCGGCGTAACGCATTTTTTGTTGCCAAAAACCTATTTACTAATTATCCCGCCTTACATTCCATTTGCCTTGACAGCTGTATACGTTAGCGGTGTATTTGAGCTAATTGGCGCAATATTATTATTAATTCCTATTTCAAGGCGTTATGCTGGCAATGGTTTAATTGTGTTAACTATATTAGTTACCCCCGCCAATATCTACATGCTTCAAATCGCAGAACAGTTTCCTATGGTGCCAGAATGGGCGTTAATCGTAAGGCTGCCATTTCAGCTTATCTTGATATGGTTAATATGGTGGGTTTCACGCGATTATTGCAAATGATTATTTTAAGCTGGGTTAAAGATAGCAATTTACCAAATTAGATTAACTGTTTTAAACTACAAGAAGGTAATTGCTATCTTCTCAAAACCATTTTTTTCTTAGCCAATTGATCTTGATAAACATTGCCTACCCATTGGCAAATATGATTCTGACATTCAAACCTAGCTACAGGTCTAATCAAGCTTATCCAACGGTCTACGCGCCTACGTCTAATCCTTCTTGCATAACCGTGGCAATAAGGGCATTGCATTGAATTTTCTATCAACATTGATTGCATTTTTGGCGCGTCTTAAATTATTTAATTACCAGCTTTAAACTTTACTTTTTGCAGGCCAAAAAGTTTGTGCGTTAGTTAACATAGTAGATTTAATTCTGCATTTATTCTTAATAAAATGCAGCCATCAATTTCTACCAATTTCACTTATGTCTGTTATCGCACAGACACTTACAAACATTTTATTTAAAAATAATAAGTTGGAAATATAAAATTCTATAGTTTAAAAATAAGTTATTTGGTTAACAATAATGATAGTAAATTTTAAATTCACAGGAGTATTTATTTAAATAAGCAATTTAATCAAGCAAAAATATTTTTAACTGATAAAAGTTAAGGACTAGACAATGAAAGTAAAAGATCAGCAATCAGCAGAATTAACGCATCTTGGCGAGCTTATAAAAGAAGCACGCGTTTGCATGTTAACCACAATGGATGAAGAAGATTTGATGGTAGCAAGGCCTATGTCGCCACAAGAAATGTGCGAGCAAGGTTCTATTTGGTTTTTAACTGATCCCAACACCAGCAAAATGCAACATTTGCAACTCATGAATGTAGCATTTTCAGATGAAGGTCAAAGCACTTATGTCTCTATATCGGGTCACGGTGAATTGGTAACTGATCGCGCGCGTATTGAAAGGTTGTGGTCACCTTTTGCCAGGCCATGGTTTCCTAATGGAATTGATTCTGCTAATTTGGCTTTGCTAAAATTTGTGCCACATGTTGCCGAATACTGGGATGCCCCAGATAGCAAAATGGTACGAATGTTTGCCAGTGTATTATCAATTGCCGCTGCTAAGCCTATTGGCATGGGTGAGCACGGCAACCTAGATGTTTCAGTAAAAACTTAGATGTTTCAGTGAAATAAATCCATTAATAAATAATCCGCCAATTTATGATTAACAAATTTATTAAGTATATGAATTAACCTTGCATGCGATTAGCAGCATTTAAAGTTAGATAGCGTACAAATTCTATAGTTTTTACTGCCTACAATTAAAGTCTATATTAATTTGCTTTGCCTAGTTTTATATTTGGTTTTATGTTTGGTAAAACCCAAGTGTGCTCATGCAACAGGAAATTATAAATTTTAATTAAGGATTTATCATGAAAATTTCTTTGGCATCACTAACGCTACTATCTGCAATAGGACTAGTATCTACGGTAGGACTAGTTGCGTGCGAAAACGCATCAAACCAACCCTCTGGCACTGGTGCATTACGCATAGATACTGGTGCTACTACAACTGGAGGCTCTTCAAGCGCTCCCTCTGTAAATGGTATAACTGGCAGGTCAGGATCAACTGACCCCACTTCTGGTATGGACGCATCAGATTCGCAAGGTGTGACTGGCACTGATTCTACAAATACTGGAGTAGAGTCTAGAGACGCTGGAACAACTGGAACAGCTAGAGCTGGAAATAGTATTGGTTCGGACTATGACAACTCAGGATCTGGATCTACGAATTCACGTTCAGACAGTTCTGGCAATACTGGATCGCCTACAGGCGCAAGCTCAAATGGCACAGGTTATGGCACGTCAGGTGCAAGTAATTCTTCAGTGCCTACACCAAACGGCTCGGCACCTTTTGAAGATCCATCTAACGCTTCAAGTTCGTCTGGTTCTTCGTCCTCAACCAACTCAACTAATCCAACTAATCCAACTAATCCAACTAGCACACGTTAACTTTTACAATAAACTTTTTGTAAAGTTTTAAAACTTCGAATTTTGCCCATCAATGCTATTTAGATTTTAACTTTTATCTAATCTAAATAGTCTTTTTGCGCCAGTATTCTAATAAACCGTTAAAATCTGCAAATTAAACTTATTGCGTTCGCTAGCGTACAGAGTTTAATGGGTTAGTTATTTAAGATATGATTTGTAAAAATATTGATTGTAAATTTTATAGTTAACTAAAATTTAAAGTTAACTAAAATTTGGTTTTAATATCAACACAATTCATCCATTTATTTAATTAAGGATACATCATGAAAACTATAATTATTGTATTGTCGCTAGTTAGCACATTTGCTTTGGTTGCTTGTGATAAACCAACTGTTGTTAACGTACCAGCAGATACTGTTGTGGTACCAAGCCAAGCTGGGCCTGCAGGTGCTACTGGTGAAACAGGTGCTACTGGTGATACGGGTGCGACAGGGGCACCTAGTGGAGACACTACTATTGTAATTCCGCCACCAGTTGCCGATATGCCACCTGAAATCGTCCCTGACCCAGCTTTAACGCCCGAGCCTTCTGGCAATGCTGGTAGTACAGAATCTAGCGGCGCAAGTGGTTCAAGCGATTCTACGGTAACGCCACCTGCTAACTAAATGCTATTAATCTAAATAAAATAATAGGTTAAGTTAAACAATTAAAACCGTATTTGATTGTCTAGCTGACAATCAGACACAGTTTTGTTTGAATTTAATAGGTATATTACAAATGCATGCAAAAAATCAAGCCATAAGCCACCCACATTCTTGGGCAAAATCATTACAGACATTTGCTTTAATTAGCCCTCTAGCTTTATTGCTAATGGCTTGTGGCGAAATGGCCAGCTTGCAATTGGCTCAAGGCATGGGCATTAAACCTACCTTGCCAGCACCTAATAAAACGTTGATTCCCACTGTTAATATTGCACCTGCTATTGGCTGGCCTAATGAGCTTAAACCAAAAGCAATAAGCGGCACAGCGGTTAGTTCTTTTGCTAGCGGCCTTAATCACCCGCGTTGGTTAACAGTTTTACCTAATGGTGACGTGTTAGTGGCCGAAACAAATGCGCCACCAAAGCCTAAAAGTGAAAGTAGCTTAAAAGGCTGGGTAATGAAAATGGTAATGAAGCGCGCGGGGGCAGGGGTTCCAAGCCCTAACCGCATATTATTGTTGCGTGACACTGATAATGATGGGCTAGCTGATAAGAAGTTGGTTTTTTTAGAAAACTTAAATTCACCATTTGGCATGGCTTTAGTGGGCAACCATTTGTATGTGGCCAATGCTGATGCCTTAATGCGATTTAATTACACGCAAAATGCTGAAAAAATAATCGATGCGGGCGAAAAGATCATTGATTTGCCAGGCGGGCCAATTAATCATCATTGGACTAAAAATGTGATTGCCAATGATGATGGCACTAAACTTTACGTAACAGTGGGTTCAAACAGCAATGTGGCCGAACGTGGGTTAGAAGCTGAAACCGATCGTGCGGCTATATTAGAAGTAGACGCGCAGGCAAAAACCTATCGCATTTTTGCATCTGGCCTACGTAACCCAAACGGCATGGCTTGGGAGCCTAAAACCAATAATCTATTTACCGTAGTTAATGAGCGTGATGAAATTGGCAGCGATTTAGTACCAGACTACTTAACATCTGTTCAAGACGGCGCTTTTTACGGTTGGCCTTATAGTTATTATGGCCAAAACGTAGATGTGCGCGTTAAGCCGCCGCAACCAGAATTAGTTGCAAAAGCTATTGTGCCAGATTATGCGCTTGGGCCGCATACAGCATCACTCGGTTTGGCGTCTTCAGCTGGCAATAATCTACCAGAGCAATTTGCAAATGGTATGTTTATTGGTCAACACGGGTCTTGGAATCGCAACCCGTTAAGTGGTTATAAAGTGATTTTTGTGCCATTTGTAGATGGCAAACCGCAAGGCGAGGCAGTTGATGTGTTAACTGGCTTTGTAAGTAGTGAAGGTAAAGCTTATGGAAGACCCGTGGGTGTAGTGTTAGATAAAAAAGGTGCTTTGCTAGTGGCTGATGATGTGGGTAATACTATTTGGCGAGTGACTGCTAGTAAATAAAACGCAAGCAGATAAGCGGCTTTGATTAATGCACAAATTTTTGCTTAATATCGTATGGCAGTATTAGATCTTTTGCTTAAACCAATCAATCAACGCAATACGTAAATGCTTTTGCGACATTATTAAACAAATATCCACTGGATAACATTCATGCTTAAGTACATACCAGCTTATTTAACCACCTTAATCATTATGTTGGTAGTCGATATTATCTGGCTAAGTGTGTTAGCCAAGCCGATATATCAACAAGGCATTGGTCATTTAATGGCCACTCAAGCCAATTTATTTTATGCTGGTCTTTTTTATTTAATCTATGTGTTTGGTTTGGTTAAGCTTGCTATTACCCCTTATGCATTAACCAAAGGCATTAAAAACACTTTTATTGCAGGGGCAGGCATCGGGTTTTTTGTATATGCCAGTTACGATTTAACCAATTTGGCATTACTTAAAGATTGGCCTCTTGGTTTATCGCTACTAGACATAACTTGGGGAACATTTATTAGTGGTGTAAGTGCGGCAGCAGGTAAATGGGTATTTGATTATAACCGCCGTAATTTTTTCACATCTCCTGCTTCATCACAGTCTCCAGCTAAGGCGCAATCTCGCGCATAGCCTTCAATTGCTCAACAAAAATGGCTTTAAAAATAACTCCAGTTTTATCGCCAATTTTATTGCAAAATATGCATGCCTATTGGCGCGCGGCTAATTACTTATCTGTTGGGCAAATTTACCTGCAAGATAATCCATTACTTAAGCGGCCACTCACATTAACTGACATAAAACCGCGTTTGCTTGGGCATTGGGGCACAACGCCTGGCTTAAACTTTATTTATGTACATTTAAACAGGCTAATAACCTCGCATAATTTAAGCATGATCTACATTATTGGCCCAGGTCATGGTGGGCCTGCCATTGTGGCTAATTCTTATTTAGAAGGTTCTTACACTGAGCGCTACCCCAATATTGAACAAAATGAAGATGGCTTAAAGCGCTTATTTAAGCAATTTTCCTGGCCTTATGGCATACCTAGCCATGTATCGCCCGAAACGCCAGGCTCAATTCACGAAGGTGGTGAATTAGGCTATTCGCTTGCGCATGCCTATGGCGCGGCAATGGATAATCCTGATTTAATCGTGGCCTGCATTATCGGTGATGGCGAGGCTGAAACAGGTGCGCTGGCGGCAAGTTGGCATGCCAATAAATTTGTAAACCCTGCGCGCGATGGTGCAGTGATACCTATTTTGCATTTAAATGGCTACAAAATCGCTAACCCCAGCGTGTTGTCACGAATTAGTCGCAATGAGCTTACCAGTTTGATGCGCGGTTATGGGCATGAGCCTTTTTATGTTGAGGTTGCGCCTAACAGCTTAGTAACTACTGATGAAAATTCGGAATCTAGTGAGCCAAATCATGGCTTTGATGTAATGGCCGCGCATGAAAATTTGGCCGCCACGCTAGATTTAGTATTGGCTAGAATTTTGGCTATTCAAAAAACAGCTAGAGAAAATAGTGGAATTGCGGGTGCGAAAATAGCGGGGGCAGATTTAGTACGCCCAATCTGGCCAATGATCGTTTTTGTTTCGCCTAAAGGCTGGAGTGGGCCAAAAACTGTAGATAGCAAACCTGTTGAAAATACATGGCGTGCGCATCAAGTGCCAATTTCTAGCTTTAAACCTAGTCAAGTAGAAAACGGCGATACTCAAGAAAATAGGCATTTGAAGCAGTTAGAAGATTGGTTGTTAAGTTATAAACCTAATGAACTATTTGATGAAAAAGGTCATTTAAACGCGCAATTAACAGCGTTAGCACCTACTGGCAACTTTCGCATGGGTGCAAATCCACATGCAAATGGCGGTGAATTACTGCAACCGCTTAATATGCCAAACATGTTTGAATATGCTGTTTCGGTGCCACAAGCTGGCTGTGTAGAGGCAGAAGCTACGCGGGTTTTAGGCCAATTTTTGCGCGATGTGATGTTATTAAATAGCGAAAATAAAAATTTTAGAATATTTGGCCCCGATGAAACCGCATCTAACCGCCTAGATTGTGTTTATGAAGTAACCGATAAAGCTTGGCTGGCCGAAACTTTACAAGTGGACGAACATTTAAGTGCCGATGGTCGCGTGATGGAAGTACTAAGTGAACATTTATGCCAAGGCTGGCTAGAAGGCTATTTATTAACTGGCCGCCACGGGCTATTTTCGTGTTACGAAGCGTTTGTTCATATTATCGATTCCATGATGAATCAACATGCCAAATGGCTAAAAGTGTGTAATCAAATTCCATGGCGCGCGCCTATTGCGTCACTTAATTATTTATTAACCAGCCATGTTTGGCGCCAAGATCATAATGGATTTTCGCACCAAGACCCAGGTTTTATCGATCATGTGATCAATAAAAAATCGGAGATCGTGCGCGTTTATTTACCACCCGATGCCAATTGTTTGCTGTCCGTTGCGGATCATTGTTTACGTAGCCTTAATTACATCAATGTGATTATTGCGGGCAAGCAACCACAGTGGCAGTGGCTAGATATGGATAGCGCGGTTAAGCATTGTGCCGCGGGCGCAAGTGTTTGGCAGTGGGCGAGTTGTGAAGGCGAAAACGAACATGAGCTTGATGCGGTGATTGCAAGTGCTGGCGATGTGCCCACGCTTGAAGCGCTTGCCTGTGTGATGTTGCTAAAAGAATATGTGCCAGATATTAAATTAAAGTTTGTTAACGTGGTTGATTTAATGGTGTTGCAGCCACAATCAGAACACGCACATGGCATGCAAGATCATGTATTTGATGCTATGTTTACGCGCGATAAACCTATTATATTTGCTTTTCACGGCTACCCATCCGTTATTCATAAGCTTACTTACAGGCGACATAATCATAGCAATATTCACGTGCGTGGCTATAAAGAAGAAGGCACTACAACCACGCCATTTGATATGGTGGTCATTAATAATGTCGATCGCTATCAATTAGCACTTGATGTGATTAAACGCGCGCCAAGGCTTGTACATTTAATTGAAGCGCAGACCGCGCGCTACCATAATACGATGCAAAAACACAAAGCTTACATTAGCGAATATGGGCAAGATATGCCCGAAATACGCAATTGGGCTTGGCAAACGCCAGAATAAAAATTAAAAAAGTTGTTATAAATCAATGAAATCTTGCGCCATTTTGGCATTAAATAGCGGTTCTACATCGCTAAAATTTGGGTTTTATCGCATTGAATCGTCGTTAATGGATGACTTTACGCAACCGCAATTTGTTAGCGAAACCCAGTTAAATGCCAGTGTAGAGCCAGAACATTTTAATTTTGTGACTTTGTTTGAAGGCGAAATCTCTTTTACTGCCGCAAAGTTAGGCCAGATAATCATTAAAGATGCTCAACATTCAATTTTATTATCAACTAACTTATTAATTGGCCAACCAGACGATGCGCTTAAACATATCTTGCATTATCTGGCGCAAAGTTCTACCCCAAAGCCGCAAGCGATCGTGCATCGCGTGGTGCACGGTGGGCCGCATTTGCGAGCGCATTGTTTGCTAAACGATAAAGTGGTGCGAGAACTTGAGCTAGCCACCCCCTATGCAATTTTGCATAATCAGGCTAGTTTAAATATCATCAAAACCACGCGTAAAAAATTTCCAAAATTGCCGCAAGTTCTTTGTTTTGATACTGTTTTTCATACTAATATGCCTGCCATTGCTAGTCATTTGCCATTGCCAACCTACTTGTATGATTTAGGCATTAAACG
This sequence comes from Methylotenera sp., assembly GCA_043759515.1. Classification (GTDB taxonomy): domain Bacteria; phylum Pseudomonadota; class Gammaproteobacteria; order Burkholderiales; family Methylophilaceae; genus Methylotenera_A. The sequence continues at coordinate 48,495 of JAYVLK010000010.1, forward strand.
CTATGGTTTTCACGGTTTATCTTGCGAATCAGTTCTGACGCAGATTAAAACGCACGCACCAAAGTTTGAATCTGCACGCTTGATCATCGCGCATTTAGGCGGCGGGTGCAGCATTACAGCCGTTAAAAATGGCCAATCTGTTGACACTACAATGGGGCTAACACCTAGCGGTGGTGTAATGATGGGCTCACGATGTGGCGATATTGACCCTGGTTTGTTGATTTATTTAATGCGTGAAAAAAACATGGATTGCGACGCATTAGAACAATTATTCAATCATGAATCTGGTTTATTAGGCGTATCTGAGTTAAGTAGTGATATGCGCGAATTACGTAAAGTGTGTAATGAAAATACCAGTGAACATATTAGTGCGCAACCAGTTAGTGCGCAATTAGCGATCAACTTATTTTGTAGTCAAATAGCTAAGTCAATAGCTGCAATGGCTAGCGTGTTAAACGGTGTAGATGTAATTGTATTTACAGGTGGGATTGGCCAAAACGATCATCAAACGCGCTCTGCTATTTGTGCGCAACTGGGTTTTATGGGTGTTGCTATCAAAGATTATAGCCATCAATTAATGGCTGAAACTAACGCAATCCAAACCATTAATGATGAAGCATCAACCATACAAATATTACTAATAAAGTCGAACGAGAATCACTGCATGGTAAAACATGCGTTTGAGCTTATAGATTTGCATATGCAATTTTAAATAATGACGAAAGGTCAAAAAAATGAAAAGTTTGTCTAAAACTTAATGCAAATCATCATTTGTTAATAGTTTAAATTCCACCCAAAACTCGCTACCCACCCCAACGATACTTTCCACACCAATAATGCCTTGCATCAGTTCCACTAGCCTTTTGCTTACTACCAAACCAATGCCAGTGCCTTCTACGGCGCTAAATTGTTTATCCAAACGGTTAAAAGGCTGAAAAAGTTGTGTCAATTCTTCGCAACTCAAACCATGCCCTGTATCTTTTACGCTAATTCTTAATTTATTGTCCTTTTGGCTGCAATCCATATCAACCGCGCCACCTTTTTTATTATATTTAATAGCATTAGATAATAAATTAATAAAAATCTGTTTTAAGCGGGTTTTATCAGCCAAAATATAGTGCTGACAATCTAGTGTATTGATTTGCAAATTTATTTCATATTGCTCAGCCTGTTGCGCTAACAAATCTTTGCATTCCTGCATTATTTTTTTGACATCAATTTGTTCTAAAACTAGATTTTGTTGGCCAGATTCTATTTGCGCTAGGTCTAAAATTTCGTTAATCAACTCAAGCAAATGCCAGCCGCCGTGCAATATTTGCGCTACATTTTTTTGTTGCATGTCAGATATTGCAGGCTGGCTAATTTGTAATAATTGCGCAAAACCCAATATCGCATTTAGTGGCGTGCGTAATTCATGGCTCATGCGCGACAAAAATTCTGATTTTGCTAAATTTGCTTTTTCGGCTGCTACTTTTGCTTCTTGTAATTCAATATTATTAGAAAAAAGCACATCTTCAGCAGTTTTTCTATCTGTAATATCAATCAAGCAGCTCATTGCACCAATAATCTTGCCACGGCCATTTTTTAAAGGCACCACGTTGGCAATCACATTTATCTTAGTGCCATCTAGTCTTTCAAAAATCGCTTCTATATCTTGTGCTGCTGGCATTTCACCATTTAAAACTTTAGCAACAGAGGTTTCTGCATGTAATACAAATTTTCCATCTGGCGTATACACTTTATAAGCACAACAATATTGATCAGCTGGGTCACCACGTACAGGTTCTCGCCCCCACATTTTTACAGCATTGCGATTAAATTCTTGAATAGTGCCCTGCGCATCCACGGTGTACATGGCTACAGGACCTAACTCAAACAAAGCTTGGAAACGTTCTTGAGTTTCACGTAATAGGTTTTGCGCAAGCTTACGATTCGTTATGTCTCTTGCTGCACCAAACCATTCTGTGATGTCGCCTTGTTTATTAAATAAGGGTACAGCGCGTGAAAACGTCCAGCCAATGCTTTTATCTGCACGAATAACTTGGTGTTCCATTTCAAATATAGTTTTTGTTTGAATAGCTTGTTTAATTTTTGCATTTACGGCGTCTTGATCAAATGGGTGAATATATTCTTGCAACCAATTAGCGTTGGTATTTTTAGTGTCAACAATAAAATTTTTGCCATGCAATTGGTTCATCTCACGCCAATCGGCGCTCATACTGTAAATAACATCTGAGCTAGACATGACAAATGCCTCAAAGCGCTCCTGATTTTCTATCAAAGCAAGTTGCGCCAATTTACGGTCGGTAATATTGTTAAATAAAATAGCAATTTTATTTAATTCTGGCGTTTTAATTCTAAAAGCATAAATATCAAACCAACTATTTAATTCTGGCACTTCATGTTCAAATCGAATCGGCTCGCCAGTTAAAGCCACTTGCCCGTAGGTTGCAATTAAACCAGGATTGAAATCAGGAAATAATTCTAATATGGTTTTGCCAGTGGCATTTTTAACCCCCGATTGCTGTTCAAATGCATCGTTTACTTCTAAAAAACGATAATCTACCGCTCTAAAGTGCGCGTCATAAAGCATTTCTACAACGCAATAACCCTCATCCATACAGTTAAATAACGTATGGTAACGATCTTCACTTGCAGTGATTTTTTGCTGCGTTAATATGCGTTGTGAGATCTCTTGAAAATAGCACACTACGCCTAATTTACCGTTTGGCAACAGTATGCGATTAATTTGCCAGTCATAATATTCAGCTGCCCCACGATCAATACGCAGCCCAGTCATTTCAGCCTGTACATATGGCTCGCCCGTAACAAGCGTATGCTGGAATTTTTCGATTATTTCGTCGGCTACAAAAGTTGGCCAAAATAGGCGCATCACATCACCAAAATTGCGGCCAATTAAATTGGGAACTTGATTAAATGTTGGAAGCGCGTACGGATTCACTTGGCAAATAATGAATTGATCATCGATCAGGTAAATGCCAAATGGCGCGGCATTGAGTAGGCATTCAAATTGTTGAGTTCGAATTTGCAAATCTTGTTCAGTTTTTTTACGCTCAGTAATATCACGTCCAGAAGCGTACATTAATTGTTCTTCTACCACTGAAACGGTGCTCCATAATATCCAGCGCACAGAGCCATCTTTACACAACAAGCGATTTTCAAAAGCACTGGTATTGTGACCATTGACTAACTTTGTTACTAAATTTTGTGATATTTCATGGTCATCAATATGCACAAACTCAATAAATGGTTTGGCTAATAACTCGTCAGTGGTGTAGCCAAGCGTTTTCTCCCAAGCGCTATTTAGTTTTTTAAAGTAGCCATCAAAACCTGCCGTGCACAGCATTTCTTGCGACAATTCAAAAAAATGGTCGTTGTCACTTGCAACAGGTTTTACAATAGCAGGCAAAGAATCAATATGTTGAGTCATCATGTTTAATTATGGTTAAGCTTGTGAATTAAAAAGTTGCTTTTAAATTTTATTCTAAATTCATGTTACTTATAAATTTATTTTTAGCGCTCGTTAGAATAACCAATGATGCCTAAAAATGTTCTAACAAGCCCGTAAACCAACCATGAAACACCGCGCTTGATTCTGTTACCTATCAACCATTGTTGGGCGTCAACTTTGCAAGCACCGATACGAATTGAATTAATAATTTCTTCACGCAATTCTTGTGCAAAACCGTGATCTTCAACCACAATATTAGCTTCGCGCGCTAGCATCATGCTAAAAGGGTCAATATTAGACGAGCCAACTGTTGACCAATAGCCATCAATAACCGCCACTTTACAATGCATAAAACTTTTACGGTATTCATAAATGTGAATGCCATTTTTTAAAAAAAGGCTATAAAAAGCGTGGGTTGCAAACATTAAAAAATATTCCATGCGCCCTTGTAAAAGCAGTTCAATTTGCACATTTCTTTTTGCGGCATTTAGCAAGGCTACTCTAAAGCGCCTGCCTGGTACGAAATAAGCGTTTGCGATGATTATTTCGGTTTTGGCCTTGTTAATCGCATCTAAATAAGCGTTTTCAATCGCATATCTGTTCATTACGTTATCGCGTAATACAAAAGCAGCGCGCATGGCTGTAGTAATTGATTTAGTGGCGATTTGTGCGTTTGCAGCTAGTATTTTAGGCGCAAGTTTGGTTATTGGCCCATTAAACCGCCTAAATGCCATGCGATGCCATAAATTAGTTACACTCATTGCAATACGTGGTAACAGCGCGCCTTCAACACGCACGGCGTAATCTATACGCGGTGGTGTGTTGTCGGGCACGTTGTAATCATCAATAATATTAATGCCGCCCACAAAAGCGATTTTTTCATCAATTACCGCGATTTTGCGGTGCATGCGCCGTAGCCGATTTTTTTTGAGCGTCCAAGGCGATATTTTTGGGCGGTAAAACATCAGTTGTACGCCAGTGTTTTCTAGCTCTTTAATATAAGCGCTTGGCATATCCTTGCAGCCAAAGCCGTCTAGCAAAATATTTACAGTTACCCCACGAAGCGCTGCTTGTTTAAGCGCATTACCAACATTAATGCCTGCTATATCTAGCTCAAAAATATAAGTTTGCAAGTAAATGGTTTGCCTGGCTGCATTGATTGCAGCAACAAGCGCAGGAAAATAGGCTTGCCCACCACGAAGCAATTGTATGAAATTGCCCGATGAAAATTGAGGTTTAAATAAATTATTCATGGTTTAAAAAACATATTTATTAAATCATCATCTAGCAAATCATACCTTGATAAATCACAATTTAGTTAGCGTGGCAGATAAAACAGCATGATCAGATAATTGTATAAATTGTGGGCCAGAGTGTGTTTGCGCGTGTTTAACGCTAAAACCACGTACGTAGATTCTATCAAGGCGCAGCATGGGCAACCAAGATGGAAAACTGCGCGCAGGCTTGCCCGCGTGGCGCTCAAAAACCTCATGCACCTTTAAGCGCGCTGCAAAAGATAAACCGCCTTGCAAGCTCCAATCGTTAAAATCGCCTGCAATAATCAATGGTGCGTTAGCGGGTACGTTTTGGTCAATAAATTTCGCCACCATTTCTAGTTGTTGGCGTCTCCAGCTAGCAAATAAGCCAAAGTGCACGCACACGGTATGTAGCGGCTCAACCCAATTTGGTAAATTAATTTCGCAGTGCAACATGCCGCGCTGTTCTGAAGTGTGAGCCGAAATATCTTCATTATGGGTTTTAATAATGGGGAATTTAGATAACAAAGCGTTGCCATGATGACCCGCTGGGTAGACTGAATTTTTGCCATAAGCAAATTCTGGCCAAACGGCATCGGCTAAAAATTCTACCTGCCCAGCTATTGGCCACTGTGTATATCGTTGGCTGTTGGGCAAGTGCACATCCTGCACTTCTTGCAAAAAAACCAGATCAACTTGCAACTTACGTAAAAGTTCGCGCTGGCGATGTAGTGCAAAACGTGCGTTAAATTGTGTGACTCCTTTATGAATATTGAAAGTAGCGATGCGAATGGTGTTGTGCAAGTTGGTCTCTTGAATTTAAGCAATTTTGTTGCGTGTTTGGATAGCTTAACGCTAAACATGTTCATAAAGATAGGCTGCAAGTTGTAAATTAGCCAAACAAATCAATTTGTTTGTATTAAAAAACGTGCTGTTGATTGTATTAAAACTTGTCTATATGAATTTTATTTGTACGCTAACGCACATAAAATATTGGCTAGTTTTTTTATAATGATTCTAATTTGTTATTTTATTAATTTGCTTAAAATTAGATTAATAAGCATTCATTTAAAAGTACATAAGACACGTGATTAAAGTAATTTTATTAGGCTAAACATGAACGAATTTGAAATTAAGTTTGAAGTACCTGACGCCAGTTTAGCCAAATTATTAGCGGCTGTTAGAGCCAAAAAAGCGCAGCTGCAATTATTACAAGCGTGTTATTTCGATACAAGAGATCAAATGCTTGCCAAGCACGGCGTGGTGATAAGGTTGCGGCGCGAAAACGATGTTTGGGTGCAAACAGTTAAAGCATCAACCAGTAACGCGCTAGAAAGGTTAGAGCATAATTTAACCATTGAAAATACTTCAAATGTTAACGATTTCGTTATGCCTGATATCAATTTATCACAAAAATTGCCTAAAGATATTAAACAATTATTAGAATTAATTTTGAAAATAAATTTAAACGCGCAAGCGCCTGCATTAATACCTGTTTATGAAACCGATGTGCAACGGCTTAAATTTAATGTGATGCATTCTGGGTCACTTATAGAAATTGCATTAGATCAAGGCATGGTTGAAAGCAATGGTAAATCTGCCGCTTTATGTGAATTAGAGTTTGAATTAAAAGAGGGCAAGCCTGAACATGTTGTGGCAGTTGCTAGAAAATGGCGCGCATTATATGGCTTGCACGTAAGTACTATTAGCAAATCGATGAAAGGCCAGCGTTTGTGGGGTGATTTAGGCGTTAATGTTATTGAGGCAAAGGTCAATGTTGCCGCTAATCAAAAGCCAGCTCAACATGCAAATGCATTAGTAAAATCTGTATTTTCATCTTGCATTAATCAAATGCTAGCCAATGCCAGCGAATTGGCGATTAATGCAGATATTAAGCCAGATAAATCGCTGGCCGAAATTCAAAAAGAGACTGATTGTATCCATCAGCTACGCGTAGCTATTAGGCGCTTACGCGTGGCGCTTCGAGAATTTAAAAGCTTGGTTGATACTATTAATCCAGCTTGGGAAAAACCTCTTATTGATATATTTAGAGAATTAGGAAAACGCCGCGATGCTGATCACTTGATGCACGAATTACAACCTGCAATGATTAAAAATGGTAGCCCAGCATTTAAATTACAGGCAAGTGCTGGCAAGGCAGTTAATGTGAGCGCAGTGGTGTTATCAGAGAAATTTCAAGATACTTTGTTGTGTTTAATAGGCTTTGTTAATAGTCAGCCGCTAATCGCGCAAACGGGCAAAGCAAATAAAGGAGAGGCAAGTATAGGCGATGCAAAAATAAATAAGCTGCTAAAAAAGCGGTTAAATCATTGGTATAAAAAGAGCATTGAGCAAGGCGAAAACTTTGTGAAGCTTACGCAAACACAACAACATGACGTACGCAAAGTGTTTAAAAAGCTGCGTTATTTAAGTGAGTTTTCAGTGTCATATTTTGTTGATTCTGACAAAAAAAACAGCCGTGCCGAATCATTTAGTGCAAGTTTAAAACCTGTGCAAGACGCGTTAGGTTCTTATAATGATGAGCTAGTTGCACTAGAAACTTTTAAAAATTTAGCCAAGAATGAGCCAAAAGCTTTGTATAGCGTAGGCTGGTTAAGTGCTAGACGTGAAATAAACGCTAAAAAATGCCAGCAAGCGATTGACGTTTTTATTGACAAAACCAGATGTAAAAAACTGTTTTGGCAAATGAATTGACCATTACAAATTTAATACATAAATAGTTTGGTTTAACCTAATAAATAATGCAATCTTTATACAAGCTTTTTAAAAACACTTTTCAAGGTTGGATCAACGATTACGCCGCTAGCATGGGCGCAGCGCTGGCTTTTTACACGCTCTTTTCTATTGCGCCTTTGTTACTTATCGTGCTATCAATTACAGGTTTTGTGTTTGGGGTAGAAGCCGCACGCGGTGAAGTAGCTGGGCAGCTAGAGAATTTGCTGGGCGAACAAGGGGCTTTGGCCGTACAAAGCTTATTACAAAATGTGAATAAACCTAAAGAGGGGTTGCTTGCCAGTATTATTGGCCTTGTATTGCTGCTAATAGGTGCCACTACAGTATTTGCCGAATTACAAACTTCACTAGACCGCATTTGGCATGCACCAGAACGCGCAAAAGTAAACGGTTTTTATGCGTTGATTCGCGAACGCATATTGTCTTTTGGCTTGATTTTAGGCATCGGTTTTATTTTAATGGTGTCACTACTTTTTAGTGCCGCCCTTTCAGCTATGAATCATTGGTGGTCGCCACGATTTATGCAGTGGGAAACCATGCTTAATTTTATTAATATTGGATTTAGTTTTTTAATGACAACTGCCATGTTTGCGCTTATTTACAAGCTTATGCCAAGTGTAAAAATTCGCTGGAGCGAGGTTTGGGTAGGCGCTGTAATCACCGCTATTTTGTTTACTTTAGGCAAATATTTAATTGGCCTATATATTGGCCGAAGCGCGATCACATCAGGCTTTGGCGTTGCGGGTTCATTAGTTGCTTTGCTGGTTTGGGTTTATTATTCAGCGCAAATTTTTTTACTAGGCGCAGAATTCACTTGGGCCTATTCTAATATCTATGGTTCGCGTAAGGCAAGCACACTGCAATCTTCAATTAATCCTTAATAAAACCAATGGGTTATCTTTAAGCGTAAGGCATGGCTTACGGTAATTTAGGGTAGCTACTTATTATTAAAAAAAGTCATTAAAAGCATCATGGCGTCTCATTTATATGGGATCTCACATGAGTATTTTTACGCAAACTAGTTATTCTCGTTCTGATCTAATAACTCGCCAAAATGCGTTATTACAGCTAAATATTGACCAGCAGCAATGCAGTAATTTTCATCTTCAAAACAAATTACTAGCAGCTATTCCGCAGGCAGAATGGCACGAACTTGCGCCTGAATTGGAATTTGTAGAATTTAAAATGAATCAGATTTTGTACGAATCTGGCAAAACTCCGCTTTATTTATACTTTCCAACCACTGCAGTTATTTCACTTTTTTATATGACGCAAGATGGCGCATCGTCTGAGCTTGCAGTTGTAGGCAATGATGGAGTCATTGGCATTTCATTAGTGCTATCAGGCAGTAATATTGCTAATGAAGCCGTTGTGCACAGCGCGGGGCATGGTTATAGGCTACGTGCGTCATCGGTTAAAAAAGCGCTTAACCGCGATGGTGAACTACTGAGCATTTTATTACGTTATTCTCAATCGATGATCACTCAAATGACGCAAACAGCTGTATGTAATAGGCACCACTCTATTGATCAGCAATTGTGCCGTCGTTTGTTGTTAAGTTTAGATCGATTAAATTGTAATCAAATTACCATGACCCAAGAAATGCTAGCAAGCATGTTGGGTGTGCGACGCGAAAGTATTACCGATGCTGCACTAAAGCTACAAAATGCAGGGGTAATTAATTACAAGCGAGGTTTAATAACGGTGGCAGATCGTCGTGCACTAGAACATCGCAGTTGCGAATGTTATGCAATAGCGACCAATGAACAACTGCGCTTGCAAGACATGGCGTTTAACTCTTAACTAACGTTTTATTGATACAAAACGGCGTGTGCATAACTGGCAACACGCCGTTTTGCTTTGTGCTAAGTGCGTTAACGTACAGAACTTTTTCTCAATAATAATTAAGATTAAATCGTTAGATTTACCAAATAAATCAACAAACTGAATAAAAAACTAACAAAAAAATAGGGCAAATATTTTTTCAAATATTTTATATCTTTCATATATAAATAGAAGATTATGACCAAAATCACTGCATTTAAAATGGTTGATTTTGTTTCTTTGTTGCGTAAAAGCCCGCGCAAAAACAACGAAACAGCGCTTTTACGTACAGAATTATTAAGTATCGATCAGCTAAAGCGCTATGCAAGTAATCTCGCTAAAGCGCACAAAATCAGTGTGCGCAAAGGGCCAGACAAGTTATTGCCTAGGCTATCAGATAATGCAACAGTTATTCACGACGCGCATCAAGTCATATCAATTGCTAACACTGGTGCTTTTAAAATAGGCCAAAAGTTAACCCCCGCAGAAAATTGGTTGCTAGATAATTATTATCTTATTCAGCAACAAATCAAATTAGCAAAACGTCATTTACCACGTGGTTACAGCACACAATTGCCACAATTGGCAGAAGGGGTTTCAGCAGGCTATCCGCGTATTTACGATTTAGCGCTAGGGCTCATCTCACATATGGACGGCCGCGTTAATGCTGACAATGCCACGCAATATGTAAGCGCTTATCAATCGGCAGAACCTTTGATGCTGGGCGAACTTTGGGCTTTTCCTATTATGTTGCAGTTAGCATTATTAGAAAATTTGCGACGGGTGTGCACCCGCATCGCCAATAGGCGAGATGAGCAAATAAGTGCAACTCTTTGGGCAGATCGCATGTTAGAAGCCGCCCAAAACGAACCAAAACAGTTAATTCAGTTATTGGCAAAATTTGCCGATGCAGATGTGCCATTAACAGCATCTTTTGTAGAAGAATTTTATGCCAGGCTGCAAGATCAAGGCGCTGCCATGGCATTTGCGCAAACTTGGGTAGAGCAACAATTAGCCCTGCAAAATGTTACCGCCACCCAATTATTAGAGTCTGCCAGTCGAACTGCAGCGGCTAATCAAATATCAATTGCTAACACCATTGGCAGTTTGCGTTTTATTGGCACCATGGATTGGCGCGAATGGGTTGAATCACTTAGCGTGGTAGAAAAAATATTTGAGCAAGACCCGAGTTGTGATTATGCAAACCAAGATTTTGCCAGTCGCGATAGGTATCGCCACGTGCTTGAAGACATTGCTATGTTGAGTGCTAAAAATTGCAAAAAAGCCAGTACGCACATTAGCGCACACTATGAAATGGCAGCCTCGCATATGGCGATTAAATTAGCTAGTGAGGCCAAAGAAGTTTTGGGAGAAGCCCATCGTAGCAGCCATGTTGGTTATTATTTATTAGATGATGGTTTAGCTCAACTTAAACAAAAGATCAATTGTAAATTACCGCTTAGTGCAAAAATTAAAGATGTTTTTTCACGTAATCAATTGTTTTTTTACGCAGGCAGTATTTTAGCGTTAACAATTGCTATCACCACAGCCACTATATTGGTTGAAAATAAATTTGGCATCAACATTTGGCTACTTGCTTTGGTAGGTATATTTAGTCTAATAGCCAGTTCTGCGCTTGCAATTGCCTTAATTAATTCCTTGGTAACGCAAGTCATTAAGCCATGCGCATTGCCAAGATTAGATTTTCAAAAAGGCATTACTGAAAAGCACCGCACAATGGTAGTGGTGCCCACTTTAATTAACAGCTTACAAGATATTGATCGTTTACTAGAAGCGCTTGAAATTCGTTATTTAGGCAACCGTGATAAAAACTGTTTATTTGCGCTACTCACTGATTTTACCGATGCAAATGCGCAAACATTGCCGCAAGACACGAATCTTATTAGCCATGCAATGACTGGTATAACTGCTTTAAACAATACTTATGCTCAACAGCTACCACCAATCTTTTATCTTTTTCATCGCCCGCGTAGTTGGAACGCAATTGACCAGATTTGGATGGGTTATGAGCGTAAGCGCGGCAAATTAGAGCAATTTAATGCGCTTTTACGCGATGATGGCTTAAGCAATATCAATCAAAAAACGTTTAGCCATATTGTGGGCGACACCAGCCTATTAAGCAGCATTAAATATGTGATTACGCTAGATACCGATACGCAATTACCGCGTGACACCGCTTATAAGCTTATTGGCAATATGGCGCACCCATTAAACCGTCCTATTTTTGATGCAAAAAAAGGCCGAGTCACTCGCGGCTATGCCATTTTGCAACCGCGCGCATCCATTAGCTTAATAAGTGCCAATCAAACCTGGTTTAGCCAGCTTTATGCGGGCGAATCAGGGCTTGACCCTTACACTCGTGAAGTGTCGGACGTGTATCAAGATATTTTTGCTGAAGGCTCGTTTATTGGCAAGGGTATTTATGATGTAGATGCGTTTAGGCAAGCAGTTGATGGGCGCTTTCCTAATAATTTGATACTAAGCCATGATTTATTAGAAAGTGGCTATGCCAGAAGCGCGTTAGTAAGCGATGTTGATTTAATAGAAGAACACCCGCCTAGCTATGCTATGGATATTAGCCGCAGGCACCGTTGGGTGCGTGGTGATTGGCAGATTGCTGGTTGGTTGTTACCGCGCGTGCCTGCAGCTGCTTTATCAAATAAAAGAGTGCCTAACCCATTAAGCGCGTTATCTGTTTTAAAAATCGCCGATAATTTACGCCGTAGCCTAGTACCAATCGCGTTGTTTGGCTTGTTAATAACCGAATGGTTAAGTGGTTTATTTTGGGCAATGGTTGCTACATCGTTATTAGTGCTCTTGATACTGTATTTTCCGCCTGCTTTTAATGCATTGATGCATTTGATTAAGAAACCTAAGGAGCTTTTTTGGCAAGCGCACATTGTCATGGGGGCAAGGTCAGTTGGCTTATCGCTTATTTTGGCAACATTAACACTATTATTTTTGCCGTATGAAGCTCTAAAAAACGCCAATGCGATTATGCAATCTGCTGGGCGCAAATTTTATACTAACCGTGGATTATTGCAGTGGCATTTACCTAGTTATACCAAACGTAATGCCTGCACCAGCTGGCTAGATTTTTATAAAGAAATGTGGGTAAACCCTGCAACCTCAATCATCACTATTGTTTATTTTAGTTACTTACAAAGCTTGCAAGATGAACCACTCTCAGTTTGGTTTTTCAGCATACCGTTATGCTTTTTATGGAGCTTGTCGCCATTAATTGCCTGGACTATCAGCAAACCTCGCGTCCAAAAACAAGCTGATTTAACACTAAATCAAATTAGCTTTTTACGTATCAATGCTAGAAAAACTTGGCGTTACTTTGACGACTTTGTCACAATTAAAGATAATTGGTTGCCTCCTGATAATGTGCAGCAGTATCCCGTTACCGAAATCGCATCGCGCACTTCACCCACTAATATCGGCATGGGTTTATTGGCTAATTTAAGCGCTTATGATTTTGGCTATATAAGTCGTGAAAAATTACTAAACTTAACTAAAAATACCATTGATACGCTGGAAAAATTACCACGCTACCGTGGACATTTTTACAATTGGTACAACACGCAAACGCTAGAATTACTACATCCACATTACATCTCATCGGTAGATAGCGGCAATTTGGCAGGCTGTTTTTTAACCTTGCAAGCAGGTTTAGAAGAACTTAAAAACACGTTTGATTTAGATATTGATTATAAAAAATCAAGATTAAATACCATGTTGCAAGGCTGCAACGACGTGTTGAGTATCTTAACTGAGCACATGCCTACAGTGCCATCTCCACACATCGACCACTTAATCAAAAAAATGCAAGATTCAATTTTAGCTAATCAAACGAATAACCTGCAAACCCCGCAAGCTGTTAAACAAATAGCGAATCAGTTGCACATTAATGTACAGCAATTATTGGCGCAATTGCCCATAGCGCTTAATCTTGAAGTTGAATTGCATTACTGGGCTAAAGCCTTAAACAGCCAAACCAGCACCATGGTTGAGCAATTTAGTTCAGTGTCAACGAGCTCTGCAAATAAGGAACAATTGATTTTAATAGATCAGTTAATTGAACGAATAGCCGTGCTAAATGAAATGGATTTTACATTTTTGTATGACAACGCTACCGATTTATTGAGCATTGGTTTTGACGCTAGTGACCGCAGGCGTGACCCTTCTTGTTACGATTTATTAGCATCTGAAGCGAGATTAGCAAGCTTTATATTGATAGCCCAAAGCCAATTGCCCCAAAAACACTGGTTTTCATTGGGCCGATTGTTAAGTAGTGCTGGCACAGATGTGAGCTTGTTATCTTGGTCTGGCTCTATGTTTGAGTATTTGATGCCACAGCTTTTAATGCCAAGCTTTGAAAATACCTTGCTAGATCAAACTTACAAAGCGGTAGTTAAGCGCCAAATTAAATATGGCAGTGACAAACGCGTGCCTTGGGGCATTTCAGAATCGGGCTATAACGCAACTGACAGCACGCACAATTATCAATACCGCGCATTTGGCGTGCCAGGTTTAGGCTTTAAAAGAAACTTAAGTGATGATTTAGTCATAGCGCCTTATGCAAGTGCGCTGGCTTTAATGGTGTTGCCAAATGAAGCTTGTAAAAACTTACAAAAATTAGCTGATAGCGGTTTTGTGGGTAAATATGGATTTTTTGAGGCCATTGATTACACCCCTAATAGAATACCGCGTGGTAAAAAACATGCAGTGGTGCAATCGTTTATGTCGCACCACCAAGGCATGAGTTTGCTGGCTTTTGCAAGCGTGCTTTTAAATAAGCCCATGCAACGCCGTTTTATGAGCACGCCCTACAATAAAGCCACTGAATTATTGCTGCAAGAACGCATCCCCAAACAGGGTGCGTCGGTACAGGTTAATGTTGAAGATGCAAGGGTTGAACTTGATAATCAAGCTGAACCAATTGGTGCAAGTATGCGGGTATTTACTAATCATGATACGCCGATTCCAGAGGTGCATTTATTATCTAACGGCCGCTACCATGTGATGACAACCAATGCGGGCGGCGGTTATAGCCGTTGGCACGATTTAGCAGTTACGCGCTTTCGTGAAGATGCAACCCAAGATAATTGGGGTACTTTTGTGTATATTCGAGATATTGACACCCAGCGCTATTGGTCTAGCGCGTATCAACCCACTTTAGTTAAGCCTGATTACTATGAGGCTATATTTACCCAAGCGCGCACCGAATATAAACGCCGCGATCAATTCATTGAAACGCATACCGAAATTAGCGTATCGCCCGAAGATGACATAGAAATACGTCGCGTCACATTAACTAATTTATCTACTAGAGCGCGCAATATTGAATTAACTACCTATGCCGAGGTGGTTTTATCCACTCAAAATGCAGATTTAGCGCACCGAACGTTTAATAATCTATTTGTGCAAACTGAAATACTGTATCAATTAAACGCCATTGTTTGCACCAGACGCCCGCGCACCAAAGAAGAACGCGTGCCTTGGATGTTTCATTTGATCGCCATCGCTGAAAACGACCGCAATGATCAAGCTCAATTATTAACGACCAGCTTTGAAACCGATAGAGCCAAATTTATTGGCCGTGGTCGATCAATTGCAAACCCGATTATTTTAGACCGCATAGAGCCTACTTTAAAACCTGTACTTAAAAGTAGTACTAATTTAATTGAACAAGTATCTGGGCATTTAAGCAATCAATTATTTGGCAAGGCATCCACAACACCAGCAAGTGCATTATCTAACAGCCAAGGCTCAGTGTTAGACCCAATCGTATCAATTAGACGCGTAATCAATTTGGCACCTGATCAAACAAAATCGGTACAAATCATCAGTGGCATGGCAAGTACGCGTGAGGCGGCTATTGCATTAATAGAGAAGTATTGCGATCGTAATTTTGTAGAGCGCGCTTTTGAAATGGCCTGGTTTCAAAGCCAAGAAGTGTTGCGTATGTTAAACGCCACAGAGGCGGATGCACAAGTTTATGGTCGATTGGCAAGCTCACTCATTTTTTGCAACGCACTGCGACGCGCACCTGCTGGCGTTATCACGCGTAATCAAGTAGGCCAATCTGGGCTATGGCGCTTTGGCGTTTCTGGTGATTTGCCCATTGTGCTCATACGTATTGGCGATATAAGCCGCCTAGATTTAGTTAAGCAAGTGCTGCAAGCCCATACTTATTGGCGCATGAACGGGCTAATTGCAGATTTAGTAATTATTAATGAAGATTTTTCTGGTTATCGCGCAGACTTGCAAGATCAAATAGTTGGGCTTATTAATGCAGGGCCAGAGGCGCAATTAATCGATAAACCAGGTGGTGTGTTTATAAGGCGCGTGGACGATTTATCGGAAGAGGCGCGTGTGTTGTTTCAAACGGTTGCCCGTGTGATATTTGTGGATACCGCTTATGTGGATGGCGCGCAAAGCTTGATTGATCAAGTGGAGCGTAGAGTCGATAAAAATAGGTTGCTTGAACGCGAATCTGAAAAATTTGAGCCTACCTTAGCTGCGCATAAACAAATAAGTGCGCCATTAATTAAGCGCGAACTTATTTTTAATAATGGCATTGGTGGATTCACCCTTGACGGGCGTGAATACATCATTACTTTATCCAAAGGCCAAACTTCACCTGCACCTTGGTCAAATGTGATAGCCAGCCCATTTATAGGCACGGTGGTTACAGAAGGTGGTGGCGCTTACACTTGGGTAGAAAACGCGCATGAATTTAGATTAAGCACTTGGCATAACGATGTGGTATCAGATGCAAGTGGTGAAGCTTGCTATATACGCGATGAGGAATCGGGCGTTTTTTGGTCACCAAGCCCACAACCTGCGTCTTCCACAAATTCTAATAGTGATTATATTTGCCGCCATGGCTTTGGTTATAGCGTGTTTGAACATAATGAGGCAGGCATTAGCTCTGAAATGAGCACCTATGTGGCCATGGATTCGCCCGTAAAATTTGTAGTGGTAAAACTACGTAATATTTCAAATAGACCACGCCAATTATCGCTAACGGGTTATTGGGAGCTGGTAATGGGCGAATGGCGCCACGCTAATTTAATGCATATAGTGACTGAGCAGGATGCGCAAACAGGCGCGATATTGGCGCGTAATGCTTATGGTAAAGAGTGCAATAACCGTATTGTATTTGCGCATATTAGTGCAAAAGAGGCCACGTTAAGCTGCAGCCGTACCGAATTTATTGGTAGAAATGGATCACTTGCAAGCCCCGCAGCCATGCGCCGCAGACGTTTATCGGGCAGAACAGGTGCTGCCCTTGACCCGTGTGCCAGCTTGCAAACACAATTTAGTCTTTTTGCAAACGAAGAAAAAGAGTTCGTATTTACGTTTGGCGCGGGCAAAAATATTGATGAGGTGCACCAATTAATTAATCGCTTTGGCGGCGTGGCAGGTGCCAGGCAAGCGCGAGATGACGTACATGAATATTGGAACCACACGCTTGGTAGCGTGCAAGTGCAAACGCCAGATGCTGCACTTAATGTTTTAGCAAACGGTTGGCTGGTGTATCAAGCTATATCGTGCCGATTATGGGCGCGTAGTGGTTTTTATCAATCTGGCGGTGCGTATGGCTTTAGAGATCAGCTGCAAGACACATTAGCGCTTATGCACGCAACACCATGGTTAGCTCGCGAGCAAATCATCGCCTGCGCGCAGCGCCAGTTTCCACAAGGTGACGTACAACATTGGTGGCATCCACCCAATGGTCAAGGTGTGCGCACGCATTTTTCTGACGACTATTTATGGCTAGCTTATGCCACTTGCCGTTATGTGATTAGCACGGGCGACACCGCAATATTAGATGAGCAAATTCATTTTATTGAAGGCCGCGCATTAAATGCGCACGAAGAATCCTATTACGATTCACCCCAGCAATCGAACGAATCGGCAAGTTTGTATGAGCATTGTGTAAGAGCGATTAAATACGGTCTTAAGTTTGGCGTGCATCAATTACCCTTAATAGGCTGCGGCGATTGGAATGATGGTATGAATTTGATCGGCAAAGATGGCAAAGGTGAAAGTGTCTGGTTGGCATGGTTTTTGGTGGATAACTTAAATAGCATGAGTCAATTAGCCAATTTAAGAGGCGATCAAGCATTTGCGGAAATTTGCGCAACCCAAGCCATATTATTAAAAGGCAATATTGAAACCCATGCTTGGGATGGCGAGTGGTATAAACGCGCTTTTTTTGACGACGGGTCACCTTTAGGCTCGAAAGAAAATGATGAATGCCAAATAGATAGCATTAGCCAAAGCTGGGCGGTTATTTCAAAAAGTGGCGATAGTGCACGTGCAAAACAAGCCATGGATTCTGTGAATCAGCGCTTGATTGCGCGCGATACGCAATTAATCAAGTTGCTTGACCCACCGTTTGACAAATCTGACCTTGAACCTGGTTACATAAAAGGTTATGTGCCAGGCGTGCGTGAAAACGGTGGCCAATATACCCACGCTGCCATTTGGGCAACGATGGCATATGCCATGCAAGGCAATACGCAGCGCGCATGGGAATTATTTGCCATGCTTAACCCTATTAATCATGCAGTTACCCCTGACCAAGCGCAAACTTACAAAGTAGAACCGTATGTGATGGCAGCCGATGTGTACGGGGCAGATCCACATAAAGGCCGAGGTGGCTGGACATGGTATACGGGGGCAGCTGGTTGGATGTACCAACTAACACTAGAAACGCTGCTGGGCATAAGCTTACATAATAATGAATTACACATTAGCCCGTGCGTACCTCAACATTGGCCAAATTACCTTGTTCATTATCGGTATCGCGATACGGTTTATCACATTACGATTAACTGCAATTTAGAAAAACTAGCTAATCTAGCACCATTGATCGTGGACGATAAGTTTTTAACTATTGAAGAGGTGCATGAAGATATCATTAATAAGAATCGTTATATCATACCGCTATTAAATGATAGGCTTGATCACAATGTATTAATTAATCTGCAGACAGTGCGCACGTAATTTTTAATAAAACATTCACTTATTTAAAGTATCATTAAATTAAATTTTTAGAAGTTTAAAACATGGCAATATTAATTACAGGCGGCTCAGGTTATATTGGCTCGCACACTTGCGTGCAGTTGTTGGCATCTAACCACGATATTGTTGTGATTGATAATTTATCGAATAGCTCATCAGAATCACTTAACCGCATTCAACAAATCTCAGGCAAAACCTTTCCATTTATTAAAGCTGATATTCGCGATGCGGCTGGTTTACGTGCGATTTTTAAGGCGCATAGCATCACTGCAGTAATCCATTTTGCAGGCTTAAAAGCAGTGGGTGAATCGGTTGCTAATCCGCAACTGTATTATCAAAATAACGTAGCTGGAAGCCTTACTTTATTTGAAGTGATGGCTGAATTTAAGGTTAAAAATATTGTATTTAGCTCGTCTGCCACTGTGTATGGCGATCCAGCAACGGTACCGATCACCGAAAATTTTCCGTTAAGTGCGACTAATCCTTATGGGCGTAGCAAGTTAATGATTGAAGATATTTTACGCGATCTGCACGCGTCTGATACTAGCTGGCGTATCGCATTATTGCGCTACTTTAACCCGATAGGCGCGCATGAAAGTGGATTGATAGGCGAAGACCCAAACGGCATACCCAATAATCTTTTGCCATATGTAGCACAAGTAGCAGTGGGGCGTTTGGCAAAATTGCGTGTGTTTGGTAACGATTACGCAACCCATGACGGCACAGGCGTTCGCGATTATATTCATGTGATGGATTTAGCCGATGGGCATGTGGCAGCGATTGATTATTTGCACCATCATCAAGAATTAATTACGCTCAATTTAGGCACTGGCATAGGGTATAGCGTAATCGATGTGGTGAATGCTTTTGCTAAAGTCAGCCAAAAAGAAATCCCCTATGAGATTTTGCCAAGGCGTGCTGGCGATGTGGCGATAAATTATGCAGACGCAAGTTTGGCAGAAAGCAAGCTTGGCTGGCGCGCAAATCGTAATTTAGAACAAATGTGCGCTGATACTTGGAACTGGCAATCAAAAAATCCTAACGGTTTTGATGTTAAATTAAACTAAGGTAATGAAAAAAATGAACAATTTAAACGAAACTAATACACAAATTAATAACGGCAAAGTTAATGCCAACAACACATTAAGCGTTTTAGAAAGCATGATTGCACGATCTTGCACATGTAAATTACGTGAGATTTGTTTAGATAAAAGTAGCCAAGATTGCTTAAAACACACCAATATTTATGCACAAGAAATGCGCGCAAGAAAAATCAAATAGAAACTAAAGATAAGTTAACAAAAAATAGCCAATAGTGCTTTTGAACTAATCCAGTTTGTAAATAAAGTTGTATTAAAAAAGGCTAGTTTGCAAGCTTGTAGCCAAAATAGCCTTTTCACAAATCACAAAATCACCAACTTTTAATTTGCCACCTTTAATAATCTTTGCGGTAACACCGCCATGCCCGCGCATAGCGTTGTAAGCACCCATGCCAAGGCTAGTTTCCATTTTAGAACACGGCTCGCACGCTCCTGTGATTTCTAATATAACTTCACCAATCATTAAATGCAAAGGTTGATCTTTAAATAAGCTTTTTGCTGCCAATAAATTAAGTCCAGACACAACCAAGTTACGCCGCAAAATAGCGGGATCAATTGGTTTATTCATTAAAGCAGAAATCACCGCAATATGTTCCGCTTGAATTAACGTGACTTGCCTATTAGAGCCTAATGGATTTTGCGAAACCGTCGAGGCAGATCGATCGCCCTGCAAGCCGCGCCCAGTAATGGCCGTGGCATGATCACTTTGAACAGCCATAACACCGCGTGCGGGGCGGCAATAAATAGCTTGCAATAGGCCAGCTTGCGCAAATTGTGTGGTTAAATCGCGTAATGATTGAATAAACTTGCTATTTGAATTACTTGAATTAGGAGCTGTCATGTTACTTACTATTTTACAGAGTAAATGATTATGCAAGAAACTAACGAAACTGATGCAAAATTAGATGTCATTGCTAACGAACTTAAAAGCATCAATAAAAACTTGCTCAACGTATTTTGGATAGTGGGCTTTTTTGCGTTTTTGTATTTTGGATTAATGATATATCTTTTATTCTTGCGATAGTTTCTTTACGTTAATCTGCATCAAACTTTTCACATTTCACTTTTCAAAGTCTGGCTTCACTCAAAACCATGCTGCCATCCATCACCTTTTTAGATCTTGAAACCACGGGCGCCACGCCGCTACGTGATCGTATTACTGAGATAGCTTTGGTGCGCTTTGATAATGGCGTTGAAACTGCGCGCTGGCAAACGCTGGTTAATCCTGAGCAGCCGATTCCTGTATTTATTCAACAATTAACTTCAATAAATAATGAGATGGTGGCTAAAGCTCCACTTTTTAGCGAGGTTTCAGATACGCTATTAAGCTTTCTAGAAGGTAGCGTATTGGCTGCGCATAACGTGCGTTTTGATCATGGTTTTATTAAAGCTGAATTTAAGCGAATTGGCATTAGTTTGCGCCAAAAAGTGATTTGCACGGTTAAGTTATCGCGGCTACTTTACCCGCAACACAAAAGCCATGGGCTAAGTGCCATTATGCTTCGCCATAATCTAACCACCATTAGCCGCCATCGCGCCATGGGCGATGTTGAAATGATGCTGGGTTTCATTGAATCTGCCAAGTTAGAGTTGGGCGATTCTGCCATATCAAATGCCGCCGCGCAATTGATGAATCAACCAAGTTTACCCACGCATTTAGATGCAAATTTGCTAGACGATATGCCTGAAACCCCTGGCGCTTACTTGTTTTACGGTGAAAACGACTTGCCGCTTTATATTGGCAAAAGCGTTAATATTCGCGCGCGCGTGTTAAGCCACTTTTCAAGGGACCACGCAAGCAATAAAGAAATGCGGTTTTCCCTTGAAGTTAAACATATTGAATGGATCACAACCGCGGGTGAATTTAGCGCGTTGTTGCTAGAATCGCGTTTAGTAAAAGAGCGCCAGCCAATCCACAACCGCCGCTTACGTAATGAGCGCCAGCTGTGTAGCTGGAAGTTAAACGAGAATCCACAAGCTAAAAATTTACTGGAGCTCGTATTAGAGCCACAAATAGAACCTGCGCAATTGGGCCAATTATTTGGCTTATTTAAAACCAAACGCCAAGCAGTAGAAACTTTGCGTATGATTGCAATCGCACACCAGCTATGCCCGCGATATTTGGGTTTGGAGCCTGCAAAGGCGGGTGCGTGTTTTGCCAGCCAAATCAAACAATGCAAAGGCGTATGCTGTGGGCGCGAAACGCCTGAAATACACTATTTACGTGTGCAACAAGCTTTAATAGCGCATCGCTTAAAGACTTGGCCGCATAAAGGTAAAATTGGCATCCGTGAGCAAAGCCATGAAAATAATCAAATCCAAATGCATGTTTTTGAACATTGGACCTATTTAGGCATGGTTGAAAATGACCAGGATTTAACCGAGATTATGCAAGCCAGGCATGAGTTTAAGTTTGATTTGGATACTTATAAACTATTAATTAAAGTGTTGGGTAATGTTAAAACCAACATCATCAATCTTTAGTTATAAACCGCAAAATTTGGCCAGTTTTTTATTCTAGCCAATTTTGATTTTGGTCTTGATTAAACCAGTAATAATCACCATGTTAATGCTTAATATTTTGTATTTGAAAAGAGAAAACCCATGAAACGATTTTTGATGATAATGACCTTAGCACTAACTTGTGTAAGTTTGAGTGTTCCAATGGCTGAAGCCAAACGTATGGGCGGTGGCAGCAGTTTTGGTAAAAGCCGCTCCATGCCGCAAAGGCAGGCGCCTGCTAGAGAAGCGCAAGCGCCTAGCAAACAAAATCAACCAGACAATACTGCCCAACCAGCATCAGGTGCCAGCCGTTTTATGGGTCCATTAGCGGGTTTGGCTATTGGTGCGGGTTTAGCCACCATGTTATCTGGCGGTGGATTAGGTGGTTTCGGTAGTGGCATGGGCTCAATGTTAATGATGCTATTGTTAGCGGGTGGCGTATTATTTTTATTCAAACAATACAAAAAATCACAACTTGCAAATAATCAATCTGGCCAAGCTAATTTTCAATATGCGGGTGGGTCGTCAAGCTATAACAATGCGCAATCACACCAAAGACCGAGTTACAGTGGATCAGGTTACGGCGCTGGCAGCACACAAGCAAACGCGCAAAATATTCCTGCTGATTTCCCGCAAGAATCATTTTTACGTAACGCTAAAGCCTCGTTTATTCGTTTGCAAGCGGCCAATGACGTTAAAGATCTAAATGATATTCGCCAATACACCACACCTGAGGTATTTGCCGAAATTTCCATGCAATTGCAAGAGCGCGGTAATGCGGTGCAGTCAACCAATGTGATTAATATTCAAGCAGAGTTATTAGAAGTAGCCACCGAAAATGATTACACAGTTGCCAGCGTGCGATTTACTGGTCAGTTGAGTGAAAATAACAATGCGCCAGACAATGTGGATGAGATTTGGCATATTCAAAAAGTTGCGCAAGATGAAAACGCGATTTGGTTATTGGCAGGCATTCAACAAGCAAATTAGCCAAGCTAAAAAAATGGTTTTGAAAATAATGCCCAACCTTTAAAAGGCTGGGCGTTATTTTAGCAATGTACAAGCACAATAAGTCTTAATTCATCCATATTGCACCTTAGATAGTTTGGGCTGCAATGTACAATACCCATATGGCGAATCCACAAAGCTCACCTCAATTTCAACACCAAGCTCAAAACCAAGCTCAAAACCAAGCCCAGCAAACCCTACATCGCGTTTTTGGTTATTCTAGCTTTAGAGGCGAGCAGCAAGTTATTGTAGAACACATTGTGGCTGGTGGAGATGCGCTTGTGTTGATGCCCACAGGTGGCGGAAAATCCTTGTGTTATCAATTGCCTGCAATGTTGCGCTCAGGTGTTGCAATTGTGGTTTCACCACTTATTGCGTTAATGCAAGATCAAGTGGAGACATTGCAACAATTAGATGTAAAAGCGGCTTATTTAAATTCTAGCCAAGACGCAGAACAATCGCGCAAAGTGAATGCATTATTAATGCAAGGCGAGCTGGATATTTTGTATGTAGCGCCTGAGCGATTATTGTTAAGTGGCTTTTTAGCGCAATTAGATGAAATTGAGCGGCATACTGGCATCGCACTTTTTGCTATTGATGAAGCGCACTGCGTATCAGAATGGGGACACGATTTTAGGCCAGAATACCGCAAGCTAACCGTATTGCATGAGCGGTACCCCAGTGTGCCTAGAATCGCATTAACCGCCACCGCAGATGCCCCAACGCGAGCTGAAATTGTTGAGCGCTTAAAATTAGAAGATGCTCGCCAGTTTGTGGCTAGTTTCGATAGGCCTAATATCCGTTATCGCATTGGGCAAAAACAGCAAGCGCGCGAACAATTAGAGGCTTTTTTAGAGGCCGAACACGCTAACGATGCAGGTATTGTGTATTGTATATCGCGCAAAAAAGTAATCGATACAGCTAGTTGGCTAAAAGAGCGCGGTTGGGATGCGCTACCTTATCATGCGGGGCTAGATCCTAATGTAAGGAGTGAAAACCAACGCCGATTTTTACGAGATGAGGGCGTGATTATTGTTGCAACTGTGGCATTTGGCATGGGCATCGATAAGCCAAACGTAAAATTTGTGGCGCATTTAGATTTGCCAAAAAGTATGGAAGGCTATTATCAAGAAACTGGCCGTGCAGGGCGCGATGGTTTGCCTGCAAATGCTTGGATGGTTTACGGTTTGGGCGATGTAGTGAGCATGCGTCAAATGCTTGATAGTGGCGATGCCCCAGAAGCGCGAAAGCTGGTTGAACGACAAAAACTAGATGCACTACTTGGCTTTTGCGAATCGACCAACTGCCGCCATCAGACGATTTTGCGCTATTTTGGCGAAAGCCACGCTGGTAATTGTGGCCAATGCGACAACTGCTTAAGCCCAGTAGACACATGGGATGCAAGTCATGCCGCACAATTAGCCTTGTCCGCGGTTTATCGCACTGGTCAACGGTTTGGCGTGGTGCATTTAATTG
This sequence comes from Methylotenera sp., assembly GCA_043759515.1. Taxonomy (GTDB): domain Bacteria; phylum Pseudomonadota; class Gammaproteobacteria; order Burkholderiales; family Methylophilaceae; genus Methylotenera_A. The sequence continues at coordinate 72,950 of JAYVLK010000010.1, forward strand.
ATGTATTGCTAGGCAAAATGAATGTAAAGGTAACGCAATTTAGTCACCAAAATTTGAACGTATTTGGCTTAGGCAAAAATGTAGCGCAAGCGCAATGGAGCAGCGTTTTCAGGCAATTAGTAACAGGTGGATATTTAGAAAGTGATCTTCAAGCGCATGGCGGCTTAAAGCTTACGCAGACTGCCCGCCCCATATTAAAAGGTGTAGAAGAAATATGGTTAAGGCGTGATATTGAAGTTGTTCGCGTTAAAAATAAATCTAATGTGAGCCGCGCCCAAAAAAGCGCAACAGCTAAATCTGCCTACAGTGAACTTGCGCACGATGCGCTATGGCAGTTATTGAAAGATAAACGTTTGGAAATAGCCAAAGAAAATAGCGTACCGCCTTATGTGATCTTTCACGATAGTACTTTGTTAGAGATTCATAATAGCCGCCCACAAAGTTTAAGCCAATTTAGCCAGATTACGGGCATAGGGCAAGCCAAATTAGAGCGCTACGGAGAACTATTTTTGCAAGTACTTGAAGAGTATTCATCAAATAATTAGACGTAAAAAAACCAGCCAATTATAAGCGGCTGGTTTTTTATGGTTTCTAGCCAATTGATTAATGTAAAACCAAATTGAACAGGCTTTTGTTAATCAGTTTTATCTTCAATTCTGTCACCAATAGCTTCAGCTCTATCGCCCGCTTCTTCAGCAGCGTTTTCCATTTTATCACCCATATTTTCGGCCGCTCTATCCATGTCTTCACCTACTCTTTCAGCCGAGTCGTTGCGATCACAAGCTGTAAAGGTGACCGTAATGAAACAAATAATTGCCAATTTTGCTAAAAAATTAGATGTCATTTTTGCACTCCTTTTGCATAATTAATACATTATTTTATGAAATTGGCTACTTTTAAGGCAGCAGAATAAACCTGAAACAGTTGTCAGAGAAAGATTACAGTTTGAATTGATATATTTACTGGAATGTAAAACATTGTCTGATTTACTATAGACTTAATATTTTTAAAACAAATTGGTGCGCCCGGCGGGAGTCGAACCCACGACCTTTGGCTTCGGAAACCAACACTCTATCCAGCTGAGCTACGGGCGCAACTTGCTTTCAGTTTACAAAAGTACAACATTGAGCATTATAGCAAAATTGAATCAACCTAAGTCATGACATGCTTTAGGCTAATTCATATAAAAAGAGGCTGAAGGCTTTTAACAATTGTCATCTAAAGGTATAATTTTGCTAACAAATTTATAAAGACTTATTTTTATCATTTATAGGATCAATAGTAATGGCAAATCACGATAATCACGCTCAAACTACAATCAAAGGACCAGGTAGAGGCCCAGCAATAGTTGCTGCAATTGGCGCTTTAGCGGGTGTTGCATTGTTAGTCTCATTATTTATGCCTGCAAAAAAAGATGATGCTCAAATGGCTGCACCTGCTCCCGTTGCTGCTGCTGACACAGCACAAATCGTTGCACCAGTAGCAACTGTTGAAGTGGAACAAGCTGCAATTGTTAAAGTAAGTTTAAGTGGTGAAGAAGTGGTTAAAAATGGTTGTGCCATGTGTCACGCTGCAGGTTTAATGAACGCGCCTAAAATTGGCGATAAAGCCCAATGGGAACCGCGTATTGCGCAAGGTTATGAAACCATTGTTAAGCATGCAATCGAAGGTATTCGCACTATGCCTGCGCGCGGTGGTAATCCAGCCTTAACTGATTTAGAAATGGCAAGAGCGGTTGTTAATATGGCAAACGCATCTGGCGCTACTTTTGAGGAGCCTAAAGAAGAAGCTGCAGAAGCCGCACCAGTTGAAGCTGCACCTGCAGAAACGACACCAGCAACTTAAGCTTGAGCATTTAAAAAAACCGCTTAATTTTTAAGCGGTTTTTTTATACCCAAAGTATTTTAAGCTTAAAATGTATGAATCAAACAAGTACAAAAGATTGCTCTAAATTATCATAAGAGCCAAAAAACCAAGCAAAGAAAGCAACTCAATTAAATATGGCAAGCTATGCAATAGGCGATATTCAAGGCTGTTATCATGCTTTTACGGCTTTATTAACACGGCTTAATTTTAATAAAGATTCAGATAATTTGTGGCTTGTTGGCGATATCATCAATCGCGGAACAGGTTCTTTGGAGATGTTGCGCTGGTGTTATGCCAATCAAAAAAATTGCATGCTTGTGTTAGGTAATCACGATTTACATGCACTGGCAGTTGCGCACGGGCTTAAACGCGAGCATAAGAGTGATACACTGCAAGCCCTATTACATGCGCCTGACAGGCATGCTCTTTTAAGCTGGTTACGCAATCAGCCCTTAATGCATGTTGCAAATGACACAAATGGCAATAAACATGCAATGGTTCACGCGGGTTTATTGCCGCAATGGACAATTGAGCAAGCGTATGGTTATGCGCAAGAAGTAGAAACAGCTTTGCAAGGTGAACATTATTTGGATTTTTTAACCAATATGTATGGCAACTTACCTGCTGTTTGGCATGATGATTTAATAGGAATGGATAGGCTACGCGTGATCACAAATGCGATGACGCGATTGCGTATTTGCACACCAGAAGGTGAGTTAGACTTATCGTTTAAAGGTGAGATTGCCGAAATGCCAGCTGGTTATACTGCCTGGTTAGATGCGCCCAATAGGCGATCACAAAACGTGCCTATTGTATGTGGGCATTGGTCAGCACTTGGTTTAGTACAGCGTAATAATGTGACAACTCTTGATACGGGCTGTTTGTGGGGCGGTGAATTAACCGCGCTGTGCTTAGAGAGCCGAGCGATTACACAAGTGGATTTTGATGCACGCGATAACGTTGCTTAGCCTAATTAGATCCAGCTAGCTTAGTAACAATAGCATCATAAGCAGTTTGGGTTAATTGTCGCCTTGTTTGATCTGCAGTGACGATTGGCTCTAAAAAATGCAATTCAACAACGGGGTTTTTTATATTTAATATTGCAACTATCGATTGCAGCATCGTCGTTTCGCCCGCATAAGCCATTTGCGTATTTAAGCTCGCATCGGCATTTACATACCGAACCGCTACTGGCCAAATAAGCGCTTTAGCATCTATAGCGGCTTGTATAATGCTACTTTTAAATGGCAATACCTGCTGTCCATCGCTAGTCGTACCTTCGGGAAAAAAACACAGATTATCTCCATCTTTTAAACTCGCGCTACAAACATCGACAATTTTTCCTGCTGCTTGTAAATCGTCTCTATTGATAAATAAGGTGTTTGCTTGCGTGGCTAAATAGCCAAAAATTGGCCATTCTTTGACGTCAGATTTTGAAATAAACCGTAAGGCTACAACGCTATTAAGGGCATGTATATCAGACCAAGAAACGTGGTTGGACACAAATAACATACCTTGCGCCGTGCTTGATGGTGGCTTGCCAAAAGTTTTTACTTGAATATTAAATGCACTTAATAAACCACTACACCACCATTTAATTAAATAAGATTTAGTGCTTTTTTGCACAAACGGCAAAATCAATGCCGCTAAGATCAAGCCAGTGATGGTGTGAACGACAATGCGAAACTTTCGATATGTTTTAATTAAATAAGGGGTTTGATGCAAATTATTTCAAGAAATGCGTGGCATATCTGCTATTTATTTTAGATAACGATAACATTACCAGCATATCAGCTGTATTGAAATAGGCATCCCACGCTGGTTCGCCACAAATATAAGCGCCTAAGCGTATATAGCCTTTTATTAAAGTAGGGCAAACCACTTGCATGTCTTTATTTAGTGCATGAATTGGCAACGGGTTACGCGGATACACGCGGTATTGCGATGGCGCTAAATAGTCATCTTTAAGCTTATGGTAAAGCGATGTAGCCATATGCCCGCCGTCATGCATTGGCACGCTACCGCAACCAATCATATATTCGTAATTATGTGTTTGCATGTATTTTGCCAAACCTGACCAAAGCATCGTAATAGTGCCGCCATTACGATAATTTTGATGCACGCAAGCGCGACCAACTTCTACAGTGCTACTAAATAAATGAGATAACCGAGTTAGATCAAATTCGCCAGCGCTGTAATAACCGCCTGCTTGGTTCGCTTTATGCGGGCTTAAAATGCGATAAGTTCCAATGACTTGGTTGCCAACACTTTCGCGCACCAGTAAATGCTCGCAATACTCATCAAATCCATCAATATCTAAGCCGCCCGTGCCAGTGAGTTGCGCGCCCATCTCTTCACCAAAAACCTTATAGCGTAAGCGTTGCGCTTCGGCAACTTCAGATGGATTTCTAGCCAAGCTAATCGTTAAGCGTTTTTGTGGGTATTCTTGATTATTTCTAAGCTGAGTAAAAATGATATCTCTCCTTTATGTAGAAGAGATGATAAATTTTTAATGTGAAATTTGCATGAAGTTAGTGTGACCAAACAATGACAGTTAATTTGTCATCTGTCTGGCACACGATTTTTAAAGTGAATACTATTCGCTAGAACTAATAATGAGTTGGTATAAAATTTTGACGCAAGCTAAAAGTTAATGACTTACGCGAGAAGTATCACTATTTTCAACGATGCGCACTTTTTCACCTGGTTTAAACTGCTCGTCAGCCTCCTGCACAATAGCAACTAAGCCGCCGCCATCTAACTTAACAGTAATTTCTACACCGTCTTTGCGTGTAATAGCTTCTTCAGAAAAAGCGCCTGCTAAGCCACCGACTAATGCGCCAATGATGGCAGTAACTGCGCTTGTACGACCGCCGCTGCCAACTGATCCACCTGCAATACCACCAATAGCGCCACCAGCAATCGTGCCAATAGGCGTTTTAGTGCCTTCAAGTTTTACAGTGCGTACACTTTCTACCACACCAGTTTTAACCGTTTGCACTTTACGTGCATCATCACGCTTATAAACACTGCCAGAATTAGAGCTAGCACATGCAGTTACAACAACAGATAACACGGCAATTAATAACAATTTAACCAATTTCATTTAGCGCTCCTAACAACCTTACAATTGATTTATTTCAAATACTTGGGTTTTATTCTTGATGATTTTGTACTAATCATCATTTTTAAACTTTTAATTCGCTGTTCTTCACTTCTTCGACCAGCGCTTGTGCGTAAAGGTTTTCTATTTGTTCACGGCTTGGTTGATGATTTTGCCCACCTCGACTTGCAATTTTAATTGATCCCATGGTTGACGCCAATCTACCACAAGTTAGCCAATCCCAGCCTTGCGATATGCCATAAAGCAGACCTGCACGATACGCATCACCACAGCCTGTAGGGTCGACAATGTCATTCGCTTTAACGCATGGAATGTTAAAACGTTGACCTTGCGCGTAAATGTGTGAGCCTTGTCCACCTAATGTAACGATAAGTGCATCAACTTTGCTAGCCAATTCATCAAGACTTAAACCAGTTTTATCTTGCAGCACTTGCGCTTCGTAATCATTCACCGCTAAATAGCTGGCCATTTCAATAAAGTGCAGCAATTCTTCACCATTAAACATGGGCAAGCCTTGGCCTGGGTCAAACATAAACGGTATGCCTGCGCTAAAACATTGCTCTGCATGTGCAAACATGCCATCGCGACCATCTGGCGCGATAATAGCCAATGATATATCGGTGGCGTCATTTACGTTATTAAGGTGTGATTCAACCATCGCGCCTGGGTGAAAAGCGGTTATTTGGTTATCGTCTAGATCCGTTGTAATAAACGCCTGCGCGGTAAAACTATTTGCAATGCGCTTGATATGTTTTGTTTCGATGTTGTGACTTTTAAGCCTAGCTAAATAAGTGTCAAAATCATCGCCCACAGTTGCCATAATGAGCGGTTTGCCTTGCAATAGTTGCAAGTTGTAAGCAATGTTGCCTGCGGTACCACCAAATTCACGACGCATTTCTGGCACATAAAAAGCTACACTTAACGCATGAATTTTATCGGGCAAAATATGATTTTTAAACTGATCTTGAAACACCATGATGGTGTCAAAAGCGAGCGAGCCACAAATGAGGGTGTGCATAAATAACCGTTATTATTAAAAGCTCAATTATCGCGAGTTTGCTAGATAATCGCCAGCAAATTTAGTGTTTTATGATTAGTTACTAAACAAGGTTTTTTATAAAGCTTAAGTTTTGACAGCACCATCAATTAAAATTTTAGCAGCTTTTTTGGCATATTTAATGGCACCAGAGCCGCGTTTCATTTGCTCGGCTTGCACAGCGCCTTCAAATAAGAGTGATAATTGCAGTGCTAAACCATCCGCATCTTTAATTGAAGCTTCTTTGGCTAATTTACCAATAAATTGTCTAAATTCACGTGATTGAAGGTGAGACAATTGGTGGATAGGATTTTCTTCGTTAGGAAACTCAGCCGATGCTTTAATGAAACCAAGCCCTATAAAAGCAGGCGAATTTACCCATTCTTCTACAAAGTTAAATAGATTTTGAATTTTATCGGCAGGTTTTTTACTGTTAGCGTTTAGCTTCTCACTAAGCCAATATTGAAAGTCTGACTGACTTTTTTGCAGCACCTCTAAAATCAATACTTCTTTGGTGCGAAAGTATTTATATAGAGTCATTTTAGTGGTGCCAGCCACAGCCACAATAGTATCTACACCAGTTGAGTTAATGCCTCTGGTGTGAAACAAATCGGTTGCAACGACTAAAATCTTTTCTTTTAAAGCACTCATAGATTCAGTATAGCATGAGTGCAATTTGCTTTGTTAGATATACTTACAGGTAATAATAATTATAAATTTACAATACATGATTTATGTAACCTGTTAGATAATATGAAAAATATTGTTACCTTTCAATAAATATAGTTATAATGTATACAGAACGGTATAATAGTTATCGTCTTTATATTTAGGAGTTTTAAATGAACAAATTAATCAGTTTTTCTGTAATAGCCACGGCAGTTGTATTAACTGCATGCGCTACAGGCGCATCTAAAGGCACAGGCGCTAATTTAGCTGCGACAGAAAAAGTAACAATTAATGCACCAGCTGCAAAAGTGTGGGCTAAAGTCAGCAATTATGGCGATTTAGGTGCTTTTCACCCTGCAGTTGCTAAAACTGAAATAAAAAGCGGCACCAATAACACGGTGGGCGCAGTACGTTTATTAACCCTGCAAGATGGCGGCACTGTTAATGAAACGTTGACTGCATACAGCGCGGCTAATATGTCATACGCTTATGTGATCAACGAAAGTGTGTTACCAGTTAGCAATTATTCAGCCAATATTATGGTTAAACCTGTAAGCGCTAATGTAACTGAAGTGGTGTGGAACGCTAATTTCGCGCGTAAAGATTTATCTGCAACACCAACTAAAGGCCAAGATGACGAAGCTGCTACAGGTACAATTCACGCGGTTTTTAAAGGTGGATTAGATAACTTAAAGAAAATTACTGAGTAAAAATTGTTAATACTTTAATTAAAGTTGATAAAAAGCCAAACATGATTAGTTTGGCTTTTTTTATTACTGAAACTTACTTAAAAACTCACTTAGAATTAGCCATTAACATGGGTGTGTAATTGCAACGCACTTTTTCAAGCAATTGGTGAACCAGTTTTTGGTCTGCTAAATTGGTAGAAATTTGACCTAGTACGATATTTTCGAAATAAACTCTTTTATACGAATCAGGCAACTGAATCGCCTCAATCAATTGACAATTACCTTTACGCATTAAATTGATTTGTGCGATGAGTGCAGCGGTGTCTTCGGGGCTAGCATACGTAACATTATTTGCTTTTACAGGCGTAAATTTCGAGTGCACTGTTACAATTTTCTGATTGGTTTTTAGGCCTATCGAATTAAAATCAACAGGGTTTAAATTAAACAGGAACAAGCTACCAGCAACCACTAATGCCCCTAAAAAGCTAGCAGCCACGCCATAAGAAGATATATCTTTAAAATGAAACTCTCTTTTTATTTGCGCTAAAATTAATGCATTAGCTGCAATTTTAGCTTGGCCAATACTTTCTGTATTTTGATTATTCAAGCGGTCTTGCATGGCTGCTGTTGCCATAAAGAAAATCTGATTTGCTAATATTTCTGGCATCGCGGCACCCGCTTTAATGGCCTCCAGCTTTAAAAATTGCCTTAAATCACAGCAATCAGAACGACTATTTAAGAGTTCTTGCAGTTGATTATTAATTCCAGGTGCATCAAGCCAGTCTCTAAGGATATCGAACATTGCAAGCAAGCGCCCGTGTGGTGTTTTGCCTGATTTTTCAAGCATGTTAATTAACCAACTAGAATTTAAAATATCCATGCGCCAGTACCTGGTTAATAAACACCTAAAAAGGTTTTACCACCACTAAAATAGTGATGATCACCAGCATAATAACTGGCACTTCATTAAACCAGCGAAACCAAATATGGCTACGTGTATTTTGACCGTTTTTAAATTCACGCATGATTTTGCCACAATAAATATGATAAACAATCAAACCAATAACTAATAATAACTTGGCATGCAACCATCCGCCAGCGATGCCATAACCTAGCCATAACCATAATCCAAAAATAAGTGCTAAAACGGCTAACGGCAACATAAATCGAAATAATTTATGCTCCATTAAGGTTAAACGATCAATGGTTGCATCATCACTTACCATAGCATGATTGACGAAAAGTCTTGGCAAATAAAATAAACCCGCAAACCAGCTGGTTACAAACACGATGTGCAACGCTTTGATCCATAACATTAATTAAGCTCTTTATTTAATAATTGACGCAGTTTAACAAAATCTATTTCGCCAATTGTACGTTGAATACGCTCACCTTTTTTATTAAAAATGAAAGCGGTTGGTGTTAAATTTACGCCTCCAAAAGCTTTGGTTATTTCGCCAAAGCCATCATGCATTACAGGAAAAGGTAGCGATTTTTGTTTTGTATAATTAAGAACTTGTGCAGGAGGATCGTATGGCATAGCTACAGAAATCACTTCAAAGCCTTTGATTTTGTAATCATTATAAGTTTTAATTAAATCAGGCATTTCTTTAATGCAACCTGGACAATCGGTTGCCCAAAAATTAATCAAAACCACTTTGCCTTTTAAACCCAGCATACTGATTTTTTGACCTGTAATGGTAGTAAATGTGACATTGGGCGCTTGCGTTTTGCTTGATAAGCTAAAACCCAGAAATACGAGTACAGCCAAAACAATTGCAGGCAGTAAAATTTTTTTTAAAATTGGCATAGTTTTAAATTGAGCATAGTGATATTTTAACTTGTTTTTTAATATATAAAGAGTGTAGTAAGCATAGAACGTACCTAGCATATGTGTGGTCTAGTGCATGATATAATCTTTTTTCAAATTTAGACGAGTTTTTTTACCTAGATGAACGCACCTATTCCAGCCAAAATTTTACAAACTGAGCCAGCCCCAGCCACGCGCTTGCGTGAGATTCCCTACAATTACACGTCTTTTTCAGACCGTGAAATAGTCATTAGGTTTTTGGGAATCGATTGCTGGTCAATTTTAAACGATTTACGTGCCGAGCGTAAAACTGGCCGCAGTGCGCGCATGTTATTTGAAGTGCTTGGCGATTTATGGGTAGTTTCACGTAATCCTTATCTGCAAGATGACTTATTAGATAATCCAAAACGTCGCAAAGCCTTGATAGACGCTTTGCATCATCGCTTAAATGCTATTGATGAGCGAAATACCAATGGTGCGGTTAATAACAGTGTACAAACTTTAGTTGTAGCTGCCAAAAAAGCGGTAGAAAAGTTTGCTGATGATTTTCGCCAAACTTATGATTTACGCAAAAAAGCGTTAAACGTTTATACCAAAATAACCCGTAAAGATAACGTACAGTTTGATGGCTTAGCGCGCGTTTCACATGTAACAGATGCAACCGATTGGCGTGTTGAGTATCCTTTTGTGGTGTTAAACCCCGATACTGAGATTGAAATTGCGGCGTTAGTGCGTGCAAGTATTGAGCTTGGCTTAACAGTTATTCCGCGTGGTGGTGGAACTGGTTACACTGGTGGCGCTATTCCGTTAACGCCACTATCTGTGGTGATTAATACTGAAAAATTGGATATTCACAGTGGCGTGCAAATGCGCTCATTACCAGGTGTGGCGCGCCAAGTTGCTACTATTGAGTGTGGCGCAGGGGTTGTTACGCGTCGTGCGATGGAGGCAGCAACTGAGGCAGGTTTAGAGTTTGCCTGTGATCCAACAAGTGCTGACGCTAGCTGTATTGGGGGCAATGTAGCTATGAACGCAGGCGGTAAAAAAGCGGTTTTATGGGGCACAGCGCTTGATAATCTGGCCAGTTACCGCATGGTAACGCCCGATGCCAAATGGCTAGAAGTTGTGCGTTTAGATCACAATTTAGGCAAAATTCACGATATTGCAATGGCGCGCTTTAAATTGACGCGTTTTGATGTAGACATGAAAACGCAATTGGGTGAGCCTGAAATCATTGCAATACCAGGACCAAGTTTTAGAAAAGTGGGCTTGGGAAAAGATGTAACCGATAAATTTTTAAGCGGTTTGCCAGGCATTCAAAAGGAGGGTTGTGATGGTTTAATTACAAGTGCCACCTTTATTTTGCACCGCATGCCTAAGCATGTGCGCACCATTGCGTTGGAGTTTTTTGGTAATGTGTCTCACGCCGTACCTGCCATTGTAGAAATTAAAGATTATTTAGACGCGACTGCTCGGGTTTCAGAAGACAAGCCGCAGCCTGCTGTTATTTTGGCTGGTTTAGAGCACATGGATGAGCGCTACATAAAGGCCGTGGGCTATGCCACAAAAGCTGCGCGAGCGCAACGCCCAAAAATGGTGTTAATCGCTGATATTGCGAGTGATGACGAAAATGCCGTGGGTGAAGCCGCTTCAAAAGTGGTGCGTATTTGTAACGCACGTAATGGCGAAGGCTTTATTGCGGTTTCACTTGATGCGCGTAAAAAGTTTTGGCTCGATCGCGCTCGTACAGCCGCTATTGCACGCCATACTAATGCCTTTAAAATTAATGAAGATGTGGTGATTCCACTGCCACGCTTAGGCGATTACTCTGATGGTATTGAGCGCATTAACATTGAGCTGTCAATTAAAAACAAGCTTAAATTATTAGATGCGCTAGAAACCTTTATGCAAGGCGATTTGCCGTTTGAACGTGAAGAAGACGGCAGCTATAACCTGGCCATGGTGCAAAGTAAACAAGAGATGGCCCTACAATTGATGCGTGATTTGCGTATTAAATGGCGCATGTTGCTTGATAACTTGGATGAGCCTTTGAGCGCAATTGGCCAATTTGGTGAGCAATTAGGCCAGTATGAAAACGTGTTTCGCGCGATTCAAAGCTACGATTTACGCATCTCCTGGAAGCGTGAGCTTAAACGCCCAATGGCTGAAATGTTTGCTGGGCGCGAGTATCAAAAAATATTGAATCGTTGTGACGAGATACACAAAACCGTGCTTAAAAGCCGCGTGTTTATTGCCCTGCACATGCATGCGGGTGATGGCAACGTGCATACCAATATCCCAGTAAACTCAGACGATTACATCATGATGCAAGACGCACATGATGCGGTTGACCGCGTGATGGAACTGGCAAAAAATCTAGATGGCGTGATTTCTGGCGAGCACGGTATTGGTATCACCAAAATGGAGTATTTGGACCAAGCAACTATTGATAATTTTACCGCTTACAAAAATAAAGTTGACCCAAATGGCCACTTTAATAAGGGCAAATTACTTAAAGGTTCTGGGCTTGAAAATGCTTATACGCCAAGCTTTGGTTTGCTAGAGCAAGAGTCACTTATTATGGAGCAATCAGCCATTGGCGAAATTGCAGACGATATAAGTGATTGTTTACGTTGCGGAAAATGTAAGCCTGTGTGTGCAACCCACGTGCCGCGCGCTAACTTGCTTTATAGCCCGCGTAATAAAATATTGGCCACATCATTACTTATTGAAGCATTTTTGTATGAAGAACAAACACGCCGCGGTATTTCACTTAAACATTTTGATGAGTTTAATGATGTAGCCGATCATTGTACCGTTTGCCACAAATGTCTAAATCCGTGCCCAGTCGATATTGATTTTGGTGAAGTGACCATCAAGATGCGTAATTTTTTACGTGAACAAGGTAAAAAGCAATTTAATTTAGGCACAGCTGCGGGTATGTTGTACCTAAATGCCAAAGACCCAGCCACGGTTAAATTTTTACGCACCACCATGATTGGTTGGGGCTATAAAGCGCAAAATGTTGCGCACACTTTGGCTAAAAAGTTTGGCTTGCTAAAAGACAAAATCAGGCCGCCAGCCACTGTGGGTAAGCCTGAGATTAAAGCGCAGGTGATTCACTTTATTAATAGGCCAATGCCTAAAAAAATGCCCACCAAAACCTCACGTGCGCTATTGGGTATTGAAGATGCACACATGATTCCTGTGATTCGTAACCCTAAAAAAGTAACAGATGACAGTGAAGCAGTGTTTTACTTTCCAGGATGCGGTTCAGAGCGATTATTTTCTAATGTGGGTTTGGCTACACAAGCCATGTTGTACGAAGTGGGCGCAATTACCGTATTGCCACCTGGGTACTTGTGCTGTGGCTATCCACAAACGTCTGCGGGCAACCATGATAAGGGCCAGGAAATCACAACTGACAACCGCGTGTTATTTCATCGCGTGGCCAATACGCTTAATTACTTGGATATTAAAACCGTGATCGTTTCATGCGGTACTTGTATGGATCAGCTGCAAAAATACGAGTTTGAAAAGATATTCCCGGGTTGCAGGTTGCTTGATATTCATGAATATTTAATGGAAAAAGATCAAAAATTATCAGGTGTAACTGGTACACGTTATATGTATCACGACCCATGCCATAGCCCGATGAAAACCTATAAACCGCTTGAGGTGACCAATAAGTTGATGGGCGTTGAAGTTGCACTTAATGACCGTTGTTGTGGTGAAAGTGGTACTTTTGCTGCGGCACGGCCAGATATTGCCACGCAAGTTAAATTTAGAAAGCAAGAAGAGCTAGAAAAAGGCATGGCCAAAATGGGATTAACGGTTGGAAAACCTGAAGAAAAAGTGAAAATTTTGACATCATGCCCAAGTTGCTTGCAGGGGCTAGCAAGATATGGGGAAGACACTGGTATTACTGCCGATTACATTGTAGTAGAAATGGCCAAGCATATTTTGGGTGAAAACTGGATGCAGGAATATGTGGAAAAAGTGAATAATGGCGGTATTGAGAAAGTGTTGCTATAAGTGTTTCTTGAAGGCGGAAAATCAATTTTGAGAAAATTTTATTAGTTTAAAATTGATTTTCCGCCATATTCCATCATTTAATAGCATTACTAATCATTAAGTTACCTATCGCTTTAACAATAATCATCTGAAATGTGACGATGTTAAAACCACTTTTATTTTTGATTTTTTTATTTCAATCCAGTTTTGCAGTTGCAATTACTAAAAACGGTAGTTGGCATGCAGGTATTGGAGACCCAACACTCCTTGGCTGGATAACCGTTTTAGCCTACTGTTTGGCCACTTTAAGATGCACGGTTAAAGCGTTTGGCTACAATAAAAACGAAGATAGTTATCACTTTTGGGTGTACTTAGCTTTATTTTTACTTTTGTTAGCCATTAACAAACAACTTGATTTACAGAGCTGGTTTACGCAAGCAATGAGAACGTTAGCGCATGCGCAAGGTTGGTACGAAAACAGAAAATCGCTGCAATTGTTATTTATAGTTTTTTTAGGCGCTGGCATGTTGTTTAGTTTGTTAAGTATCAGATATTATTTAGCGCAATCTTGGCATAATTACCCGCTTACTTGGATTGGCATCGTATTGTTAAGTACGTTTATTTTAATGCGTGCTGCATCGTTTAGTCACATTGACCAAATGATTCATTACCCGATTTTGGGCATTAAATTAAATGGCGTGATGGAGATTGGACCAATCGCACTCATTATTTTTGGTTCATATTTTAATAAAATGCCTAGACGAATAATAAGCTAAACAAAAAACACTTAAATAAGCACAATGAATTATTACAAACTAGCCAGACCGCTGCTTTTTCAACTAGATGCCGAATTTGCGCATGATTTTTCGCTTAAAACCTTAAAAATAGCCGAGCAAGCAGGGCTGCTTAATTTTTACCCTAAGCCACCCATATGCGTGTCGCGCAAAGTGATGGGCTTAAATTTTCCTAACGCAGTAGGGCTTTCGGCTGGTTTAGATAAAAATGGTGCGGTGATCGATGGCATGGCAGCTTTAGGTTTTGGCTTCATTGAAATAGGCACCGTTACCCCGCGCGCGCAACCTGGTAATGCTAAGCCGCGCTTATTTAGGGTTACACAAGCACAAGGCATCATTAATCGATTTGGCTTTAACAATTTAGGCGTAGATCATTTAATTGAAAATGTAAAAGCGGCCAAATTTAGCGCCAATAATGCTAATCAAATTTTAGGCATTAACATCGGTAAAAATGCAGATACGCCCATTGAAAACGCAGTGGACGACTATTTAATCTGCATGCAAAAAGTGTATGCGTATGCCAGTTATATTACGGTTAATATTTCATCACCCAATACTAAAAACTTACGTGCCTTGCAAGAAAAAGAAGCGTTGTCTCAATTGTTGGCGCGCTTGAAATTAGAGCAAGCTCAGCTAGCTCAAAAACATGGCAAATATGTGCCAATCACGTTAAAAATCGCGCCTGATCTTGATCATAATCAAGTGATTGAAATTGCCGATTTACTCATGCAACACAAAATAGATGGTGTGATTGCAACTAATACGACGCTTTCTCGCGATAATGTTTCAGGGCTTAAAAATGCTGATGAAACTGGCGGATTGTCTGGCGCGCCAGCGCGTGATCTTTCTACAATCGTCATTCAGCAATTATCAAAACGATTACAAGGTGCGCTGCCAATTATTGGTGTTGGCGGTATATTAAGCGGTGCTGATGCAGTGGAAAAAATCGCTGCTGGTGCAGATTTGGTGCAAATATATAGCGGGCTCATTTATAAAGGGCCAGCATTGGTACACGAAATTTGTAAAAGCTTAGGTTAATAAGCACTTATATATTTTTCAATGTCATTGCGAGGAGGCTATACCGACGCGGCAATCCAGTTTTTTAGTAGCTGATTACTGTAAAAATATTGATCGCAAACTGTTGGGTAGATTGCTAAACCGTAGCACTTCGTTGATTTTTACACTGTTTTGCTTCGCCCGCAGGCTCGTAATAACTTTTTCCACCAAAATATCAACTATGAAAATCCCCATCTTATATTCCTATCGCCGCTGTCCTTACGCCATGCGCGCCCGTATGGCTTTAAAGCTTGCTGAAATTGATGTGGAAATTCGTGAAATTTCACTGCGCGATAAACCGTTGCACATGTTGCAAGTTTCACCAAAAGGCACAGTGCCTGTCTTGGTTTTAGCAGATGGCACGGTAATCGAACAAAGCTTGGATATTATGAATTGGGCTTTTGAACAAGCGGTTTTTAAACACGAGAGTAAATTCAATGCCGCTGCACTTGAACATTCCAGTGCAAGCCTGCAAGCCAATATCCATGCGGGTTACGGAGCATTGATCTTAATCAATGATACTGAATTTAAAAAGAATTTAGATGGTTATAAATACCCTGAACGCGCATTGCGAGATGATTTGCAGCTAGATCATGCGCAATTAAATTTAAATTCCCAGCTAAAGTATCGCGCACAAGGTGAAGTTTTTTTGGCGCAATTAGAAAATTTGTTGCAAGCAAATACCTATTTATTTGCAAATTCGCCAAGTTTTGCTGATATCGCTATTTTTCCATTTGTTCGTCAATTTGCCGCAGTGGATAGCACGTGGTTTGAGCAAAGTGATTACCCTAAACTGCGCGCTTGGTTGCACAATTGGGTTACTTCAAACTTGTTTAAAAGTATAATGACAAAAAACCCGACTTACGTCGGGTGATTTTGCAGTGCATAAATTTACGTTGTAAAGATTAAACAGTTTCAGCCTCTGGTTTAGGTGATGCTGGTTTTAAAGGCTGCAAGTCTTGATCAAACATTAATTGCACTTCGTCTTTCTCATTAATGTCCACATGCACCACACCACCATTGGCCAGTTTTCCAAACAACAACTCATCTGCCAGCGCTTTACGAATCGTATCTTGAATAAGCCTTGCCATTGGGCGGGCGCCCATTTGCGGGTCAAATCCTTTTTTGCCTAAATATACTTTTAGCGCATCACTAAAGGTTACATCCACCTTTTTCTCATGCAATTGATCTTCTAACTGCATTAAGAATTTATCCACCACGCGGATGATAATATCTTGCGTTAAACTGCCAAATGAAACGGTTGCATCAAGGCGATTACGGAATTCTGGTGAAAACAAGCGTTTAATATCAGCCGCTTCATCACCTGCTTCTTTGGCGTTGGTAAAGCCAATGCTTGATTTGGACAAGTTTTCAGCGCCCGCATTGGTGGTCATAATAATGGTCACGTTTCTAAAATCAGCCTTGCGACCGTTGTTATCAGTCAGCGTACCGTGATCCATTACTTGCAATAAAATATTGAAAATATCGGGATGCGCTTTTTCAATCTCATCTAATAACAATACGCAATAAGGCTGTTTGGTGATCGCCTCGGTCATTAGCCCACCTTGCTCAAACCCAACATAGCCTGGCGGCGCACCAATTAAACGCGAAACCGCATGGCGCTCCATATATTCACTCATGTCAAAGCGAATGAGTTCAATGCCCATAATGTAAGCCAATTGTTTGGCAACTTCAGTTTTACCAACGCCTGTGGGACCGCTAAATAGAAAGCTGCCAATAGGTTTATTGTTACCGCCTAAGCCACTTCGCGCCATTTTAACTGCGCTAGTTAATACTTCGATGGCTTTATCTTGGCCAAAAACCACTGCTTTCAAATCACGATCAAGCGTTTTAAGCGCAGTGCGGTCATCTGTTGATATATTTTTTGGCGGAATACGCGCGATTTTGGCTACGATATCTTCTATCTCTTTGTCGCCAATGGTTTTTTTCTGCTTGTTTTTAGGCAAAATACGTTGCGCAGCCCCTGCTTCGTCGATCACATCAATCGCTTTATCTGGCAAATGACGGTCATTAATGTACTTGGCAGCCAATTCTGCCGCACTAACCAAAGCACTTGCGCTGTATTTCACTTTATGATGTTCTTCAAAGCGAGATTTTAAGCCTTTCAATATTTCAATGGTTTCGGCAATACTTGGTTCAACCACATCTACCTTTTGAAAGCGACGTGATAGCGCGTGATCTTTTTCAAAAATACCGCGGTATTCTTGATAAGTCGTTGCACCAATACATTTTAGTGTGCCGTTTGATAAAGCTGGTTTTAGTAAATTTGATGCATCCAATGTGCCGCCACTGGCAGCACCTGCGCCAATCAAAGTGTGAATTTCATCAATAAATAAAATGGCCTCTGGCTTTTCAGCCAATTGCTTCATTACCGCTTTTAAGCGTTGCTCAAAATCCCCTCTATATTTAGTACCTGCTAACAATGCACCCATATCTAGTGAATACACCACCGCGTTGGCCAATACTTCTGGAATATCTTTTTCTACAATGCGCCTTGCCAAGCCTTCAGCAATCGCAGTTTTGCCAACTCCTGCCTCGCCCACCAATAGGGGATTATTTTTACGACGACGGCATAGCGTTTGAATAACGCGCTCAATTTCTGGGCCACGGCCAATTAAAGGATCGATTTTGCCAGCTAGCACTTGTAAATTCAAATTAAGCGTAAAGCTTTCTAGCGCACCACTTGGCGCTGCGTCGGCTTCAACATCAGCATCCGCTCCCTCTGGTTTAGTCGTTCCTTCAGGTATTTTAGCAACACCGTGAGAGATAAAATTAACCACATCTAAGCGGGTAATGCCTTGTTGATGCAAGAAAAATACCGCATGAGAATCTTTTTCACCAAAAATAGCCACCAATACATTGGCACCTGTTACCTCTTTTTTACCAGATGATTGCACATGCAACATGGCGCGTTGAATAACCCTTTGAAAACCTAATGTTGGTTGCGTGTCAACGTCATCAGCACCGCCTACGGTAGGCGTGTGCTCTTCAATATAATGATTTAGCTCGGTACGCAGCACTTCAAATTTAGCACCGCAAGCGCGCAACACTTCAGCCGCAGTTGGGTTGTCAATCATTGCCAGCAACAAATGTTCAACTGTGATCAATTCATGGCGTTTTTGGCGCGCATCCATAAATGCCATGTGCAAACTTACTTCTAATTCTTGGGCAATCATTTTCGATTCCTTAACTTTCTATTACTTACTTCAATAAATTTATTTCAGTTCATTATTGCAATTTGTGCAAGCTGTTTATCTAAATTATGCTGGTTCAATAACGCATTGCAATGGGTGCTGCGCTTCTTTAGCGTGAGACAACACTTGTCTCAACTTTGTTTCAGCAATATCTTGCGGATAAACCCCGCATACGCCCATGCCTTCAGTATGCACTTTGAGCATTATTTGCGTTGCTTGTTCACGCGTTTTATTAAAAAACCGTTCAATTGTTTCAACTACAAATTCCATTGGCGTGTAATCGTCGTTTAACAACAACACTTTGTACATTGCAGGCAATTTTGGTTTAACCGCACTTGGTTTAAGTATGGTGTCGTTGTTAGGATTTTGGTTTGCCATAAAAAGATCGCTTTAATGCTTACTTGTATTTTGAGCCGAATAACAAAAATTTCAAGCCTAATTTAATACTGACTTGCGTTTTTTTTGGGGCACTTACTAATTGACTTAGCGATTGACGAATAATTCTTGCAAATAATTCTAAGGGAATATCTTGACGCTTTTAACAACCCTATCTTGCGTTTGCACGATTTCAAGTTGATGCTCACCAATTTTAAAACTAGTGCCTGCTTCTGGAATATCTTCAAAATGCTCTAAAACCAAGCCATTTAATGTACGCGGGCCATCTAACGGTAAATTTAACCCTAATTTTTTATTTAAATCACGAAGCGCGCTGCTGCCATCTACCAACCAACTGCCATCTACTTCTCTGCGATAACTACCGGCGCGACTAGGCGATTGCGTAGTAAAATCACCGATCATTTCTTCTAATATATCTTCTAAGGTAATTAAGCCTTTAAATTCGCCATATTCATCTACTACTAGTGCAATGCGCTCTTGATTTTCTTGAAACTGCTGAATTTGCGTGTAAAGCGGCGTGCCTGAGGGCACAAAATAAGGCTCGCTTAATATCTCGCGCAAATCTTCTTTGTTAATTGGCGCATCTAACCTGTGCGCGCGTAATTGATTAATCACTTTGCGAACATGAATAAATCCAATAATCTCTTCTTTATCGCCCTCGCGTACTGGTAGACGCGTGTGATAGCTGCTGGCAATGCGCGCCATGATATCGTCAATACTGCCATCAAAATCGATCACTTCTACTTGCGTGTGCGCTGTCATTACATCGTCAACGGTAATTTTTTCTAAATCAAATAAATTAAGCAAAATAGTACGGTGTTTTTTAGGCATAAAATGACCAGAATCGGTGACGATGCTGCGTAATTCATCCATATTAAGCGCTTGGCTAGCCTCACTAAAATTAACATTTACCCGCACTAATTTAAGCAAGCCATTTACAAATAAATTAACAAACCAAACTGCGGGATACAATAACTTAAGCAAGGGGTAAAGTATGTAGCTAGAATAAATACCTAGCTTTTCAGGGTAAGCCGCTGCGATTACTTTAGGCGTTATTTCGCCAAACACTAAAATCGCAAAGGTCACAAGTAAAGTGCCTATCATCAACACCCATTCACCTTCGCCAAATAGCTCAACCGTAATAATGGTGACAAGGGTTGCTGATGCGGCATTGGCAAAATTATTGCAAAGCAAAATAACACCAAGCAGTTTATCGGTTTTAGATAACAGCATACTGGCTAATCGTGCGCCGCGGTTACCTTCCTTAACCAGATGTTTTAATCGATAACGATTAAGTGACATTAGGCTTGTTTCGGCGATAGAAAAAAACGCAGCAATGAGTAATAGCAGCGCTAAAATACCCAATTGCCAAGAGATGGAAATATTATCCAAAGAGAGTTATATCGAAAATGAAGATTATTGAGTGTAACTGATTTTGTTTTTAAAATACAAGGCTTTAAATGCCTTGTATTTTAATAATTATTGTACAACTGTTATTGATTTTGTATGACTTTTAGAAGCAATGTTTTTTAAAAGTGCGGTTCAAAAACGTTACATTTAAAACCTGCTATTAATTAAGGAGTCGCTTCTAATTCAGCATCTATTTGTTTCTTTTCAACATCGCCTATTAAGTTAGCGCGGCTTACACCCAACCACATGGCGATTGGGCAGGCCACTAATACCGATGAGTAAATACCAAATAAAATACCAATAGTGAGTGCTAAGGCAAAGTTATGTAGTACTTCGCCACCAAACAACAACATCGAGCCCACCATGGTTTGGGTCATCACGTGTGTAATCACAGTGCGGCTCATGGTGCGGGTTATGGCGTTGTCAATGACTTGCACTACCGAAGCCTTGCGCATTTTTCTAAAATTCTCGCGCACGCGATCAAACACCACAACCGATTCGTTAACCGAGTAACCTAATACAGCCAAAATGGCGGCCAAAACCGTTAAGTTAAATTCCCATTGAAAGTAGGCAAAAAAGCCTAAAATAATCACCACATCGTGCATATTAGCGATGATGGCAGCAACCGCAAAACGCCACTCAAAGCGCACAGCCAAATAGGCCATAATGCCTAAGCACACGATCAATAATGCCAAACCACCGTTGGAATATAGCTCTTCGCCCACTTGCGATCCCACGCTTTCAACACGCCTAATTTCGGCAGTTGGGTCTGCTGCTTGCAAAGCATTTGTCACCGTTTCTGATAATTGTGCAATAGACATCTCTTTTTTTAGCGGCAAGCGAATTAGTACGTCGCTACTAGTACCAAAATTCTGCACGGTGACATCTTTTAAACCAATAGAATCAACCGCTTCGCGAATACTTTCAATATTAGCCGTTTGCGGGTAATTCACTTCCATTACCGTGCCGCCCGTAAAATCTACCCCATAATTTAGGCCTTTATCCCATAAAAAATACACAGCTAAAATAAAAGTGATGAGCGAAATAGCCGTTGTAATGCGGCCATAACTCATAAACGGGATATCTTTTTTAATTCTAAATAATTCCATGGTTTCTCTACAGTCTTGCTCTTAAATTAAATCTGTTTATTTGTTTGATAATCTATTCTTTAGGCTTTGTAAATTTGCCCAATAGATAATTTAGTCACTTTTTTGCGATAGCCATAAATCGTATTAACTATAGCGCGAGACACTAAAACTGCACTAAACATTGACGTTAAAATGCCCAGCACATGCACCACCGCAAAGCCTTTAATAGGGCCAGTACCAAACATAAATAACGCTAAACCAGCAATTAGTGTGGTGACATTTGAGTCAAGTATGGTATCAAACGCTCTATCGTAACCCGCATGAATGCTGGCTTGTGGCGTATTGCCATTACGCAGTTCTTCACGAATACGCTCATTAATTAATACGTTTGCATCGATCGCCATGCCTAAAGCCAGTGCAATAGCGGCTAAACCTGGTAAGGTTAATGTGGCTTGCAACATAGAAAGAAGGGCTACTAACAACAGCAAATTAATGCCAAGCGCTAACACTGAAACGCCACCAAAAACCATGTAATACATAATCATCATGACCGAAATAGCTGCAAAGCCCCAAAGTGTGGAATTGACACCGCGCTTGATGTTTTGCTCACCCATGCTCGGGCCAACCGTGCGTTCTTCAATAATTTCCATTGGAGCAGCCAGAGCGCCTGCGCGTAGTAGTAATGCCACATCGGTTGCCTCTTGCACATTAGCCATGCCCGATATTTGCACGCTGCCGCCACCAATTTCTTCATTAATGGTAGGTGCTGTAATAATCTCAATACTACCTTTTTCTATTAACAATATGGCCATGCGCTTACCCACATTGTCGCGCGTTACGTTTTTAAAAATGCCAGCACCACGACCATCTAAGGTTACGTTTACAACTGATCCACCCGTTTGCTGATTAATGCCAGGCCCTGCATCGGTAATTCGGTCACCCGTTAATACCACGTTTTTCTTAACTAATATCGGGCGACCTTCACGGTCTCTATATAACTCATCGCCAAATGGTACTTGGCCTTTTTCAGCTGCTTCCATTGTTGCTAAATCGGTTTTTTCTTCATCTACTAAGCGAATTTCTAAAGTTGCCGTGCGGCCCAATAATTCTTTGGCTTTTGCGGTATCTTGCACACCAGGCAATTGCACCACAATTCGATCAAACCCTTGCTGTTGCACGATAGGCTCAGCCACACCAAGTTCGTTAATTCGGTTATGTAGTGTTTGCAAATTTTGCTTCAGTGCAAATTCTTGAATTTTTAATTTTGACGCCTCGCCAATTGTTGCAGTAAGCACTTGCTCACTTCCATCAGTTGATTCGTTATAAGTTAAATCTGGATAATCTTTTCTTAAAATTTTAAGCGCTTTTGTTAACTCGTTTTTATCGCTAAAACGTACTTGCACCGCTTGCGCCTCACGCGTAATGCCAAAATAATTCACTTTTTCACGGCGTAATGCAGTTCTAAAATCGCCCACGCTACTTTCGGCCGATTTATCAAGTGCTGCTTTCATATCTACTTGCAGCAAAAAGTGCACACCGCCACGTAAATCTAACCCTAAATACATGGGCTTTGCGCCAATAGCCAATAGCCAGCTTGGCGTTTGCGATAATAAATTAAGCGCTACTGAGTAATCTTTACCCAAACTTGCAATTAACTTATCTTTAGCTTTTATTTGATCATCAGGGTTATCAAAGCGTACTTTCACTCCGTTAGCATCTAAAAATATGCCGTTAAATTTAATATTGGCTAAATTAAGCGCTGCCTCTACTTTTTTAAGTAGCTCTGGATTGGCTTTTAAAGACGATTTAGCAGGCGACACTTGCACCGCGGGCGATTCACCAAAAAAGTTTGGAATGGTGTAGAGCAGGCCGATCAGAATAAGGAAGCCGATTAAGGCATATTTCCAGCTAGGATAACGATTCATAAGGTTGCTTTAAAATGCTTGGATAATTGAAGAGGTTAAGAAAAATTTAATTGAGGCATTTTATTGATGCTGCCCCAACTAATTTATTAAACTAATTTTGTTAACTATTTATCAAATAGCTTTTTTAAATGCCTTTTGCTAAATGCCTTTGATAGTGCCAGGCGGCAATAAAGTTTGTACAGCATGCTTTTGCACGTTAATAGTCGTATTTGTAGCAATTTCAATACTCAAAAAATTGTCACCAACTTTAGTTATTTTGCCTATCATGCCGCCAACGGTAGCCACTTCATCACCAGTTTTTAGCGCTTCAATCATGGTTTTTTGCAGTTTAGCCGCCTTCATTTGCGGGCGTATCAGCATAAAATAAAATAAGAGAAAAATAACGATGATAGGCAAAAAGCTCATTAAATCTCCACCTGCAGGTAGAGGTGCAGCGTATGCGTTGCTAATAAATAAATTGCTGAACATAGTAGTAGATACTTTCAAAAAATTGTTTGCAAATCTAGTTGCTAATTAATAGACGATTTTAACACATACTCAATCTGATTGAGTAAACGGGAATATTGCGGTTATATTTCAGTTTAAAGTAATTTAAGTCAATTTTAAGTAATTTGAATTTTTAGGTGGTGTTTGCATCAAATGTTCAGTTGTTTGATATGCCACTGAATGCTAATTTTTTAACTAAGATAATATTAAGTTATTGTGACTAAAAGGCTTGCAGCCAAGAACCTGTTGACGCAATTTTTAAAAATGCTAGTATCGATTTGTAACAAAGTGCTTACATTGTTTCATTTGGCGGTATAATCTGCGACTGAGTTAATACCCGTTATTAGCTTCATTCATATAATTTACGGAGATTATTATGTATCCTTTTAACTGGCCATTAGCTAGATCATTGGGAGCAATTGGCGTACCTCTACTTATTAAAATTCAGGTTTTTCATGATGATGAAGCTAATGTTTATGTAGCAAGTAGTCCAAATGTCAAAGGCTTGCATATTGAGGCTGAGTCACTAGATGAATTACGTAAAGAAGTAGAACTGACTTTGCCAGAGCTAGTTTCTATAAATGACAACGTTTCACTTAATAAAATACGTAATAGTCATGCGCACTTAAGTTTTTGCACACCACTGCATGCATGAGCCTTTATAAACAACTCACAACTATTCTTAAAGATAACGGCTATAAATTTGAAAGATCAGCTAAAGGCTCGCATGAATTTTGGTGCAAAAATGGTAAGAATTGCGTATCTGTCCCTAGCAATTTAAAGTCTCGTCACACTGGCAATAATATTTTAAAAGATGCCAACATCAATACAAAGATATAGTCGTTTTGTACAACCATCTTTGGGGTGGTTTTTTTGTAGCTTACCAAACTTTATTAAGATAGAAATATCATAAGCCGAGCTGAACCGCATTTGGTGGAGACTATTTACAAGAACGGGGTATAATTCCTATCTTATGTGGTGGAATAAATGGGCTCTGACAAGATCAATTTTTTCAAATTACCGAAAAAAATATTCATGCAATTTGAAAAAAAATTATTTGTTATTTTTAATTTGTGCACGTTTTGCCGCAAATCTATTTTTAAAAGTTGCAAACTTACCAACTTCAATTGCAGCACGCATGTCCTGCATTAGCACTTGGTAATAATGCAAATTATGAATCGTGTTAAGTCGTGCGCCTAAAATCTCACCCACTTTTTGCAAATGATGCAAATATGCTCGGCTAAAGTTTTGGCAGGTATAGCAAGCGCAATCTGCGTCTAGCGGCCGTATATCGGTTTTATAGCCAGCATTTTTAATTTTAATATCGCCATATTGCGTAAATAGCCAGCCGTTGCGGGCGTTGCGAGTGGGCATCACGCAATCGAACATATCAACCCCTTGTGAAACTGCAGCCACTAAGTCTTCTGGCGTGCCAACCCCCATTAAATAGCGTGGTTTATTTTGCGGCATTTTGGGTGCGGTATAGGCCAAAATTCGTAACATATCTTGTTTAGGCTCGCCCACAGAAAGCCCGCCAATGGCAAAGCCGTCAAAATCAATATCGACTAAACCTGCCAATGAAATATCGCGTAAATCTTCAAACATGCCACCTTGGATGATGCCGAATAAGGCGTTGCTGTTGCCTCCATTCTCATTAACGTGTGCATGTTTACTGCGCTTAGCCCAGCGCAAACTTAATTGCATAGAGTCATTAGCCTCTTTGTGGGTGGCGGGATACGGTGTGCATTCATCAAAAATCATGACGATATCTGAATTAAGCACTTTTTGAATGCGCATGGATTCTTCTGGTGTTAAAAAGCAGGTGTCGCCATTAATTGGGCTTTGAAATTTCACGCCTTCTTCGGTAATTTTGCGCATTGCGCCCAAGCTCCAAACCTGAAACCCACCAGAATCAGTCAGAATCGGCTTATCCCAGCCCATAAACTTGTGCAAGCCACCATGCGCTGCAATGACCTCTAAGCCAGGGCGTAGCCACAGGTGAAAAGTATTGCCGAGCACTATATGAGCGTCTATTTCTTTTAACTCTAATGGCGACATGGCTTTAACCGTGCCGTAAGTACCTACTGGCATGAAGGCTGGCGTTTGTAAATCGCCATGAGCTAAGTGAACGGTGCCACGGCGGGCAAGGCCGTCTTGTTTGTGTAAGGTGAATTGCATGGCTGAAATGGCTTGTTTAGAATTTAATTATTGAGGTAAGATTTTATCATAGCGATACGCCTAACTTGGTAATTAGCCTAACTTAGCTATACTTGCTGCAATTAAACAGATGCTTAAAACTTGCTGAAAGTAGACATGACAAATAAAAACGATAATCGCCGTCCGCTTACTACGCGAAGCGCTGGCTGGGCAAAATGGCTGGCTAGTATTTTGGTGAAAGCCAATGTTTCACCTAATCAAATATCTGTGCTGAGCATTTTGCCTGCCCTGATAGGCGCATGGATGCTTCTTCGCAGTCCAACGCCTTTAATGATGGTGTTAATTGCGCTATGTATTCAACTGCGTTTATTGTGCAATATGCTCGATGGTATGGTGGCGATTGAAGGTGGCAAACAGTCAAATGTAGGTGTTTTGTACAACGAAATACCCGACCGTATTGCCGATTCGCTATTTATTGTGGCACTTGGGTATGCCATTGCCATGCCTTGGCTAGGCTGGTTAGGGGCTTTGTTGGCGGCAAAAACTGCATATATAAGAGTATTAGGTGGTGCGAACGGTTTAAAACAAGATTTTCGTGGGCCGCTAGCCAAGCCACACCGCATGTTTGTGATGTCGCTTGGTTGTTTAATTGCCGCTGTAGAGTTGCAAATCAACGGTACTGTTTTTGCACTAATGGTTACCGCTTATGTGGTGGCAATTGGCTCTGGCATTACTTGCGCAACGCGCACGTTAGCCATAGCCAAGCAGTTAAAGCAGGCTAAATAATGCTTACAACATTGGCGCGTTATGGCTTAATTGGGTTGGTTAAGTTGTTAGTCGGCGCCCAAGCGCGCTGGGTTGGTGCAGCGCCAAGCTCAACACAACAGGTTATTCAAACTATTTATTTTACTAATCATTCAAGCCATCTCGATACCCTAGCTTTATGGGTAGCATTGCCAGCGAAAATTAGGGAAAAAACACGGCCAGTAGCCGCCAAAGATTACTGGGGGAGCGGTTTAATTAAGCGTTTTATTGCGCTAAAAGTGTTGAATTGTGTGTTAATTGAGCGTGAGGTTTCTCGTCATAACGACCCATTAAAACCC